>CAVVHS010000005.1:0-289770 GCA_963748215.1 uncultured Gammaproteobacteria bacterium | reverse complement strand
TTCCACGGAGATTGGTGAAATTGTTCAATGCCTGAAACATTATCTGTCAGGTCAGCTGTACCATATGAAGTTGTTGCTTCACTATTCTTTTCAGATTCTGCTCATGCTGACTGCAGCCCTCAGCATCTCTCTGCTCGTCAGTGGGACACACGCTCAAGATGGTAATTTCCGCAGCAATCAAGCCACAACGAACAACAGTGCCTCGTGTGAGGTGACTGTGTAGAAAGTCCCAAACATCTGAGTTTCGAGACACGTCGGTCCGCAGCAACTGAGCCTTCTCGCTCCGTCAAGAGACCCTCGAACTTTCAAAAACTCGGATTGTAACAATCTTGTGACCGTCGCTTAATTAACTCGGCGATCAAATCCCGGACAGCCGAACAATCCTTAATTAACAGATAAATTCCTGTGTCAGTTTATACTCAGTGCGGCGTCACAGCCTGTTGTGTTTAATTATGCCGAGTCGAATGGTTTATGGACACTCACGAAGAGTGGAACACCGTGGTACACTTTGTACTCTTCAGTTTTGAGATGAAACACTACCTTACACGTACCGTCAGACAAATTAAGACATCTCTTTGACTCTCACAGAGATTTCTATTATAAACCGAGGATCTCTCGTTTAAGTCGGGAGTCGAAGTTAACCACAAATGTGTATACATATTGTACGGAGCTCAGCATCATACTTCACTTGGTTTGAAACCGGGGTTTGGGGTTTGGGGTTTGGGGTTTGGGGTTTGGGGTTTGGGGTTTGGGGTTTGGGGTTTGGGGTTGGGGTTTGGGTACCTTTGGGTTGGTGTCTGGGTTTGGGTCTCTGTGTTTGGGTGAGCGGTGAGATGAAGCGCAGGAACCTACTCAAGTTCAGTGTCGGCGGTCTGGCGTCGGCCTTGTTCGGCAGCGCGCGGGTACATGCCGCGAGCGCAGCCGATGCCGCCGCGCTCGCCGAGTTGCGCAAGAACTGGCAGGCCTTGCGCGCGCCGGGTGTCACCATCGTCAACGCTCTCCCCGCCCTGACCCGCAGCCACGACGACTGGCGAGCGCAGTTGCCGGCCGACGCCTATGGCGTGTTGTTCAAGGAGAATACCGAGAGACCTTTCAGCAGCGCCCTCAACGATGAAAAGCGCGACGGACTGTTCGTGTGTCGCGCCTGCGACCTACCACTGTTCACTCCGACATGAAATTCGACAGCGGCACCGGCTGGCCGAGTTTTTACACCACCATCGAAACTCATCTCGCCACCAAGCAGGACTTCAAACTGATCCTGCCGCGCACCGAATACCACTGCACCAAATGCGGTGGCCATCAGGGCCATGTTTTCGATGACGGCCCCGCGCCTACCGGCCAACGCTGGTGTAACAACGGCGTGGCCTTACGCTTCATTCCGCTCGCCGGCTGATGCGACGCGCTCAGAACGACTCCAGCGAGTACAGCACCACGTTCGCATCGCGCTTGATATAGATGCCACCGCCGGCGTTGTGGAAGTGCGCGCCGAGCTGGCGGCGATACCAGGCCGTGCTGCGCATGTGCGCATTGCTGTCGGTCAGGGTCTGGTCGCAGTTGTTCTCCCAGTCTTCGCGGGTCAATACACCAAACAGCAATGCACACTGGCTGAGCGCGGCAAGTTTTTCGATGGCGCGCTTGGCGGCCTTGTCATCCAGATATTGCAAAACATCGTGACAGATGACGAGGTCGTAGCTGCTCTTTACTTCCAGATCTTCAATACTCACGCATTGCCAACCAAAACGTTCGCAGACGTATTCGCTGACATCGCAGGCGTCGATTTTGGCGCCATGAAAGGCACGCTTGAGACCTCGGTGTAACAGGCCGGCGCCGCAGCCGATATCGAGAATACGCCCTACCGGGCAGTCCAGAAGTTTGAGATAGGCACCGACAAATGCGGACAGTTGGTCGAAATACGCCGGTTCTGCGATGCGCGTTCGGCGGTTGAAGTAATAGCGCTCGAAATAGGCTTGATCGAAAGCGTTGGCCTTCACAATGAGGTCTCCAGTCGCGCTGCGGCGAGGGGGTCAAGTATCGGGGCCGCGCGCCGCTAAGCGTGATACACGCGGCTGGGTTCCTTGGCCGTCATCACATCTTGCATGACAGCTTCCGGCCAACCCCGCGTAAATCCGGCGCACGGAGAGAAAGATGACTATACCGAGATTTTCGAGTTTGCTGATCATGCTTGCCTTGGGCCACGAGGCCTCGGCAGTGCAGATGGGACAAATCAGCAGCGAGTCGGTACGTGGCCAACCGCTGCTGGCGCGCGTGACTTTGTACGGCCCGGCGACGGTCGCGGCGCACGATCTTCAAGCCGAATTGCTGCCGGCCTTTGGTGCCGACACCGACACTCTCGCGCTGTTCGATGTTCATGCCCGCATCGAAACCAACGAATACGGTGAACAGGCGCTCGTCATCACCAGCGCGCGTGCGTTTGATGCGACGAGTCTGTCGCTGCGCGTGCGCCTGCGCGACGGCATCCATGCCGTGGTCCGTCACTTTGAATTGACCATTCCCGCCGCGCCTGCGCCGCGCCTGACTGCCGCGACAGCCACCGTGCGCAAAGCCCCGGCACGTCGCGCGCCGCGTGCGACGCTAGCAGGCAATGAAGCCTCGGCGCCGGCGACGCTGACTGCGCTGACGAATGAATACGGTCCGGTGCGAGCCGGGCAGTCGCTGTGGGGAATCCTGCAGGAGACCGGCCTGGCCGGCACGGGCAGCCAACAGCTCATGAAGGATATCGTTGCTGCCAATCCGCAGGCCTTTGTCGGCGGTGATGCGACGCGCCTGCGTGTTGGTGTCACCCTGCGCTTGCCCGAGGGCCGAAGCGTCGCAAAAGCTGCGCCGCGCGCGACGGCGGCACGCGACGGCAAGCAAGCCATCGATGCCGATACTGCTGCGCGCCTCGAACGTCTTGCGACGCAGTTTGCCGAGATCCGCGCGCGCTATGCCGCGCAGCAGCGTCAATCAGCGACAAGCTCCGCGTCCTCACAGCCGACCCTCGCTGCGCCCCAACTGAAATCAAACCCGACCGTCGCCGTGGCCGACAAAACTTCGGCCAACCCTCATGCGGCCGAGGCCGTTGCGCCGGCGAAGGCCGTCAGCAAAATCGCCAAGCCCGCCCCCAAAGTGAACGCGCCGGCGCCGAGCGCCAAAGCGGAGTCGCTGCTGGATACGCTCGCACGCAATGTCGACGGCAAGATTCTGCTCGGTATCGGCGCGGTGCTGCTGGCCGCAGCGCTGCTGCTCGGTGGTCTGCGTATCGGACGTCGGCTGCGCAACCGCTTGAGCGATGCCGGCGTACGCAGCGCGGATCGCGAGCTGGTGGCGGAGATTGCCCGCAAGACTGAAAAACGCGCGCAGCTCGAGGACGAAGTGAAGCGCATGATCGCCGGCCGTCGCGACACCGGCAGCGAGCCCGTGCCGGGCATGTTGCGCCCGGCCGATATCCTGTCCGGCCCGCGCGCCTCGCTGGACGAGATCGAAACCCGTATCGCCCATGGCCAATACAACGAAGCCGAGGCCATGCTCGAGCAGACCATCGCCGATGCGCCGAACAACCATCGCGCCAAGTTACGGCTTGCCGAGATTTATTACCTGAACGAGCGGCACGAGGAATTTGTCGATCTCGCCGACGAAATTCACCGCCAGCATCGCCGCGATATCGGCGACTGCCCAAACCATTATATTTCGTTATATTTCGTTCAAACGCTGAAAGCAAACGTTATCAGGGGCAGGTACATGTGATCTCAGTGAGTTATTCACGCCCAGCCCTGATATGTTACACTTGCGGCTTGTCTGGTAATAAGTTCCCAAAAAAGTGTGCGCTTGAATCGATGCATGTCAGTGTCGGACACTCTCACGCGCCTTAAGCTGTCGGCAGGGTTATACTTAAAAACCTGAATACTCTCACGTGATTACAACAACATAAGGAGATAGATATGGCGGGTTCTGGAATGATCAGCAGATTTGCATTACGCGCCGGCCTGGCCGGCGTCTGCGGGCTGGGGCTATGTGTTGCCCAGGCGGCGGATTTTATCGTTGACGAAATTGCAGTTGACGAAATCGATGCCGACCTGAATGATGGGGTCTGCCTGACGGCAAACAACGCCTGTACCCTGCGTGCGGCGGTGATGCAGGCCAATGCGTCGGTCGGTGTCATCGACACGATCACCCTGCCGGTGGGGGATATTTCCCTGACGATTGCTGGTGTGGACGAGCGCTGCGATGGTGACATGCCCTGTAGCGGCGATGGCACCGAGGGCAATCCCTATCTGCCGGTGATCACGGCGGATGCAAGTATCGGCGACCTGGATATCACCGATGACCTGACCATTACCGGCGCAGGTATCGAGGAGACCGCGATCGGCTGGGTGACCCGGCCAACTGGGGGCAACTGCCCGTGGAGGATACGGATCCGCTGACCGGCGACCGCATTTTCCATGTGCAGGTTGCGGCCGGTGCGGAAGCCAACATCGCCAGCGTGGTGATCCAGGACCTGGCGGTGGTGAACGGCGAGGTGGGTCTGATTCCCACCGACGCAGCGTCCTACGCGCTCGAGATTACCAACGCCTACGACATCGCCATCGATGCCACTGTTCCTGACCAGCTGACGATCTGGCAGTTCCGCCGCATGGGCGGCGCCATCGCGCTGGGTGCGGGCTATGGCGTGGTGCTGTACGAGGAAACCGTACACGGTCCGGGCGGCGCTGTCGGTGGCGGCATGGGCGGCGGCGGCGGTTCCGACGATGGCGGACCGTTCCCCGGCGGCAAGCCCGGTGAGGAAGAAGGCTTTGGCATCGATAGCGTGACCCTCAACCGGGTGGCCATTGTCAGCAGCTGGGCCGGTGCCGATGGCGGCGGACTCTACAGTGCCGTGCCGGCAACACTCAACCAGACCGCGGTCAGCGGCAACTTCAGCGGCGCCAATGGCGGCGGCATCTACAACGACGCAGATATGACCGTGACCGAGTCACTGGTGGGCGCGGTCTTCGATCCTGCCACGATCGCGCAGTTTCCGGACCTGGCCAACGGCAACGTCGGCGAGAACGGCGGCGGTCTGTTCGACACCGGTTCGCACACGACCACGATCTCGCACAGCGCGATCAACGGCAACGAGGCCATCGGTGGTGGCGGAATCGCCGGACGTGCCCTTGTAACCATCGATATCACAAACAGCACGGTGAGCGGTAACCTGGCCTCCGACGTGGCCGGCGGTATCAACACCAACGGCACGGTCAACCTGCAAAGCGTCACGGTGGCGGATAACTTCGCTGACACTGATGCCCCCGGTGGTGGTGCGGGTCTGAACTCCTTCGGTCCGGGCGTATTCAACTTCACCAGCACGGTACTGCAGAACAACCAGAAGAACGCGCTGGCACCGGTATTATCCAATTGCGGTTGCAGCGGCGGCGGACCCTGCGCTGGAGGAGAGATGGTCTCGGGCGGCTTCAACCTCGAGGACGGCGACAGTTGCGATATGGACGCGGTCTTACTCTCGGACCAGATCAATACCGATGCCCTGCTGGGTGTGCTGCTGGACAACGGCGGCCTGACCGAAACGCAGGCCCTGGGGGCCGGCAGTCCGGCCATCGACGCGGGTGATGATGCCGCTTGCCAGGCACTGGCTTCGGCGTTCGATCAGCGCGGCACGGGCTTTCCGCGCCGGAACGACGGCAACGGTGATGGCGTCGTGATCTGCGATGTCGGCGCCGTGGAAGCACCCGCGGTCGGTGGTGGTGGTGGCGGCGGTGGTTGTAGTGTCGCCGGCACGCAGCGTGGATTCGACCCGCTGTTCCCGCTGCTGCTGGCCGCAGCCGGTCTCTACTGGGGCTTCCGGCGCCGCAGCTTGAACGGCTGAAGCACTTGCCGTGCGGTACGCCGCATGCCCCTTCCTGAAAAGGAAGGGGCATGCCTTCATACAAGCAAGGGGCCGGATACATTTGCCATTAAATGTGTCCGGCCCTTTTTTTATGTGACAGGTGAGACAGGACAGATGGGAACGTTTTTGAAATTCGGGCAGGTTGTGCTCTTACTTCCGGCGCTGACCTTTTCCGGCACCCTGTTTGCAGCCGGGCAGATGTCGGCTGCCGAGGTCACGCATCTGCTGGCCAATAACACCATGCACTGCAGCAACCTGCAGAAGGGCGAGGCATTCACCAATTACTTCCGGGACGATGGTACCGTGACGAGGCTCACCGCCGAGGGTGGGAAAATACAGGGCACATGGCGTGTCACCGACGATGGACAGCACTGTCTCGACTGGGGCGAGCATGAGCGTTGCAATCCGGTTGTCGATCAAGGCAACGGGACTTATCAGAAAATCGAGGATGACAAACCCCGGACTGAATTCACCGTGTCCGATGGTAACCCCAAAGGTCTCTAGGAACAGGTCATTCCGTCCTGCGCTGTGGCAGTTAATGCCGCTTGTATAAACGATGTTGCAGCCGCTTCGCCGAGAACCCGGTCCGGGATCCCCGTCGCGCGAGCCGGGTCAATGTGATTCTCGATACGATACAGTTCAGTCGAGCTACGCGGGATCATGAGATAGGTTCTAGACAGGCCATATCCGTCAGGCATGCCGAAGGTCGGGATAATAACTCTTTCAGTCTGCATGCTGATGCCATATATTCTGGCCGGGTAGTTCTGTGACTGCCTTTCCGCCTGCCTTGTGTAATTACGTGCTACACCCGGCTGTCGTCACTGCCGTGTCTGCGGAGTACATTGCAGATAGTACCCGGGCTGGCGGGACAGGAACTTCAAAACATTAAGGGAGCGTGATGATGAAGCATATTTACCTGAAGACATCTGTGATTGCACTGGCGCTTGCACTGTCAGGATCTGCCTTCGCGGGCGGCTATGTGGGTGCAGGTGTCGGGCAAGCAAGCGTGGATGCCTGCGGCGACCTGCTTGCGCTGGGTGCAACCAGTTGTGATGACGAGGATACCGGGTTCAAGTTCTTCGGTGGCTATGAATTGAATGAAAATATCGCCATCGAGGGCAGTTATACGGATTACGGAGAGTTGAGTGCCTCGGCTGGCGCCACATCGGTCACGCTGGAGGCAACTGCATTTGCTATAGCCGGAAAGGGCACGATACCGCTGAATGATAGATTTTCCCTGTTCGCCAAGCTGGGTTTCGCGTTCTGGGATGCCGAGGCATCGGCCACCGGTTTTGGAAGTGTCGATGATGACGGCACGGATCTGACCTACGGATTCGGTGCAGAGGTTGCCCTGAGTGACACCATCGGTTTCCGCGGTGAGTGGGAGCGTCTTGATGCCGACGGGGACGATGTTGACCTGCTTTCCATCAGCGCGGTTCTGAAATTCTGAGTCCTGCCGGCAGTATTGCCCCGGTAGCGGCGACCTTCGGGTCGCCGTTTTCATATGAGCGGCGGCAATTCGCGGCCGTAGGCGGACATTGGGTTGTATTGAATTAGTCGCGTGAAATACTATGTCCTGTTCCATGAATCGAGGCTCAACCCGGGTTGTTGTGCCTGGTAAAAAACGAGTAACCGGAGACCCACCATGAACGACCTGAAATCCTATCCCGCCTGGGACGCCTCCGTCCGCTGGTTTCACTGGATCAACCTGCTGTGCATGATCGGACTGATCGCCGTTGGCCTGGTTATCATGAATGACAAGGCACTGGGCGTGACCAACGACGGCAAAATCCTGTTGAAGACCGTGCATGTCTGGATCGGCTATGTGTTTGCGCTGAACCTGGCGTGGCGTCTGGTCTGGGCCTTTATCGGCGGGCCGCATGCCCGCTGGCGGGCGATTCTGCCTGGTGGCCCCGGCTACCTGGACAAGGTGCGGGCCTACCGGGCCGGTTTCAGCGCCGGGCGGCCGCTGCAGTACATCGGGCACAACCCGCTCGGACGCATCGCGGTAACCCTGCTGCTGTTACTCCTGGTGGTGCAGGCGGTCACCGGGCTGGTACTGGCCGGTACGGATATTTTCTATCCGCCCCTCGGGTCCTGGATCGCGGGCTGGATCGCCGCCCCGGGTGTCGATCCGGCTACGCTCATGCCCTATGCGAAGGAGACCTACGACGCGGCCGCCTACGAGGCCATGCGCGCCTTTCGCGGGCCCTTCATCGAAATTCACGAGAACGGGTTTTTCGTGTTGCTCGGCCTCGGGGTGATCCACATCCTGGCCGTCGTTATCACCGAGCTGCGCGGCGGCGGCAACCTGGTATCCGCCATGATCACGGGACGGAAAATACTGAGCGGGCCACCGGAGGACCAGGCGCAGGATCGGTAGATTATGTAGAGTCGGTGGGCGAGGACCTGAACACCATAACGGGGCCGGATACGTTTACCTGGAAGGCGCTTCCCCAAACCGAGTAGCTAGATTACCGTTGTAGGGCCGAATTCATTCGGCCAACAGCCTTGCCATCAGAAGCGATGCGTCTCGTCTGAATTGATGTGTTACCCACTCAATCAGGGGAGGTCCCACCTGGAAAATGTATCCGGCCTGTTTTTGTTGGCGACGGGCCGTACCCGCGCAGGGTACAACCGGTTGCTTACAGTTTCTCGAGGAATTCCTCGGGCATGTCCACTGCCAGTTCCAGCGCGCCATCCGCACCCGCATAGAGCGGATCAGTGATGCAGGAAAAACTGCAGGGTCCGAATTGCCTGGTGGCTTCGCCGAGATAGGTATCCAGGCCCGTGAGCTGGCTCCCGCCACCCGCAATAATGATGTTGTTGCGCACGCTTTCCTGGAACTCGGGGTCGAAGCTCCCGATGAGGTCGATGACAGTCTCGACAATGGCAGGCATGGGACTCTCGCAGGCCTTGCGCATTTCGTTGGTGATATCGAATTCCGTGAATTTCCCGTCCACCGGTGCCTCGATCTTGACCCGCCGCTTCGGCTCCCCCACGAAGCCGTGTTTTTCCTTGAACTTGCGCACGGTGTTGATTGAGAAATCGGCCTCGGGGTGTTTTTCCGACAGCAGCTTGAATAGCTGCTCGTCCACGTAGTCGCCCGCCATGAGGATGCTCCGCTGGTCCTCATCCGCAGGTACGGTGCCATGCATGATGCAGAAATCCACGGTGCCGGCGCCGATATCGATGATCATGGTGTTGTCCAGCGCGCCCAGTCCGTAGGCCACGGAGAAGGGCTCGGAAACCACCATCAGCTTCTTGGCATGCTGGGCCACGGCATTCCTGATGGCAATCTTGTTGACCTTGAGCGCTTCGGCCGGGACACCTACCGCAACACAGATCTCGTTATCCGGACCTGCCCCGGCCAGTTCGATCAGGTGGTCGATCAACTCATGCACGGCGGCCTCGTCCCGCTCGGTGCCTTCCGTGATAATGCCGTTGCGCAGTGGACGGGTGAGATGAAGCGCAAGCCGGTGCTCGAGGGCCTCGCTGCCGAACAGCACGCTTTTACCGAGCATCTTCTTGGCAACGAAATCCTTTGGCCAGCCGACATAGCTCTCCACCCATTTGCGGTTTCCATTGCTGGCGGATACCACCGACCTGGAGGTGCCCAGGTCAATCCCGACGTATAGCATGTTATCTTTCTTGCTTGGCGACATGTTGTGTTTTTCCTCTTTCTATAGATCTGCGGTATTCGCGCTGTTCAAGGTATTCGATGATCCCCGTCCTCAGGTAGCCCGCAACAGCGTCACGATACTGTGGGCTATTCAACCGGGTTTCCTCCGCCTTGTTGCTGATGCAGGAAACCTCCACCAGCACGCTCGGCACCTCCACACCCAACAGTACCATAAACGGTCCTGTCTTCGATCTGGCGTTAAGCAGATCACGATTGTGGCGTTTCAGATTGCTGTAAAGGCGTTTGTGTATGGAGCCGGCAAGCTCTTTCGATTCCTCGGTCTTCAGCGTGTCGCCGATCCTGGCGATGACCTCGCGAAAGTCCCCCATGAGGTAGTCGGAGTCGTGGTTTTCCTTCTCTGCCAGTTCCAGTGAGCGCTGATCCGTGTGCGGCCCGAAGTAATAGGTCTCGACATAATTGAGCTGTCGGGCCTCGGCCGGGAGGGAGTTGATATGGATCGAGATGAACAGGTCCGCGCGGTTCTCCTTCGCGAAGGCCACCCGCTCTTTCAGATAGACCTTTTTGTCCTCGTCACGGGTAAGCAGGACGCGATACTTCCCGGACCCGGCGAGCTTGTCCCTGAGTCGCCTGGCGATATCCAGCACGACGTCCTTCTCCTTCAGGCCCTGATGGCCCGTGGCGCCCGGATCGATTCCGCCGTGTCCCGGGTCGATGACGATCGTCTGAACCTTGAGGTTGAACAGGTCTGCCATCGACATGCCGAGACGGCCAAGCATGGCGTCATAATGACCGCTCGTGGTGGCAGCATCCCTGATGGCCTGCAATGGCTCAAGACTGGATGGAGGTACGCTGTCGATGCCGGGCGCAACCCCCGGACTGGCCAGCATGGACATGGGTATCGCCGGCAAGGTCAGGGACGGCTCGTCCAGCACCTGCATGGCGACCGGCCCGGTTACGTCCACCGTGACCAGCCGGAAGTTGATGCCGACCAGTGCAACAAGGCCCAGTAAGGCGACGACCACAGCCCTGCTTCGGTACCAGGTCCGTTGCCCGGCAGGCTGTGCCCCGATAGCGTGTCTCGTTCGCCCCTTGCCACGAAAGGAACGGGGTATGCCCGCGTTGTCCTCGTAGACACCCTGCAGCACGGTCTTCTTTATATCCGATTGACAACTCATAAGAAGCCTGTGGGGACGCCGGCAAGGCGAGCGATACGCGCACCTGCAATAGGTGAGCTGCCTGTGATAATGGTATTCTGAAACAACAATCCGGCACACCTCGAATCCTAGTTTATTACATCTTTCAGCAGAGTGTCACAGCCTGCAGGTCTGGCATGCTCCCCATCGGGTCTCTGTACTCGCAGGATACAGGCGTGCTAACATCGAAAAACAAATATTTATATAAAACAATAAAATAAAAGGTAAATGTATTGAACAATCTCAAGCAGTACTGGCGCAGCGCCGCAGCCAGTATAAACAAACTTCTCGGACTGCAATCGAGCCCGCGGCAGCGCCAGGAAGCGCTCGAACGGGAGCTGCTGGAACTCACAGCAGAGAATCAGGCCCTCGCCGGGAAACTGGAACTAATGCGGTCCCAGTCCGAGCGCCGTGCCCTGCTAATCCTGCAGAAAGTCGAGGACCTGGAGGAGAGCCGCCGGGAAACCGGGACCGCCAGAATGGCCCACGCCAGAAGGCTGGACGAACTGGAACAGCGGCTCGTCGAGACTGAACAGGCACGCGAGGCGGGGCATTCACAGGTCATGGCGCTCGAGGCCTCCCTGACTGAAACAACGCACCGGCTGGAAACCCGGGGCAACCAGCTCAAGTTCCTGCAGGATTCTGCACGCGAACAACTGCAGGTTCTCAAGACTGCGCTGGCCGAATCAGCAAGCCGGCTGGAAACCAGGGACGACGCGCTCGAGGCGCGGCTGGATGCAGCATATGAACAGATCAAGACACTCGAGGCCTCTCTGGCTCAGACAGTCAGCCGTTTCGAATCCACGGACAGCGCACTCGAGGCGTTGCGTGCAGCGAAAGAGGAACAGGCCCGGACACTCGAGACTTACCTCGCTTCCACCACCGTACAGCTCGAGGCAACCAGTCAACAGGTCATGGCCCTGGAAAAGAAGCTCGAGGCAGAGCACAGGCTTCAGCACAAGCTGTTCGAGGACGCACAGGTGCAGTTGCACAAGCAGGCTGAGCGCCTGAGAAATATCATGCTGGTTGCTGTTTTCGCGCTGGTACTGGCAGTAGCAGGCGCAATTTTCTTCTGGGGTGTGCGCTAGGCGCCTGTCCGAATAATCATGTTGCTACTGCGGCGGTGGGGAAGCGGCCCATTTTTACGATCCTTCTCGTCAAATAGAACCCGCTATTCTCCTCGAACGATCGCAAAACTGTCCACGCTATCCCACTCGCCTCGCTACGCACAGATTACTCGGACAGGCTCCTGGCCCGCATTTCTCGCCGGGCGGCGCTTATCCGACATAATCGGGCTGAAACCTGGCATCCATGGGTGCCCGGGAGCCGTGCGGCTTGTCTCTTCTTTAGGAGTGCCGGCAACAGCCGGCCGAGTCATTGCCGCGACGATTCCGTGTCCGGCACCAGCCTGACATCGACGCGGTTGTTGGCGGCCGCAACGCGGTTCCACTCGTATGCCATGACGGTGTCGACCTGCGGCGGGTAGGGGATGCGCGGCCGGCTGAACAGGAATGACGCAATCTCGAGGTGGATGTCGCCGCTGTTGACCAGCGGCGAGGTGGCGAGGAAGTTGGCGAATGCGATCGACTGGCGCTCGCCTAGCGCAGGTATTTGCTGCAGGGGATGGCCGACCAGGTCGCAGGATGTGACCGGCAGGTCGGCCGGCGCCTCGACATAACCGTCCACGTCGTTGCCACTCAGGCAGAATTCGCCGAGGTGGGACTCCAGCTGCACCGTACCTTGGAAGCCGAGTGACCTCAGGCGCGTCACCAGTTCCTGGACCACCGTCAGGCGTCGGTCGCTGAACGCTTCCTCGTGCACGTCGTACGCACTGCCCTGGTTGATCGCCCAGGTGATGCTGTCGTAGAGCATACGCGCCTGCCGGCGTGCCTGGTCGTCGCGCTGGCTCAGCTGCTGCCGCAGGGTGCTGCTTTCGTTGTGCTCGTTGCTGGTGAAATCCTGTTGCGCCGCGACCAGTTCGCTGATGCGCCGGTTGGCGTCGCCGAGTTCGGCTCGGGCCGTGCTGCTGTCGTGGTAGATCCACAGCAGCGGGATCAGCATCAGCATGATTACCAGCGGCACCAGCAGCGCGGTCAGCGGGCGTATGCCGCGCATGGCCTGCGCGTCGAGCGCGGTCTTCAGTTCCTGCATGTTCTCCACCATTTCGTGGTGGTAGTCCTCGAGCAATTCGCCCAGGTGACCCTGGGTGCCAAGCGCATCATGTTTGCCACCGACGGCCTGTGCGGCCTGTTCGGCGATCTCCTGGATTTCCTCGCGGGTAGCGGACAGGGCAATCTCCGGAACGTTGTCCATCAGCACGAAGCGGTTGCTCTCGGTACTCCGGCGCCGGCGCTCACTGACCAGTCCGAGCTTGTTGAGCACCTCGAACAGCTCGGCCGGTTCGACCTGCTTGGGCAGGATGCCGATAGCGCCGAGGGCGCGTGCCTGGCTGACGTACAGGTCGCCTTCCTTGGAGGTGTACATCATGATGGGGATGGTGGCGGTGTCAGGGTTGCCCTTGATCGCCTCCACGGCCTGGAACCCGTCCATGCCCGGCATCATGTGGTCCATGAAGATGACGTCGGGGGTGTGGTCCTGCAGGTAGTCGAGTGCCTGCTGTGCCGATTCCAGCGTGTCGACGTCAAGGCCATGCTTGTCCAGCATGCGCTTGAGTGTATCGCGCGCCGTCCTGGAGTCGTCTACAACCAGTGCGAGCCGTTTGTCCATGGAATGACAGGTCCCGGAGGGTAGTTTTGCTGCCGGCTACTATACCCCAATCGCGGCGGCCGGTGTGAGACGCACCGGGCGATATTAGCCGGTATTGCGCATGCCGCTGGCGATGGCGTTGATCGAGCGCAGCAGCGGCTTCAGCCAGGCTTCGCGCTGCTCCTCGTCCAGGCTGCTGTCCCGGACGCGCGCCAGCAGCGTGACCTGGATATTGTTCAGCGGGTCGAGGTAGGGATTGCGCCGGAACAGCGACAGGCCCAGCGCCGGGTTTTCCTCGAGCAGGTGGTGTGCGCCGCTGACGTGCAATACCTGCAGGATGGTCTTGCGGTACTCGGTGCTGATCTTGGCGTAAATGCGCTGTGCCATCTCCTGGTTGCCGGCCAGCCGGGTGTATTCGTGGGCGATATTCATCTCACCCTTGAACAGTGCCATCTGGATGTTGCCGATCAGGGCGCGGAAGAACGGCCAGTCCTGGTACATACCCTGCAGGCGTGCCAGCCGCGCCGGGTCATCGCTGCGCCAGGTCTCGAGCGCGCTGCCCAGGCCGTACCAGGCGGGCAGGGTATGGCGCGACTGTGCCCAGCCGAACACCCAGGAGATGGCGCGGATGGAGGTCTTGGAGCGATCCTGCTGCTTGCGGTGCGAGGGACGCGAGCCGATGTTGAGCAGGCCGATCTCGGTGACCGGCGTCGCTTCGTAGAAATAGTCGAACAGGCCCTCGGTGTTGTCAATCAGGTCGCGATAGGTATCCTCGCCGATGCGGGCGAGTTCGTCCATGATGCCCAGATAGTCGCGCCGGTCCTCGACTGCGGGCTCGATCAGCACGCGGCTGGCCTTGAGCAGGCCGGTGACGCCCATGGCCAGCTCGTACACCGCGGTTTCCTCGTTACTGTACTTGTAGCGAAGCACCTCGCCCTGCTCGGTGAACTTGATCTGGCCATGTACCGTGCCCGGCGGCTGCGACAGGATGGCCTCGTGAGTCGGGCCGCCACCGCGGCCGACGGTGCCGCCGCGACCATGGAACAGGCGTACCTGCAGATCGTAGCGGTCGCAGATGGCGATAATCTTCTTCTGCGCCTCGTACAGGCTCCAGTTGGAGGCCAGGATGCCACCATCCTTGCAGGAGTCGGAATAGCCCAGCATGATCTCCTGGCAATGATCGGCGGCATTGAGCAGGGCGCGGTAGGTCTCGTTGCCGAGCAGTTCGGACAATACCTGTTCGATGTGCTCGAGGTCGTCGATAGTCTCGAACAGCGGGCTGATGCGGATATCCGCGAACCAGTCACCGTTGCGCTGTCCCGCCAGTCCGGTCAGCCAGGCGAGATACATGACTTCCAGTATGTGGCTGGCGGTGTGGGTCATGGAAATGACGTAGTTGCCGAAGGCGTTGACACTCACTTCCGTCTGCATGCGCCGCATAACGTCGAACACCTCGAGCGTCTCGCGGGTGCGTTCGGTCAGCTTGCCGCGATCGAGTGCCGGCGGCGGCCCGGCGAACGTGCTGCACAGCAAGTGCTGGCGGTGCGTCTCGTCCAGCGCGTCGTAGTCCGGTTCGACCTGCAGCGCCTTGAGCAGTTCGGCAACGGCCTCGCTGTGGCGTGTGGATTCCTGGCGAATATCGAGGTGCATGAGATAGAAGCCGAAGGTCTCGACCAGTCGCACCAGGTCTTTCAGATCCGCATCGGCCACGTTCGCGTCGCCGTTGGCGATCAGTGATTCGCGGATCAGCAGCAGGTCGCCCAGGAATTCCTGTTCGTTCGTGTAGGCGGCGGGACTGGCCGGTATGTCCGTTTCCGGTTGCGCGATGCGGGCATCGATGTCTGCGAGGTTGAAGCGCAGGCGGTGGCTCATCACGCACAGCTTGCGGCGGTACAGTTCGTGGCTGTAGCCCTCGGGGAAATCCCTGCAGGCCTCGCTGAAGCGGGTCTCGTCCTGCTGCAGGCTGTCCAGGAACGGTGCGGAAAAGTCGCACAGGTGCGTCGACTGGGTCAGCCGGTAACCGAGGGCCACGACATGCTCGATGTAGGTCGCAAGCACCTCGCGCATGTGCAGGCGCAGCGCCAGTGCGGTCGTGGCGGGTTTGACGAACGGATTGCCGTCGCGGTCGCCACCGATCCATGAGCCGAATCGCATCAGCCCGCCGGGTATCGACAGCTTCTTGCCGGTCGGATTGCTGCCGTAGATATGCTGCGCGGCCTTTTCCAGGTAGCGGTAGGACTTCGGGACGGCGGCGAACAGGCTCTCGCGGAAGAAGTACAGGCCGTTGCGGATTTCATCCTCCACGCTCGGCTTGTGCAGACGAACCTCGTCGGTCTTCCACAGGACCTGGATCTGCTGTTTCAGGACCTGTTGCACCGCCTCGCGTTCCTCGCGCCCCAGGCGCAGGTCATCGAGTTTCTCGCTGGTGAGGAACAGGCGGCGCAGCGAGGACATCACGGTGCGACGGATTGCCTCGGTCGGGTGCGCGGTGAATACCGGCAGGTAGAGCGACTGGTCCAGCAGCGTCTGCAACTGGTCCGGGCCAACGCCGCTGTCGCGAAAATCCTGCAGGGTGCGCTGGAAGGAACCGACCCAGAGCAGGCCGTAGCGGCGCGCCTGCTTGCGTCGCTGGCGGTGATGAAACGCCTCTTCGGCAATGTTCACCAGGCTGAAATACAGGTTGAAGGCGCGAATGACGTCGGTGAGTGCATCCGGGTCGAGATTGTTGATGTCCCGGGTCAGTCGCGCGCGCAGGCGCGGGTTCTCCTCGCGGCGCAGGCGGATATAGCCCTTGCGCAGCGATTCGACCGCGTCGAGGATGTTTTGACCCGCGTGCTCCCTGAGCACCTCGCCGAGCAGGTCGCCGAACAGCCGCACGCGGCTGCGCAGGTCCTTGTCGCCGGCCTGTTCGAATTCGTTTGTGCCTGCTTTTGTCATGGCCATAAAAAAGCCACGTCATTACGCGGCTGCATTGTCCGGGTTGTGATTATACCGGTTGGCGCGGGTTCCGCCACAGCGTGTGACGTCCAAAGTCCGTTATTGTCCGGGCCGGGCCGCCCGGCAGCGGTTTGGCGAAAGGTGCCGGGCATGGTTGTGTTTTTGTACAAAGGGTTTACCCTGCACTGCAAGGGAACGCCGGCCGCGCCGAGGCGCAGGCTGTATTCAGGGGGCGTACATCGGGGGGGGCATGGAGCATATCAACTCTGCGGGGGCAGCGTACGGCCATGCGCGGCTGCATCATGACTTTATCGATGGTCTGAAGTGTTTCCGCAGTGATGATTTCGAGGGCGCGCTGGTGTTCTTTCGCACCGCCGACGAGAGCGCCGCAGTCGACGATGTCTACCAGAACCGTTACACCTCCTTTCACGGCCTGTGCCGCGTCTGCCTGGGTGACCGTAACGGCATCAAGCTGTGCCGCAACGCGGCGGTTGGCGAGGCCCGCGATGCCGAGGTGTTCTACAACCTCGCCCAGGCGGAACACCGGTGTGGCCAGCGCGAAAGTGCCTGGACGGCATTGCGGCGCGGCCTGCAGGTCGATCCGGATCACCGCAGCCTGCAGCGCTTCAAACACGAACTCGGTCTGCGCGGAAAGCGCAGCCTCATTCCCGACCTGGCGCGCGACAAACCCCTGAACCGCATGCTCGGCAAGCTGATCAGGGGTGTGCGCAAGCCCTGGTCACGCTGACGGCGGGGGCGACGCCGCGTTGCCGGCCGTGCCGCGGGCGCACGAATACCCTATACTCCAGCTCGGGAGTCGGCCAGACAGTCGCTCTGCGCAAGCAGGGAGGAAAGTCCGGGCTCCACAGGGCAAGGTGCCAGGTAACTCCTGGAGGGCGCGAGTCCATGGAAAGTGCCACAGAAAATATACCGCCGGTCCTGCCTGTCAACAGGCAGGGCAGGTAAGGGTGAAATGGTGCGGTAAGAGCGCACCGCGCGGCTGGCAACAGGCGTGGCAGGGTAAACCCCACCTGGAGCAAGACCAAATAGGGGAGCGAACGTGCGGCCCGCATGGCTCCCGGGTAGGTTGCTTGAGACCTGCGGTGACGCAGCGTCCAGATGAATGACTGTCCTCGACAGAACCCGGCTTACCGGCCGACTCCCTTCTCCTTTCGCACCGGCCGCGTGCCGCCCGGGTGACGGCGCGAGACGCCTGCCCGTTTCGGCCCGGCAGGTATTTCTTTGCGTTCACGGTCCGGTTGCGGTTATGTTACTGCCATGCACGGGCCCGGGACCGGAGCATTCGTAATTTAACATATATTAAACAGACAATTACACAGATTACATAAAGTAGAATGTCAGGCAAGCTCTATATCAAGACGCACGGTTGTCAGATGAACGAGTACGATTCCGCGAAGATGGCGGACGTGCTGGCAGTATCGCACTGCCTGGAACTCACGCAGGACCCGCAGCAGGCGGATGTGCTGCTGATGAACACCTGTTCCATCCGTGAGAAGGCCCAGGAGAAGGTGTTTTCCGAGCTTGGACGCTGGAAGGAACTCAAGGATGCGCGCCCGCAGCTGGTGATCGGCGTGGGCGGCTGCGTGGCGAGCCAGGAAGGCGAGGCGATCCGTGCGCGTGCGCCGTACGTCGATATCGTGTTCGGTCCGCAGACCCTGCACCGGCTGCCCGGCATGCTGGATGACGCGCGGCGTGCGCACCGGCCGGTTATCGATATCAGCTTCCCCGAGATCGAGAAATTCGACAGCCTGCCGGCGCCGCGCGCCGATGGGCCCACGGCGTTCGTTTCCGTGATGGAAGGCTGCAGCAAGTACTGCAGTTTCTGCGTGGTGCCCTATACCCGAGGCGAGGAGGTCAGCCGGCCGTTCGATGACCTGATAGCCGAAGTGGCGAGCCTGGCTGCGCAGGGTGTGCGCGAGGTGACGCTGCTGGGCCAGAACGTCAATGCCTACCGTGGCACGATGCACGACGGCGAGAGCGCAGACCTGGCGCTGCTGGTTTCCTGGATAGCCGCCATCGACGGCATCGATCGAATCCGCTATACCACCTCGCATCCGCTGGAGATGAGCGAGCGGCTGATCGATGTCCATGCCGAGGTGCCGCAACTGGTCGGACACCTGCATCTGCCGGTGCAGTCCGGTTCGGATCGTATCCTGGCGCTGATGAAACGCAATCACACTGCGCTCGAATACCGCGCCATCATCCGGCGCCTGCGCGCGGCGCGTCCCGATATCAGTATCTCCTCGGATTTTATCGTCGGCTTTCCGGGCGAGACGGACGCGGACTTCGATCAGACCATGGCGCTGATCGAGACCATCGGTTTCGATCATTCATTCAGTTTCATCTACAGCCGGCGCCCGGGCACACCGGCCGCCGGGCTGCCCGACGATGTGCCGCTGGCGGTCAAGAAACAGCGACTCGCGCGCCTGCAGCACCGGATAGGCGAGATGGCCGCGGCAATCAGCGCCGGCATGGTCGGCACAGTGCAGCGCGTGCTGGTAGAAAAGCCGTCACGTAAAGATGCAAGCCAGCTCAGCGGGCGCACCGAGAACAATCGTGTTGTGAATTTCGCGGCACCGAAGGACAGCATCGGACGCTTCGTCAATATCCGCATCACGGAGGCCATGCCGAATTCCCTGCGTGGAGAATTCGCGGGACTGGCCGATGCAGCTGATAATACCGTGTCGAACCTGAGGGTCTCTTGAACGCCGACGTCCAATCCAGAGATATCACGCTGGAACCTGCCGACAACGAACGCCTTGCCGCGTTGTGCGGCCAGTTCGACAATCACCTGCGCCAGCTCGAGCAGCGACTCGGGGTGGAAATCAACAGTCGCGGCAACCGCTTCCGGATCATCGGTGAAGCTGCCGCCGTGCAGCGGGCCGGCGAGGTGCTGGCGAGCCTGTATGCGGAAACCGCGAGCACGGCGCTGACGCCGGGCAAGATCCACCTCTACCTGCAGGAAAGCGCGGACGACGCAGCCGCTGACGCCGGGGACCGGGACACCGACACGGTCGTGATCAAGACGCCGGGCGGGGTGATCACGCCGCGCGGACGCAACCAGAAACATTACCTGCGCAGCATTATCGCCAATGATCTCAATTTCGGCATCGGGCCGGCCGGCACCGGCAAGACCTACCTGGCGGTGGCCTGCGCCGTGCAGGCGCTGGAGCAGGAGAAGGTCAGCCGGCTGGTACTGGTACGACCCGCGGTGGAAGCCGGCGAGCGACTCGGCTTCCTGCCGGGCGATATGACGCAAAAGGTCGATCCCTACCTGCGACCGCTGTACGATGCCCTGTATGAAATGCTCGGCATAGACAAGGTCGCCAGGCTGATCGAGCGCAACGTGATCGAGGTGGCCCCGCTGGCCTTCATGCGCGGGCGCAGTCTCAACGATGCCTTCATCATTCTCGACGAGGGGCAGAACACAACCGTGGAGCAAATGAAGATGTTTCTTACGCGTATCGGTTTCGGCTCTACTGCCGTGGTCACCGGCGATATCACCCAGGTCGACCTGCCCAAGCACACCGAGTCCGGCCTGCGCCAGGTGATCGATGTACTCAAGGACAGCAAGGGAATCAGCTTCAGTTTCTTTTCCTCGCAGGACGTGGTGCGCCACCCGTTGGTGCAGCGCGTGATTTCCGCCTACGAGGAATTCGAACGCCAGTCCGGGAAAACCTGAGCGCATGTCACACGCCATCGAACACGACATCGACGTGCAGTTCGCGGTGAGTGCGGCCGGTACGCCGTCTGCGGACGAGATCCGGCAATGGGCGGAACTGGCGCTGCAGGATCATGACCGGCGTGCGGAACTGGTGGTGCGCATCGTCGACGAGGCCGAGATCACCGCACTGAACCGCCAGTACCGTGGCAAGGACGGGTCTACCAACGTGCTGTCGTTTCCCTGCGAGGGCTTCGCCGGCGTGCCCAGCGACCTGCTCGGCGACGTGGTGATCTGCGCCCCGGTGGTCGCCGCCGAGGCCGCGACGCAGGGCAAGCCGCTGGCCGGGCACTGGGCGCACCTGGTGATCCACGGTGTCCTGCATCTGCTCGGATACGATCACCAGCATGCCACCGATGCCGACCACATGGAGCGCCGCGAGAGCGCGTTGCTGACCGGGCTGGGCTATCCGAATCCCTGGTAGGCGCGCTGGCCCGCCCCGTGCATTTTCGGTGCGGGTGCTGGCATTACACGGGGCAATACCGATATAGTGGCGCTGCCGGGCACCCTCGTGGTCACGCAAGACCTGAAAAATCTATCAAAAACATTCTCTAATCTACTGAAATTAATGAATAAAGACCGACCTACCAACGGTCCCGTACAGCACGCCTGGATTGACGGGCTGAAACAGCTGCTGCTGCGGGAACCTGCCAATATCGAACAACTGCTGGATGTGCTGCGCGGCGCGCAGCGCCGTCATCTCATCGACATGGATGCGCTCGCCATGCTCGAAGGCGTACTGCAGGTGGACGAAATGCAGGTGCGTGACATCATGATCCCGCGTTCGCAGGTGGTCTTCCTGGAGCGCGACGCCGACCAGGACGTGCTGGTGCGCACCATTACCGAGTCCGGCCACTCGCGCTTTCCGGTCAACGGCGACAGCCGCGACGAAGTGGTCGGTGTGCTGCTGGCCAAGGACATGCTGCCGTATGCCAGCGGGCGCGGCGAGGGGCGCCTCAATGTGCGCGATATCCTGCGACCGGCCGTGTTCGTGCCGGAGAGCAAGCGCCTCAACGTGCTGCTGAAGGAATTCCGTTCCAGCCGAAATCACATGGCGATCGTGGTGGACGAGTATGGCGGCGTGGCCGGCATGGTCACCATCGAGGACGTGCTGGAACAGATCGTCGGCGAGATCGAGGACGAGCACGATGTCGAGGAGGATTACGCCATCCGCCGGCACAGCGAGATGCATTACACCATCAAGGCGTTGACGCCGATTGAGGATTTCAACGAGTATTTCGGCACGCGATATTCCGACGAGGAATTCGACACCATCGGCGGGCTGGTGGTGCACCAGATCGGTCACCTGCCCAAGCGCGGCGAGCGCACGGTAATCGACAACCTGCTGTTCAAGGTGCTGCGCGCGGACAACCGGCGCGTGCACATGCTGCAGCTGACCTTGCTGCCCAGGCCGGTGGAGAGCCCGCAGGACGCACCGGGCGGCCAGGCCTGATACTCGCTGCCGCGTGATGACATACCCCCTTGCAGGCAGGCGCGAAGAACCCGGCCGCGTGTTCGTTCCGATCGTATAATCCGCAGACATCACGCCAGAGCGCAGTATGCGATGGCGGGTACCCGGCCCGCAGCGAACCCCGAATCACGTGACAGCAGACACCATGATATCCGTCTCCCGTCGGGCCCTGTTGCCGCTTGCCAGCGGCGCGGCGGCCGTGCTCGCGTTTGCCCCGCTGGGCTGGTATCCCGTCGCTGTGCTGGCACTCGCCGTGCTGTTCCATGGCTGGCGGCGGGCTGCGCCGCGCCAGGCATTCGTGCAGGGCGCCTGGTTCGGCATCGGCTATTTCGGAGCCGGCGTCTCGTGGGTGTATGTCAGTATCCACACCTACGGCCACGTGGCGGCGCCCGTGGCCGCGCTGGTGGCGGTATTGTTCATCCTGGTCCTGTCGCTGTATCCCGCCTTGCTCGGTTACCTGCTGCGGCGCCACCTGCCGGGGCAGGGCTGGGGCGTGCTGGCCGGGGCCATGCCGGCCGGCTGGCTGCTGGCGGAATGGCTGCGCGGCTGGCTGTTCAGCGGGTTTCCGTGGCTGAATATCGGCGCCAGCCAGGTCGATGGCCCGCTGGCCGGCTACCTGCCGCTGCTGGGCGAGTACGGTGCCGGCTGGCTGGTGGCACTCTCGGCTGGCCTGCTGCTGGCACTGCTGCATACGCGACAGCGCATTCTCACCGCGTTGCTGCTGGCGGCGATCTGGTCGGGCGGCTGGCTGCTCGGGCGGGTCGACTGGGTGCAGCCGCGCGGTGATGCCGTCACGGTCAGTCTGGTGCAGGGCAATGTCGCGCAGGAACAGAAATGGTTGCCGGAAAACATGCAGGGTACGTTGGCCCTGTATGCCGAACTGACCTTTGCCGGGCCGGGCACTGACCTGGTGGTGTGGCCGGAAACCGCGATTCCGGCGTTCTACCACGAGGTCGACGAGGGCTACCTGCCGGTGCTCGAGGAACGACTGGCGCAGCGGCAGTCCTCGCTGCTGACGGGTATCCCGGTGCTGGACCGCACCAGCTGGGACTATTACAACGCCATCCTTGCCCTGGACGGCGAACAGCGCCTGTATTTCAAGCAACACCTGGTGGCGTTCGGCGAATACCTGCCGTTGCGCTGGCTGATCGGCGATACGCTCGACGCGCTGGCGGTGCCGAACGCGGACTTCACACCCGGTGCGGCCGGGCAGCCGCTGTTGCAGGCGGCGGGTTATCCGGCCGGTACCTCGATCTGTTTCGAGGTGGCGTTCGGCCGCCTGATCGCTGCGAGCGTGCCCGAGGCGGCGCTGCTGGTCAACGTCAGCAACGATGGCTGGTTCGGCGACTCGCTCGCCCCCCACCAGCACCTGGAAATCGCGCGCGTGCGCGCGCTGGAAACCGGTCGGCCGCTGTTGCGCGCGACCAATACCGGCATCTCCGCCATCATCGACCACCATGGGCGGATCACGGCACGTAGCCCGCAGTTCAGCCAGGCGGTGGTGACAGGCAGCGTGCTGCCTATGCAGGGTACGACGCCGTTTGTGCAGTTCGGCAATGCGCCGGCGCTGGTACTGGCGCTGCTGTGCCTGCTTGCGGTGTTCCTCGGTGGGAAGCCGGGCCGGCGCCGGTATCCGCAGGATGTGAAAAATGGGACAGGAACAAATTAAAAAAGAAGGGAGGCAATAACATGGTCAAAGGGTGGATGACGGACACCCGCTGGCCGTCAATGCCCCGTCCCCCTTTCTATGGTCAGCCCCTGTCCGCATGCGGCTGGGGGCGGTGATAGAGGGTGTGGCCACAGTTCGGGCAGGCCGGGATTTCGCTGGTGGCGTTGAAGCGGATCTCGGCACCGCAGGCGTCGCAGGCCAGTGAGCCGGGGCCGGTGATCTCGCCCGCGTGCCAGGCCAGGCCTTCTTCCACGTCGTGCTCGAACTCCAGCATTTCCAGGCGCGTACGGTCGGCGACCAGCGCCAGTATCTCCAGCAGGCGGTCCTCGACCAGTTCCACGTCGAAGCGCAGCCAGTCGCCCAGCTCGTGGCCCGTCTCGGCCAGGTGCCTGCCGGCGTCCTGCATGTCGCGCTGCAGGTAGTAGGCCACTTTATCGGCCTCGTCCCGGGTCAGCTCCTCGAGCTCGACCGCGGTTTCCTTGGCCTTGTCAATGAAGCCGGTCACCACCGGCAGGGTGCTTTCCTCGGCCTCCTCGAGGGCCGTCTTGACCCGTGCCATCATGTCATCGTAGGCGGCGAGCCATTTTCCACGCCTGGTTTTTTCGTCCTTCATGGTTGCATCCCGTGTTGTCAGCCTGGTTCAAGTGTGAACCAAAGTGCCCGCGAGTTGAAGGAAAACTCCACCGCCGTGTTGTGGGGGCTATTGCTGCTACGGTATTCTTCGCCTTCGATTTTCAACCGATTCCAGCCTGATGGAACAAATCTACCAACCCGAGCGAATCGAGGCCGATGCCCGCGGTTACTGGGAACAACACGGCACCTTCCGTGCAGTCGAGGACCCGGACCGCGAAAAGTATTACTGCCTGTCCATGTTCCCCTATCCCAGCGGGCGCCTGCACATGGGGCATGTGCGCAACTACACCATCGGTGACGTGATCAGTCGCTACCAGCGCATGCTGGGCAAAAACGTGCTGCAGCCGATGGGCTGGGACGCGTTCGGCCTGCCGGCGGAAAATGCCGCCATCAAGCACCAGGTGCCGCCGGCAAAGTGGACCTACGAAAACATCGATTACATGCGCAACCAGCTCAGACTGCTGGGCTTCGGCTACGACTGGGAGCGCGAGCTGGCGACCTGTGACCCGGACTACTACCGCTGGGAGCAGTGGTTCTTCACGCGTCTGTTCAACAAGGGCCTGGTTTACAAGAAGACCGCGCTGGTGAACTGGGACCCGGTCGACCAGACCGTGCTCGCCAACGAGCAGGTCATCGACGGGCGCGGCTGGCGTTCCGGCGCGCCGGTGGAACGGCGCGAAATCCCGCAGTGGTTCATGAAGATCACGCAGTATGCCGACGAGCTGCTCGCCGACCTCGACCAGCTTGGCGGCTGGCCGGAACAGGTCGTCACCATGCAACGCAACTGGATCGGTCGCTCGGAGGGCGTTGAGATGCAGTTCGGCATCGAGGGCCGCGCCGAATCCCTGCCGATCTACACGACGCGACCGGACACACTGATGGGCGTGACCTACGTGGCGGTGGCGCCGGAACACCCGCTGGCGGCGGAGGCGGCGGCCGGCAACCCGGCGCTCGCTGCCTTCATCAACGAGTGCCGCAACACGCGCGTGGCCGAGGCCGACATGGCGACGCTGGAAAAAAAGGGCATCGACACCGGCCTGCGCGCCCTGCATCCTGTTACCGGTGACGTCGTACCGGTCTGGACGGCCAATTTCGTGCTCATGGAATACGGGCACGGTGCCGTGATGGCGGTGCCGGCACATGACCAGCGCGACTACGAATTCGCAAGGCAGAACGGGCTGACCATTCGTCAGGTCATCTATCCGGCCGGCAACAGCAGTCAGACGGTCGACATATCAAAGGCCGCGTTCACCGACAAGGGTATCCTGCAGAATTCCGGCCGCTTCAGCGGGCTGAGTTCCGCGCAGGCCTTCGAGGCGATCGCCAACTGGCTGGTGGCGGCCGGCAAGGGCGCGCGCCAGGTGAATTACCGCCTGCGTGACTGGGGTGTATCGCGCCAGCGCTACTGGGGCTGCCCGATCCCGGTTATCAACTGCGAAAAATGCGGCGCGCAGCCGGTGCCGGAGTCCGACCTGCCGGTCGTGCTGCCGACCGATGTCACTGTCGACGCTACCGGCTCGCCGCTGAAGAAACTGCGTGCCTTCATCGACACCACCTGTCCCGCCTGCGGCGGGGCGGCCGAGCGTGAGACGGACACCTTCGACACCTTCTTCGAATCGTCCTGGTACTACGCGCGCTATGCCTGTGCCGACCAGGACCGGGCGATGCTCGACGAACGCGTCGACTACTGGCTGCCGGTGGACCAGTACATCGGCGGCATCGAGCACGCCGTGCTGCACCTGTTGTATGCGCGTTTCTTCAACAAGCTGATGCGCGACGAGGGTCTGCTCAGCCAGGACGAGCCGTTCACCTGCCTGCTGACGCAGGGCATGGTGCTGAAGGATGGCACCAAGATGTCCAAGTCGAAGGGTAACACCGTCGATCCGCAGGGACTGATCGACCGCTACGGTGCCGACACCGTGCGCCTGTTCACCATGTTCGCGGCACCGCCCGACCAGTCACTGGAATGGGCGGATTCCGGCGTGGAAGGCGCCTCGCGCTTTCTCAAACGGCTGTGGAAGCAGGTGCACCAGCACGTCTCGGCCGGCACGCCAGCCGCGCTGGACACGGGCAGTCTGGACGCGGCGCAGAAACAGCTGCGCCATCGCGTGCACGGCACGCTCGCCAAGGTCGGCGACGACATCGGCCGGCGCTTCACCTTCAATACCGCGGTGGCCGCCAACATGGAGCTGTTGAACGAGCTGGCGCGCTTTGATGATGCCAGCGCGCAGGGCCGGGCGGTCATGCAGGAGGCGCTGGAATCCGTGGTACTGATGCTGGCGCCGATCGTGCCGCACATTACCCATGCGCTGTGGCACGCGCTCGGTCACGCCGATGCCGTGGTCGACTGCCGCTGGCCGGTGGTGGACGAGCTGGCGCTGGTACAGGACCGGCTCACGCTGGCAGTACAGGTCAAGGGCAAGTTGCGTGGCCAGATCGAGGTGGCCGCGGATGCCGACCGGCAAACCATCGAGCAGGCCGCGCTGACCGAGGAAAATGTCGCGCGCCATATCGGCGACCAGCCGGTGAAGAAGCTCATCCTGGTGCCGGGCAAGCTGGTGAATATCGTCATCTGACAACGATGATATGAACACAATTTCGGCCACGGAATCCACGGAAGAACACGGAAAGAATGCAGGGTGCACTCTGTGCACCATTGAGTGAGACGTGAAAGGTGAAGCGTGAATTTCGGGTGCGATTGATAATGGCCACGGAAACACACGGAAACACACAGAACGGAAAATGACATGATGATATTTTTATGCCGTGTGATTCCCGTGCTGATGATGGTTTTCGTTCCACTTGTTCCTCATCAGGACTTGATAGTATGAGAGACTGCGAGGCATGCGAATTTGCTGTAGACCATCATGTTTTTTGTATTTCCGTGTTCTTCCGTGGGTTCCGTGGCCATAAAACATTTTAAAATCAGCCACAAAATCCACGGAAGAACACGGAAAGAATGCAGGGTGCACTCTGTGCACCATTGAGTGAGACGTGAAAGGTGAAACGTGAATTACGGGAGCGATGATAATGGCCACGGAAACACACGGAAATACACAGAATGCTGATAACGACGTGAGTTTATTTATCGAGATTGCACTGCCCCCCGGATTGCCTGACAATCCATGAGACACAAGAATGGCAGGGAACGATCCTGCAATTAATCTTTCCGTGTTATTCCGTGTGCTTCCGTGGCAATTTAAATTGAATTCAGCCAGAGAACCCGCGGAAGAAATGGAACCACTGTATTCCCGGCCATTGCCTGGTAGCGGAAATCACTTGCTGAGACATCGTACATATTTTGTGAAATTTCCCGTATTGCTATTGCTGGCGGCGCTGTTGGCCGGCTGCGGTTTTCACCTGCGCGGCAGCGCGGACCTGCCGGCCGACATGTCGGTCACTTTCATCACGGGCGTCCGGCCGTTCGGTACGCTGACCGAGGATTTCAGCCTGGCCCTGCGCCAGCGTGGCGTCGCTGTGACCGACCGGCAACAGTACGCGACGGCCGTGCTGCACGTCACGCAGGACACGACCGACAAGCAGGTGCTGTCGGTGGACATCAACGGCAACGTGCTGGAATATCAAATCCGCCAGAGTATCCGCTTTCGGGTGGCGACCCCCGACGGCCGGCCGGTGGTTGAGGAGCAGACCGTTGCCCTCAGCCGCGATTACATCTTCAGCAGCACCGACGTGCTTGGCAAGCAGCGCGAGGAGCAGGTGGTGCGTGCCACACTGCAGGAAAATATCGTCAACATGGCCATGCTGCGCATCGCCGCCGCGGCCAGATAGCAAGCCGAAACCGCCGCTAACCGAATCCGCCACGGCCATGCAACTCAAGCCCGAACAGCTCGACGCACACCTGAAGAACAAACTCGCGCCGGTATATTTTATCAGCGGCGACGAACCGCTGCGCGTACTGGAAGCGGCCGATGCCGTGCGCGCCGCGGCGCGCACGCAGGGTTACGACGAACGCGACGTGATGACCGTGCAGGCAGGCTTCGACTGGAACAGCCTGCTGGCCCAGGCCGGCAACCTGTCGCTGTTCGCGCAGCGTCGTATCATCGATCTGCGCATACCGACCGGCAAGCCCGGCGAGGCCGGCGCGAAGGCGCTGCGCGAATTCGTGGCGCAGGCGCCGGAAGACATCCTGTTGCTCATCACGGCCGGCAAGCTCGACCCGTCCGCGCGCAAGAGCAAGTGGGTACAGGCGCTCGAACAGGCCGGCGTGGCGGTCTTTGTCTGGCCGCTTAATGCACAGGAATTCAACGGCTGGGTGCAGGCGCGGATGCGCAAGCGCGGGCTGCAGCCGAGCGCGATTGCTGTGCAGATGCTGGCGGAGCGGGTGGAAGGCAACCTGCTGGCCTGTGTGCAGGAGATCGACAAGCTGTACCTGCTGCGGGGTGCGGGACCGGTCGATGCCGATGCCATTGCCGGCCTTGTCGCGGACCACGCCCGCTTCGATGTGTACACCCTGGTGGATGCCGCGCTGGCCGGCAAGGCAACACGCAGTGTGCGCATCCTCAACGGCCTGCAGGCGGAGGGGGTGGCGCCGCCGGTGGTGCTCTGGGCGCTGGCCCGCGAGCTGCGCCAGCTCGCGGCCATGACGGCGGAAATACGCAAGGGACAGTCGATTGCCGGGGTGCTGGCCCGCTACCGGGTCTGGGCCAACCGCAAGGACGTGGTCGGGGCCGCCCTGCAGCGGCTGTCGGCCCCCGGCTGCGCCCGGCTACTGCGGCACTGCGCCGCCATCGACCGCGTCTGCAAGGGGCGGGCGACGGGCAACGCCTGGGATGAGCTGTTACAATTGACCATGCAACTGGCGGGCCAGCCGACGCTGGCCGATCCGCGCCAACTGGAACAGGCGGGCTGAAGATATTCATTATGAGTGCAAAGGCTGAATCCATGCAGTTCGACGTGGCCGCATACATGCAGACGGTCGGACAACGCGCGCGCGCCGCCGCACGTGCCATGAGCCGCGCGGATACCGGCAAAAAGGATGCCGCGCTGCTCGCCATCGCCGGGGCCATCGAGGCCGCCGCCGGGACGCTGAAGGCCGAGAATGCCCGGGACCTCGAGGCCGGTCGCCAGCACGGTCTGGATGCCGCGTTGCTGGACCGCCTGGAGCTCAACGATGACCGGATAGCCGCCATGGCGGAGGGGCTGCGCGAGATCGCGCTGCTGCCGGACCCGGTCGGCAGTATCAGCGACATGAAGTTCCGTCCGTCCGGCATCCAGGTCGGGCGGATGCGCGTGCCGATCGGCGTCATCGGCATCATCTACGAATCGCGCCCGAACGTCACGGCGGACGCTGCCGGCCTGTGCCTGAAGTCCGGCAACGCCGCCATCCTGCGCGGCGGTTCGGAGGCGCTGCATTCCAACCAGGCGATCTCGAAGTGCATCCACGCGGGGCTGACCGCCGCCGGTCTGCCGGCCGATGCGGTGCAGGTGGTTGAGACTACCGACCGCGCCGCCGTCGGCGAGCTGGTTCGCATGAAAGCGTATGTCGATGTGATCGTGCCGCGCGGCGGCAAGGGGCTTATCGAGCGCATCAGCGCCGAGGCAAGGGTGCCGGTGATCAAGCACCTGCACGGTGTCTGCCACACCTATATCGATGCCAGCGCCGACCTCGACAAGGCGGTCCGCGTCGCCTTCAATGCCAAGACCCAGCGTTACGGCACCTGCAACACCATGGAGACACTGCTGGTGGCACAGGACATCGCGCCGCGTGTACTGCCGCCACTGGCGGAGCAATACATGCAGGCCGGCGTCGAGCTGCGTGGCTGCGAGCGCACCCGTGCGGTTCTCCCGGACATCAAGGCCGCCACCGAGGCGGACTGGGACGAGGAATACCTCGCACCGATCCTGGCGATCCGCGTGGTCGACGACATCGATGCGGCCATCGAACACATCGCCATACACGGTTCGAATCACACCGATGTCATCATCACCGAGTCGCTGGTGCAGGCGCAGCGCTTTCTGCGCGAGGTGGATTCGAGCTCGGTGATGGTGAATGCCTCGAGCCGTTTTGCGGACGGTTTCGAATACGGGCTCGGCGCGGAGATCGGCATCAGCACCGACAAGCTGCACGCACGCGGCCCGGTCGGGCTGGAAGGGCTGACCACGCTGAAGTATATCGTCATCGGCGACGGCCATGTCAGGACCTGATGTGTATGGCTGCGCTGCCCATACCGGCACGGCTGCCCGATGCGGGGCGCGGTGCGATTCCATCGTCCGGCGGCTGCACGTTGCCGGTTTGCTGTAGCTGACTGCATGATCGGCATCCTCGGCGGCACCTTCGACCCGGTTCATTTCGGACACCTGCGCCCGGCCCTGGAGGCCAGGCAGGCGCTGGGCCTGGACGAAATCCGCCTGATTCCCTGCAGCGTGCCGCCGCACCGGCCGCAACCGTTCGCATCGGCCCGGCAGCGGTTGACGATGCTGCAGGGTGCGATTGCGGGCCATGCAGGATTCGTGATCGACGAGCGCGAGCTGCACCGGGACGGACCGTCCTACACGCTCGATACGCTGCTGTCACTGCATGCGGACATCAAGGGTGTTGACCTGTGCCTGCTGCTCGGTATGGACGCGTTCCGCGGCCTGACCAGCTGGCATCGCTGGCACGAGCTGATCGACCACTGCCATATCGTTGTGATGACACGACCGGGCGCAACCTTCCCGGAACGCGGCGAACTGGGCACCTTCATCGGCCTGCATCGCGTGCTCGATCCCGCGGCGCTGCGTATGCATTCGACCGGGCTGCTGTATTTCCAGGAGGTCAGCCAGCTCGAGATCTCCGGCACACATATACGGGCACTGCTGGGTCGGGGCGAGGCGGCGGACTTCCTGCTGCCGGACCCGGTGCTGGCACTTATCCGGGAACAGAACTTGTATACAACGGGCGGCTGAATGGACAAATCAACAGACACACGTCAGGCGGATAACATGGATCCGCGCACGGCACGACTGCTCGAGGTCACGCTGCAGGCGCTGGAAGACATGAAGGCTGTCGACATCCGGATCATCGACGTGCGCGACATGACCTCGATCACCGATTTGATGGTGATCGCCGGCGGCACCTCGACTCGCCATATCAAGGCGGCGGCCGACAATGTCGCACAGGAGGCGAAGAAGATCGGCGTGCGGACGCCGGGCGTGGAGGGCGACAAGGGCTCGGAGTGGATCCTGGTCGACCTGGGAGACGTGGTGGTGCACGTCATGATGCCGGAAGTGCGTGACTTCTACGCCCTGGAGAAGCTGTGGTCTGTCGGCGGTGAGCAACGCTCCGCCGCGGACAGCGAACGCTGACGGCAATCAGGTGCGTATTCACCTGATTGCCGTCGGCACGCGCATGCCGGCCTGGGTGACGGCGGGCTACCAGGAGTACACCAAACGCATGCCGCGGGAATGCAGCCTGCTGCTGGTCGAGATCGCGCCCGGCCGGCGTGGCAAATCCGCGAGCGTGGCCCAGGCGCGCGAGCAGGAAGGCCGGCAGATGCTGGCGGCGTTGCCCAGGGAGTGCCGGGTCATCGCCCTGGACGTACGCGGGCAGGGCTGGAGTACCGAGACCCTGGCCGGGCAGCTGCAGGACTGGCTCGGCGCCGGGCGCGACGTCGCCCTGCTGGTGGGTGGCCCGGACGGCCTGGCGCCGGACTGCCTGGCGCGCGCCGATGCAAGCTGGTCGCTGTCGCCGCTCACGTTTCCGCATGCCCTGGTGCGCGTACTGCTGGCCGAGCAGCTGTACCGTGCCTGGACGCTGGGCAGCGGCCATCCCTATCACCGGTCGTGACAGGATTGAACCACCGGCCGGTCCCGGAAGCTGATACTGCATGACATCGAACCCGGTCATCTACCTGGCCTCGCAATCACCACGGCGCCGTGAACTGCTCGGGCAGATCGGTGTCTCCCATGCAGTGTTGTCCGTCGAGGTCGACGAGCAGTTGCATGCCGGCGAGTGCGCCAGCGACTATGTCACGCGCGTCGCGCTGGACAAGGCGCGTGCCGGGCGTGCCGCGCTGGCCACCGGTGATCATGTCCCCGTGCTTGGCGCCGATACCAGCGTGGTCATCGCGGGCGAGGTGCTTGGCAAGCCCGCGAACCGTGCCGCCGCCATTGCGATGCTGCAGCGCCTGTCCGGCACCACGCACGAAGTCCTGAGTGCCGTGGCGCTGGCCGGCGCAAGCGGCGAGGCCGTGCGTGTCAGCGCCAGCCGCGTGACCTTTCGCACGCTAACAGGTCGGGAATGCGCGGCATACTGGGCAACGGGGGAACCGGCCGACAAGGCGGGTGCCTATGCTATCCAGGGTCTGGCCGCCGTGTTCATCGCGCGCATCGAGGGCAGTTACTCGGGGGTGATGGGGCTGCCCTTGTACGAAACCGCGGAGTTGTTGAAAGAATCAGGGATCACGGTAATCTAGCCCGAATTTCTCACCGGGCGGCGGTTATCCGGCATAATGAGCTGAAACCATGAAGCTAATACCCGCTCGGCAAAAAAGAGTGTGTTATCGGCCATTGCCTAACCCGGCCCTGGCTGGTTCTCGCGCGCCCATACTTGCGATGTACAAGGAGAAGGTGAGACCGGGAACCGGTCGAGAGGCTGGCCTGGGCCATGCCCGTAGCGACCGCCGGGAGCGACCAGCATCCGGGATCCCGGTGAGAAATGCGGGCTAGGTGCCCTGTGGCACGCACGGCGTGATGCCGGATAACAATCATCCATCTGGACAGGCAGGGACGGCATGAGCGAGGAAATACTGATCAATGTCACCCCGCGGGAGACCCGTGTGGCCGTCGTGGAAAACGGTGTGCTGCAGGAGATCTTCATCGAGCGTGCGCGCCGGCGCGGGTTGGTCGGGAATATCTACAAGGGCAAGGTGTGCCGCGTGCTGCCCGGCATGCAGGCCGCCTTCGTCGATGTGGGGCTGGAACGCGCGGCCTTTCTGCATGCCTCCGATATCGGGCGCCGTGAAGACGCGGCCGACGCCGATGTCGGCGGCAGTACCGGCAAGGACATCAGCGACATGCTGCGCGAAGGCCAGGAGATCTGCGTGCAGGTCATCAAGGATCCGCTGGGTACCAAGGGCGCACGGCTGGCCACGCAGATCACCCTTCCATCGCGCTACCTGGTGTTCATACCGAATGTCGACAATGTCGGTATCTCGCAAAAGATCGAGACAGAAAACGAGCGCGTGCGCCTGCGTGATGTTATCCAGTTGTTCATGTCAGAACAGGAAGGCGGTGGCTACATCGCCCGCACCGCCGCCGAGGGGGCCAGCGCCGAGGCCTTGCGCGCGGACATGCTGTTTCTGCGCAAGCTGTGGCTGTCGATTTCGGAAACGCTCGCCGTCAGCAAGGCCGGCAAGCTGGTCTACGGTGATCTGCCGCTGACGATTCGCGTGATGCGCGACATGCTGGGTGACAACATCGAGCGTGTGCGCATCGATTCGCGCGAGAGTTTCCAGCGTGCGCACGAATTCTGCGAGCGCTTCATGCCGGGTATGCAGACGCAGCTGGAATACTATCCCGGCGAGCGCCCCATCTTCGATATCTACGCCATCGAGGACGAGATACAGAAGGCGCTCGACCGCAAGGTGCAGCTCAAGTCCGGCGGCTACCTGATCCTCGACCAGACCGAGGCGATGACCACGGCCGATGTCAATACCGGCGGCTACGTCGGGCACCGCAACCTGGAAGAAACCATTTTCAAGACCAACCTGGAAGCGGCTCAGGCCATCGCCCGCCAGCTGCGCCTGCGCAACCTGGGCGGCATCATCATCATCGATTTCATCGACATGCAGGATGCGGAGCACAAGCGCCAGGTGCTGCGCATGCTGGAGAAATGCCTCGAAAAGGACCACGCCAGGACCCAGATCAGCGAGGTGTCCTCGCTGGGACTGGTGGAGATGACGCGCAAGCGTACCAGCGAGAGCCTGGAACACGTCATGTGCGAGGTTTGCCCGACCTGCAACGGCCGGGCCTCGCTGAAGACCGCGGAGACCACCTGTTACGAGATCTTCCGGGAAATCCTGCGTGCCTCGCGCCAGTTCGACGTGCAGCAGTTGCTGGTGCTGGCCTCGCAGGAGGTCGTCGACCTGTTGCTGGACGAGGAGTCCTCCAGTCTGGCGGAACTCGAAGTCTTCATCGACAAGCCCATTCGCTTCCAGGTGGAAACCCTCTACACGCAGGAACAGTATGACGTCGTGCCAATGTAGGCAGGCATTTCCGGCCTGCGATCCGGGGTATCCAGGGGCATGCTGAGGCGCATCCTGCACCTTGCCTGGCTGCTGCTGGCTGCCGGCCTGTTCCTCCTCGCCGTGCTGCTCACGGTCGCACGGGTATGGGCCCCGTCGCTGGGCGGCTATGGGCACGATATCGAGACGGCTGCGAGCGACGCATTACAGCGCCCGCTTAGCGTCGGCCGCGTGGAGGCGACCTGGCGTGGCCTGCGCCCGGTGATCAGGCTGAGGAATGTCGTCATCGCCGGCATACGCGGTATGCAGCCGCTTGTCGTGCGCGAAATCCAGATCAGCATCGATACCGTGCATTTTCTGAAAACACGCGAGCTGCGTTTTGCGGATATCGACATCATCGGCGTCGCACTCACTCTGGCGCGTGACGAAAGCGGCCGCCTGATACTGGAGGAGTTCGCCGCCGAGCACAGGGCGGACGTCGAATTCGGTGCGCTTGCGGCGATGTCGCGGCTGTCCATCCATGACGCCGACGTCACTATCAGGGATATCCCCAGAGGGGCCGGGACACAGCACTTTTCGGCGGTGAATGCCACCCTGACCAACCAGGGTGATGACCACTACGTGAACGGACATGCCCTGTTGCCGGGCCAGCTCGGTGACCGGATCGAAATCGTCGCGCAGCTGCGCGGCGATACCACGCACCCCGCCGACTGGCGTGGGCGCGCCTACTTCAGGGGGCAATCACTGGCGCTGTCCAGCCTGCTGGCACCCGCGCTCGAGCAGGCGCATGCGGTGCAGGGCATCGTCGACCTGCGCCTGTGGGCGCGACTCGAGGCGTCGCGCATCACGGCGGTCAGCGGCGAACTGGAAGTCGATGCCCTGCGCATGGCCTATCACGCGGGCAACAGGCAGGTCGTATTCGCGGCGGACAACGTGCAGACGCAGTTCGGCTGGCGGCAGGCTGCACAGGGTTGGCAGGCCGTGCTGCAGCAGCTGCAGGTAAGGCGTGACCGGCAGGCATGGCAGACCGGCAATCTCTCGCTGGCCGGCCTGCATCATGAGGACAGCGTGCAGGTGCGTGCCGAGGCGGCGCTGGTCGACCTGGACGAAATCTCCGGCCTGCTGCCGGTGATACCGGGGCTGGATGCCGCCGTGCGCGATATGCTGGTGGACGCGCAGCCGACCGGCGTGATCGAGGACCTGTCGTGCGCCTTCACACGCACGAATGAGGTCATCAGTATGGATAGCTTTTCCGCACGTTTCACCGGGCTGGGCATGCTGCAGACCGGTGCCATGCCGTATCTCGCCGGCCTGGACGGTACCATCAACGGTGATGCACAGGCCGGCTCCCTGCAACTCGGCAGTACGGGGCTGGTGCTGCATGACGAACACCTGTTTCGCGCCGCCTTGCATTTCGACCAGGCCGGTGGCGAGGTGTACTGGCGCATGGCGGACGGGGTGCTGGAGGTCGGCAGTGAATCGCTGACGCTCCGCAATCCGCACCTGGCGCTGGATGCCCGCTTCAGCCTGAGCCTGCCACGGAACGGTGACCCGGTGGAGACCGATACGGAAATCGCCGTGCGCGAATTCGACGTCGCCAGTACCAGGGACTTCCTGCCGGCCCTGATCATGTCGAAGACCGGTGTGGCATGGCTGGACCGTGCGCTGGTTGATGGCAAGGTGCGTGACGGCAGCGTGATCATCCAGGGTCGCCTGGACCAGTTACCCTACGATCACGGCGAAGGCCGGCTGGAAGTGCGCCTGCCGGTGACCGATGCCACACTGGATTTCAACGAACACTGGTCGCCGCTCACGCAACTGGATGCTCAGGTGGACTTCACCGGCCGGCAAATGGACATCAACTCGCACAAGGGCCTCATCCGCACGGCCGTGCTGGGCAAGGTGCATGCACAGATCAAGGACATCGCCAGGCCGCGGCTGAGCATCAAGGGCAATGTGAAGGGTGCATTGCCCGTCATGCTGGAGGAACTCGGCAGCAGTCCGCTGGGCGAGACCTATGGCGGCTTCGTCGATCGCATCGTCACCTCGGGGGACACCGACCTGGCGCTGGATATCCTGGTGCCGCTGGATAAAAGCACAGCGCCGATCAGCGTGGCCGGCAAGATCGGGCTGCGTGACAACACGCTGACCGTGAAGGACGCCGATATCACGCTCGAACATGTCCGTGGCCGGCTCGAATTCGACGATCAGGGTATCCGCGGTGACGGGTTGCAGGCCACACTGTTCGGGCGGACCGCCAGCGCGCGGGTCTGGACCGGGCGCGGCAAGCCGGTTACGCACGTCAGCCTGGAAGGCCAGCTGGGCCTGCTCGATCATGTGCTGCCGGAATCGGCTTCGTTGCGCGACGTGATCAGCGGCGATCCCGTCTGGCGCGTGGAGCTTACGACGCGGGGCATACCGGCGCGTGGCAAGAATGTCGATGTCGGGTTGAGCATCACCAGTTCGCTGCAAGGACTGGCCATCGACCTGCCGGCGCCGTTTGGCAAGCCGGCGGCGGCGTCACGGCCGCTGTCGGTCGATATCGCCGCACTCGGGAGCAGCGAGCCTTACGTGCGGGCGGAGTATGGCGAGGCCCTGCATGCGGTGCTGGTGCTGACGCAGGGTGCGCAGGGATTCGGTCTGCAGCGCGGCAATATCGCGCTGGGTGATGAAACGCCGGTGCCACCGCAAATACCGCAGTTGCTGATCAGCGGCAAGCTGGACCGGTTCCGGCTGGCGGACTGGCAGCCGCATATGGCCGGCGGTGATACAGGCGCGGGCCCGCCGCTGCGGGTATCGGTCAGGCTCAGGGAACTCGAAACGTTCGGTTTCCGGCTGCACGACACCGGGCTCGATATCGTCGAGGCCGGCACGGGCTGGACGATCAAGACCATCGGTCCGTCGGCGGAGGGCGAACTGCGGGTGACGCGAAGTGCAGGCAGCATCGATACGATCGGGATGGACATGCAGCGGCTCGTGCTCGAACCCGTCGCCGATGCCAAGCCGCAGGCCGAACCCCCGCCGCAACCGGCCGGGTTTCCCGCGCTGAGCATCAAGATTCGGCAACTGTTCTTCAAAGACATTGATTTCGGCAAGCTGGAATTGCAGGCGCGCAGGCAGCCCGGTGGTATTTACCGCATCGAACAGCTGGCACTGTCGTCACCCATGCTGACCCTGCAGACCAGCGGTGACTGGCGTCAGGCAGGCGCTGAACAGATCAGTCATGCCGAGATCGCGGTGACGGGTGGCAACGTGGGGGCGCTGCTCGATGCGCTGGGATACCAGAAGCTCATGAAAGACGGACATCCGACCGGCCAGCTCAAGGCAAGCTGGAGCGGTGCTCCGTGGGATCTCAGGACGGAGATCATCGATGGCCGCTTCGATATCGTTATCAAGGATGGCCAGTTACTGGAGGTCGAGCCCGGCGCGACAGGGCGGGCGCTCGGCTTGCTGAGCCTGGCCAAGCTGCCCAGGCGTTTGACGCTGGATTTCACCGACCTGTTCGGCGAGGGTCTCAGCTTCGATCGTATCGGGGCCGAGTTCGTGCTGGATAACGGCAATGCCTATACCGAGAAGATGGTGATCGATGGCCCGGCCGCGAAGATCGAGATTTCCGGTCGGGTCGGACTGGTGGCGCAGGACTACGACGAGCTGGTCACCGTGACGCCGTACCTCAATTCCAGCCTGCCGCTGGCCGGCGCGCTGGCCGGCGGGCCCGCGGTCGGCGCGGTGGTGATCGTCGCCGGAAAACTGCTGGAAGATGCCTTTCGGCTGAACGAGCTCGCACGCAAGCAGTACGAGGTGACGGGACCCTGGGCCAACCCGGTCGTGAAGCAACTGAACGTGCCCGAACCGGAACAGGAGCGACCACCGGACCCCGCCATGGGCGCCGATGAATTTTTCCGCTAGCACGATCAGCGCGGCGCACTGCGCCAGCTGTTTTCTGTGTTATTCTCTGTAAGCTGCTGAATAGTGAAGGATGACATGATTCCATGAGTGTGGTTGCCTGCGTACAAATGGCCTCGAGCCCGAACATCGGCGCCAACCTGCTGGAGGCCGAGCGCCTGATAGGCGAGGCCGTCAGCCAGCATGCGCAGCTGGTGGTATTGCCGGAGAATTTCGCCCTGATGGGCAAGTCCGAGCATGACAAGGTGAAGGCCCGCGAAACCGCCGGCAGCGGCGCCATCCAGGCCTTCCTGGCCGAGCAGGCGGCGCACCATGGCATCTGGCTGGTCGGCGGAACCATTCCACTGGTGGCCGAGGCGGACAACAAGGTGCGCGCGTCCTGCCTGGTGTTCGACGACAAGGGCAGGCAGGTGGCACGCTACGACAAGATCCACCTGTTCGACGTGGCGCTGGTCGACAGCGGTGAACAGTACACCGAATCGGATACCATCGAGCCTGGCAACGAGGTGGTGGTCATCGACAGCCCGTTCGGGCGCATGGGTGTCGCGGTCTGCTACGACCTGCGTTTCCCGGAACTGTTTCGCCAGCAGCTCGAGGCGGGGCTGGAAATCCTCGTCTTGCCCTCGGCTTTCACTGCCATTACGGGACGTGCACACTGGGAGGTGCTGGTGCGCGCGCGTGCCATCGAGAACCTGTGCTACGTGATCGCGCCGGACCAGGGCGGCTATCACCTGAACGGCCGCGAAACCTTTGGCCACAGCATGATCGTGGATCCGTGGGGCACGGTGCTGAACAGCCTCGCGCGCGGCCCCGGCGTGGTGTGCGCCGATGTCGACCTGGGGCGGCTGAACAGCGCACGGCGCAATTTCCCCAGTATCGCCCACCGCCGCCTGCAGTGTCTCAACCGTGCCTGATACCAGTCTCGACATAGCCCGACAGCGGCTGCTGGCACCCGCCGGCATCGACGACGGCGATCTGGAGTCGGTGTTCGGGCGGCTGCTTGGCCACGCGGTGGACGGCGGCGATCTGTACTTCCAGTCGACGCGTTTTGAATCGTGGGTGCTGGAAGACGGCATCGTCAAGGAAGGCAGCCACAGTATCGAGCAGGGCGCCGGCGTGCGCGCCATCAGCGGCGACAGGACCGGTTTTGCGTATTCCGACGAAATCGTCATGCCGGCCCTGCTGCAGGCATCGACCGCGGCGCGCGCCATCGCTGGCCGGGGCCAGGCCGGCCGGCTGCAGGCCTGGCATGCGCGCGGGGATAATCTGCTGTACCCGGCCATCGACCCGATCGACCGCATGTCGTCGGACGACAAGGTGGCGCTGTTGCGGCAACTCGATGCCGAGGCACGCCGCCAGGACCCGCGGGTCAAGGAGGTCGTGGTCAGCCTGGCGGGGGTGCACGAGGTGATGCTGGTCGCCGTCAGCGACGGCACGCTGGCTGCCGACGTGCGGCCGCTGGTGCGCTGCAACGTCACTGCCATTGTCGAGCAGGGCGGGCGCCGCGAACAGGGCAGTGCCGGCGGTGGCGGACGCAGTGATTACAGTTTCTTTATCGACGAGCAGCGGGCCGCGGGCTACGCGCGCGAGGCGGTGCGCCAGGCACTGGTCAACCTCGAGGCCGTCGCTGCGCCGGCCGGCGCCATGCCGGTGGTGCTGGGGCCGGGCTGGCCCGGCATCCTGCTGCACGAGGCGATCGGGCACGGCCTGGAAGGCGACTTCAACCGCAAGGGCACCTCGGCGTTCGCCGGGCGGCTCGGCCAGCAGGTGGCATCAACGCTGTGCACCGTGGTCGACGACGGCACACTCGCCGGCCGCCGCGGTTCGCTCAACGTCGACGACGAGGGCACGCCGGGACAGAACACCGTGCTCATCGAAAAAGGCATCCTCAAGGGCTACATGCAGGACCGCATGAACGCCGGACTGATGGGTGTGGTGCCGACCGGCAATGGACGGCGCGAATCCTACGCGCACCTGCCGATGCCGCGTATGACCAACACCTACATGCTGGCCGGCGACAGCGAGCCGCAGGACATCATCCGATCCGTGAAGAAAGGGCTCTATGCCGTCAACTTTGGCGGTGGCCAGGTGGACATCACCTCGGGCAAGTTCGTGTTCAGCGCCAGCGAGGCCTACCTGATCGAGAACGGCCAGGTCACCCGGCCGGTGAAGGGCGCGACCCTGATCGGCAACGGCCCGGATGTGCTCAAGCGCGTCTCCATGCTCGGCAACGACCTGCAGCTCGATCCCGGCGTCGGTACCTGTGGCAAGGAGGGCCAGAGCGTCCCGGTCGGGGTCGGTCAGCCGACCATGCTTATCGACGACCTCACCGTCGGCGGTACCAGTACCGACTGATCGCGCACGCGCCAGGCGTCCTGTTAATCCCGCCAGGTGCTGAACACGTAATCGTTGTCCTGCTGCGACGTATGACAGGCAAAGCAGGACTGGCCGTCATCCTTCACCAGTCGTTCGCTGTGACTGTCGCCGGCCCAGGCGTCGAAATCCCAGCCGCCCGTGGCGGTGTGTTGCGAGCGGTTCTTTTCCATCACGCCAAGCAGGATGCGCTTGCCTTCCGCCGTGGCATGGTCAGCGCTGACCGCTTCCAGCAGATCGAACACCAGTACGGCACCGTCCGGGTAGCTGCCGCTCCTCAGCCCTTCCAGCGCAGCCGGATTGGCGTAGACATGGTGGATCCCCTTGAAGGGAACTTCCAGCGGATGCCCGGCGTGCAGGGTCAGTGTCTTGACATGCGTCCAGCTGCGATAGTCTTCCGGATAACCGGCAGCGGTTGTGATAGTGCCGGTCAGCAGCAGGGCAGCGGCAAGCGTTGTCTTGTACAGGGCTGATAACATGTGTGCCTCCTGAAATAACTGGTTCCAGCCTGCGTTGCACATCAGGCATGGCTTGATTACAGTCGAATGAGGAGTGGAAAAACAGTACGCACAAAATGGTTCATCAGGTACTTTTCGGTGCAAGATGCTGAGTGGCGGGGCAAACTATTTATGGACAAGTCGGACAAAAACGTCGCGCGAATGGTCGAGTCGATTATCGGCTGCAAGTGGTCACTGTCGGTGATACACCTGATCCGAAATGGCATTAACCGGCCCGGCGCCATGCAGCGTCAGGTCGACGGGCTGACGACGAAAGTGCTGAACGAACGCCTGAACAAGCTGCTGCGTTTCGGTATCGTCGATAAAGTCGTGTATCCCGAATCTCCGCCGCGGGTCGAGTACCTGTTCACTGAATTTGGCCGGCGCTTCCTGGACATCGTCGACACCGTCGAGCGGGTACAGGGGGATCTCGACCGGGAGAACGTCAACCGCAACGGTGATGCCGGGTGAAGCAAATCGCCCCGCCGCAAGGTACGACGGGGCGATACAGAGGGGCGTCGCGTGCCGCTGCCGGATCAGCCGCGGGGTGCGCCCGGCTGGTCGCGGATGATCAGATAAATCATGCTTATCGCCATCAGCAGCGAAATAAACACGCCGGTTGCCGTCAGTGAATCCCAGTACATGGTGTATCTCCCGGGTAAAAACCCACAATGTTAGTAAGTTAAAAAGTTAAAAAATAAGCAACTGCTAATATAACGACGCCCGGGTTACGTTACTTGAGGCTGAATGGATGTCATCGCCAGGTTGCTGGTCGCTGATGTACGAAACTGTGAACGGCTGCGCAGGGCGAGACCCGGCCCTGGCCCCGTTAAGCGTGGTTTAAGGTGTATGCGCTATCTAAGGTCCATGCAGACACCATCAGACCTGACGGACGCCAGTGCCGGGACATCCTCGCTCCGCTGGCCGGCGCGCCTGCGGTGGCGCCGTGACGGGCGGTCTGCGCGTGCCGAGCGGCAGGCGGGGACATCTGGCCCGGCCGGTCGTGTCCCGGTCTGGCAACCCGGACCGCTGACCAGCCGGCAATGGATGAAGGCGCTGCTGGTGAGCGTCACAGTGACGCTGCTGGCGATAACCAGCGAGTATTCCGGGCTTGACCTGTACCTGGCGGGCCTGGTGTTCGATCCGGTCACGGGCAGCTGGCCGTACCGGTCTCTGTTTCTCACCAGCACCTTGCTGCATACCTGGGGGCGTGAGCTTGCCGTGCTGCTGGCGGTGGCGGATTTCGTGATGTTGATCGCCAGTTGCTGCGTCGGCGCGCTTGCACCGTACCGCAAGGTCCTGTTGTTCGTGCTGATTGCCGGCATAACCGGACCGGCAATCGTCAGCCTGCTGAAAAGCACGACGCATATCTATACGCCATGGAGCCTGGTCCAGTTCGGCGGCGACATGCCCTACATCCGCATCTTCGACAGCGCGCCGCCGGGCAGTCTGCCCGGGCATGCATTCCCCGGCGGCCATGCCAGTGGCGGCTTTGCGTGGTTCGGCGTGTATTTCGCGCTGCTGGCCGCGGGCAGCCGCTACCGTGTCCTGGCACTGCTGTTCCCGCTGCTGCTGGGTGGCCTGTTCGCCGCCACACAGGAAATCCGCGGCGCACACTTCCTGAGCCACGATCTGCTTGCCCTGGCCATCTGCTGGACGGCGGCGACGGGCTGGGCGCTGGTATTTTTTGCAGGCAACCGGCGCCAGCAAATACGTGATAAATGACTCCCGGGACTGTTATAGTTGAGCCGCCAGCCCGCGGGGCGGGGGGGCACGGGTTGATGTGCAGATACCGGATCGGCTGACGGGTGTATGTCCGTTTGATCCGGCGACACCGACTCGCGGTCGACCGGTGCAACAGGCACGTTAGATGCTTCGGTCAGTGAATCAACAGGACAGGGGGCAGCATGTTAGATCTCAACAAGAGTGATGCGGTAGGCAAACTTATAGTGCGGCTGACGGTCGGTATCCTGATGCTGTTTCACGGCTTGTCCAAGATTACCTCGGAAGGTTCGCTCGATTTCATTACCGGCCAGCTCACGGCATCGGGCCTGCCCGATGTCATTGCCTATGGTGTGTACGTCGGGGAAATCGTTGCGCCGCTGCTGCTGATCGCCGGGGTGTTTGCGCGCCTGAGCGGGCTGGCGATCGTCGTCAACATGCTGTTTGCTATCGGCCTGATGCATACGGGCGACCTGTTCAGCCTGACCGACCACGGCGGATACGGGCTCGAGCTGCAGATGTTCTACCTGTTCGGCGGTCTCGCCATCCTGTTCCTCGGCAGCGGCCGCTACGCGTTCCGCCCTGACTGATGACAGGTATCCACCGCCGGCGTGCGTGCAGCGGGCGCGCGGGCAGGTAGTACGGCGCGGAAACAGTCGCTGTGCTGTACCGGTTTACCGCCGACGCGCTGGTCATTGTGCATTTCGCATTTATCGGCTTCGTGCTGTTTGGCGGCCTGCCGGTGTTCCACTGGCCGCGTGTCGCGTTCCTGCATGTGCCGGCCGTCTTGTGGGCAGTACTGCTGGAGTTGTATCACTGGCCCTGTCCGCTCACTCCCTGGGAACAGCAGCTGCGGCTGGCCGCCGGCGAGGCCGGCTACAGCGGCGGTTTTATCCCGTACTACCTGTTACCGCTGATCTACCCGGCGGGGCTGACCCCCGACATCCAGCTGGTGCTGGCCGCCGTGGTGATCGCCATCAATGCCATTATCTATGGCTGGCTGCTGCGGAAATGGTGGACAGCACGGCGAGTCGGCGTTAAACATGAAGATGACAGCTCGCAGCAGGGGTGAAAACCATGTCCCGTTCGATCGGACCCGCGTTGCGCCGGCGCTGGCAGCTGCTGTCCGGCAAGCCCGGCGGCAAATGGCTGTTCAGCAAGGCCCTTGGCCATACTGTCCCGTACACCGGGACGCTGGCAGCGCGCGTGCAGGTACTCGAGCCCGGCCGTTGTGTCGTGTTGCTGGACGAGCGCCGACGGGTGCGTAATCACCTGCATTCCGTGCATGCCATGGCGCTGGCCAATCTCGGCGAGCTGACCACCGGGCTGGCACTGATGAACAGCCTGCCGGAGGGTGCGCGCGGCATTCTCACCGGTTACCGCATCAATTACCTGAAGAAGGCGCGTGGCCGGTTGCGCGCCGAGTGCCGTTGCGCGATACCGCCCGACAACAGCAGGCAGGACTATGAGCTGTCCGGGGAGATCCGCGATTTGGAGGACGAAGTCGTAGCCGTTGTCACCGCGCGCTGGCTGATCGGCCCGGAGCCGGACGCGTGACACTGCATACTGCGCTGACCGATACGCTCGGTATCCGGGTGCCGCTGATCTGTGGTGCCATGTACCCCTGTTCCAACCCCGAGCTGGTGGCGGCAGTGTCCGCGGCCGGTGGCATCGGCATTGTGCAGCCACTCAGCCTGAGCTACGTGCACGGCCATGAATTCCGTGCCGGTCTGCGTTATATACGCGGCCTGACCGACCGGCCCATCGGCGTGAACCTGATCATCGAGCGCAGTTCGAAAAAATACCTTCAGCGCGTGCACCAGTGGCTGGATGTCGCGCTGGAGGAGGGCGTGTCGTTCCTGGTGACGGCGCTAGGCAACCCGAACTGGGTGGTCGAGCGCGCCAGTGCGGCCGGGGTTACCGTCTACCACGACGTCACGGCGCGTCACTGGGCGGAGAAGGCGCTGGACGGTGGCGTCGACGGGTTCATCTGCGTGAACGACCGCGCCGGCGGGCATGCCGGTACCCTGTCGGCGCAGCAGTTAGTGGACGAGATCGGTCCGCTCGGCAAGCCGCTGGTGTGCGCCGGCGGTATCGGCACGCCCGAGCAGTTCGCACAGGCACTGCGCATGGGCTATGCCGGGGCGCAGCTCGGTACGCGCTTCATTGCCAGCCGCGAGTGCACGGCACATGACGATTACAAGCAGGCCATCGTGGCTGCCGGCGAGCAGGATATCGTGTTGTCGGAAAAGATCACCGGCGTGCCGGTATCGATCATCCGCACGCCGTGGATCGAGCAGATGGGCGTACACGCCGGTCCGCTGGCGAAGCTGTTGCTGCGTGGCCGTCGCACCAAGCACTGGATGCGCACGCTGTACTCCCTGCAGTCGATCTGGAAGCTGAAGCAGTCGTCGCTCAGGAGCATGGGTTACAAGGATATCTACCAGGCCGGCAAGAGCGTGCAGGGCATTCACGCGGTACGGCCCGCGGCGGAGATCGTGGCGGAGTTCGCGGCGGCGCTGGAAGTGTAGGCCCGCGCAAAGACGCAAAGACGCAAAGGCGCAAAGGCGCCAAGAATCGGCAAGGCATTGCCGCAGAGGGTATGGAGGACACAGGGTAATAGTCTGTTTTCGTCTCTGAGCCAAGGACATGTGATTATGCATTCCTGCGGGCCTTGCTAATCGTGCAGGAGCGCTTCGTTTATGCCCGGCGCTTTATCGGGTACAAGCGCGAACATCGGTGGCATGACATTCGCGGACGCGGTCCGCTCCTGCAACTGTGGCTAATCGAGGGAAGGTGTGATTAATCCGTCATTCCGGGCGAACCCCGGACTTGATCCGGGGGGAGACCCGGAATCCAGGTGTTACCATTCAGGCCGTCACAGGATTCCTGCCCCTGGCTTCGCAGGGGCAGGCTCTGCGCCGGAATGACGAGCATTGAATTAATCAGAGCTTCCCTGGTATTCCGGTGCGTCCTGTAACTCGCGCAGGTAGCGGAACAGCGCCCGCGATGCACCGGCCGGCTGGCCAGTGGTCTGTTGCTGGCGGGCCTGGCGCACCAGCTTGCGCAGGTGCTGGCGGTCGGTGCGCGGAAACTGCGCCAGCACTGCGGGTATGGCCTCGTCACCCTGCGCAAGCAGCTGCTCGCGCAGCGCCTCGATCCGGTGGAATTCCCGGGTGGCGGTATCGTGCTGGTGCTCGCGTGCCGCCACGGCCTCACGCACCGGCGTGGCATCGAACTCCTTCAGCAGTTTGCCGATGTACTGCAACTGGCGCTTGCGTGCCACGTGCGAGGTGATGTTCCTGCCCGTCAGCACCGCCTCCAGCAGCAGCTCGGGCAAGTGCAGCTGACGCAGACTGTCCTCGTTGAAATCCAGCAGTTTGTTGCCCAGTTGCCTGAGTTCCTCGAGTTCGCGCTTGCGACGCGACTTGCTGACGGTGTCGTCGTCGTGGTTCTGCATACGGCGGCTAGCCTGTATTTCCGGGCGTGACAGACATCGGCCAGTGACATGCAGTCGTCTGCCGGAGTCGCATCGCTTTCACTATTTGCATCCTTTGGACACCGTTCTTCCAGCCGCAGGGGTATGCGGGCTAGCATAGCCGTTTTCCGGGAGTTTGTCCGGGGTGCGGCAGGCCGGTAGAATCCAGCCTTTCACACGAGGGAAGACCATGTCAGCGATCCAGGCCACCGAACAAACTGCACCCCTGCCGGAAGCCGCACGGCTGGAGGAGATGGTGCAGGACATCATCGCCCGCGCGCGGGCCGCCGGCGCCGACGAGGTCGAGGCAGGCGTGAGTTTCGATGCCGGCCTGTCCGTCACCGTGCGCCTCGGCGAGACCGAGACGCTGGAATTCAACCGTGACCGTGTGCTGGGACTGACGGTGTATTTCGACCACCGCAAGGGCACGGCCACGACCGCGGACTTCGAGCCGGATAGCATCGAGGCGACGGTGCGTGCTGCATGCGACGTGGCGCGCTACACCAGTGAAGATCCCTGTGCCGGTCTGGCCGATGTCGAGTGCCTGGCGAAAGAGATCCCGGACCTCGACCTGTACCATCCCTGGGACCTCGGCCCCGAACAGGCGATCGTCATCGCCCGGGAGTGCGAGGACGCCGCCCGCGCGGTCGACCCCTGTATCGACAACTCGGAAGGCGCTACCGTCGCCAGTTACGCCGGGCTGCGCGTCAAGGCCAACAGCCTCGGCTTTCATGGCAGCTACCGGACCAGCTATCACAGCATCAGCTGTTCGGTGATCGGACGGCGGGGTGAGGAGATGCAGCGCGACTACTGGTCGAGCGCTGCGCGTGGCCGCGCCGACCTGGAACTGCCCGCCGACGTCGGTCGCAAGGCAGGCGAGCGCACTGTCAGGCGCCTCGGTACGCGCCGCCTCTCCACACGCACCGCGCCGGTGATCATCGCCGCGGAGAGCGCCGGCAGCCTGTTCGGGCATTTCATCAATGCCGTCAGTGGCAGCAGCCTGTACCGCAAGTCCAGCTTTCTGCTCGACCATCTCGGCAAGCCGGTGTTTCCCGGTTTCATGCACATCCACGAACAGCCACACCTGCCCAGGGCCCTGGGCAGCGCACCCTACGACTCGGAAGGCGTGGTCACGCAGGCGCGCGACATCATCAGCGACGGCATCCTGCAGGGCTACGTACTGAACAGCTACGCGGCGCGCAAGCTCGGCATGCAGACCACCGGCAATGCCGGCGGTGTGCACAACCTGACCATCGAGCCGGGCGAACATGACCTCGAGGGCCTGTTGCGTGAAATGGGCAATGGTCTTCTGGTCACCGAGTTCATCGGTTTCGGCGTGAACATCGTCACCGGTGACTACTCGCGCGGCGCCGCCGGCTTCTGGGTGGAAAACGGCGAGATCGCCTACCCGGTGGACGAGATCACCGTGGCCGGCAACCTGAAGGGCATCTTCATGGGCATCGCCGCCGTCGGCAACGACGTCGACCTGCGCGGCAACATCCGCTCAGGCTCGGTGCTGCTCGATCATATGATGATTGGAGGGTCGTGAAATACTGCCTCGCGCACGACAGCAGGGATGTACGACTACATGGATGTACGACTACATGGATGTAGGAGGTAGAGTAACGCATGGAGCAGTTACCGAGGAGTTAGAGCAACGCCGGGAGCAGTTGCCGAGAGACGCAGAGGCGGGGTTTTAAAGCAGAAAGATAGTCCCCAGCCCCAGGAACACCAGGAATCCCACCACGTCGGTGACCGTGGTCAGGATCACCGAGCCGGCGTGTGCCGGGTCGATGTTCATGCGTTTGAGAAAGAACGGGATGGACAGGCCGGCCAGCGCGGCGCAGAACAGGTTGACGATCAGTGCCACGGCGATGATCAAGCCGATATCGGAGTTGCGGAACCAGAGGCCCGAGATCACCGCCACCACCACCGCCCAGCCGACGCCGTTGATGATAGCGACCATCAGCTCCTTGTGCATCAGCCAGCGGGCGTTGCTGCTGCCGACCTGGCCAAGCGCCAGGCCGCGGATCACGATAATCAGGGTCTGGCTGCCGGCGATACCGCCCATGCTGGCGACGATCGGCATCAGGACGGCCAGCGCGACCACCTGTTCGATGGTGGCCTGGAAGCGGCCGATTACCCAGGAGGCGAGGAAGGCGGTGGCCAGGTTGATGCCGAGCCAGATGGCGCGGCGCCGGGCGCTCTTGAGGATAGGCGCGAAGGTATCGTCTTCCTCGTCGAGGCCGGCCATGCTCAGCAGGGAATGTTCGGCGTCGTCGCGGATCACGTCGACCACGTCGTCGATGGTGATGCGACCGAGCAGCTTGTTGTCTTCGTTGACTACCGGTGCGGACACCAGGTCGAGGTTCTCGAACAGCCGCGCGACCTCGACGTCCGGCAGGGTGGCAGGGATGGGCTTGACGTCGCGATTCATCACCGCGGCCACCATCAGCTCCGGGTCGTTGGTTAGCAGGGTGGTCAGCGGCAGGGTGCCGCGGAAGTGGTCGTTGCGGTCGACCACGAACAGGGTATCCGTTGCTCCGGGTATTTCCTTGTGCAGGCGCAGGTAGCGCAGCACCACGTCCAGCGACACATCCGCGCGGATGGTCACGACGTCGACGTTCATCAGGCCGCCCGCCGAGTCTTCCGGGTACTGCAGGATCGCCTCCAGCCGGATGCGGTTCTGCTTGTCCATGGAGCGCATGACTTCCCGGGTGACCGCACCCGGCAGGTCCTGCAGCAGGTCGACGAGGTCGTCCGGGTCCAGGCCCTCGGTGGCGGCGACCAGGTCGTGGGTCTCCATGTCCTTGATGAGACCGGCACGCACCTCTTCGTTGAGATGCACCAGGGTTTCGCCGCGGTCTTCGGGATCGACCAGTTCCCAGAGGATTTCGCGCGGCCCGTGCGGGAATGCCTCCAGCATGTCGGCGATTTCGGAGGCGTGCAGGTTGGTCAGCAGGTAGCGGACCTGGCCTGCCGCGCCGGAGTCCAGCGCCCGGGTGAGGCGTTCGAGCCGGGTCTCGGTTGTTTTTGTGGTTGCTGACTCGTTCATCGCGGCAAGCTGTTCCGGGCGCACAGACGCCCATCCGTCTGCGCAGGCACTGCGCAGTGTAGCAGCACTCAGCTCATTCGGTAAGGTTGCTGTTCAGCGATTCGACGCGGGTGTGGATCTGGCCGGCGGTGGTGCGGTTGACCAGTTCCTCGACCAGGGGTCTGAGTGTGGCGATGTGGCTGTTGTTGATGACGCGCTTCACTTCCTGCAGGGAGGTGTGGTGCATGCTGAACTCGGTCAGCCCCATTCCGAGCAGCAGTCGTGTGTAGCGCGGGTCGCCGGCCATCTCGCCGCACATGGCTACCGGGATGCCGGTCTCCAGGCCGGCGTCGATGGTCATCTTGATCAGTCGCAGGACGGCGGGGTGCAGCGGGTCGTACAGGTAGTTGACCTCGTCATCGACGCGGTCGATGGCGAGCGTGTACTGGATCAGGTCGTTGGTGCCGATGGACAGAAAGTCCAGGTGGCGTGCGAATTCGCGCGCCGAGAGCGCCGCTCCCGGCACCTCGATCATGCCGCCGATACTGATGTCCGGTGCGAATGCCAGCGCCTCGCGGTGCAGGGCATTGCGCGTCTCCTTGAGCAGCGACAGTACCTGGTGCAGCTCCTGGGTGTTGGTCAACATGGGGATCATCATGCGTACCGGTCCGTGCGCGGAGGCGCGCAGTATGGCGCGCAGCTGGGGCCGGAACAGGGACAGGTCCTTGAGACATAATCGCACGGCGCGCAGTCCGAGCGCAGGGTTGCTGCCGCAACGGCTGGTGCCGCTGTCGACCTGCTTGTCAGCACCCATGTCGAGGGTGCGGATGGTTAGCGGCCTGCCCTTGAGCGCATCGAGTACCGCCAGGTAACAGTCGAACTGCTCCTGCTCGTCGGGTGGTGTCGACCGGTTCATGAACAGGAACTCGGTGCGGTACAGGCCGACCCCGTCGACGTGCGTCATCCCGACGGCCTCGACGTCCTCGGGCAATTCGATGTTGGCCATCAGCCGGATCGGCACCTGGTCCAGCGTGATCGCGGGACGGCTGGCCAGGCGCGCCAGTTCCTGCTGACGCCGCAATTCATCCTGCTGGCGCCGGCGGTAGTGGGCGAGGGTGTGTGCATCGGGGGCCGCGATTATGATGCCTTGCAGGCCGTCAAGGATCAGTGTCTCGCCGTCACGCAGGTACTGGTGGATGCCGTGCGCGCCGACCACCGCCGGTATCTGCATGCTGCGCGACAGGATCGCGGTATGCGACAGCGGGCCGCCGAATTCCGTGGCGAATGCCGTCATGCCCTGGTGTTTCAGCATGACGGTTTCCGCGGGGGTCAGTTCGTCGGCCAGCACGATGGTATCCGCGAGTTGCCCGGGTTCGTCCGTGCCGTCGTCTTGTTCCCGATTGAGCAGGATGCGCAGGATGCGGTTGACGACATGATCCACATCGTCGCTGCGGGTGCGCAGGTAAGGGTCGTCCATTTTCTCGAACACGCTGATGACGGCATCGCGCTGCAGCTTGAGTGCCCACTCGGCGTTGCAGGCATGTTCCCGGATCAGTTCCATGGGCGTTGTGACCAGGGTGGCATCGTCGAGCATCAGCAAGTGGGTGTCGATAAATGCGGTGATGTCGATGGTGGTTTCCAGCGGAATGCGCTCACGTATGGCCTCGAGCTGGTTGCGCGCCCGCTCCACGGCAGCGAGAAAACGCGCGACCTCGCTGTCCAGCTGAGTAGCGGGGATGCTGAGCTGCAGCACCTCGATGCTGCTACGCATGAGGTGGGCCTTGCCGATGGCAATGCCGCGGGATACTCCAATGCCGGATAACATCAGGCTCATGTCGCCTGTCGACTCCCGGCGTCAGCGAAAGCGGCGCTGACGCCTGCGTGTGCTGCGGTTATTCGTGTTCCCCGAACTTGTCCGCGATCAGCCGCGCAAGGCTGTCAGCCGCTTCCTTTTCGTCATCTCCCGAGGTGATGATGACCAGTTCCGTGCCGCGCGACGCCGCCAGCATCATGACTCCCATAATGCTCTTGCCATTGACCCGCTGCCCGTTCTTCGCGACATCGATGTTGCTGGCGAAAGACGAGGCGGTGGTGACGAACTTGGCCGCGGCGCGTGCATGCAGGCCAAGTTTGTTGACGATAGTGACTGGACGTTCCTGCATGTCAGGATGCCTGCTTGCTGTGGGTGAGCACGATGCCGTTGCGGGCGCCGCTGGCGGCGAATTCCGCGAGCTCTCCGAGATCATTATCAGGGTAGTTCATGATGCGCAGCAGCATCGGCATGTTGATGCCGCTCAGGACGATGACGTTGTGGGCATCGAGCAGGCGGTTGGCGATGTTGCTTGGCGTGCTGCCGTACAGGTCGGTCAGCACCAGCACCCCCTGGCCATCGTCCAGCGATGTACAGCTCCGGCTGGCGGCGGCGAATACTGCATCGGGTTCGCAGTCGGGCGGGACACCGATGGCCAGCGTGTCCAGCGGGCAGCGGCCCAGGATGGCGCTGACCGTGTCCAGCATGTCCTGGCCGATGTTGCCGTGTGTAATCAGTAGTACTCCGCACATTATTCCAGCTCCCGGTGGCGGACCACGACCTCGCCAAGTGAGTCGCCCAGTCGCCCGGCAAGCCCGTCGACCAGGTAGACGGAACGGTGTTGTCCGCCCGTGCAGCCGATGGCGATGCTGAGGTAGCTGCGATTGTCCGCCTTGAACTCCGGAATCCAGCGTTTCAGGAACTGCTCGATCTGTTCCCGGTACTCGGCCACGACCGGCTGTGTTTCCAGATAGTCTGCCACTTCTTTATCAAGTCCGGTCTTGCTGCGCAAGTCCGGCTGCCAGTGCGGGTTCGGCAGGCAGCGTGCATCGAATACGAAATCGGCGTCCGCCGGGATGCCGTGCTTGTAACCGAAGGAGCGCAACAGCAGGGAAAATCCCTTGTTGTGTGTCTTGCCGATGCTTTCCATGACCAGCTCGCGCAGCTGGTGCACGTTGGTGCGGCTGGTGTCGATGAACAGATCGGCATTGGCAGCAATCGGCGCCAGCAGCTCGCGTTCACGTTCGATGGCATCGGCCAGCGGAGTCCTGCTGTTGCTGAGCGGGTGCTTGCGGCGTGTCTCGCTGAATCGCTTGAGCAGGGTGGCGTCGTCGGCCTGCAGGAACAGTATCTTGCAGTCGATGCCGCGCTCGCGCAGCCCGGCGATAATCTTCGGAAAGCGCTCGAGCTGGTCGCCGCGGTTGCGCGCGTCGATGCCGGCGGCGACCTTGTCGCTGTTGGCCAGGTTGCGTTCGTGGAGTTCGTTGGCGAAGGCAACCAGCAGTCCGATCGGCAGGTTATCGATGCAGTAGAAGTCCATGTCCTCGAGGGCGTGCAGGGCCACGCTCTTGCCGGAGCCGGACAGGCCGCTGATGATGACCATATTCATATCCGTAGCTATTCTTCGCGCGCCTTTTCCAGGCGTTTCTTCTGCCGCTCGATGAAGGCCTCGCTGGCGTCGTAACCCTTGCTGATCAGGATATGGTTGCGTACCGCCGCTTCCACCAGCACCGACAGGTTCCTGCCGGGGCCGACCGGCAGGGTAACCTCGGGTATGTCGACATCCTGGATCTTGCGCAGCTGGCGGCTGCCGTGCAGACGGTCCATCTTCACCGCCTCCTCCATGTCCTGCAGACGTATAATGAGCCGCAGGTTGCGGTTCTGCTTGATTGCGCTGGCGCCGAACATGGCGCGCACATTGAGGATGCCGAGGCCGCGCACCTCGAGAAATTCACGCAGCATTTCCGGGCAGGTCCCGATCAGCGTGTCCGGCGCAATGCGCGCGAATTCAGGCGCATCGTCGGCGATCAGCCGGTGCCCGCGTGTCAGCAGTTCCAGCGCCAGTTCGCTCTTGCCGATGCTCGATTCGCCGGTGATCAGTACACCGGTACCCATGACTTCCATGAACACGCCATGCAGTGTGATCTTTTCCGCGAAAAAGTTGGTCAGGTAGTGCTGCAGGTTCTCGATGGTTTCCTGGCTTTTCAGGCGTGAGGACAGCAGCGGCGTGTGCGAGGCTGTCGCGGCGGCCGTCAGGTCTTTGGGTGCGCTGAGCCGGCCGGCGAGGATTATCAGTGTCGATTCTCCGGAGAAAAGCTGGGCGATTGCATCCTTGCGCGAGTTTTTCTGCAACTTGTCGAAATATTCCAGTTCCTTCCTGCCGAGTATCTGGACGCGGTGCGGATTGATGAGATTGAGTTGTCCGACCAGCGATACCTCGGTGGCGAGCTCCTTGCTGGTGTGGATCACCTTGTGCTCGTGATCGGAGCCGCAGATCCAGCTCAGACCCAGTTTTTCCTCCAGATCATCGTACAACGTCCTGATATCAAGCGTTGTGCTCATGCGGATATTCGCTGGCTCTCCCACTGGTAGAGTTGCGCGAGTATGCATTCACCGTTGTCGCACTCGCGCAGCGAGCTGCACATGGAAGGGTTGCTGAAGATCTCGGCGATGGTCGACAGCACCTGCAGGTGTTCCTCGGTTGAGTCTTCCGGGACGAGCAGGCAGAACACAAGATCCACGGGTTGACCGTCGGCGGCGTCGAAATCCACCGGTGTCTTGACCTCGATGAAGGCGCACACCGGCTCCTCCAGCGAGGTCATGCGGCCGTGCGGGATGGCAACACCCTTGCCGAGGCCGGTGCTGCCGAGCTTTTCGCGGTTGACCAGCGCGTCGAAAATGGCCTGTTGCGACAGCTGTGGCGAACTCCTGCCGAGCAGCTCGCTCAGCAATTCCAGCACGCGTTTTTTGCTCGCGATATCGTCACTGCAAACAACGCGGTCGTTTGATAATAAACTGGTTATATTCATGATTGACAGTGTGCTGCTGTTGCAGGCCGTACGCCGGACATCCTGCCGGCCGTCAGGCGGTGCTACAGACCTTTAGCAATGGACCCCTCGCTGCGGTGATGGTCGGTCATTTTTTCCTTGTGCTTTTTTACCTGGCGGTCGAGCTTGTCGGTCAGGGCATCGATTGCCGCGTACATGTCTTCCTGTACCGAATCGGCAAACAGCTTGTTGCCGTTAATGTGCACGGTCGCTTCCGCCTTGTGACGCAGTTTTTCCACACTCAGTACCACGTGGATGTCATGCACGATATCGAAATGGCGCTCCAGGCGTTCCATCTTGGTGTTGACATATTCGCGCAACGGTTCGGTCAGGTCGACGTGATTTCCGGTCAGGCTGATTTGCATAACAGCACTCCTTTTTCTGGTTACGCCTACGAGAGGCGCTTGCGTTCGTTGGATGGTGAAATGGAGAGTGACTCCCGGTACTTGGCGATAGTGCGGCGAGCGACATTGATACCCTGGTCGGCCAGGACATTGGCCATCTTGCTGTCGCTCAGCGGTTTCGCCGGGTTTTCCGCTGCGACCAGCTTCTTGATGATGGCCCGGATCGCGGTTGCGGAACATTCGCCGCCAGCTTCCGTGGAAACATGGCTGGAGAAGAAGTACTTGAACTCGTAGATACCGCGCGGCGTATGCATGTATTTGCGCGTGGTCACGCGCGACACGGTCGATTCGTGCATTTCGATGGTCTCCGCGATACTGCGCAGCACCATCGGCCGCATGGCTTCCTCGCCATGATCCAGGAAGCCGTGCTGGCGTTCGACGATGCAGCTGGCGACCTTCAGCAGGGTCTCGTGGCGACTCTGCAGGCTCTTCAGGAACCAGCGCGCCTCCTGGAGATTGTCCCGCAGATAATTGTTATCCCGGCTGTTGCTGCCGCGCTTGATCATGTTCGCGTACATCGAGTTGATGCGCAATTTCGGGATCGAATCGGGATTCAGTTCCACCTGCCAGGCGCTGCCCTTCTTGAAGACGTAGACGTCCGGGATGATGTACTCGGGTTCTGTGGTGTTGTACGTGGAGCCGGGGCGCGGATTCAGCGACTGGATCAGGTTGATGACCTGCTGCAGTTCGTCCTTGCCCAGTTTCATCTTGCTGCAGATGCGGTTGTAGTCGCGGTTGCTGAGCAGGCCGAAGTGGTCCCGCACCAGTAGCTGCGCTTCCCTGAGCCAGGGCGAATCCATATCGAACTGCTGCAGCTGCAGCAACAGGTTTTCCTGCAGGTCGCGTGCGCAGACACCGATCGGGTCGAGCTGCTGGATACGATGGATGACCGCCTCGATCTCGTCCGCTTCCACCTCGATACTGCTGGCCAGCGACCGGCGGATGTCTTCAGAGCCGATGGTGAGATATCCGTCCTCGTCGATGGCGTCGATGACGGTACGTGCGATCATCAGGTCGGTGTCCGACAGGTTGGTCATTTCCAGCTGCCACACGAGGTGATCCTGCAGGCTTTCACCGCTGACGGTGATCGTTTCCATGATGTCGCGCCCGCCGGTATCCGGGGCACTGTAGCTGGTGGCGCCGGTATCGAAGACGTCTTCCCAGTTACTGTCGACCGGCAGCTCGTCCGGGATGTTTTCGCTGTCGCCCTCGGCGGTCAGTTTGCTATCGCGGTCACTGCCATTGACCTCGGCCGGCGGCTCGCCGTTCTCGGCGACGGCGCCTTCGTCCTGCTCGAGCATCGGGTTGGACTCGAGCGCCATTTGCACCTCGGTCTGAAGCTCCAGAGTCGACAGTTGCAGCAGGCGAATCGCCTGCTGCAACTGGGGTGTCATGGTCAGGTTCTGGCCGAGCTTGAGTTGCAGCGACTGCTTCATGGGTGGCGAGGCTTATGCAGGTCTGTTGCGGACTTTTGGTTGGGTGATGTGCCGCTGCCGGCAGGGTTTCCCTGTTCCACACGCAGCCTGGTAGCGTTTGCTCATTGAATATGCAAGCCTTTGACTAGTATAGATTTTACGGATTCTTGTTCCGCAGAGTAAAACACCTGTTTTCTGCCAGTTTGGCAGTACCTATAAACCCTTCAATTACTATAGTGCATGATCCATGCCATGCCGGCAATATCCTGTTGGGAGCATTGCCTGACATACCTGTCAGATTGGCACGTCTATACCCGTGACGTGTTGTGGCTTGCCGGGGTAACAGGCAGTTTCGTCCGCATCCAGTCACGATGCCGCGTCTGCGCCGCGCGGTGCTAGGAGCCTGTCGGACTAGGGACTGATCTACTGCGCCGGCGGGACAGCGGCCCATTTTTCCGATCCTCCTCGTCAAATAGCTACGGCTATTCTCCTCGAACGATCGGAAAAATGACCTCGTTCTCCCACCCGGCTCGCTACGATCGCCCAAGTCCGACAGGCTCCTAGAGCCGGAATTCCGTACCCAGGTAGACTTCGCGCACGCGCTGGTCCGCCAGCACGCTTTGCGGGCTGCCGGCGGAGATGACCCGGCCTTCGCTCAGGATGTAGGCGCGGTCGCAGATGCCGAGGGTTTCGCGCACGTTGTGGTCGGTAATCAGCACGCCGATGTCGCGGCTGCACAGGTGCTCGATGATGTGCTGGATATCGATGACCGAGATCGGGTCGACGCCGGCGAATGGCTCGTCCAGCAGGATGAAACGCGGGTTGGCGGCCAGGGCGCGCGCGATCTCGACGCGGCGCCGTTCGCCGCCCGACAGGCTGATGCCCGGTTGTTCGGCGAGATGACCGATATGCAATTCGTGCAGCAGCGATTCCAGGCGCTCGCCGCGCTCGTGGGCATCGAGATCCTTGCGGATCTCGAGTATCGCCATGATGTTTTCCGCGACCGAGAGCTTTCTGAATACGGAGGCTTCCTGCGGCAGGTAACCGAGCCCGTGGCGAGCACGCACGTGCATGGGCTGTCCGGTCAGGTCAGTGCCGTCCAGCTCGATACGTCCCTCGCTGCAAGGGATGATGCCGACGATCATGTAGAAGCAGGTAGTCTTGCCGGCACCGTTTGGTCCCAGCAGTCCAATGACCTGGCCGCTGTCGACGGTGATGGAGACGTCGTCGACGACGCGCCGAGACTGGTAGGCCTTGCCCAGGTTGAAGGTATTCAGCTGGCTCATGGCGGTGTGCCTGCCGGATCGCCGGGTGGCGTGCCTTGCGGTGCCGCGTCCGGCACGGCGCCAGGCGCAACATCAGTCGCAGCGTCCGGCGCGATGTCCGGGACAGCGTCCGGCTGCAGCGTGATGCGCACACGGCTGCCCTTGCTGCTGCCGCCGGCATTTACCGTGTTGTTCCTGAGATTCAAGATGATGCGATTGCTGCTGAACTCTTCCTTTTCCGACTGGCGGATTATGGCATGGCCCTGCAGGATCAGGCGCTGGTCGCCGGTGTGATACTCGATGTGATCGGCCTCGGCCTGCTGGTCGGTATCGGCCCTGTCCGGTCGTTGCGAAAAGGTGGCAGGTTTGCCATCGATGATGATGGTGTCGACCTGGCTGTCACGTATCTGCACGCTCATCCGGCTGCCGCGCAGCATCAGCGTCCCCTGATGCAGGAAGACATTGCCTTCATACACGCTCAGGCCCGTCTTCTCGTCCAGGGTGGCGCGGTCCGCCTCGATCTGGATCGGCTGGCTGCGGTCGCTGGTGAGCCCCCAGGCAAGGCAGGGCGCCAGTAACAGCAGCCAGCCGGCCGTGCACAGCAGTCGGGTCAGTCGGCTAGCTCTTGCCATCGATATTGCCCCGTACCTGCGAACGCAACTCCAGACGGTTTTCGCTGAAGTCCGCCGACAGTCCCAGTGACTCGAAGCGATAGCCCGGTCCGCTCACCTGTGCGGCGCTTTCCGTCAACGCCAAGCGGGCGTCCGCCAGGACTGTCACGTCGCTGGTTGTGATCTTGAGTGGATTCTGTGAGTCAGATTCAAGCCTTTGAATAATAACCTTACCGGTCAGGGAAATCGGGTCGCCGGCGCGGCCGGTCCGGCCCTGTTCCGCGGTCAGTTGCCAGCGTGCGCCATCGGGCCGCGTCACATCGAGTTGTGGCTGGCGCAGCGCCAGCTGGTCGTTGTCCGGATACCAGGCAATGTGTGCGGCGCGCAGTCGGTAGACGGGCTGGCCGTCCGCATCCATAACCCGGATGGTGACGTCGTCCGCGTAGGCGTCGGGACCTCGCTCGGTGAAGACCGCCAAATCGCCGGGGGAGCCCTGCTGGCGGGAAAACCAGCTGGTGGCCACCACCAGCAGTGCTACCAGCAGCAGAATGACCGTGCGGGCGTTGCTCACAGGTAGCTGTCCAGTTCCCGCTTGAGCACGCCGCGCGCTTCCATCAGCATTTCGCACACGTCGCGCGCCGCGCCGCGGCCACCGCCGCGGGGTGTCTGCCAGTGACTGTGGCGCACCACCAGAGGATGCGCGTCCTGCACGGCGATGGCCAGTCCGACGCGGCGCATGACCGGCAGGTCGACCACATCGTCGCCGACATAGGCTGTCTCCTGTGGAGTGATGCCGAGCTTGTCGATGAGTTCCTCGAAGGCCGGCAGCTTCTCAAGTTTGCCCTGGTAGACATGGGTGACGCCCAGGTTCGCCATGCGGTGCTCGACGACTTTCGAGGTGCGGCCGGTGATAATGCCGACGATGACGCCGTGCTTCTGCAGCATCTTGATGCCGTGACCGTCGCGCGAGTTGAAGGCCTTGTATTCCTGGCCGTCGTCGCCAATGAACAGGCTGCCGTCGGTGAGCACGCCGTCGACGTCGAAGATCAGTAATCGGATGCGTGCGGCCTTTTCGAGTATGTCTTTCATGGTGACGGGAAGTTATACCACGCCGGCGCGCAGCAGGTCGTGCATGTTGAGCGCGCCGACGATCTGGTTATCGTCATTGATTACGGGCAGGGCGTTGATCTTGTTGTCGTCCATGATCTGCAGGGCTTCCGCGGCGAGCATGCCGGGATGCACCGTCTTGCAGCTGGCGGTCATCACCTCGCTGACGCGGGCGGTGTGCAGGTCGATGCGATGATCGATGGTGCGACGCAGGTCGCCGTCGGTGAACACGCCGGCCAGCCTGCCATCGGCATCCACCACCGCGGTCATGCCCAGGCCCTTGCGGGTCATCTCCACCAGTGCATCGCTGAGCAGGGTGTCGGGCGACACACGCGGGATGGCGTCGCCGGTGTGCATCAGGTCATCGATCAGCAGCAGCAGGCGCCGCCCCAGCGTGCCGCCCGGGTGGGAGCGTGCGAAATCCTCCGCCGTGAAGCCGCGCGTCTCCAGCAGGGCAATGGCCAGGGCATCGCCCATGGCCAGCGCGGCCGTGGTGCTGGCGGTCGGCGCCAGGCCGAGCGGACAGGCCTCCTTTTCCACGCTGACGTTGATGTTGGCGGTGGCGGCCTGCGACAGGGTGGATTCCGGATTGCCGGTCATGGCGATCAGCGGCACCTTGAGACGCTTGATGATCGGCAGGATGGTGACGATTTCGGCGGTTTCCCCGGAATTGGACAGCGCCAGCAGCACGTCGGACGCCGTGATCATGCCGAGGTCGCCGTGGCTGGCCTCGCCCGGATGCACGAAAAAGGCGGGGGTGCCGGTGCTGGCCAGGGTCGCGGCGATCTTGCCGGCGATGTGGCCGGACTTGCCCATGCCGGTGACGACGACGCGTCCGCGGCAGTCCAGCATCAGGTGACAGGCATGCGCGAACGAGGGCTTGCGGATTTCATCGGCCAGCCGGTCGACGGCGCGCGCCTCGGTATCGATGACCGCCAGGGCGAGCTCCTGCAGTTTGGTGTCGTTCATGTCGGAATGGTAGCGGGTTCGCGTCGTCAGGTCTCGGCAAAGTATAACAGGGTCTGGTAGGCGCCATAGGCGAGCACCAGCAGGGCGCCCTCGAAGCGGTTCAGCCGCCCCGGGTGGCGAAAGCCGTACGCCATGAAGAACATCGCCAGTGTCATGCCCACCATGACGGGGTAGTCGCGCGTCAGCACGATCGGGTCGAGCGGCTCCGGCCGGATCACGCCGGCCAGTCCGAGTACGGCGAGCAGGTTGAAGATATTCGAGCCGATGATGTTGCCGAGCGCCATGTCATGTTCGTTCCTGAGCGCGCTGCTGATGGTGGCGGCCAGCTCCGGCAGGCTGGTGCCGAGCGCGACAATGGTCAGGCCGATGACGAGATCGCTGACGCCGAGCATCGTCGCCAGCGATGCCGCGCCCCATACCAGCAGCTTCGAACTCGCCAGCAGCACCAGCAGACCGACGGCCAGCAGTATTGTTGCACGACCGATGCCGAGCCCGGTCGGCAGTTCCTGTGCGTATTCCTCGCCCATCGGGTCGCGTGCGGCCTGGGGTTTCATGCCGACCCGCACGATCCAGTACAGCACGGCGAGCATACCGGTCAGCAACAACGCGCCGTCGAGGCGGCCGAGCCTGTGGTCGACGAGCAGGGCGTAGGTGAAGCCCATGACCAGCAGCAGCATCGGCAGCTCGCGCCGGATGATGCTGGAATGCACGTACAAGGGCCTGATCAGCGCACCGATTCCGAGGATCAGGCTGGTATTGATGATATTCGAGCCGAGCGCGTTGCCCACCGCCAGCCCGGCGTTGCCCTGCCAGGCCGCAATCCCGGAGAAAACGATTTCCGGCGCCGAGGTGCCGATGCTGACCACGGTGAGCCCGATGACCAGTGGCGGGATGTCCAGGTGCCAGGCGATGGCGCTCGCACCCTCCACGAAGCGCGCCGCGCTCCAGGCCAGCAGTACGAAACCGGCGGCTATGGCCAGCAGTTCAGTCCACATAAGTGTGGGTCGGCGGGTTTTGGGGGCACGTATATCCCGTTCGGGCAGGCCATCCCGGATTCTGCTTGCGGGGTTCCCCTAAGTGGAACGATAATGCGCGCTTCATCGGGCAGGTTCCGGAAATCTGTTCGTAATATCATACACATCGATACCGGCCGTCGAAATTGCTGTTTGTAATGCAGCGGCCTGCCTGTCCATAATGTCGACCTTTTGAACGAGTGCGGGAAAGGAATAATGCCGGAGCCTGTTGTCCAGATACGCGGCCTGCGCTATGCCCGTGGCGAGCGAATGATATTCGATGGCGTGGATCTCGACATTCTGCCGGGTACTGTCACCGCCATCATGGGGCCGAGCGGCACCGGCAAGACCACCTTGCTGAAGCTGATCGGCGGCCAGCTGTCGCCGCTGTCCGGTTCCATACTCGTGCAGGGCCAGGACGTCGTGACGCTCAGTCGTCCGGAACTGTACCGCCTGCGCAAGCGCATCGGCATGCTGTTCCAGAGCGGCGCATTGCTGACGGACATCAACGTGTTCGACAATATTGCCTATCCGATCCGAGAACATACGCGTCTGCCCGAAGCGCTGGTACGTGATCTCGTACTGATGAAGCTCGAGGCAGTGGGGCTGCGCGGCGCGGCCGGGCTCATGCCCAGCGAACTGTCCGGCGGCATGGCGCGTCGGGTTGCCCTGGCGCGCGCGATCGCACTGGATCCCGAGATGGTGATGTTCGACGAGCCGTTTACCGGGCAGGATCCCATCTCCATGGGTATCCTGGTCAAGCTGATACGCGAGCTGAATAGTGCACTCGGCCTGACCAGTATCGTGGTCTCGCACGACGTGCGCGAGACCAGCGCGATCGCGGACTATGCCTATCTGCTGTCGGATGGTCGGGTGATGGACCATGGCAAGCCCGATGAGCTGTGGAAATCCGAATCGGAGTGGACGCACCAGTTTCTTCACGGCGAGCCCGACGGGCCGGTGGCGTTTCACTACCCCGCGCCGGGCTTCCGTGACGACCTGATCGGCGGGGCGCGCGGCTGATGCTGAATGCATTGCAGAGGCTGGGCCGCCAGACGCTGCGCTTTTTCCAGCGCCTGGGTCGGGGGCACCTGTTCCTGTTTCAGGTACTGGCCAGCATGCCGGGCATGCTGTTGCGGCCGGGGCTGGTGGTGAGACAAATGTACTCGGTCGGTGTCCTGACCCTGGTCATTATCCTGGTGTCCGGACTGTTCGTGGGCATGGTCATGGGCCTGCAGGGGTATAATACGCTGGTCGATTTCGGCGCGGAGGAATCGCTGGGCGTCCTGGTGGCCCTGTCGCTGGTCCGGGAGCTGGGGCCTGTGGTCGCCGCGCTGCTGTTCGCCGGGCGTGCCGGATCGGCGCTGGCGGCGGAGATCGGCCTGATGAAGGCGACCGAGCAGCTGTCCGGTATGGAAATGATGGCGGTGGACCCGGTACAGCGCGTGATCGCACCGCGCTTCCTGGCGGCGTTCCTCTGCATGCCGCTGCTGGCGGCCATTTTCAGTGCCGTCGGCGTCTACGGCGGACATTTCGTCGGCGTCGGCCTGCTGGGCGTAGACGACGGGGCATTCTGGTCGCAGATGCAGGCCAAGGTGGATTTATACGACGACATCATGAACGGTGTCATCAAGAGTATCGTGTTCGGCTTCTTCGCCGGCTGGATTGCACTGTTCGAGGGCTACGATGCCGTACCGACGGCGGAGGGCGTCAGTGGCGCAACCACCCGCACGGTGGTGCACACGTCGCTGGTCGTGCTGGGGCTGGATTTCGTACTGACCGCACTGATGTTTGGAGATTAGGGCCTGTTAACACGTGATTGATCGTTGCGTTGCTGCCTGAAATCAGGCCAGGCAAGGTACAAGGAGAGAGGTTTAGTTATGCTAAATGAACGACGAGTAACGCCGCATGGCCTGATTGCAGGCGCAACCCGAAGGGACGGGGCCATTTTCCCGCCATCCTGCGTTAGTGCTCGCTTGAGTAGTGCAACTACACGGCACTCGCACTGCCTTGGCTGGCGAAAAAATGGCCACCGTCGCAACGACCAACCACGTGTTAGCAGGCCCTGAAGAGTGAACGCCAGAACAATCGAGATCGTTGTCGGGTTGTTTGTTGCCGGTGGTATGGCGGCCCTTTTCATGCTGGCCATGCAGGTCAGCAATCTCAGCACGCTGGGCAACAACGATGGCTACGTGGTCAAGGCAAGCTTTCAGAATATCGGCGGCCTGAAGGTGCGCGCGCCGGTGACGGTGTCCGGCGTACGCGTCGGCCGGGTGGATGACATCGGCTACGATTTCAAGACCTTCGAGGCCGTGGTGTCGATGAAGATCGACTCGCAGTACGAGGGTTTCCCGGAAGACACCTCGGCCAGCATCTTCACCGCCGGCCTGCTCGGTGAGCAGTATGTCTCCCTGGAACCGGGCGGATCGATGACCAACCTGGTGGATGGCAGCCAGATCCACCTGACCCAGTCGGCGCTGGTAATGGAACAGATCATCGGCCAGTTCCTGTATAATGCAGCCGCGAAAAAGCCGGAAGAGTCAACAGTATCTTCAGGATCGAAGCCAGAGCCAGAGCCAGTGTCAGGGTCACAATAAATGCATACATCGAAAATCAGCCTAGCGGGTCTGCGGGCGTTCTTGTTGTACCTTGCGCTGGGCTGTGCGACGTCGCTGCACGCGGCCAGCGACATCACGCCGCTGGAGCTGGTGCGGGATACCTCCTCGCGCATGCTGGTGGCGCTGAAGGACAACCGCGCAGCCATCAAGCAGGATTCCTCGCGCCTGTACGACCTGGTTTCCACCATTGTCTTGCCGTATTTCGATTTCGAGCGCATGAGCCAGTGGGTACTGGGCAAGAACTGGCGCACGGCGACACCCGAGCAACGCGACCGTTTCGTCGAACAGTTCCGTGGCCTGCTGGTGCGCACCTACGGACAGGCACTCTCCGATTATGCCGATGAAAAGATTGTCTACCTGCCGTTTGCGGGAGATCTCAGTGCCCCCACCGTGACGGTGCGGACCGAGATCGAGCAGGCCGGCTCGACGATCCCGATTTCCTATTCCATGTACCGGAGCGGCGAGGGCTGGAAGGTCTACGATGTCGCCATCAGCGGCGTCAGCCTGGTGACCAACTACCGTTCCTCGTTCGGCAATATCATCCGGGACAAGGGGATCGACAACCTGATCACACAACTGGTCGAGAAAAATAAATCCTGACGTCATGCCAGAAGCCGGTTTCACAGATCGCGGCAACGGTGACTGGCAGCTGGTAGGCGAGCTGGACTACTACACCGTGCCCGGGGTGCTGGCCAGCTCCGCGCGGCGCATGGCTGGAGCGGACGCGATCCGGGTGGATCTCAAGGGTGTAACTCGCGCGGACAGCGCCGGCCTGGCGCTGCTGCTGGCCTGGTTGCGCGATGCGGAGCGGGCAGGGCGCAGTATCAGCTTCGTCAACGTGCCCGCTCAATTGCAGTCGATAGCCCGTGTTTGCGGGCTGGAAGAGATTCTCCCGCTTTCACACTGAAAGTGTTGTGTACCGACCGGCCGTCGCTGCCCGTCAGGTGCGCGGCCAGTCATGGCTATTGTCATTAAATCGGGGTCTGGAAATGCAGAGCAAGGAACTGGAAGCGTTGATCAGGGCCGGGATTCCCGGTGCCGAGGTCGTGGTGAAGGGCGAGGGTGACCATTTCGAGGCCACCGTCATCAGCGACCGGTTCGAAAACTGCACCATGGTCAAACAGCACCAGCTGGTGTACGCCACGCTGGGTGATCGTATGGGCGGCGAGATCCACGCGCTGGCACTGCGCACCTACACCCCGGACCAGTGGCGCAGCCAGCGCCGCATCCAGTAACGGCCGGGCCGACCGGAGGACCGCGCGGGCGTGGACAAGCTGATTATCAAGGGCGGGACCGTGCTGGACGGCGAGATCCGCATCTCCGGCGCCAAGAACGCCGTGCTGCCGATCATGGCGGCCACGCTGCTGGCCGACACGCCGGTCGTCATTCGCAATATCCCGCACCTGCACGACGTCACCACCACCATGGAACTGCTTGGCCATATGGGCGTGAACCTGACGGTGGACGAGAAGATGGACATCGAGGTGGACGCGCGCTCGATCAGCTCGCTCTACGCGCCCTACGAACTGGTGCGCACCATGCGTTCCTCCATCCTGGTGCTCGGGCCGATGCTGTCGCGCTTCGGGCGCGCCGACGTGTCGCTGCCAGGCGGCTGCGCCATCGGCTCGCGCCCGGTGAACCTGCACATCAAGGGCCTGCAGGCCATGGGCGCGAACATCACGGTCGAGAACGGCTACATCAAGGCGCGTGTCGACCGGCTGAAGGGTGCGCGGCTGGTGATGGATATCGTCACCGTGACCGGCACCGAGAACCTGATGATGGCGGCCACGCTGGCCGATGGCATCACGTACATCGAGAATGCCGCGCGCGAGCCGGAGGTGACCGATCTCGCGCACTGCCTGAATGCCATGGGCGCGAAGATCAGCGGCGCCGGCACCGACACCATTGTCGTCGAGGGGGTCGAGCGCCTGGCCGGGACCGAGTACAGCGTGCTGCCGGACCGCATCGAGACCGGAACCTACCTGGTGGCCGCCGCCATCACCGGCGGTCGGGTCAAGCTCAAGGATACGCGTCCGGACATCATGGATGCCGTGTTGCAGACGCTGCGCGAGGCGGGCGCCAGCATTGAAACCGGGGCGGACTGGATCGCGCTGGACATGGACGGCCGGCGGCCGCAGGCGGTCAACGTGCACACCGCACCCTATCCGGCATTTCCGACCGACATGCAGGCGCAGTTCACCGCGCTGAATGCCGTGGCCGAGGGCACCGGCACCATTACCGAGACCGTGTTCGAGAACCGCTTCATGCACGTGCAGGAAATGCAGCGCATGGGCGCCAACATCCGGCTGGAGAGCAATACCGCCATCATCACGGGTGTGCCGCGCCTGACCGGTGCGCCGGTGATGGCCACCGACCTGCGCGCCTCGGCCAGCCTGGTGCTGGCCGGCCTGGTGGCGGACGGCGAGACCACCATCGACCGCATCTACCACATCGACCGCGGCTACGAACGTATCGAGGAAAAACTCGCGCAGCTCGGTGCGGATATCCGCCGCGTACCGGACTGAGGCGAAGTCGAGAACACGTCCGCACGCCCTGGTGCGCCCGCCGGCAAGCTTGTAAACCGGCCCTATCTGCCGGAAACTTGGCCCCATGAACACTGCACTGACCATCGCCCTGTCCAAGGGACGCATCTTCGAGGAAACCCTGCCGTTGCTGGAAGCGGCTGGCGTGACGCCGCTGGACGACCCGGAAACGAGCCGCAAGCTTATCCTTGATACCAACCAGGAGGACGTGAAACTGGTCATCATCCGTGCCGCGGACGTGCCGACCTACGTCGGTTACGGTGCCGCAGATATGGGCGTCGCCGGCAAGGATGTGCTCATGGAGCACGGTGGCGAGGGCCTGTACGAACCGCTCGACCTGAAGATCGCGCGCTGTCGCCTGATGGTGGCGGGTCCCGCTTCGGGCGCCCGAACGCGCCGGCGCATGCGGATAGCGACCAAGTACGTACACAGCACGCGTCGCTTCTATGCCGACCGCCAGGAGCAGGTGGAGATCATCAAGCTGTACGGTTCCATGGAGCTCGCGCCGCTGGTGGGCCTGGCCGACCGCATCGTCGACGTGGTGGACACCGGCAATACCCTGAAGGCGAACGGGCTGGTGCCGCTCGAACACATCGCGGACATCAGCTCGCGGCTGGTGGTCAACAAGGCCTCGATGAAAATGAAGCACGGCCGCATCAGCGATTTTATCGAGCGGCTGCGCGCGGCCTGCGAGGGCTGAGCGGGCGTGACACGGGGCGCAGGCGTCACACCGGCAGACACCCATCCGGACACGATCAGACATGGTTGAAATCAGGCGACTCAATTCTCAGGACGCGACCTTCGCGGCGGACCTCGAGGCCCTGCTGGACTGGGAGCAGTCGGCCGACCTGAAGGTCGAGGCGGTGGTGCGCGAGATCATCACCGCAGTGCGCACGCGCGGCGATGCGGCGCTGATCGAGTACACCGAACGCTTCGACCGGCGCAAGGCAGGCAACGGCCTTGAAATCCCGCTGGCTGACTGCCGCGCCGCCGTCGATGTCATCAAGCCGGAGCAGCGTGACGCGCTGGAGTTTGCCGCCGACCGCGTGCGTGCCTACGCAGAGCGCCAGAAACTCGAATCCTGGTCCTACACCGAGGCGGACGGCACGTTGCTGGGCCAGCAGGTCACGCCGATGGACCGTGTCGGCCTGTACGTGCCGGGCGGCAAGGCGTCCTATCCGTCCTCCGTGCTGATGAACGCGATTCCCGCCAAGGTTGCCGGCGTGGGCGAACTCATCATGGTCGTGCCGACGCCGGACGGCGAGGTCAACGACATGGTGCTGGCGGCGGCCCATATCGCCGGCGTCGATCGCGTGTTCGCCATTGGCGGCGCGCAGGCGGTGGCCGCGCTCGCCTACGGCACCGCCAGCGTGCCGGCGGTGGACAAGATCGTCGGACCGGGTAATGCCTACGTGGCGTCCGCCAAGCGCATGGTGTTCGGCAAGGTCGGCATCGACATGATCGCCGGCCCGTCCGAAATCCTGGTGATCTGCGATGGCAATACCGATCCCGACTGGATAGCCGTCGACCTGTTTTCCCAGGCCGAGCACGACGAGGATGCGCAGTCCATCCTGGTCAGCCCGGACGGTGCGTTCCTCGACCGGGTGGCGGCCAGTATCGAACGCCTGTTACCGGAGATGCCGCGTGCGAAGATCATCGCCGCATCGTTGCAAGGGCAGGGCGCGCTGATCCAGGTGCGTGACATGGACCAGGCGATTGCGGTCGCCAACCAGGTGGCGCCGGAACACCTGGAACTGTCGGTGGAGGACCCGCGAGCCATGGCCGCCCGCATCCGCCATGCCGGCGCGATCTTCATGGGACGCTACACGGCGGAGGTGCTCGGCGATTACTGCGCCGGCCCGAACCACGTGCTGCCGACCTCGCGCACCGCGCGCTTCTCGTCGCCGCTGGGCGTGTACGATTTCCAGAAACGCTCGAGCCTTATCCATTGCTCGGCCGCGGGTGCCAGCACGCTGGGCAAAACCGCGGCCGTGCTCGCGCACGGCGAGGGCCTCACCGCGCACGCCCGTTCCGCCGAGGTGCGTATCCTTGATGAGGATTGAATGGAAATCATGTCGTGTGAAGGCTCAAAGCTATCGTCATGTTTTCCTGTTTCGAATTCTGAATGTAATGCAGGTTTCGCCCTTTCGGGCGAGGTACTTTTCTTTGCTCCGCCAAAGAAAAGTACCCAAAAGAAAGGCGGACCCGGAGGCTTGCCCGAAAAGACATCTTCGATGACTTTTCGGGTTCCCTGCGCTTCTCGTCATTTTGGGCGCTCGCCGAACTCGCAGGATTTGCCGCGCCTTCCGGCTTGCAAATCCAGCTCGACAGGGCGGCTCGCTCCATCCCAAAATGCCTGCGATGCTCGGCAGCGCCTGACGGGGCTTGAAGGCGCCACCCCCCAGGCCCGTTGGCCGCGCCGAGTACCGCAGTCAAGCCGGGGAAAAGGCGCGCACCCTGTCCGAGGCAAGCCGGAGCGGGATTAGCCAATCCCGCTCCGGCTCCGAGTTGTGCGCGCCCCCGGCTTGACGAGGAACGGAGGTGTTCGGCGCCAGCCGACGCGGGCATCGGGTGCCCTTCTCTTTGGGTACTTTCTCTTGGGCACTCAAGAGAAAGTACCTCGCCCTAAAGGGCGAAAAACATCACACCATTGAATATTGGTTAGGAATAGCGATGTCGTTAAAGGATCGGATCAAACAGTTGGTGCGCCCGGAAATACAGGCCATGAGCGCCTACCACGTGCCGCCGGCGACGGGTATGATCAAGCTCGATGCCATGGAAAACCCGTGGCCGTGGCCGGAAGACCTGCGTGCCGCGTGGCTGGAGGCGTTGCATGCGCTGGAGCTGAATCGATATCCAGACCCGTCCGCGCACGCGCTGCAGGTTGCGCTGCGTGCGGCGATGGGTGTGCCGGCCGCGGCCGGGGTGATGCCCGGCAACGGCTCCGACGAGCTCATCCAGATGATCATCCAGACCGTGGCAGGGCCCGGGCGCGTCATCATGGCGCCGGAGCCGACCTTCGTCATGTACCGGCAGATCGCCACCGTTGCCGGGCTGGAGTTCGTCGGCGTGCCGCTGGACGCGCAGTTTGCGCTGGACCGGCAGTCGGTGCTGGATAGCGTGGTGAACACGCAGCCGGCGGTGATCTTCCTGGCCTATCCGAATAACCCGACCGGCAACCTGTTCGATGCCGCCGTTATCCGCGAGATACTAGAACGTTCCAGTGGCCTGGTGGTGGTGGACGAGGCCTATGCACCGTTCACCGACGCGAGCTTCATGCCGGAGCTGGAGCACTCTGAAAACCTGCTGGTGCTGCGCACCGTATCCAAGCTCGGCCTGGCCGGGTTGCGGCTGGGGCTGCTGGCCGGTAACCCGGAATGGATTGCGCAGATCGACAAGACGCGCCTGCCCTATAACATCGGCACGCTCAACCAGGTGACCGGTGTGCTGGCGCTCGAACACCGGGATGTGTTCGATGCACAGGCCCGGCAGATCCGCACGGCACGCGCCGCACTCGACGCCGGGCTGCGCAGGTTCGGACAGCTGGTGGTGTATTCGAGTGAAGCGAACTTCATCCTGTTCCGCGTGCCGGCCGGGCGTGCCGGGGAGATCTTCGCGGCCCTGAAACAGGCCGGCATCCTGATCAAGAACCTGGATGGCACGCTACCGGCGCTGCGCGATTGCCTGCGCGTGACGGTGGGGCAACCGCAGGAAAATGCGGCCTTCCTCGCCGCGCTTGCCGATATAATTTGAATGCCACGGAATCCACGGGAGAACACGGAAAAATATTCCAACTCCGGCGGTGGGGTAAGACAGCGTGAGACGTGACACGTGAGACGTGAACAGAAGAATAGCCACGGAAACACACGGAAACACACAGACGAATGCGTAGGGTGCGTTTTACGCACCGGGAATGGTGCACAAAGTGCACCCTACAACTTGCCGATTTAATTTGAATAGCCACGGAATCCACGGGAGAACACGGAAAAATATTCCAACTCCGGCGGTGGGGTAAGACAGCGTGAGACGTGAGACGTGAGACGTGAACAGAAGAATAGCCACGGAAACACACGGAAACACACAGACGAATGCGTAGGGTGCGTTTTACGCACCGGGAATGGTGCACAAAGTGCACCCTACAACTTGCCGATTTAATTTGAATAGCCACGGAATCCACGGAAGTACACGGAAAAATATTCCAACCCCCGGCGGTGGGGTAAGACAGCGTGACACGTGAGACGTGAACAGAAGAATAGCCACGGAAACACACGGAAACACACAGACGAATGCGTAGGGTGCGTTTTACGCACCGGGAATGGTGCACAAAGTGCACCCTACAACTTGCCGATTTAATTTGAATAGCCACGGAATCCACGGAAGAACACGGAAAAATATTCCAACTCCCGGCGGTGGGGTAAGACAGCGTGAGACGTGAGACGTGAGACGTGAACAGAAGAATAGCCACGGAAACACACGGAAACACACAGACGAATGCGTAGGGTGCGTTTTACGCACCGGGAATGGTGCACAAAGTGCACCCTACAACTTGCCGATTTAATTTGAATAGCCACGGAATCCACGGGAGAACACGGAAAAATATTCCAACCCCCGGCGGTGGGGTAAGACAGCGTGAGACGTGAGACGTGAGACGTGAGACGTGAAATGTGGACTGACTACTGGCCACGGAAACACACAGACGAATGTGTAGGGTACGTTGAACGCACCGCGTAAGGTCCGCGTAGCGCACTCTGCCAAATGTCAGGTGAGCTAAGCAATAGCCACGGAAGCACACGGAAAATATTATTTTTTCATTGCAACAGATATAGCTGGTGCGTAAAACGCACCCTACACTGCGGTTTTTATTTTTCCGTGTTCTTCCGTGGATTCCGTGGCTATTCTTCTGTTCACGTCTCACGTCTCACTAGTTGCCGAGTCCCGCCTGGCGCGGGCGCTGCTGTACGCGCACCTTGAGATAGAAGGGTTTGGACTCGCGCACCCCGCCCAGCACGATCACCGTATCCGGTGTCTGTTCGGAGATGACCTTCATTGCCGCGTTGCTGTCGTTCACGTCGCGCCCGTTGATGCTGTTGACGACGTCGCCGGGCAGCAACCCGGCCTTGTCAGCCGGTCCTTCTCGCAGCACGCCGGAGATCAGTACGCCGTGCACGCTGTCCAGCTTGAACGACTCCGCCAGCTGCGGTGTCAGGTCCTGGGCCTCGATGCCGAGCCAGCCGCGCACCACATGGCCCTGTTCGATGATCTGCGTCATGACGCCCTTGGCCAGGTTGATGGGGATGGCGAAGCCGATACCCTGCGAACCGCCGGAGCGGCTGTAGATCGCCGAGTTGATGCCTATCAGTTCGCCGGTGGCGTTGATCAGTGCGCCGCCCGAGTTGCCGGGATTGATGGCCGCATCGGTCTGGATGAATTCCTCGAAGGCATTGATGCCGAGGTGGTCGCGACCGGTCGCGCTGATGATGCCGAAGGTGACGGTCTGGCCGACGCCGAAGGGATTGCCGATCGCCAGCGCCACGTCGCCTACTCGCAGGCGCTTCGAGTTGCCGATGACAATGGCCGGCAGGTTGTCGGCCTTGATGTGCAGCACGGCGATGTCGGTGTCGGCATCGGCGCCGACTACCGTGGCCTGCATGCTGCGGCCGTCAGCCAGCAGCACCTGGATCTCGTCCGCGCCGTCGATGACATGGTTGTTGGTGAGCACGTAGCCTTGCTTGCTGATGAGCACCCCCGAACCGAGGCTGGTCTGTATCTCGCGCCGCGATTGTCCGATGCGGTTGCCGAAAAAATGCCGGAACACGGGGTCATCGAGCAGCGGGTGCACCTTGCGGGTGATGACCTTGGCGGTATGGACGTTGACCACGGCCGGTGCCGCGCGCTGCACCGCGTCTGCATAGGACACCGGTCCTATGGCCATGCCGTTGAACGCGCCGCCGCGCAGTGGCGGTTCCCCGGGTATCGTGGTCGGGGTCTCCGTGACTTCCACGACATTGGTGTCGTGCTTGAGCAGTTGCGGCTCGATGAGCAGGACATAGACGAATGCGGCCGCCAGGCCGATGACGACGGTCTGCAGTATGAAGTTGAAAGGCTTGCGAATTGACATGGGTCGGTTACCCTGTGTACTCCACGGCGTTCCCCGTTTGCCGGGTCGCAAACCTGTACAGGAAGTCACGCGATGGTAGCCTTGAAAGAACTGGTTGATTATACGAACAAACTGCTCGACGTGACCAGCTTCAGCGATTACTGCCCCAACGGCCTCCAGGTCGAGGGAGGCGGGCAGGTGCAGGTACTGGTCAGCGGCGTGACCGCGAGTATGGCATTGATCGAGGCCGCGGCCGCGACCGATGCCGATGCCTTGCTGGTGCACCACGGCTATTTCTGGAAAGGCGAGAGTCCCTGCGTGACCGGCATGAAGCGGCGCCGCCTGCAGGCGCTGCTCAATGCCGGCATCAGTCTGCTGGCCTACCACCTGCCGCTCGACGCACATGCCAAACTCGGTAACAACACCCAGCTGGCACGCGTGCTTGGACTGCAGACGGAAGGGCACTTCGGCGACGACGGCGGTATGCAGCTGGCGCATTACGGGCGCCTGTCGCGGCCGCTGGATGCCGCCGCATTCTGTGAATACCTGGAAAGCAGCCTGGGCCGCTCGCCCCAGCACGTCGCGGGCAGCACGCCGCAGATCGAGCGCGTCGGCTGGTGTACCGGCGCGGCGCAGTCCTACCTCGAGGCCGCGGCCGATCAGGGACTCGACGCCTTTATCAGCGGCGAGATCTCCGAGCAGACCGTACATGTGGCGCGCGAGGCGGGAATTCATTACTTCGCGGCCGGCCATCATGCCACGGAGCGCTTCGGCGCCTGCGCGCTGGGCGAACACCTGGCCGGGCATTTCGCGCTGCAACATCACTTCATCGATATCGATAACCCGGTATGAGGCCATTGCCGCCGGCGTTCTGACACCGCCCCGGACAGGCCGCTTCAAGCCCGCGTTCCCCTTGACCTTGGCAGGTACTTCGACGATCCTATACGGCCCTTGGAATCTGCCTGAAACAATTCAGAATATTCCGAAATGATTGTTATGCGTCCCGTGCCGGCGTCATGCGGCGGGGCGCAGATAACTCACTGTATTTTTTATAAAACTCTGGAGATTGCCCCTATGAGTGGCGAGGAAACCAATTCCGGCAGACGCCGATTCCTGACCGCAGCCACCACAGTCGTGGGTGCGGTGGGCGTCGGTTTTTTCCTGGTACCGTTTATTTCTTCCATGCAGCCCAGCGCCAAGGCGCGCGCCGCCGGGGCGCCGGTGCGGGCCGACATCAGCAAGCTGCAACCCGGCCAGATGATTCGCGTCAAGTGGCGCGGCAAGCCGGTGTGGATCGTCAAGCGCACTGAGGACATCCTCCAAAAGCTGCCCGGTCTGGATGCCGAGCTGGCCGATCCTGAGTCACTGGTTTCTGATCAGCCTGACTATGCACGGAACGAAGATCGTGCGATCAAGCCGGAAATCCTGGTGCTGATCGGCATCTGCACCCATCTCGGCTGCTCGCCGACTTACCGCCCCGATGTGGCCCCGGCCGACCTGGGTCCGGAATGGCAGGGCGGTTTCTTCTGCCCCTGCCACGGTTCCAAGTTCGATATGGCCGGGCGTGTGTTCAAGGGCGTGCCGGCACCGAAGAACCTGCCGGTCCCGCCCTACCGCTACCTGAGTGATGCCGAAATCCTGATCGGCGATGACAAGGAGACCGCATAATGGCTGGCAACACGAGTGAAAAATGGCAGGGCGGTCTGCTCGGCTGGATCGATGCGCGTTTCCCGCTGAGCAGCATGTGGAACGACCACCTGGCACGGTACTACGCACCGAAGAACTTCAACTTCTGGTACTTCTTCGGCTCGCTGGCGCTGATGGTGCTGGTGCTGCAGATCGTGACCGGCATCTGGCTGACCATGAACTACAAGCCCGACGCCGAACTGGCCTTCGATTCAGTCGAGTACATCATGCGCGACGTGAACTGGGGCTGGCTGATGCGCTACATGCATTCGACCGGCGCCTCGGCGTTCTTCGTCGTCGTGTACCTGCACATGTTCCGCGGCCTGATCTACGGCTCGTTCAAGAAACCGCGCGAGCTGATCTGGATCTTCGGCATGATCATCTACGTCGCCCTGATGGCGGAGGCCTTCATGGGCTACCTGCTGCCCTGGGGCCAGATGTCCTACTGGGGCGCACAGGTCATTATCAACCTGTTTGGTGCCATTCCGGGTATCGGTGAAACCATTGCCATCTGGATTCGCGGTGACTACGTCGTTGCCGATGCCACGCTGAACCGCTTCTTCGCCTTTCATGTCATCGCCGTGCCGATCGTGCTGCTGGCGCTGGTGGTGCTGCATATCCTGGCGCTGCACGAGGTGGGGTCCAACAACCCGGACGGTGTCGAGATCAAGAAAAACAAGGACGCCAACGGCATTCCGCTGGACGGTATCCCGTTCCACCCGTACTACACCGTGAAGGACATCGTCGGCGTGGTCGTGTTCCTGATCTTCTTCTCCATCGTGGTGTTCTTCATGCCGGAGATGGGCGGGTATTTCCTCGAGGCCAACAACTTCATCCCGGCCGATCCGCTGAAGACCCCGGAGCATATCGCGCCGGTGTGGTACTTCACGCCGTTCTACGCCATCCTGCGCGCGGTGCCGTCGATCGGGGGTTCCTCGTTCCCGGGTGTGCTGGCGATGGCGCTGGCGATCGTGGTGATGTTTTTTCTGCCCTGGCTGGACCGCAGCCCGGTCAAGTCCATCCGCTACCGCGGTACCGTCTACAAGGTCTGGCTGGCCCTGTTCGTGGTCAGCTTCATCATCCTGGGCTGGCTGGGCATGGAGGCGCCGACCGCGCTATACACCATCATCGCCCGCGTGTGCACGATCATCTACTTTGCGTTTTTCCTCCTGATGCCCATTTACACGAAAATGGACAAGACCAAACCGGTACCTGACAGGGTGACATCATGAAAAAGCAACTTATCGCCGTTCTGCTGGTGCTGGCACCGGCCTGGGCGTTTGCCTCGAGTGGCAGCGGTATGCACATGGACGAGGCAAACATCGACCCGAACAACAAGTCATCGCTGCAGCGCGGTGCGCGCCTGTTCGTCAACTACTGCCTGAGCTGTCACTCGGCGGCACTGATGCGCTACGAGCGTATCGGCAAGGACCTGGGCATCAAGGATAAACTGGTTGCCGAGAACCTGGTATTCAGCGGCGGCAAGACGGGTGAACTGATGACGGTGGCTACCCACCCCGAGGATGCCAAGGAATGGTTCGGCATCGTGCCACCGGACCTGACCGTGATCGCCCGCTCGCGTGGTGTCGACTGGCTGTACAATTACATGCGCAGCTTCTATCGTGACAGCTCCAAGATCACCGGCGTCAACAATCTGGTATTCCCGGACGTCGGCATGCCGCACGTGCTCTGGGAACTGCAGGGCTGGCAGGAAGCGGTGATCCATACCGTCAAGAAAGAGGATGGCGGCGAGACCAAGGCGGTTTCCCTGGAACTGGTCGAGCCGGGCCTTCTGACGCCGAAGGAGTATGATCGTGCTATCCGCGACCTGGTGAACTTCCTCGACTACATGGGCGAGCCCGCCAAGCATGAGCGGCGCGCCCTGGGCGTGAAGGTCATTATGTTCCTGCTGTTACTGCTGGTAGTGGCCTACCTGATGAAGCGTGATTACTGGAAAGACATCCACTGAACACTCAATCACACAGGTACGAGAGGATCATTCCATTTTCAAAGGAATATACAATATGGCACTGGTAGCGAACCGTCGTTCCGTGATGAGTCTGTTTTCCTCTGCAAGCTGTTCGCAGAGTCACCGGGTTCGCGTGGTGCTTGCCGAGAAAGGCATCACTGTGGAGATTGTCGAGGTCGACAACAGCAAGCCTGAAGACCTGATCGATCTGAATCCCTACAACACCGTACCGACCCTGGTCGACCGCGAACTGGTGCTGTACGACCCGCGTGCGATCATGGAGTACCTTGACGAGCGCTTTCCGCATCCGCCGCTGATGCCGGTCGATCCGGTGTCGCGCGCACGGACGCGGCTGGCGCTGTACCGGATCGAACAGGACTGGTACAGCCTGATCCCGGCACTGGAGTCGAAGGGGGAGAAGACCGCCTCCAAGGCACGCAAGCAACTGCGCGACAGCCTTACGTCGAGTGCCGAGGTGTTCGCGGCCAAACCGTTTTTCCTGAGCGACGAGTTCTCGCTGGTGGATGCCAGTATTCTGCCGATCCTGTGGCGGACAAAGCACTACGGCATCGAGTTGCCGCGCCAGGCCAAGCCTGTGCTCGACTATGCGGAACGCCTGTTTGCGCGTGAATCCTTCCAGGAAAGCCTCTCCGAGGTCGAGCGGGAGATGCGCGACTGATCGAGTCGCAACCCGCCGCGCGTCGCGTATGCTGCGTCGCCGCGCTGACAATCACGATTGGTTTTCCGGCTGTTTTCCTAGTATCGTTCCGCCCATGAACAGCAGTCGTCCGTATCTCGTCCGCGCCATCCATGAGTGGATCCTGGATAACAGCATGACGCCGCACCTGCTGGTGGATATGGAGGGTGAGGGTGTTGATATCCCGGCCCAGCAGGGGCAGAACGGCAAGATTGTCCTGAATATCAGCCCTGCCGCCGTCGAGGGTCTCAATCTCGGCAATGACGCCGTTGCGTTCCGGGCACGTTTCGGCGGCATTGCGACCGACGTGTACGTACCCGTCGATTCGGTGCTGGCCATCTATGCCAAGGAAAACGGACGCGGCATGGTATTCAGCGAGCAGGAAGGCGGCCCACCCACCCCAAGCGAACCCACACCCGGCAAGCGCCCGTCACTCAAGATCGTCAAGTAGCAGCGGACCGCGTCCGCGAGACAGGTTTTTATGAATCTCAGTCCGACGCACCCTGGCGCACCGGTTCCAGCTTGACCTGCTGCGCGGGCACGCCGTTTTGCCGCAGGGAGCTCTCCAGGGTGTCCAGCAACGGACCGGGCAGGCAGGCATAGAAATCCAGCCCCTGTGCATCGTCCAGCCGTTCGAGGATGCCGGGCAGCAGTGATTCGACAGGTTGTTCGGTGGTGGCTTCTAGCGCTGTGTATCTGAAGTTGTCCAGCGCATCGTCCCAGGACCGGCACAGATTGCCGAGGTAGTGACTGTTATCCGGTGTGGTGATCCAGAACAGCTCGATGGTCTCGGCGATGTCGAGTGCCATGGCATGCTCGATCAGGCTCTTGACGGGGCCGAATCCGGCGTTGCCGGCAATAAACACCAGTGAGCGCGGCGAATCCTCGTTGAGCGTGAATTCGCCCCGCGGTCCCCTGATAGTCAGGCAGCTGCCGGGCTTGAGCTGGTCGAGTTGCGTGCCGAACGGGTCGCCGGCCGCCACGGGGATATGAAACTGCAGGTTCATGTCATCACAGGGGCAACTGGCGATGGAGTATTCGTGTGCCGGTTGCCCGCCATGGCTCAGCGCCAGGTACTGGCCGGCGAGGAAACGCAGGCGCCTGGTGCGTGGTGTCTTGACATGCAGGACGAGCAGCCGGTCGTCCGGCCGTTCGATCTTTTTCAACTTTACGTCGATTTCCTGCAGCGGGATATCGCTCGAACCGTGCGCCTCCTCGGCATCCAGAACCACGTCGGTAACCGCGGTGTTGGCGCAGGCAAGGATGTAACCCAGGCCCTTTTCCGCCTCGGTGAGTACATAATCATGCGGCGCGATTTTCTTGACCTCGCCCGAGACCACCTTGCACTTGCAAAGACCGCAATTGCCGTTGCTGCACCCGTAGTTGAGCGCCAGGCCGCCGCGCAGGCCGGCCTCGAGAATGGAGTCGGAACCTTCGATGAAAAACTCGTGTCCGCTGGGCAGGATTCGAACCTGTGCTGCCATGACCCTTAGAAAAGCCTCCTGCGCGATGAAACCGCTCGAATCATCCGGTGATTCCGCCGTGCCCAGTGCCTGGTAAAACCAGCGCCGGAGTTTACTGAATGCCTCGGCCCGCGTCCTGTCATCGGCAGCGTCGGGAGGAAGTTCATCGAATTTCCGCTTCAGGCTCTCGATCATGCCCTCGCCGCGGCGTGCCTGTGACCGGGCCGCGGCCAGTTCCCTGCCCAGCGACATGACGCGCGCGTACAGCGTATCGACATCCGGCTTGTCGGCATCCATGCGGATGATCTTGTTGACGGCCTGTTCCTTGATGGCGCCCACACGCTCCAGCATGGTGCTGTCCTCGATTTCGGTCTGCGGATAGGCGTGCAGCAGGTCGACGAGCAACAGCTCACCCTCAAAGGTACGCAGTTCGCCCTGCTGGATCTTTTTCTGCAGGGTGCCGCGCTTGACGCCGACCAGGCGCGCGGCGCGTGACAGTGTGATCAGGTTTGGCATCATCGCGGTACGGTCCCCCTGATGTTTGTTGTGCTCACACTATAACGCATCGGGCAGGGGAGGCAACGTGCCGTGCGGGCCTGGCTGCTTGCAACATTGCAGTGGCGATGCACGCCGTGCCCGCTGATATACTCGACAGCTTGCGCAATGCGCGGGCGCTGCCGGAGTGTCGCCTGTGCCGCTCTGCGGGGAACGAACTGTTTTTCCATGATCGAGATCATTACTGCCGACATCACCACCCTGGATGTCGACGCCATCGTCAATGCGGCCAACAGCAGCCTGCTGGGTGGCGGCGGCGTGGATGGCGCGATTCACTGCGCGGCCGGCCCGCTGTTGCAGCAATTCTGCCGCACGCTCAACGGTTGTCGTACCGGCGAGGCCAGGATCAGTCCCGGCTTCGACCTGCCGGCACGGCGGGTCATTCACACCGTCGGTCCGGTGTGGCAGGACGGCAGGCACTACGAGCCGGCCCTGCTGCGTGCCTGCTACCGCAACAGCTTCGAAATCGCATTGGAAAACGACGTACGAACGATTGCCTTCCCGGCCATCAGTACCGGTGTGTACGGTTACCCGAAGAAAGCGGCCGCGCGTATTGCGATCGACGCCATGCGCGACTACGAGGCGCGTTTCGAGCGCATCATCGCCTGCTGCTTCGGCGACGCGGATGCGGCGCTGTATCGCTCGGTGCTGGCGGAACAGCGCTAGCCTGCCCTGGAAATGGCCACGGAATCCACGGAAGAACACGGAAAATAAAACCCGGAGTTAGGGTTCGTTTTACGCACCGGGAATAGTAAGCGAAGTGCACCCTACACCGTCTAGAGGGGTAGGAGCGCATCCCATGGCCGTTCCCGCACATCCATGTGCTCCACGGCACTTGTACATCCTGAACATTGCGCGATAAATAATGGCCACGGAATCCACGGAAGAACACGGAAAATAACAACTGCAGGGTAGGATGCAGGGTGCGTTTTACGCACCATTTAACGATGCAAAGGGTGCACCCTACGAAAATAATGGCCACGGAAGCACACGGAAATACACGGAATGATGTAATTGATTTTCCTGTCTTTCTGCAGATTCCGGGCCATTGGATTGTAAAGAATAGCCACGTCATCTCCGGGACCGTAGTGAATTGTTATTCCGTGTCCGTCTGTGTGGTTCCGTGGCCATTGATCCTTTTCGTGTGCTTCCGTGGGGTCGATGGCCAGTTCCATTCCCTGCATGCCTCGGCAAATGCTCCTGCTTTGCACTCGGCTCTGGCATGGCCCAGGCCAGCCTCTCGACCCGGGCTATGCCCGTAAGAATGGTCTCACCTTCTCCATGCAGTCGTGTGCTCCTGCGCCACTGATCTGCCGGATGCGCCGGACGGGGTGCGACATTTTGCCCCTCCCGGGTGACCTTGAGATCGTGCGCTTCGGCCTCATGTAAACTACATTGAGTATGAGGTGTTCATGAATTCTTCCCGACCGCCTGCCGTGGCAGGCACGTTCTATCCATCCGGCCGCGCCGAGTTGTCAGCCGATGTGCGTGCCTTGCTGGCAGCCGTCCCCCTCGAAACCGGGGCGCGTCCGCCGAAGGCATTGATCGTGCCCCACGCCGGCTATGTCTATTCGGGCCCGGTTGCCGCCAGCGGCTATGCCCGCCTGGCCCCGCTGGCCGGCCGTATCCGTCGCGTGGTGTTGCTGGGACCGGTGCATCGCGTCCCGGTGCGCGGCCTGGCGCTGCCCGGGTCGACCACGTTCAGCACGCCGCTGGGCGAGGTGCCGCTGGATACCGCTGCGATCACGGCACTGGCGGATTTGCCGCAGGTCACGGTGAGCGCCGCCGCCCATGCACAGGAACATTCGCTGGAGGTGCACCTGCCATTTTTGCAGACCGTGCTGGGCGAATTCCGCCTGCTGCCGCTGGCCGTCGGCGACGCCACTCCCGGGGAGGTTGCCGAGGTGCTGGCGCGTGTCTGGGGCGGACCGGAAACGCTGATCGTGATCAGCTCCGATCTGTCGCATTACCTGCCCTACGAGGTGGCGCAGCGCACCGACAGCGAGACGGTCAGGCACATCCTTGGCTTGCATGCCGATCTCGGTCACGACGAGGCGTGCGGCGCCACACCGGTAAACGGCCTGCTGGCCTGTGCCGCCGCTCACGGCTTGACCGCCGAACTGCTGGACCTGCGCAATTCGGGCGACACGGCCGGTGACAGGTCGCGCGTGGTGGGCTATACCGCGATCGCCTTCCACGAGGCGGATCGGTGAACAGGCTGCCTGACGCGCAGGGTGCGATCCTGCTGGCCGTGGCACGCGACGCCATCGCGCAGCGACTGGGATCGGCGGGTGTCGGTCATGACCTGCAGGACTGGCTGCAGGAGCCCGGCGCAAGTTTCGTCACGCTGACGCAACAGGGCGGCCTGCGGGGCTGCATCGGCAGCCTCGTGGCGCAGCGCCCGCTGCTGGAGGACGTGCGTGCCAATGCCGTCGCCGCGGCGCTGCACGATCCGCGTTTCCCGCCGCTGCAGGCGGTGGAATTGCCGCGGACGCGCATCGAGGTGTCGCTGCTGTCGGCCGCAGAGGGCATGGACGTCGAATCCGAGGCGGACGCGATTGCGCAGTTGCGTCCCGGCATCGACGGCGTGGTGCTGCGCCTTGGCCAGGCACGCGGCACCTTCCTGCCGCAGGTGTGGGAATCGCTGCCGCGGCCGGAGGATTTTCTGCTTCAGCTCAAACGCAAGGCCGGACTGCCCGGCGACTTCTGGGACGAGGATATCCGCCTGGAACGTTATACCGTGAGCAAGTGGCAAGAGGCTGAACGCACATGAACACGACCGGCACGACCCTGCATCCCGCGCGCTGGTGGCACCCGCTGCCGGATGGCCGCATCCAGTGCGACCTGTGCCCGCGCGACTGCAAGCTGCATGAAGGCCAGCGGGGTGCGTGTTTCGTGCGCATGCGCGAAGCGGACCGCATGGTGCTCACCACCTACGGACGCTCATCGGGTTTCTGCATCGATCCCGTCGAGAAAAAGCCGCTCAACCATTTCTACCCGGGATCCTCCGTGCTGTCGTTCGGCACGGCCGGCTGCAACCTGGCCTGCAAGTTCTGCCAGAACTGGGATATCAGCAAGTCGAAGGACATGGACCGGCTGATGGACCAGGCCAGCCCGAAGGCGATTGCGCGGGCGGCGCAGGATTCGGGCTGCAAGAGCGTTGCCTTCACCTACAACGATCCGGTGATCTTCGCCGAGTATGCGATCGACACGGCCCAGGCCTGTCATGCGCTCGGCATCCAGACCGTCGCGGTCACGGCCGGTTATATCCATGCCGAACCGCGGCGCGAGTTCTATGCCGTCATGGATGCCGTCAACGTGGATCTCAAGGCGTTTACCGAGGTGTTTTACTACAAACTGACCGGCGCGCACCTGCAGCCGGTGCTCGACACACTGGTTTACCTGTGCCACGAAACCCAGGTCTGGACGGAGATCACCACGCTGCTGATCCCGGGCCACAACGACTCGGACGACGAGATCCGGCGCATGTGTCAATGGATCATGCACGAGCTGGGACCGGATGTGCCGCTGCATTTCACCGCCTTCCACCCGGATTTCCGCATGCGGGATGTGCCCGCGACGCCGCCGGCGACGCTGAGCCGCGCGCGGCGCATCGCTCAGGCCGAAGGGATCAACTACGTCTATACCGGCAACGTGCATGACCGCGACGGCGGCACCACGTTCTGCCCGGGCTGTCAGCAGCCGCTGATCGTGCGTGACTGGCACCAGATCCTGGACTATCGCGTGACGGAGGACGGACACTGCCCGGAGTGCGGTACGGCGATCGCCGGGCACTTCGGCAAATACGAGGGCGCCTTCGGGCAGCGCCGCATTCCAGTGCACCTCGGCGGCTGAGTGCAGGAATTGCCCACTGAAGAACACGGAAAAAAATGCAGGGTAAGGCGTAGGGTGCGTTTTACGCACCATGAAATGCGCACAGAGCGGACCCTGCGAAAAATAATGGCCACGGAATCCACGGAAGGACACGGAAAGATAACAAATGCAGGGTAAGGCGTAGGGTGCGTTTTACGCACCATTGCGTGAGACGTGAGACGTGAACATAAAAATAGCCACGGAACCACACAGAATCACACAGAAAGATAAATTCAAGGAATCACAGAGGTGTCGTCATTACAGGGGGCGAAACGCAATGACAACATAAATCGCTGAAGACGTCCCGGATACAGCGAATCATCCGGTTACAGGTATACATCATCAGTTATTCGGGCCTGCGCTGCGCCTGGAATGACGACACGCGTCAGGTTCCCCCGTTGTTATTTTTTCGTGTTCTTCCGTGTATTTCCGTGTGGTTCCGTGGCCATTATCGCGCATGCTTCACGTCTCACGTCTCACGTCGTCCTGCCTCGGTGCCGGCAGGGCACAGCAGTCTTCCGTGGTTTCCGTGGCGATTTATCCTAGGGCCTGTTCACACTACCCGAATCGTAGCGTTGCTGCCCCAAATCGGGTCAGGCAAGGCGCGAGGAGAGAAGTTTGGTGATTCCAAATGAACGACGAGCAACGCAGCATGACCCGATTTGGGGCGCAACCCGGAGGGACGGGGCTATTTTCCCGTCCAACGGCGTTGCTGCTCGCTTATGTACTTCAGTACACTGCGCTTGCAGCGCCTTGTTGGCCGAAAAAATGGCCTCCGTCGCTACGATTCGGGTAGTGTGAACAGGCCCTAGATCAGGACAGCATTGCCGGCTACTCCCAGCGCGTCAGTTCGACGGACAGGCATAGCTTCACGGTCTGGCTGATCATGATCTGGTGGGTGCGCATGTCGAATTCCGTGCGGTCTACCTGGGTGGTGCCGCGCAGGAAAATGTTTTCCGGCCGTTCGTTCTCGTCCCGTTCGAGCACGTCTACCTCGATATCGAACACCACCGGCTGCGTGATGCCGCGCAGGGTCAGGTCGCCGTAGATGTAGGCCTGCAGCGGGTTGTACCACTGGAAGGCCCGGCCCACGAACAGGATTTCGGGATAGCGCTCGATGTCCATGAACTCGTGACCCTCTACCAGCGGGTCGAGATCCGGGTTGCTGGATTCCATGCCGGTGGTGTGGATCAGCAACAGTGCCTGGCCATGCTGCTTCATGTCCGGTGGCAGGGTCAGACCTCCGACGAGATTGGTGAACTCACCGCGGAATTCCTGGAACGGGAAATAGCGTACGCAGAAGCCGACCTTCGAATTGCCGGGCAGCACGCGGTACAGGCGACCGTCGTGTGCGGCCTTGCGCATTTCCTCCAGCAGTTTCGCGTCGACACGACCACCCTCGAAGGGCGCGCAGGGCTCGGCTGCATTGCCGCTGCCTGTCAGCAGCACCAGCAGTGCGGCCAGCACCAGAACCGTGAGTCTGTAGCGTTTCATACTGCGGGTATGCTGATAATCATGATCATGTGCCTGATACACAAGCTTAAGCTTGCGCCCGTTGAAGTCACTTGATCGTCGTCAAGTTGGGGGGTATGCCGCTTGCGCTGCTTTATCCCATAACTGACATCATGGCCACGGAATCCATTGAATGGATTTGTTTGCCCCGTGTGCTTCCGTGGCCATTTATAAACGCATGTTGAATACACAATACGTACTGCAGTTCAGGACGCTGCCAGAACAGGCTGCGCTGGCAACTGTGAATATACAGGCGTAATCAGTGCTTATGTGGTTCTACTGCCGTCTCGCGTACAGCCGGCAGGAGCAGGGTCGGGTCGATCCTGGCATCGTTCAGGCTGACGCCCCAGTGCAGGTGCGGACCGGTTACGCGGCCCGTCATGCCGACCTTGCCGATCACGTCACCGGTCGCGACGATGGTGCCGGGTTGCACATCGATGGCGCTCATGTGGCAGTACATGGTGACCAGGCCCTGGCCGTGGTCGATCAGCACGGTGTTGCCGTTGAAGAAGAAATCGCCCGTTTCGATGACAGTGCCGGGAGCGGGTGCGCGGATGGCTGTGCCCTCGTCGGCGGCGATGTCCAGGCCGCTGTGCGGGTTGCGCGGCTGGTCATTGAAGAAGCGACGCAGGCCGAACGGGCTGCTGGTCGGACCCTCGACGGGCAGCTGGAAATCGGTGACAACCCGGTCCCGGTCGGACCAGTGTTCCAGTGCCGCATCGATCTGTTGCTTCTCGCGGCCGATCCGTTTCAGGTCACGTTGTTCCGGGTTGACCTTGCGTTTGTCCTTGATGGTGATGCGCTGTTCCTCGTACTGCTTGGCCTCGACGCTGAATGCGAGGCTGAGAGGCTTGCCCGCCGCCGTCTTGCCCTGCAGCTGATAGCGACCGGGTTTCGTCCCGAGTGACAGCCCGATCACGGCATAGTCGGCATCGCCCTGTTGCGTGACCAGCACCTTGCGGCCGTTGTAGCGGAGCGTGCCGGCGTCGACGCCTTCAGGCAGACGAATGACGGCAATGCCGCCGGGTACGGGCGTGGTATCGAGTGGCAGGGCGGAAGCGCTGCCTGCACAGCCCAAACAGAGACACAGGGCGAAAAGGCGGTGTTTCAGCATGGTCGGTCGAGTCCTGTTGATTTGCATTGGAAGTCGTCGCCGGCGCAGTCGTACGGATGTACGGGGCGTGACGCGCTGTGTATCAATCTACCGTGTTCGGCGGATGCCGCCAAGCGGCTAGTCCGCATTTCTCACCGGGATAGGCACCGCCCGATGACACACTGTTTGTTGGAGAATGGGCATCATTCTCATGATTTCAATTCATTATGTCCGTCAACGGCCGCCCGGTGAGTAATGCGGGCTAGTCCGTGCCGACATCGTCGACTGTGCACAGCAGCGTGCCCTGCGCGAGGCGTGCGGCGACCTGTTCGCCCGGTTTGACGGCCGATGCCTGGCGCAGGATCTCGCGTTCACCGGCACGGCTGACGATGGCATAGCCGCGTTCCAGCGTGGCCAGCGGGCTGACGGTGTCCAGTGCCTTGCAGGCCAGTGCCAGGCGCCGTTGCCGTGTCGCAAGCAGGGTGTTCATGGCCGTGCGCAGCCGCGAGTCAATGGCCTGGCGCTGCAGTTCGGTGCGATGGATGCGATGCTGCGGGGTGAGTTGCTGCAATTTCGCATGTAGCATGTGAAGAGAAGCATGCAGGTTATTGAAATATGAACGCATGGCAAGCCGGCTGCGGTTCTCCAGTTCGTCCAGGCGCTGGGCGCGCTGGCGCAGGAACTGGCCCGGGTGACACCGGGCCAAGCGCTGCTCCAGCCAGCCCAGGCGCTGGCGATCCTGCGTGAGCCGCTGCTGCAGGCGCCGGGTGAGGCGGGTTTGCAGAGTGGTGAGCTGCGCCAGCCAGTCCGCCTGGTCCGGACTGGCCAGCTCGGCCGCCGCCGACGGGGTCGGGGCGCGGCGGTCGGCCACGAAGTCGGCAATGGTGAAATCGACCTCGTGACCGACGGCGCTGACCAGCGGGATGCGGCAGGCATGGATGGCGCGCGCCACGATTTCCTCGTTGAACGCCCACAGGTCCTCCAGCGAGCCGCCGCCGCGGGTCAGGATCAGCACGTCGCACTCGTTGCGGGTGTCGGCTGTATGCAGCATGGCGGCGATCTTCCGGCCGGCGTCCTTGCCCTGTACCGGCACCGGGTAGACCAGCACCGGGATGGCCGGAAAGCGCCGCCGCAGCACGCTCAGCACGTCGCGCAGCGCGGCACCGGTCGGCGAGGTGATCACGCCGATGCGCCGCGGCAGCGGCGGCAGTTCCCGTTTGCCCGCCGGGTCGAACAGGCCCTCGCTGTCCAGTTTGCGCTTCAATGCCTCGAAGGCGCGTTGCAGCACGCCATCGCCGGCCTCCTGCATGGATTCGGCGATGAGCTGGTAGTCGCCGCGCGGCTCGTAGAGGCTGATTTTCGCCCGCACCAGCACCTGCATGCCTTCCGTGGGGCGGAAGCGCAGCAGCTGGTTGCGGTTGCGGAACATGGCGCCACGCACCTGGGCCTGGCTGTCCTTGAGCGTGAAATACAGGTGACCGGAGGAGGGGCGCGAGACATTGGACAGCTCGCCCTCGATCCAGATGCGCGGGAAACCCTGTTCCAGCAGGGTGCGCGCCGCCTGGTTGAGGCGCGACACGCTGAAGACGTCGCGTTCCGGGGGCGGGTTGTCCGGGTCTGTGGGCGTGGCCGGCATGACCGGAAAGGATACCCGAAACCGGCCGGTTTTGCGGGGCAAAAGGCCGGATTTATTTCGCGGTAATCGGGTCGGAAAGCCGGGTGGCGCGGTTTACCGGACCAGCCCCAGTCCCTATAATTGGCGCCCAATCATTCACCCGCGGAAACCGAACTCCCATGCGCATTGTGCAGGAAGCCCTTACCTTCGATGATGTCCTGCTGCTGCCTGCGCATTCGACCGTCCTGCCACGCGATGTCAGTCTGCAAAGCCAGCTGACCCGCGAGATACGGCTGAAGATGCCGCTGCTGTCGGCGGCCATGGATACCGTCACCGAGTCACGCCTGGCCATCGCCCTGGCCCAGGAAGGCGGCATCGGCATCATCCACAAGAACCTGACCATCGAGCGCCAGGCCGCCGAGGTGCGCACGGTCAAGAAGTTCGAGAGCGGCGTGATCAAGGATCCGATCACGGTCTCGCCCGATACCAGCATCCGCGACGTGATCGCGCTGACCCGCGCCAACAACATCTCCGGCGTGCCGGTGGTCGACGGCGATGACCTGGTGGGCATCGTGACCAGCCGCGACCGCCGCTTCGAGACCAACCTCGACAAGCCGGTGTCCAGCGTCATGACGCCGAAAGAGAAGCTGGTGACGGTGCAGGAAGGGGCTGCCAAGGAAGAAGTGATCGGCCTGCTGCACAAGCACCGCATCGAGAACGTGCTGGTGATCAACGACGACTTCAAGCTGCGCGGCATGATTACGGTGAAGGACATCCAGAAGTCCACGGACTTCCCGAACGCCTGCAAGGACGAGTACGGCCGCCTGCGCGTCGGTGCGGCGGTCGGCACCGGCGGTGACAGCGAGGCGCGTATCGCGGCGCTGGTCGAGGCCGAGGTCGACGTGGTCGTGGTCGATACCGCGCACGGTCATTCGCAGGGCGTGCTCGATCGCGTGCGCTGGGTCAAGCAGCACTATCCGGACCTGCAGGTGATCGGCGGCAACATCGCCACCGCCGCGGCGGCACGCGCGCTGGTCGAGGCGGGCGCGGACGGCGTCAAGGTCGGTATCGGTCCCGGTTCCATCTGCACCACGCGCATCGTTTCCGGGGTCGGCGTACCGCAGATCACCGCCGTGGCGAACGTGGCCGAGGAGCTGAAGAAAGACGGCATCCCGCTGATCGCCGACGGCGGCATCCGCTATTCCGGTGATCTGGCCAAGGCGCTGGCCGCCGGTGCCTGGTCGGTGATGATCGGCAGCATGTTGGCCGGTACCGAGGAGGCCCCGGGCGAGGTGGAGCTGTACCAGGGACGTTCCTACAAGTCCTACCGCGGCATGGGCTCGCTGGGTGCGATGAAGGAAGGCTCCAGCGACCGCTACTTCCAGGAAGGCGGCGAGCCGGACAAGCTGGTTCCCGAAGGCATCGAGGGTCGCGTGCCGTACAAGGGTTCGATGATCGCGATCCTGCATCAGCTGATGGGCGGCTTGCGTTCCAGCATGGGCTATACCGGTTGTGCCAGTATCGAGGAGATGCGCACCCGGCCGGAATTCATTCGCGTGACCAATGCCGGCATGCGCGAGAGTCACGTGCATGATGTGACCATCACCAAGGAAGCGCCGAACTACCGGCTGGATACCTGATGTCCAAAAAGGGTCAGTACCGGATGGCGCTTGCTTAAGAGAAATTTTCTTTGTATGCCTTCATTCCCGCGAAGGCGGGAATCCAGAATGTGCGGGAATTAATCGAACTGGATTCCGGATCACCACTTCGTTCCGTCCGGAATGACAGAAATATTGGCCTATGCAAGTACCATTTGGGTCAGTACCCTTTTCCCGATTGTTGTCCGCATTGCGATCCTGGCAGGCGGAAATAGATACTGACCCCTTTGCTGCCGGAATTGCCTGATGACTGATAACATCCATGCTCACCGGATCCTGATCCTGGATTTCGGTTCCCAGTACACCCAGCTGATCGCGCGCCGCGTGCGCGAACTGGGCGTGTACTGCGAGATATTTCCCTGGGACGCGGAGCCGGACGAAATCGCCGGGTTCGGCGCGCGCGGCGTCATCCTGTCCGGTGGGCCAGAGACGGTCACCGCCGACACCTCGCCACGCGCGCCGGCCGTGGTGTTCGAGTCCGGTGTGCCGGTGCTGGGTATCTGCTACGGCATGCAGACCATGGCGGCGCAGCTCGGCGGCAAGGTGGAAAATGCCGACCATCACGAATATGGCTATGCCCAGGTGCGTGCCCGCGGACATTCCCGACTGCTGACCGATATCGAGGACCATACCTCGGACGAAGGTTACGGACTGCTCGACGTGTGGATGAGTCACGGCGACCGTGTGATGCAGTTGCCGGACGGTTTCAAGGTGAACGCCAGCACCGACAGCGCGCCCATTGCCGGTATGGCCGATGATACGCGCGGTTACTACGGCATCCAGTTCCACCCCGAAGTAACGCATACCCGCCAGGGTGGGCGCATCCTGCAGCGTTTTGTCATCGATATCTGTGCCTGTGACGCGCTGTGGACGCCGGACCATATCGTCGAGAGCAGTATCCGCGATATCCGCGCGCAGGTCGGCAGCGACAAGGTCTTGCTGGGCCTGTCCGGCGGCGTCGATTCCTCGGTGGTGGCGGCCCTGCTGCACAAGGCAATCGGCGAGCAGCTGGTCTGTGTGTTCGTCGACAACGGCCTGCTGCGCCATCGCGAGGGTGACCAGGTGATGGCGACCTTCGCCGAGCACATGGGCGTGCGCGTCATCCGCGTCGATGCCGAGGCGCGCTTCCTCGCCGCGCTGGACGGCGTGCAGGACCCGGAACGCAAGCGCAAGATCATCGGCAACCTGTTCATCGAGGTGTTCGAGGAGGAGGCCGCGAAGCTGAGCGGCGACACGCAGTGGCTGGCGCAGGGCACGATCTACCCGGACGTGATCGAGTCCGCCGGTGCCAGGACCGGCAAGGCGCACCTGATCAAGTCGCACCACAACGTCGGCGGCCTGCCGGAAGACATGAAGCTGAAGCTGCTCGAGCCACTGCGCGAACTGTTCAAGGACGAGGTGCGCAAGCTCGGCGTCGAACTCGGGCTGCCTTACGACATGGTCTACCGTCACCCGTTCCCGGGCCCGGGGCTGGGGGTGCGCATCCTGGGCGAGGTGAAGAAGGAATACGCCGACACCCTGCGGCTTGCCGATCACATCTTCATCGAGGAGCTGCGCCGGCACGACCTGTACGACACGGTGAGCCAGGCCTTTACCGTATTCCTGCCGGTGCGCTCGGTCGGCGTGACCGGCGACGGGCGTCGCTATTCCTGGGTAGTGGCGCTGCGCGCTGTCGAGACCATCGATTTCATGACCGCGCGCTGGGCACACCTGCCCTATGAATTCCTCGACACGGTGTCGCGCCGTATCATCAACGAGGTGCCGCACATCTCGCGTGTTGCCTACGACATATCCGGCAAGCCGCCAGCCACCATCGAGTGGGAGTGATCCGGTGGCAGCGTGGAAGAGTGTCGATTTCTTTCTCGATGACACGTTGCCTGACTGTATGTCAATGAATAGCCAAGGAAGCACACGGAAAAACACGGAATTTTCGTACTGAATGCCTGTTGCCTGCCCGTGAACCTGTGGCCAGCTGGAAACGAATAGCACACACGCCGGGAACCAGTGCCATCAGGGGCTGCCCTTATTCACCTGTTCCGATTAAATCCATCTGCACACAGTGATGACACAACACCCTGACGAACACTGGATGCAGCAGGCGCTGGAGTGCGCGGAACGTGCCGCACGGGCGGGCGAGGTGCCGGTGGGGGCGGTGCTGGTCGCGGGTGATGAACGTGTTGCCAGCGGCCGCAACCGGCCCATTGGTGCGCACGACCCGAGCGCCCATGCGGAGATCGACTGCCTGCGCGCGGCCGGCCTGGCGCTGCGCAATTACCGGCTGCCCGACACCACGCTGTACGTGACACTGGAGCCGTGCCTGATGTGCGTTGGCGCCATGGTGCACGCGCGGGTGGCACGCGTGGTGTTCGGTGCGCATGACCCGAAAAGCGGCGCGGTAAGCAGTGTGTGTCGCGGCTTCGAGCTGCCCGGCCTCAATCACCGCGTGACAGCGAAGGGCGGGGTGCTGGAGGCACAGTGCGCTGAGCTGCTCAAGGCATTTTTTCGCGTGCGGCGCGCGTAAATTTGCCGGGAGTGGTCCGGAGTAGTATCGTTGAAACGCGTTCCCGAATGCTTCAACAAGGTAATAACATGCGGTTGTTAAGCTGTATTCTCGCAATTTCACTGGTGTGTTTCCCGTTCTCACTGCCGGCCGCCGCGCCCGACGACGCTGCGGGATACCCGCCGGCGACGGTCGAGATGGACCTCAGGCAGGTTTCCGAGCATGTCTGGTTCGCGCAGGGTGCCGCGGGGGTGGCGACCGATAACCAGGGCTTTATTTCCAACGCCGGCGTGGTGATAACCGGTGCCGGGGTGGTGGTGTTCGACGCGCTGGGCACGCCTGCGCTGGCGCAGCTGCTGCTGGAGAAGATCCGCGAGATTACCGACCAGCCCATCGTGCGCGTGATCGTCAGCCACTACCACGCCGACCATATCTACGGCCTGCAGGTGTTTTCCGATCTCGATGCCGAGATCATCGCGCCGGAGGGCGCCGACCTGTACCTGGATTCGCCCGCTGCCAGGGAGCGCCTCGAGGAGCGTCGTTTCACCCTGGATCCGTGGGTGAACAGCGCGACGCGGCTGGTGCGGCCGAACCAGCAGTTGAAAGAGGGGACACGGTTCCGGCTCGGGGATGTTGACTTCATCGTGACCGTGGTCGGTAATGCCCACTCCGACGGTGACCTCACCCTGTACGTGGAACCTGACAGGGTGCTGTTTTCGGGCGACATCATTTTCGAGGGCAGGGTACCGTATCTCGGCGATGCCAACACCAGGCGCTGGGTCCAGGTACTGGAACGCATGGAGCGCGAGAAGCTGGTCGCACTGGTACCCGGGCATGGTGGCGTGGCGGAAAAGCCGAACGAGGCCATCAGGCTGACGCGGCGTTACCTGGCGTTCCTGCGCGAACAGATGGGACAGGCCGTCAATGAGCTGGTGCCGTTCGACGAGGCCTATCGCGGGATCGACTGGAGTGAATTCAGCGACCTGCCGGCATTTGCAGAGGCCAACCGGCGCAACGCCTACCAGGTCTACCTCTCCATGGAAGCCGAGCTGCTGGGCCAGTAGGCGCGGACGTGGTCCGCGAATAATTGTTGCCTGTAATTCGCGCATGCCTGCGCTTCCGCGCCCAATCGATGCTCCTGTAGGAGCGGATCCCATCCGCGATCATTTCAAATACCGCATCGCGCATGAGATGCGCTCCTACACCCAATAGTTGCGCCGGCGTAAGAGCGGACGTTGTCCACGATTGAATCACCGTCGCCTACAGCGCCGGTGAGCCGAACTGCAGCGGTTCGCGTCGCACGCTTTCGGCGGAATTTTCCTGCTCGGTCAGCCATACCAGGATGTCGTAATAGGTGCGGATATTCTCCACGTAGCGCACCGGCTCGCGGCCGCGGGCATACCCGTAGCGGGTCTGCTGGAACCATTTCTTCTTGCTGAGCAGCGGCAGGTTCTTTTTCACATCCACCCATTTGTCGGCATCGCCCTTGTTTTTCACGGTCAGGATGCGTGCATCCTCCAGGTGACCGAGGCCGACATTGTAGGCAGCCAGTGCGAACCAGGTGCGGTCGGGCTCGGGGATGCGCTGCGGGATGCGTTCGCGCATGCGTAACAGGTACTCCGCGCCGCCGCGGATGCTCTGTTCGGGGTCGAGGCGGTTTTCGATATCCAGATCATCGGCGGCGTTCAGCGTGAGCATCATCAGGCCGCGCACCCCGGTCGGTGATACCGCATCCGGGTCCCAGTGCGATTCCTGGTAACCGATAGCCGCAAGCAGGCGCCAGTCCATACCGACCTCTGCGCCGGCTTCGATAAACAGATCCTGGTAGGCCGGCAGGCGCTGCTCGATGTGGGCCTGGTAACGGCGCGTGCCGACATAGTCGAAATCCTCGACATGGCCGAAATAGCGTTCGATCAGCTGTGCCAGCGTGCCATTTTGCCTGATCTTGTTAAAGAAGGTGATCGCCGCCAGGTACAGGCTCTTGTCGGCGGATTTCGGAAATGCCCAGGCCAGTGATTGCGGCGCGGCGAGATCGAAGGCGGGTTTCAGTTCCGGGTAGAAATGACGGTTGACGGACAATTCGTTGGAATCAGCCACGGTGTAGTCGATCAGCTGTTGCCATACCATGGCCAGCAATTCCTCGCTGTCCTGCGCAGTATTGCTCTGCCATTTCAGGTCCGGGTACTTCGCTTGCAGCTCCTCCAGGCGTTCCTCATGGCTGCTGCCGGCGAGTACCTCCAGTGTTCCGTTCAGGTCGGCCGGTGATTTCGGACGGACATCGCCGCTGCGGTAGACCAGTTGCGGGGTGATGGTGTGATAGACGGGGCCGAAGCGCACCTTTTCCTTGCGCTTGCGGGTGACGGTCAGTCCGGCTGCCGCGAGGTGGGCGTCGCCCAGTACGACCAGTGGCAGAATGTCATTGAAGTTCGGTGGTATGACGATACGCAAGTCAACGCCGAGATAATCCGCGAAACGACTGGCCAGTTCGTATTCAAAGCCGGTCGGCCCGTCCGGGCCCTCGAAGTAGGTGGTCGAGCTGTTACGGGTGATGACGATCAGCTGATTCTGCTGCTGGATCTGTTCCAGCAGCGAGAGTGGACGCCCACAAGCCGACAGCGCCAGGCAGAGGATGAGAATCAGCTTGATGTTGCCCGTAGCCGACCCGGCAAGGCATGCGCTAGAATGCACAGACCGGACGACGCCCTGGGCGCATGCAAACGGGTTTACAGATCGCTTGGCTGGGTCAAGCATGTGCCGTCAGTCTATATCCCTGATACATTGTATGGTTATCATACCTGAACGATCTCCGGATCGGCAGGTTCCTGAAGTCAGATTAGTACCGTAAATCAGTCCCGGGTTCACTGGAGAGGTACCGAAGCGGTCACAACGGCACCGACTCGAAATCGGTTGAGGGCTTTACCGCCCTACGAGGGTTCGAATCCCTCCCTCTCCGCCATCCATGTGAAAAAGGGGCCTTGCGCCCTTTTTTCACATGGATTGTTGCCAGTGGATTCGAACCCGAGTGTTTCCGATTGGTTGGGTTCGACGAGCGGCGCAGCCGCGAAGCACGCCGGCAATGCCGGCGGCCCCGCAGGGGTGAGCGCGCAGCGCGAATAATCCCTCCCTCTCCGCCATCCATGTGAAAAAGGGGCCTTGCGCCCCTTTTTCACATGGATTGTTGCCAGTGGATTCGAACCCGAGTGTTTCCGATTGGTTGGGTTCGACGAGCGGTGCAGCCGCGAAGCACGCCGGCAATGCCGGCGGCCCCGCAGGGGTGAGCGCGCAGCGCGAATAATCCCTCCCTCTCCGCCATCCATGTGAAAAAGGGGCCTTGCGCCCTTTTTTCACATGGATTGTTGCCAGTGGATTCGAACCCGAGTGTTTCCGATTGGTTGGGTTCGACGAGCGGCGCAGCCGCGAAGCACGCCGGCAATGCCGGCGGCCCCGCAGGGCAAGTGCGTTCGCCTCGGCAGAATGGCGAATTTGATCCACCGTCGGGGAATAACTCGAAAACAAGGCGCTATCGCGCGGCTTTCAGGGTGCGGATTGCAGGTATTTGAACAGGCGCTCGGCTACCTTTCGATGGCCGGCAGGGGTCAGGTGATTGTCGAGTTTATGGTAGTCCGCCTGGTTGAGGTCGAGATCCACGAATGAGACTTCGGGTAACCGGGTGTCCCTGCCAGCCGGATAATTCCGGTATTTCTGGCCATAGGGATTGCTGTAAAACACAATGACATGCTTGCCGCGCAATACCTCGTATTGCTTCTGCAGTGTGTCAATCAGAACATTGTAGTGGCGTGCGAAGTTCTTGCGACGCAGTCTGTCGGCCAGGGACTTTAGCGGGGCCTTCAGGGTAAGCCAGTAGCCTTTGGTGATGAATTTCAGCATGTCGGGCTGCTGTACCTCGTCCGTCCCGGCGTGGCCGAATACCTTCTCGTGCAGCTCTTGCCGCGATGCCGTGTCGAACATGATATTTTCATTATAGTCATTGTTGCAGTACTGAATGATGACGGTATCAATCTTCTCCAGCAGCCCGGAATTTTTCAGCCTGATGAGTTCTCTGGATGTCCCGTAACTCGCTACGCCCAGATTGTATACGGGGCGCCCTGACAGTTCCTGCAGGTGGGCCGCAAACGTCTCGAGATCGTTCACCCCCCAGCCCATCGCGTGTGAGTCGCCGATTACGGCAATGCCTGTACCCTGCGGTTTGTCACCCGTATATCTGCCTTCTTCCGTGAAGTTCAGGGTGGTCCTGAATTCGATATGATTGAATTCACATGAGCCTGTCGACGGTATGTAAACCAGCTCGGGGTCGGGTGTGATGCAGCCGGGCAGCGAAAGCCAGTTCGTTGCATTGTCAGACATCCCGGCCCGGTAAAGGGATTTCTGTGCGGTGGCAAACCAGGGCGCGTTGAATAAAACGCCATGCTGCAGCATTAGCAGGCTGGCGAAATAGACGACAGCTGCAAGCGTGCAGTAGGCGATGAGGAACAGCAAGGTACGGCCGATTGCTCTGGATTTATTCATGTGGAAGATACATTCGGCAGGGCAGTGTCCGTTGCGGGTTCGTGAGTCCAGGCAGGTATACCGGCTCGTATTTGTGCTGGTAATGCACGGCCTGCAGCATCCTGGAAGCAAATCGATCGATGCGGGATATCATACTAAAAAACGCGGCCTGTCTGTTGGGAAGGAGAGTGCAATTGGCAGTTTAAATGCTTGTTGATGTACTATGAGGCCGGCTCGAAATCCAACCGGTTCTGCAGAGTTTACCCGGGATCGATTCCGGCATCCGGGCTGCCGGAGAACGTCGGGAAAATGCGATGCTGATCTGATGATTCAGGTCCGGACTATCCGGCCTTGTTTGCCACAGGCATGGGTTGCGGACTGCATACAAACGGGAGCACCCGATATGATTCCGGACAATTACGCTAACCCGACGGGATGCCTGGCATGAAATATCTCCGGATCTGCCTGGTATTGCTGTCCATCATCCCGCTGCCGTTCAGTGGTCTTGCCGCGGAACAGGCGCAGCTTCCCGAAGACTATTGTCGCTGGGAGGTGGTGGAGTACGGCATCGCCGCGCCGTTATGCGGTCTGGCCGGGGATGCCGGGCGTGGTACGGCGATTGTCTCGGACAGTCACCTCGGCAATTGCCTCGCCTGCCACCAGCTGCCGATCCCCGGCGTCGAGGCCTACGGCACCATCGGTCCCCCGCTGGAGGGTATTGCCGCACGCCTCGGCGAGGCGCAGATCCGCCTGCGCGTGGTGGATACGCGGCACATCAACCCGATGTCGATCATGCCCGGCTTCTACCGTGATCCACGCCTGATCCACCGGCCCGGCAAGCGCTACAGGGGCAAAACCTTTCTCACGGCGCAGCAGGTTGAAGACGTGATTGCCTACCTGGTGACATTGAAATGAATCTCGCAAGCAGGTATTTCGGATTGATACTCGGATTGGTGCTGGCACTGCCGGCGGGCGCGGGCGAGCCGCGATCCGGTTATGAATTCATCAAGCCGGCCACGCGCGAGATGCAGGACGATGACTTCCTGAATCCCGGCATGTTTACCTTGGAGCAGGGTCAGGCGTTATTCAACGAGCAGCCGGGCGGCGACAGCAAGTCCTGTGCCGACTGTCATGGCGACGACGGCGGCGGCCTGGATACCGGGAATATCGCGCGCTACCCGGTCTACCGGGATGGTGGGCTGGTGAGCCTGCAACAACAGATCAGCCTGTGCCTTACCAGGACCACCGGCGAGATACTGCCCGACGATCATCCCGACCTGATTGCGCTGGAGACCTTTGTGCGCAACCGGGCGCGTGGTGTGCCGGTCAACGTCCAGACCGATGGCCCCATGGTGGAGTTGCTGGAAAAGGGTGAACAGCTGTACAAGGCCCGCTACGGGCTGATCGATATTTCCTGCTATCACTGCCATGACATGTACCCGGGGCAGATGATTCGTGGGCAGAAGATCAGCGAAGGTCAGGGCAACGGTTTTCCCGCCTACCGGCTCGATATCGGCGAGATCACCAACCTGAATCAGCGTATACAACAGTGCCTCACGTTGATGCGTGCCGAGCCGTTCGAATCCGGCTCGGATGAGATCAACCTGATGGGGCTGTACATCATGTCGCGGTCCAACGGCCTGAAAATAGAAACACCGGCTGTGCGCTACTAGCCACGGCGACGCATCAAGCAGGCGCTTGCGGTAACGGGTTTACAGGAATATATGACATGCGACCGGGGCGCTGGCCGTCGGTCAGCGCCCCGGTGTTGATCAGCCGCGGTAGCGTAAAACCTCGACCGACATGCAGAGCTCAACCTGGTCACTGACCAGCCTCGACAGGCTGTCCATGCCGAACTCGGAACGGTTGATCACGGTCGATGCCTTGATCGTGATGCTCTCCTCGGTGGTGCCTTGCTGTTTCTCCACCGGGATCAGCGTGACATCCAGCACCACCGGCCGGGTGACACCATGCACGGTCAGGTCACCATGGATCTTCGCCTTGTCCGTGCCCAGCCACTCGAAGCTGCGACTTATGAACAGGATCTCCGGGTAGTTCTCCACGTCGAAGAAACGCTCGCTCTTGATCAGGCTCTCGACGATCGAGCCGCGGGTATCCAGGCTGGCGGTCCGGATCACGACCATGGCCTGCTGGTCGTGCGCAACCCACTCGGCGGGCGTCAACGCCAGGCCGCCACTGAAATCGTTAAAGGCGGCCTCCACGCGTTTGAACTCGCTGTCGACACAGAAGCCCACCTGCGAGGTGTCTTTCTGGATTCGATACAGATAGCCGTCTTTGGCTGCCTTCAGCATGGACGACACCAGTGTGGTATCCACCTTGCTATCCTTGAACGGCGCACACAGCTCGGGATCATCAGCGGCTACTCCGATAACCGGTAGCCACCCGAGCGTCAGCATGCCCAGCAACAGCATGTAACGTCTAAACTTATGGCTCATCGTCATTACCTCCGGGTAATTCGGTATAGCATTAGAATAGTCTAATATGCTAATTAGTCAACAATTCCTTACAATTTGACATCTATCAGTTTGTAACCTATTGATATCAAGTGTTTTCCCTCTCCTTCCCTGTTGCGGGATTGTCGGAATTCCTGTCGAGTTGTGACGCCGCTTGCCTGTCGCGTGGGTGTATCCGGGCAGGATCGCCGCGCGCAGCTCGCATGACCCGACCGGCTCGCCCGGCCACCCGCAGCTGGGGCAAGGACCTGCTTTCGGGAGGGCGGTGCCGCCAGGCGCAGGTGGATTAGCAGAACACGTGACGTGCAACGCTCATCCGGAATCCATTTGAACGACATGGGGTTCTGGTTTACTCTTCCGCGCCTGTTCGGCTCACGCCCGCTTGTACCGTCGATCAGGTTTGCAGTTATGTGTTGAAATGATCAGCAGTCAATGATTCCGGAGAGGTGTCCGAGTGGTTGACTCGAGGCATCGCCGAGAGAACGTCGAAGCGTCAGCGACGGCGGCCCCGCAGGGGTGAGTCCGCGCAGCGGGCGAATAACGGGCACGCTGGCGTGTTCCGTCGATCAGATTTGCAGTTATGTGTTGAAATGATCAGCAGTAAATGATTCCGGAGAGGTGTCCGAGTGGTTGAAGGAGCACGCCTGGAAAGTGTGTATACGGTAATCCCGTATCGAGGGTTCGAATCCCTCTCTCTCCGCCAATAATCAAAAAGGCCCCGGATGGGGCCTTTTTGATTATTGGCCGAGGGGTTCGAACCCTCGATTATATAAAGAGTCGGGTTCGACTCGAGCGCTGCAGGCGCGAGAGAACGCCGGAGCGCGAGTGACGGCGGCCCCGCAGGGGCGAGGGCCGTATGGCCCGAGTAATCCCTCTCTCTCCGCCATATCAATAGAAAGGGGGCTTCTAGCCCCCTTTCTTATTGATGCGTCGAGATCGGAATTCGAACCCTCGATACGCTTTGATCAGAACCAAGTTGGTTCGACAAAACGGCAGTCTAGCCGTTTTGGACGCAGGCTGTGCCGGCGCCCGCAGGGCGAGGGCCATGGACGATGTACAGGGAGAAGGTGAGACCATTTTTACGGGCATAGTCCGGGTCGAGAAGCTGGCCTGGGCCATGTGCAAGTGGTCGCTCTCGAACATCCCTGTGCTTCGCGACACTCGGATGTTGATTTTTCACTTAAGGAACCCCTGATTAATTCACTCATCGTCATCCCGGCGCATGCCGGGATCCAGTATTTTCAATAGCCTGGATGCCGGCTGTCGCCGGCATGACGAATTAATCGGAGATTCCTTAATATTGTCCAAAACAGCGCAGGTATTTGTATGCTACTTTGAATTACCGTAAGCCGGAGTTTCTGCATCACCTGATGGTAGCTGACCGATGAAGCGGTGATGCATTTTTCACTGCAAAAACCGGATCAATATTTTTTGCAAATCAACAGGCAGCTGTTCCGGTGGTCTTTCTCAACAAGGCAGTGGATAACGTGACAGCGTTACGCAACAAAGGCAGGTCGATAACGATGCACGGCATCCTGGGTAAGCTGCTTGCAGTCTTGTCGTGCGTCATGCCCCTGCACGCTGGCGCAGGAGGAATCAGGCCACTCTCTATCGCTGTCGAGTTGGGCAATATTCCCGAACGCCCCGTAGCACCAGAGTTTGCATTCGAACGCTTTTTCCAGACCCGCCCGCTTGACCAGTTACAATTCGCCCCGGATAACCACTCCATCTATTTCATCAGGAACGATGGGAATGTGGACAATATTTTCGAGCTGGACCTGGCCAGTGGCCTGCAGCGTCAGCTTACTCATCTGTCTGAATCGGTCTCGGGATTCGGGGTTGACCACCAGGGCCGGTTCCTGATTATCGTGCGTGATAACGAAGGGAATGAGAACCATGACCTCTACCGCCTGGATCTTGGAACAGGAGACATACTGAGACTCACGTCTGCTGGCAGAGGTGATACCACCATGGCCTGCGGCCTCTCGCCGGATGACACACTGCTGTACTACGCGCAGACACGCCACAATCGCCGTGAATCCGGCCTGTGGCAGGTGGAAGTCAGTACCGGCAGGGCGCGCCAGTTGTTACCTGGCAACGGACGCAGCCTGGACTGCGACAAGGTAAGCGCGGATGGCCAGTATCTGCTGTTTGGGGAACTGATCGGGTTTGATGAACGGCACCTGGGCTTGCTGCATCTTCCTACCGGCAGGACACGTTACATCAGTGCCGCGCCCGGGATCAATAATGTCGACGCAAACTTTGCCGGAGATCGGGTCTACTTCCTCAGTGCCCTGGGCTCGGACAGATTTCGTCTCTGGAACTACCTGATCGGTGACCCCGCGCCGACGCCTGTCCAGTTGCCGTTTGACAATGACCTGGAGTCACTCTCGATGTATGCGGATGGACGTGTCGCCGTTATCGCATACCGCACCGGGTTAGCGGGTCGCACAGCCGTACTCATCGATGGCTTCGAGGATCAGGCTGATTTCGGGCTGCCACCCGGGACTGTTACGGGTGCAGTATTCAGCGAGAGCAACCCGGGTCTGGGGATTGTGCTCACCGAGACTTCGAGTATGCCGGGTCGCTATTATCGGGTCGGTACAGAAGGACCAGTACTTCTGTATGACGCCAACCAATCGGGGATTGACAGCAATGACTTCGCCGAGGCACGTTCATTACGGATACCGGGTTTTGATGGCCTTGAGATCCCGGTGCATCTTTTTATCCCCAATGGCACCTCGGCCAATAACCGGCACCCCGCTATCTTCCTTGTTCACGGCGGTCCGCACGAGCATATCGATCCTCTGTATGACAGCGTCATCCAGTTTCTGGCCAACCGCGGTTTTATCGTTGTGGCACCCAATGTGCGCGGCAGCACCGGTTTCGGAAAGAACTACGCCGCCCTGGATGACAATGACTGGGGTGGTGGTCATATCCGTGACATCGTTGAAATCGCAGCAGCAGTGCGAAGCATGGAGATCGTCGACGCTGACAATCTGTTTATTTTCGGAATGAGTTTCGGCGGGTTCAGCGTGATGTCGCTGATTACACAGTATCCAGACACGTTCAGGGCTGCAGTGGACTTTTTCGGCTTTACCGAGCTGGCCACATTTGTGCGCAGCTGGCCGCGGTATCTGCAGCGCAATCTGTTTGTCGAGCTCGGATTTGATCCGCGCCGCAACCGGGCACGGAATCGGGCATTGTCACCGCTTTATCATATCGAACGGATCAGGACTCCCCTGCAGATACATCAGGGGGCCAACGACAGTCGAGTACCCCGGGTACAGTCCGACCGGCTGGTGCAATCCATGCATGACATGGGCCGTACGGTGGAGTATTTCGTCTATCCGGACGAAGGGCACGGTTTTACGCGTTTCGAGAACGAGCGTGCGTCCTACCGGCGGCTTGTCGCATTTTTCAGGCGGTACTCGACGGAAGCCAGCCGGTAACCCGGGTAGCGTTCTGACCAGCCGTACATGGTGCTGGCGAATTGTCAGTCTGGCGTCAGTATGAAGCCAGAATCGCCGTATACCGTTTTAACAGAGATACCAGCACGCAGCCATGGCCAGCCGGCCGGGAACGAGCAGCAACCAGGGTGGCCAGCGCTGCCTGTAAACGAACATTTCCCGAACCTTGATCTCGTTCGCCCCGGGTGAGGTGGGTTGCTGATCGACCTTTCCGGGTCTTTTATCTGATTCCCTGGCCCTGGCATATTGTTGCTTCCTGTATTGCTCGATACCTTTTTCCATCCCTCGGCAATCAGTCTGGTTTGATCCTTGATCTGACCGGGACGTTGCGTACCGACGGCTGAAGGATCAGGCCGGGGACTGGCACGAGGCGCAGCAACCTCGGGCCCGTATGCGGGTGTCAAGCGGGTGGCCAGTTACCCCGACAGCGTATCGCGGGCGGTCAGGCGATCGATGACGGGTGTGTCCGGGCGCTGGAACAGGCCAATCACACGGATCCCACGGTTTACACTCCGTCGTCAGTGCTTGACCACAAGCACCGGTTCAACCGGTACTGTATTCCCTGTTGCGGATTCGAGGCATGGTGATTTATAGGGGTATTAATATTAACTTACAGTGAGTTGTGGGGTTTTCCTCAAAAAATACAAGTAAAAGGACGGCTGTGTTCTGCGGACTTCCCAGAAGCAGGGAAATTATTGATAGCCGGGCTGGGTGCCGGCAAAGCCGGCGCCCGCAGGGCGAGGGCTGTGGACGATGTACGGGGAGGAGGTGAGACCATTTTTACGGGCATGGCCCGGGTCGAGAAGCTGGTCTGGGCCAGGCCGTGAGCGACAGGGCCCGAGTCAATCCCTCGGGAATATCCATCGATGCTGTCATCAATAAGCGGCTTTTAGCCTCCTTTGTTACTGATGCGTCGAGATCGGAATTCGACACCTCGATCAGCCTTGATCATAAACAAGCGGGTCCGGCTCGAGCCCCGCAGGGGCGAGGGCCGCGCGGTCCGGGTCTTCCCCCCGGATTGCTCCCCGGAATGGCGGCATCAGGGCATGCCACCGGTCTCTGACGCCGTACCGCGTTTCGGTTAAACTTCCCCACTGTTTCTATCCCGGGGTCTGATGCATGCAGTTCACTATTGACGAGTTCCGAGCCTGGAAAAACAAGAGCGTTACCCTGCTGGGCATGTCCGGGGTGGGCAAGACCCACCTGTCGATGCTGCTGCGCAACCACCACTGGTTCCACTACTCGGGCGACTACCGCATCGGCACCCGCTACCTGGATGAACCGATCATGGACCTGATCAAGCAGCAGGCGATGCAGACACCATTCCTGCGCGACCTGCTGCGCCGTGACTGGATCCACATCCGCAACAACATCAAGGTGGATGACCTGGGGCCGGTGCTGAGTTTTGTCGGCAAGCTCGGCAACCCGGAGCTGGGCGGCGTCCCGCTGGATGAGTTCTCGCGGCGCCAGGCCTTGTACCGCGAGGCGGAGATCGCGGCCATGCAGGACGTGCCCGAGTTTATCCGCAAGGCACACGAGATTTACGGTTACGACAACTACGTCAACGACGTGGGCGGCAGCCTGTGCGAGCTCAACGAACCGTCCGTGATCGACCTGCTGGTGAAGCATACGCTGATCCTGTACATCCGGGTGACCGAGAAGGCGGAGGAGGAGGCCCTGATCAGTCGCGCCCAGAGCAGTCCCAAGCCACTGTATTACCGGTCGGAGTTTCTGGCGGAGCAGCTGCGGGAATATCTCGTCCTGCGCGGACTGGAGTACGCGGCACAGGTGGACCCGGATGATTTCTGCAGCTGGGTGTTTCCGCGCCTGTTCCATTCGCGCGTGCCACGCTACGAGGCCATCGCGCGCCCGCATGGCTATACCGTGACCTCGCATGAAGTCGCGGGTGTGCGCGACGAGCAGGACTTTCTCGACCTGGTTGAAAACGCGATTGCCCGCAAGGCGGACAGTCCGCGGGGCTAGCACGCATGCCGATAGTCGCCCACAATGACCTGCCGACCTTCCAGCGCCTGCGCCAGGAAGGCCAGACCATCCTCGAGCCGGGCAGGGCCCTGCACCAGACCATCCGCGAGCTGCACATCGGCGTGCTGAACATGATGCCGGATGCGGCGCTGGCCGCGACCGAGCGCCAGTTCTTCCGCCTGGTGGGGGAGAGCAATCCGATCGCCCAGTTCTACATGCACCCGTTCACGCTGCGGGAACTCCCGCGCGGGGAACAGGCGCAGTTGCACATCGAGCGCTACTACGACAGCTTCGAGCAGATTCGCGCCGAGGGTCTGGATGCGCTGATTATCACCGGCGCCAATGTCTCGCACCCCGACCTGTCCCAGGAACCTTTCTGGGAGCCGCTGCGCGAGGTGTTCGACTGGGCACAGCAGAACGTGACCTCGGTGCTGTGCTCCTGCCTTGCCACGCACGCGGCGATGCAGTTCCAGCACGGCCAGAAACGCAGCCCGCTGCCTGCCAAGCGCTGGGGTGTGTTTCCGCACCGGGTGATCCAGGCGGATCACCCGCTGGTGAACGATGTCAACACGAAGTTCGACGTGCCGCATTCGCGCTTCAATAACATCACTGCCGGGCAGTTCCGGGAGGCGGGTCTGCATGTGCTGGTGGAGAGCGCGGACGCCGGGGTGCACCTTGCCGTCAGTCCGGACGGGTTCCGCGTCGTCTATTTCCAGGGGCATCCGGAGTATGACACCGTGTCCCTGCTCAAGGAGTACAAGCGCGAAGTGCGGCGTTTTGCCGACGGTAAGCGTGATGATTACCCGCCGTTTCCCGACAACCAGCTCAAGTCGTGCGAGCGTGCCATCCTCGAGGAATACCGGCGGCGCCTGGTCGCGGCGCAGGCGGCGGGCGACCCGGTGCCGGAATTCCCCGAGCAACTGGTTGCCGGTCGCCTTGACAACACCTGGCACGATACCGCCGAGGGTATCCTTGGCAACTGGATCGGCCTGGTCTACCAGTTGACACACGAACAACGGAACCTGCCGTTCATGGACGGTGTAGACCCGCATAATCCGCTCGGTCTCGACTGGATCGCCGGGTCAGGCAAATAACCGTACCCGCTGGCAACAAGGAGCAACGACATGAAGTCCGGCCCGAGAGAAATCGTTACCCCGTTCCGGCCCATCCCGCTGGACGTGCCGGAGGCCATGGCGCCCAACGAATTTTTCAACAGTACCGAAAACCTGAATGACCTGATGCACAACAACGGGCTGTTGACCAATCCCGAAAACCTGTTGCTGTACCGCAAGGCGCTGGGTCACAGCCGCGATTTCGACACCTCGATTATCTTCAACAGTTCCAAATGCATTCTCAACCCGCTGGGCCGGCCGGTGCGACGCACCCAGGTGCCGGACGACGTGAAACGCGTCTGGAACCGCATGAACCAGATCATTATCGATTACATGGTGGAGCACTATCCGGACCCGGAGACCCACCTGCTGCTGGCGGGCGAGGCCAGCCTCGATGCGACCTGGCCGCTGACCTCGCCCGGCGTGCCCAGTATCCGCATGCTGCACAACCATTTCATGGTGTTCAGCAAGGACGAGCTGCGCAACGCGCAGCCGGCCGATCCGAGCAATCCGAACCTGACGGACGGCGGCCAGCACAGCCTGTTCGAGGCCTATATGCACGATGTCTACCGCGAGTTCTTCGATCGCGCGCTGGATCTGGAGCTGCTCTGGCCGGTGGGCGATGCGGGCTCGCGCATCGAGTTGACCGGCTACCCGCAGGGCCTGCCGAGCTGGGAAATCCAGGGCGGCGTGGCGACGCTGGAGGAGGTCGGTTTCTGGGACGAGTACGACGAGATCCTCAAGGGATTCATCGATTTCTACCGGACCTTCTTCAGCCAGGTATCGACACGCAACGCGCCGATGCTGGATGATCTGTACTTCCCCGAGCACGTCGAGAACGTGCTGCTGTTCAACAATGATTTCCTGAAGACGGCGAAGAAGGTCCGCGATCACTGCATTGTCGATGCCGCCTACGCCAATGCCATCCGCTGGCAGCCGGCCTTCAAGCAGCTCATCTACCGCAACGACGAGGACAAACTGATCGTCACCATCAGCCAGAACTCGATCGGCAATGCCATCACCGAACTGCTCGGTGTGGTGGTCAGGCGTGTCCCCGATGCCGAAGCCTACGCGCGTTTCGAGCCGCGGCTGATCGAGCAGTTGCTGGAAGTGCGCCGCCGCCTGATCGAGGCCGACCTCGGCGAGGCAATCGAAACAGCATACTGGCCAGGCTGAGGCGCGGGCGCGGTTGCCTCAATCAGACCAGACCCTTTATACGGAACAGGAGAACAGACATGAAGATAACCACCTATATTCGCCGGACTGTCATCGTAGCGGCGCTGGCCGCTGCAGGCGTTGTGACGGTTTCCACTGCCGCTGCCAGCGGCGACGCCGACATCGAGGCGCGCGTCAGCGCGGCACAGGCGGCAAGCAGTGCGTTTCTCAAGCAGCTCGGCGGGGCCATGCAGCGCGAAATGCAGGCGGGCGGACCGGTTGCGGCGATGAAGGTGTGCCGCGACGTGGCGCCGGACATTACCAATGACATTTCCCTGGAAAAGGGCTGGAAGGTCACGCGGGTGGGTACGCGCGTACGCAACCCGATGCTGGGATCACCCGATGTCTGGGAGCAGGGCGTGCTGCAGGATTTCGAGCGCCGCGCCGCACAGGGCGAGAAGTATGACGATATGTCTCATTACGAGGTCGTTGAGGAGCCAGCCGGAAAGTCGCTGCGTTACATGAAAGCGATCGGTCTGGCACCACAGTGTGTCGTCTGTCACGGCAGCGCCGGGCAGATAGCGGAGCCGGTGCAGGCCGAGCTGCAGACCCTGTACCCGCATGACCGGGCAGTGGGCTACAAGCCCGGCGACCTGCGTGGTGCCGTCAGCATCAAGCAGCCGCTCGACATGTGACGCGCAGATCGGCCGGCGATGGGCGCGCCGGCAACCTCGATTCCGGTGGCCAGGTCCTGGCCCGGGTTACATCCTTATGGCTCTTCCCCGAATCGAGTGGGTAGGTTACCGTGGGGTTCGAACTCTCGATTGTCAGGGCCGAATTCATTCGGCCAGTGGGTAGATTACCGTTGTAGGGCCGAATTCATTCGGCCACCAGCCTATTGCATCACCACGGTTACCCGGTTGTCATCCTTTATCTACGGATATCACTGCAGGACGTCTGCTCGGATGAAACACCGCTGGTCGAATGAATTCGACCCTACGGTCTGATTGAGCAGGGCCGCATTCATTCGGTCAACAACCTTGCCATCAGAAGTAATGCGTCTCGTCTGAATTGATGTGTTACCCACTCAATCAGGGGAAGTCCCATGTCACGCGTAACAGGAGCATTCAGGCGCGAATCACCGGCCTTAATCCGTATGCCGCCAGTTCGCTTTCCAGCTGGCGCCGTACGCACTTTGGCGAGCCGGTGTGCCGGGCCAGCAGGTCATAGGCTACCGGCACGACAATGATGGTGAAGAAGGTCGCCGACAGGATGTCGAACAGGACCACGGTGCCGATGACGGTGCGGGTTTCCGTGCCCGCAAAACGGCGAAGAAGGTCCGCGATCACTGCATTGTCGATGCCGCCTACGCCAATGCCATTCGCTGGCAGCCGGCCTTCAAGCAGCTCATCTACCGCAACGACGAGGACAAACTGATCGTCACCATCAGCCAGAACTCGATCGGCAATGCCATCACCGAACTGCTCGGTGTGGTGGTCAGGCGTGTGCCCGATGCCGAGGCCTACGCGCGTTTCGAGCCGCGGTTGATCGAGCAGTTGCTGGAAGTGTGCCGCCGCCTGATCGAGGCCGACCTCGGCGAGGCAATCGAAAGCTCCTGCTGGCCGGGTTGATGCGAGTAGCGGCAAGTCGGCCACCACTTCCCGGAATCCGAATTGTTTCAACGGCCAATTTTGCCGGTGCGGCAGTACACTTGCTACTGCAGCGGGAATTGAGTCAACGGAGACTGTTCGGCAGTTATCCTGTCGAGTTGTTCCTCAGTAAACTATAGTCTTTATAGTCTTCATGTGGCAGGAGAGAAAGCGCTATGGGGCACGATGGCAATGCATGCAACGGGAATGGTGATTCGAAGACTGCAGACTGTCCGCTGAATGGAAAACCCTGCGCGCGCGTCTCGCGGCATACCGTGTTGCACCAGCTCAGGAAGCCCTGGGCGAGGCGCTTGACAGCACATGAATATTACTTTTGCCCGGACCCTGACTGTGATGTCGTATATTTCAGTCATGAATCCACCCTGGGGCGCTCCGAGCTCAGGCAGTCGGTGGGGCAGAAATCAAGGGAAGACAATCGCACCATTTGCTACTGCTTTGATATGAGCCTTCGAGACATCATTTCTGATCGTGGCTCTGGCAAAGGGGATTCATGCCGGGAGTTTGTCATCGAACATACCAGGCGATCTGAATGTGATTGCGAGACGCGTAATCCGTCTGGCAGATGCTGTCTGCTGGACTTTCCCCGGCGCCGCGAGTGATACAGCCCGTTTCCCCGTGACGCTACCCCGGCGACGCTCCTGAACTGGAAATTAATACCAGCGCCAGATGCGGATTCGGGCGATGTTCACTTCCCGGGATACAGGTTCAGGACAGATACTGCCCGAAACGCTTTGAGTCATCGCTTGCATAGGAAGCTACGGCCTTGTCTGCGGTGCAGGCGTTGCGCAGCTTCTCCACCACCTCATGCAGGCGCTGCGCGGGTATCGCGCACGTCATCTCGGTGATGGCCATGCCGGTGCGCACGCGACTCAGCATGCAGCCGACGCTGATTGCCACCTGATTCTGCTCCTTGGCGATGGCGATGATGTGGCACTGGGGTTTTCCCTGGAAGGCAATCTCCGGAACAGCATCAGAGAGAACCATCGCCTGCTTGGCATTCAGGCGCAGGAAGACGACATCGGGCTCCAGACTTGTCTCGTAGAGGGGGCCATAGGTCACATGTCTGGGCGAACCCTTGACCACCGGGATCTGCGGGAACATCTCCGGTGTCACCCAGCCGGCATCGACGAGACACGCGACGTCGGAATTGTTGGCGACCGCTTCCAGCGACTTCAGGCCATGGGTGACGCAGCCTACACTGCAATTACCGTGGTCCTCGGCAGTCGTGGTAAAGGTACGGTCCTGGGCCTTGATCCAGAATACGCAGCCTGCCGGTACGCGCCCCGTACGACCATCGGCGGTGGGAGCCGGCATGGCGGCGTCATAGGCGTGAATGCCATCAGGTGCATCCTGCGAGAAGGTGATCGCGAGCGGTGCGGTCTGCAGGCTGAGGATATAGCTGAGTTCGGAGGCAAGCGCTTTGTAGTCTTCGGTTGTCACGGCACACTCCTTCACTGGTGCATGATTGTCGGGTATGGACACGCGCTTCTGTCCAGCACGGCCGCCTGGCGCGGCGTTGTATGACGGCCGTGGTTCCCGGTTGTGAATCAGATGATACACCAACGCCAGAAATGAGACGCACTCGTAATCCAGCTCCCACCGTTGCGGTCAGCGTACCCGGGTGTGATTGCAAGTGGCGAAGATTAATAAGCATATCGGAATAGTTGAATGATCTGATTTTTCCTGGCCGCCGGCATTATTCATGGCGCTGCATCGATACCTTGCTATATTTACATCAGCCTTGGCGTACAACAGGCCCGATCAACGCGGGGCAGGAGGATCCAGTAATGAAAAGAATGTTCGCGCTTCTTGCCGGCAGCGCAGCGCTGGCGCTGTCGCCAGCTTGCCTTGCCGGTGTTTCGAATGTCTTTGTTTCCAATATAGGCGATCAAACCCTGTCGCTGATCCGCTGTGTGACGTCCAACGGCAAGAATCCCATCAAGTGTAAGGAGAAGGAACGCATGGACGCCGGATTCGGTACCAGCTGGCCGGCCAATCAGTACGACGGTCATCCGGCCTGGTGGTGGTCAGGCCTGGGCGGTGAAGTGATCGGCGTCAAGGCCAGGGCCTCGCTGAGCCCGCTGAAAAACGCCAACAATATCGTCACCGTTGACACCTACGATCTACCGGGTGCCCCTGTCAAAACGGGCTCGCGTTCCAATTTCATCGGCATATCTCCGGACGGCCGCTCGGCATGGAACTCGGCCCGCGAGATTGACGAGATTCAGGAGATCATCACCGACCCGGCCCACCCCGACTTCGGTACCATAGCCCACCGCATACCGGTTCCCGACTTCGATCCCAGCTCGGGTCCGTCAGGATCAAACGGTGCGGCGCGTCCCTGTGATGCAACGATTACCCCGAACGGGCGCTACTTCATGGAACCGGACCTTGGTGGCGAGTCCCTGACAATCGTCGACACGGAGACGAAGCAGATTATCCATCAGGTGCTGCCTCCACTGGCCGACGGCAACAAAGATAAGGTGTTGCCCTTCATGGCAACGACCAACGGCAAGATTGTACTGGTCGAAAATCTCGAACTCGACAATACCTATGACATCTGGGATGTGAGCAATCTTCCCGACGCGCCTCAGCATCTGAAGAAGCTCACGCAGGACGATGGGCTGGGCGTCGGTGCCCAGACCAGCGAGTTCACGCCGAATGGTCACTACGCTTACCTGATCATGAACGGCGTGGTGGATGCGCCGTCCGGCTCGGCTGACGCCAGTCGGCTCGATGTGCTCGACGTGATGGAGGACTCGGGCACCTATCTCCAGATCGTCAACAGCATTGAGCTTCCCCGGAATTGCGGGGCGCACACCGGCGATTTCAGCAACGACGGCCGGTATTTCTTCGTGAACTGTGAAAGGACCGACGAGCTGGTTGTAGTCGACAGCGAGACGGAGACCGCTATAGCCAGCATACCGGTGGGAGACAGGCCTAGAGGTGTCATCGTCCGTTAGACCGATCAGGCGTCTGGCCCGTCTGCTCGGGTCGTTTTGTTGCGTGGTTGCGGCGCTGGCGTCAGTCAGCGCCGCAACCGGTTCCGGGACTGAAACGCTGCGGGTTGCCGTCGTCGCACCCGCGGATAACTCCCATCTCGCGTGGGTTGCTGCAGCGCACCTGCAGCAGGCTGCCAGGGACCACGGCATTGACATTGCCATCGAAGCTGCGTCGCTGACCGGCACAGCCGACCCGCTTCCTGAGCTGCTGGTCATGCCGGTGCGCAGTCTGGCGACACAGGTTCGCGCGTACCAGGTTCTGGAACTGCCTTTCTTCTATCCAGGCCTCGAGGCGGTGCACGAGCGTCTGGATGGCGCGTTGGGGAAATACCTCGCCGATGATGCGCGCAGGCATGGCTGGGAGGTGCTTGCCTACTGGGACGAGGGCATGCATATCATTTCGGGCCTGAAGCGCTACGATCGGGCGCGCAATCTCAAGGCGCGGGAATTCCTGATCACCCGGCACGACCCGGTTGCCGAAAAACAGTATCAGTACTGGAAGGCCAGTGCCCGCCGGATCGACCCGGAAGACAGGCAAGCGGTACTGAGCGAGTGCCTGATCGCTGGCCGGGCCGCGACACTGCAGCAGATCGTGCGCGAGCAACTCTACCGGGTGCACCTGGCCATGTCGCTCACGAACCATCGTTACGAGGGGTGGGTGCTGGTTGCACCTGCGGAGCACTGGGCTAACCTCGATCCTGCGACCAAGGAGAAACTCGCCTCAGTCGTGCGTGAAACCACCATCTGGCAACGAAACGATGCGCAACAACGCGAGGCCGCGGCGTTGGCTGAACTGAAAAAAGCCGGCATGGCCATTTACGAGGTCGATGCGGATGAGCGCGAGGCGTTTCGCAGGGTGTTGCCCAACTATGCTGAGCTGTTAACCGACGAGCTGGACGCGCAACAGAAACGTGAGCTGATCGAGCTGGCTTCAACCGGAGCAGCAGCTGTCGTCGGATTTGGTGCTGCGGCTCCGGAGGCGCGCCGCGATCCAGCGCCAGGTGCCGAAGCCCGCCAAGGCCACTAGCACCGCGCTCGCGACCGCACTGACTAACGCACCTGTTGTCGGCTGTAGCCGTTCGCCTGCCTCGACCAGCTCCAGACTGCGTACGGGATCGAATACGGGCGCGAAGCCGGGCATGAGCCAGGCGTTGACGGCCACACCCGCAATCATGGCGCCGACGATCAGCGACGAAGCGTACAAGACGACGGTCCGTCTGCCGATCGTGTTGTAGAGTGCAATCAGTTCCGGCAGGTTGGTTGCCGTGCCCGTTACCAGAAACACAATGGAGATCCCCGGGGCAGCCCCCATGGCGAGCAGGCTCGCCACGAGCGGGATGTGCCCGACCGCGCAAACGTAGATGCTGGCGCCGAGCACCCCTGCTGCCATCAGTGCAAGGCCCGAGCTGTCCCGCAGATAGCTGTCCACCCACGTTGTCGGCAGGAAGGCGGCGATCAGACCTGCCAGCAGTACACCGATGGTCATGTAGAAGGCGATCGTCGGACCGAGGTCTGTGAAGCCCCAGCGGAGCCCCGCGGCGATACGCGGTAGCAGCCTGCTTCCGGATGCCGGTAACTCTGCCGGCCCTGATGATTGGGTGCCGCTGCAGCAGGCAGACACCTCTGCGACGGATTTAACTTCAAGTGGTTCCCCCCACCGTTCGGCGATCAGCCCAAGCAGGTAAGGCAGCACCAGTCCCAGGGTGACATAGGCTATCGTGATCTGCGGGCCGAGCAGGGCCAGTGACAGTATCACCGCGGCGGGATTGATGATGGGCGTTGCGGCCGCGAAGGCCATCACGGGCCCGAGTCGTACACCGGAGCGATACAGGCTGATGGCGAGTGGAATGACGCCGCAGCTGCAGATCGGCAGAATGGCGCCGAACGCGATGGCGCCAAACATGCCGACCTGGCCCTTGCGGTTCAGCAGTTCGCGGAAGCGGCTCGAAGGCAGAAACTCGTGCACCAGGCCGCCAATCAGCAGGCTGGCGATCAGCCAGAAGGCGGATTCGTTGACAATCTGCCAAACCGTTGTTGCGAACTGGTGCCAGATCGCGTTCACCGCGGAAAACTAGTCATACATCATCCTGGCCATCTTCAGGCCTTGTGTAACCCTGGCCTGCTGTGACTGGAGCTGTCGCATGAGATCGGCGGGACAGCTGATGATAAATCCTGTCTTGCAGTCAGCAGCCGAATGCAGCAGCGCTGACATGCGCACCATGTCCAGCAGCAGTGGCTGCGGCAACTGCCGGTTTGCGGGCTGCTCGCGGTTGCTGAGCATTGCCTGTCGCAACAGCTCGCGATACATGCGCGCCTCTAGCCGGAACTTGTGCGCTGCTGCTGACCCGGATCCGGCCTTGGTCACCAGCGCCGTGGATAACAGGTTGAGGTCCTCGAGGCGTTTCAATTCGCCGGGCATCGGGCGGACATCAGAGGCAGCCGCCGTCTCACCGCTGGTGTCCTCCGGGGTGCTGGAAGGAAAAGGGAGGCCGGCTTCCGTCCCGGCAGTCTGGGGCTGTGCTGCATCTGCCGCGAGGTTTACCACTGTGCCCAGCATCAGGATGCCGGCCACCGTGTACAGGTGTGAGTACATGTTGTTATATCCTCTACCTGGCTGCAGACAGAACATGAGTCTGTCCGTATCTGATTCTAGGTGAGGCCCGTGCAGGATACAAACGAGGCAAGCCTGATCCGGTTGGCTGTTGCATGAGGATATTAGTGGAAGGTGAAGAGCGGCTGGCTGAAAAATACGCCGATGCCGGGTTTGCCGATGGGGCAGCGTGCCAGCCATGCAGTCGATGCTCCGGGCGACTACGCTTCAGGTAAAAGACGTTTTCGACAGGGTGTCGGTTCTCCGGATGACGATATCATTGCCTATTCATGACGGGTGCTCCGGATTCGTGCACAGGCGAGGAAACGCCCCGGGGAGATGCCGGCAGGGTTGTGCGAGGCATCACCACCCTGCACATCCGTGAGCTATGCCGCATACCTGCAGCCAACCCGACGGGAGGCGCTACTTATCGCTCGATGCCAGTTCCTCGTCCAGCTGGCGCCGTACGCGCTTTGGCGAGCCGGTGTGCCGGGCCAGCAGGTCATAGGCTACCGGCACGACAATAATGGTGAAGAAGGTCGCCGACAGGATGCCGAACAGGACCACGGTGCCGATGACGGTGCGGGTTTCCGTGCCCGCGCCGGATGACAGCAGCAGCGGCACGGAGGCGGCGGCGGTTGTAATGCCCGTCATGATGATCGGGCGCAGGCGGATTTCGGAGGCCTCGATGAGGGCCTCGCGGAACGGCCGGCCGGCATCGCGCAACTGGTTGGCGAATTCCACGATCAGGATACCGTTCTTGGCCGCCAGGCCGACCAGCATGATCAGGCCGATCTGGCTGTAGATATTGAGTGTCTGCCCGGTAACGAACAGCCCCAGCAGGGCCCCGGCCATGGCCAGCGGCACGGTCAGCATGATGACGAACGGATGCACCCAGCTTTCGAACTGTGCGGCCAGTACCAGGAACACCACCACGACACCGAGCAGGAAGGTAAACAGGATCGAGCCGCCGGATGACTTGTAATCCTGTGACTGCCCCTTGTAGTCGATGATGACCTCGCTGGGCAGGTAATCCCTTGCCATCTGTTCGAGGCTGCGCAGTGCATCGCCCAGTGACACGCCATCGGCGAGATTGGCCTCCAGCGTGATGGCGCGCACCCGGTTGTAGCGGTTCAGCTGGATCGAATCGGCAAACTCCTCGAGCTGTACCAGGTTGGAGAGCGGTATCAGTTGTTGCGTGCGCTCCGAGCGCACGTAGATGTTTTCCATGCTCGATGGCGTGCGCTGGGTGTCGCGTTCGCCTTCCAGGATCACGTCGTATTCCTCGCCGGCGTCGATGTAGGTGGTGACGCGGCGCGAACCAAGCAGGGTTTCCAGCGTGCGCCCGATGCTGCCGATGGTGACACCGAGCTCGGCGGCGCGGTCGTAGTCGATATTCACGCGCAGTTGCGGCTTGGTCTCCTTGTAGTCCCAGTCAAGGCCGGTCAGCCCGGGATTGTTCGCGTTGATCTTTTCCACCAGGGTGTCGCGCCACTGCGCCAGCTGTTCGTAGGTGCCGCCGCCGATGACGAACTGCACCGGTTTCTGGATGCGTGCCCCGAAACCCTGGCGCATGACCGGAAAGGCGCGCACGCCGGGCAGGTCCTTCAGCCGCTGGCGCACGTCATCCATGATGTCCCAGGCCGAGCGGCGCTTCGACCAGTCGCTGAGCACATTGATGACGATGCCGGTGTTGAAGATCTCGAAATTGCCGAAGCCGCGCGGCGCGCGCACCAGCATGCGCGAGATCTCGCCGTTCTCGACCAGCGGCATCAGGCGCCGCTCGATCTCGGTCATGTAGGCGGCGATATAGGGATAGGAGGTACCTTCCGGGCCGGTCACCATCAGGTAGAAGACACCGCGGTCTTCCTTGGGCGCGTATTCATCGGGGATGGCCTGGTACAGCCATACCGAGCCGCCCAGTATGCCGACGAACACCAGGCCGACGATCCAGCTGCGCCGCAGCGCACCCTGCAGCAGGGTGTGATAGCCGCGCCGCACCTTGCCGAACAGGCGATCCACCAGACTGGACAGGCGCGAATGCCGGGCATCCTGCGGCAGGATTTTCGAGGCCAGCATGGGCGAGAGCGACAGCGCGACAAAACTGGAGAATGACACGGCCGCCGCCATGGTCAGCGCGAACTCGGCAAACAGGCGGCCGATGTCACCCTGCAGGAAGGCGATCGGCACGAACACCGCCACCAGCACCACCGTGGTGGCGATGACGGCGAAGCCGACCTGGCGCGTGCCGCGGAACGCTGCCACCAGGCGCGTTTCGCCGTGCTGCTGCATGCGCCGGTGAATGTTCTCGATCACCACGATGGCGTCGTCCACCACCAGGCCGATGGCCAGCACCAGCGCCAGCAGGGTCAGTATGTTGAGCGAGAAATCCAGCGCCAGCAGCACCATGAAGGTGGCGACCAGGGACACCGGCACGGTCACGGCCGGCACCAGCATGGCGCGCAGGCTGCCCAGGAACAGGTAGATGACGCCGACCACCATGGCGATGGCGATGAACAGGGTCTTGTAGACCTCGTGGATAGCACCTTCCACGAACACCGAGCTGTCGTAGCTCTGCTTGATGGCCAGGCCCGCCGGCAGCATGGTATTGATGCGCGCCATTTCCGCCTTGGCTGCCTTGGCCACGGCCAGCGTATTGGCGGTCGACTGCTTGGTGATGCCGATGCCTACCATCGGCACGGTGTTGCCGCGGAAGAACAGCCGGTCTTCGGAGGTGCCGCGTTCCACGCGCGCGACATCGCCGAGCCTGACCAGGTAACCGTCCTCGCCGCGCGCCAGCACCAGCCGCGCGAAGTCGTCCGCGGTCTGGAAGGTGCGTTCGGTGCGCACGGTGAACTGGCGGTTCTCGGAGTCGATGCTGCCGGCCGGCAGTTCCAGGTTCTCGGCACGCAGCGCCGCTTCCACGTCCGCCACGGTCAGGTTGCGCGCCGCCAGCTCGCGCTGGTCCAGCCAGATGCGCATGGCGTAGACCTGGCCGCCACCGATGCGCACCCGGGCCACACCGTCCAGCACCGAGAAGCGGTCCTGCAGGTAGCGCCGGGCATAGTCGGTCAGCTCCGGGATGGTCATGCCTTCGCCCGCCAGGTTCAGCCACATGATCACGTCTTCGTTGCTGTCTTCCTTCTGGATGTCCGGCGGGTCGGCCTCGTCGGGCAGGTCATCGAGAATGGCGGACACGCGGTCGCGGATGTCATTGGCAGCGGCGTCGATATCGCGATCGATGCCGAATTCCACGGTAATTCGCGAGCGACCGTCCTCGCTGGTGGAGTCGATGAAGCGGATGCCCTCGATGCCCGAGATGCGGTCCTCGATGAGTTCGGTGATGCGGTTTTCCACCACGTTGGCGGCAGCGCCGGGGTAACTGGTATCGACCGTGACAATCGGCGGGTCGATATCCGGGTATTCGCGCAGCGGCAGGCGGTCGAACGACACCAGGCCAAAGGCGATCAGCAATAGCGACATGACCGATGCGAATACCGGCCGGGTGACCGAGACATCGGACAGGATCATCTGGTGTCGCCGCCGGGCAGGGCGCGCAGCAGCTCGGGCAGCGTACGGCCGCCATCGTCGACGGTCGTGATCGTGACCGCCTGGCCGGGACGTACCTGCAGGTGACCGTGGGTGACGACCTGTTCGTCAGGGGCGAGACCGTCCACCACCTCGACCAGGCCGGGCCGGCGCCCGCCGATGTGGATTTCGCGCTGTTCGATCGTGTTCTTCGGGGTGACGATGTACACGAACTGCTGCTTGCCCAGGGGGATCAGTGATTCTTCCGGTATGACCAGTGCCGTGCGCGGGTCTTTCTGCAGCACGACATGCATCAGCATGCCCGGTTTGAGCAGGTGATCAGGATTGGGCAGCAGGGCGCGCACGCGGATGGAGCGGGTCACCGGGTCGATGCGGCTGTCCACGGCCTTGACGCTGCCCTCGAAGTTGCGCCCGGCGAAGGCGCGGCTGGTAGCAACCACCTGCAGGCCGGGATGCAGCACATCGAGATAGGTGGCGGAGATCGGGAATTCCAGTTTCATGACGCTGTCGTCATCCAGCGTGGTGATCAGGTCGCCGGGTTGAACCAGTGCGCCGACGCTCAGGTCGCGCAGGCCGACGATGCCGGCAAACGGCGCCTTGATCAGGCGGTCGGCCAGTCGTGATTCGAACGCGGTCAGGCGTGCTCGCGCGGTTTCCCACTCGCGCTGGCGCTCGTCGAGCAGCGACTTCGCCGCCGTGCCCTCGGCCTCCAGGGACTTGATGCGCTGGTACTGGCGCCGGGCCTCGTTGACGGTGGCGCGCGCCTCTTCGAGCTGGGCATGTTCCTCGCGGCTGGTCATCTCGGCCAGCACCTGGCCCTGTTCGACCCGGTCACCGTCGTCGAAGTGCAGGACGCTGACGGTTTCCGTGACCGTGGCGGTGAGCGCGACAGACTCATTGGCCGCCAGCGTGCCAAGGGCCTCGACGCGGTCGGCGAACTCGACCAGGCGGGCGGGCGCGACGATCACACCGGTTGGCGACGGGTCGGCCGCCATGGTTGCAGCCCCCAGCAATGCCGTGCCGGCAAGCAGCAGGCGCAGGTGATTAAGGTGATTCATATGGCCCCTGTCGGGTCGTCAGTCTTTACGCAGGATATTGATTATGGTCCAACAGTACCAGTAGAGGGTACTGACAGCTCCGCCCCTGTGAAGTTCGGCTCGAATACTGGCAGCGCACTTACTGGAAAAGACCGCCTGCTGTCAATGCCCGCACGGGCGAGTATCATGCCACGACCATGAAAACAGCCAGCCCCAGTGTCTGCAGACCGGCACGCAACCACCGACCCTTGTCGGTGGCGGTTTTGTTGTGCCTATTCTACCTGCCCCTGGCTATAGCCCAGCAGACGCTGGAACTGAAGATCAGCGGGGTGCAGGGCGTGCTGCTGGACAATGTACGTGCAAACCTGGGACTTTCGCAGTATGTACATACCACGCCAGGCCTGCCGCTGCCCCTGCCGCTGCCCGGCAGGACCGGGCCGCGAAAGTTGCCTGCCGCAGACGAGATCCGTCGACTGCACCGGCGTGCTGAAAAAGACATCCGTGCGGCACTGCAGCCCTATGGCTATTACGAACCGGTCATCGAGTCCTCGCTCGAGCAGCAGGGCGAGCGCTGGATCGCCAGTTACAGGATCGATCACGGCCCGGCGGTGCTGCTCCAGTCGGTGGATATCGCGATCAGCGGCGCGGGCGCAGCAGACCCGGAACTTGACAAGGTGCGTAACAGCACCCGCCTGCGCGCGGGTGAGCGGCTGCAGCACCCGTACTACGATGCCACCCGGGAAGCGCTCATAAGCGCGGCGCTGAAGGCGGGTTACCTGGACGCACGCTACTCGAAGTCGCAGTTGCGCGTGAACCCGGCCGCGCAACGTGCGGATGCCATCCTGCACCTCGATACCGGGTTGCGCTTTTACTTCGGGCCGGTAACCGTGGAACAGGATATTCTCAATCCCGGGTTTGTCAGCCGGTATGTGCGCATCGACGAAGGTGCGCCGTTCGATACCGGAAAACTGCTCGACCTGCAACTGGCGCTCGGCGACAGCGGGTATTTCGACCAGGTCGACCTCGACGTGCGGCGCAGCGAGACGCAGGACCAGCGTGTGCCGGTTATCGTGCATACCCTGCCGGCTGCACATACCCGCTATTCACTCGGCCTGGGGTTCGGCACGGATACCGGGCCGCGCGTGACGCTGGGTGCGAATTACCCGCGCATCAACCGGCGCGGGCACGGCGTGAAGAGCGAGCTGCGCCTCTCGGCGCCCGCGCAGAACGCCGCTGTTTACTACACGATTCCGATCCGTAACCTCGTCTCCGATCGCCTGGTGTTCGGCGGTGAACTGGAAAACGCCGAGGTGGCGAACAGCGGCACTACACGCGGCTACAAGCTGGGCGTCAGCCAGAATGTCAGCCTGGGCACTTTCCAGCGCCGTCTGTATATCAACTACCAGCATGAAACCTTCGACCTGGGTACCGAGAATGACACGGTGAACTTTCTTATTCCCGGCGTGGGGATCTCGAAACTCAAAAGCGACAACGTGCTGTTTCCGCGTCGCGGCTACAGCTTCAACGCCGACCTGCGCGGTTCACCCGGATTGATTTCGGCGACCCGCTTTGTCCGCACTGAGGCCGGCCTGCGTGGCGTGTATCCACTGGGCAGCAAGGGGCGTCTGATTGGCCGTGGGCAGCTCGGTTACACCACGGTCGACGACTTCGACAAGTTGCCGGCCTCGGAGCGTTTCTTTGCCGGTGGCGACCAGAGCGTGCGCGGCTACGACTACCAGAAACTGGCGCCGGTCGACAGCAGCGGCGAGGTGATCGGTGGCCAGTACCTGGCGGTTGGCAGTATTGAGATGGACTATCTGTTCGTCGGTAATTTCGGCGCCGCCGTGTTCGTCGATGCCGGCAACGCCGACGACAGTTTCCTGCCGCAGCCCAAGCTTGGCGCAGGTATCGGATTTCGCTGGCGCAGTCCGGTCGGCATGCTGCGGGTCGACCTGGCGCACCCGTTCGACGACCCGGACAACAATTTCCGCCTGCACATCAGCATCGGACCCGACCTGTGAGCCTGCTGTTACGCCGCATTCTGCCGGGAATCCTCGCCCTGTTGCTGCTGGTGCTGGCGTTGCTCGGCTGGCTGGCAGGCACCGAGTCCGGGCTGCGGCTGTTGTGGCGCCAGCTCATCGGCCCGGTGGTACCGGAGCTCGCGATCGGCACTGTGCAGGGGCGTCTGGCCGGTTCGATCCGGCTGACGGATGTCCACTACGAATCCGGGCAATTGCTGTTTGAGGCCCGGTCGTTACAGCTCGACTGGTCGCCGGCGGCACTGCTCGACAAGCTGTTGCGAATCGAGCGACTGGCCGGCGAGGGCGTGCGCTATGAACAGCGTGCGGCGGGCAATGGCGAGCCACTGCAGCTGCCGGACCGTATCAGCCTGCCGGTGGCCCTCGAGGTGCAGGATCTGTCCGTTCAGGAACTGGTGATTGTCGGCGCACCCGGGGCGGAGCCGCTGGCCTTTGATGCCGTGACGCTGGCCGGCGGCTACCATGGGACGGCACTGGCTATCGCGCGGTTTGCCGTGCGACATGCCGCGGTTGCCGTTGACGGCGCACTGGGACTGCAGACGCAGGATGATTTCCCGGTCTCGGGAGAGGTGAGCTGGCAGGCCGAGTTGCCGGATTACGCACCGCTTGCCGCGCAGGCCGCTGTCTCCGGCAGTCTGCGCGCGCTGCATGTCGAGCTGACGGCCGCCGCCCCCTATGCGTTGCTGCTCGACCTGACGCTGCACGAGCCGCTGGACGTGCTGCGGCTCGACGCCACTGCCACCCTGCAGGACAGCGACCTGGCGGCCATCAACGCGGCGTGGCCCGGCATGCGCCTGGCGGGTACGCTCACCGCGCAGGGTCCGACCGATGCGCTGCAGCTCGACGGCGCGCTGGACGTGCAGGACCCGCTGGCCGGCGCGCTGCAGCTGGTATTCGCGGGCCAGCTGCTGCCGGATGCATTGCAGGTCGACAGGCTGCAACTGGCCGCGCAAGAGCAACCGACCCGGCTGGACGCGCAGGGCCGCATCGGCTTCGGTGCGCAGCCGGTGTTCGATTTCGAGGCGCAGTGGCAGGCGCTGGCCTGGCCGCTGACGGGGACGCCGGAATATGCCAGCCAGCAGGGCCGTTTCACTCTGGCGGGCACAGCGGATGCGTACCGGCTCGATGCCTCGGGTGACCTGAAGGTGCTCGAGGTACTGGCGGGCGACCTGTTGCTGCGTGCTCGCAGTGGTGCGACGCCGGACAGCTGGCAGATCGAACAGGCGCGCCTGTCAGGGGGCAAGTCGCACATCGAGGCGAGTGGTCAGGTCGGCAGCCTCTTTGACCTCGAATGGCGTATCAGCGCGCCGCGCCTGGGCGATCTCGTACCGCAGGCCAGTGGCCGCCTTGACGGCGGCGGCACGCTCAAGGGCAAGCTGCCGGAACCGGCGCTCAACGTCCGTGCCAGCGGCGCCGGGCTCGCGTTTCAGGACTACCGGCTGGGCGTGCTCGATGTCGACGGCGTGCTCAACCTGGCTGCCGGCCAGCCATCCCGGCTCAAGGCAACGCTCGCCGATGTGCGGGTGCCCGGCGTGGTGGTCATGAAGGCGAGCGTGACGGGCGAGGGCACGACCGCGCAACACCACGTCAGCCTGGCGGCAGAGACTGACCAGGGCAATGCAGAGATCGATGTGAACGGCCGCTGGGATGGCGCGGCCTGGCAGTTCGACCTGCGGCACGCCGTCCTGGCCCGGTCGCCGCTGGCGCCCTGGCAGCTGGTGCAGCCGGTAGCCGGCGAGCTGTCGGGTACCCGCCTGCGGCTGCCGGAACATTGCTGGAGCAGTACGCAGGCACGCGCCTGCGGTCGCTTCGAGGGCGGTGCGCAGGAATTTGCCGGCGACTTCACGCTGGCCGCGCTGCCGCTGGCTTACTTTTCCGGGCTGTTACCCGAGCGCGTCAAGCTGCAGGGTGACCTGAGCGGGCGTGGCGAGTTCGGCAGGCTGGCCGGACAGTCCACAACGCTTGCGATGCAGCTCGACAGCACGCCGATACAGCTCGACCTGCCGCAGGATGAGGCCGGCCAGGAACAACAGTTCAGCTTCGCGCCCGCCCGGGCGGCATTCAGCCTGGCGCGCAACAAGGCGACATTGTCGGTCGACCTGCCGTTGGCGGACAGCCCGGGCGGCGTGCATGCCAGCGCCGACCTGGCGATACCCGCCGCCGGTGGCTGGCTGCAGGGCAGCTTGCTGGGCGAGCTGTCGCTCGACTGGCCGGATATCGGCCTGCTGTCGCGCTGGACCCCCGAGGTGAGGGAGCTGCACGGGCGCATCGACGGTCGCATGCAGATCGAAGGGACGCCGGCGGCGCCGCGCCTGCAGGGCCGGCTGGCGCTGAGCGAGGGGGCGGCGGCCCTGGTAACGCCGGGTCTGGAGCTGCAGGATGTGGGTGTCGAGCTTGCCGGACAGCCGGCCGGCGATATCCGCATCACGGCGTCGGCGCGTTCCGGCGGCGGTACCCTGCAGATCGACGGTTTCGCCAATCCCGTCGAGCGTACGGCGACCCTGGCCGTGCGCGGCGAGAAATTCCAGGTCGTGAACACGCCGGAGGCCAGGGTCTTCACCACACCCGATCTGCAGCTGGCCGTGGACAGTGAGCAGGCCAGTATCACCGGCCGCATCGATATCCCGAGCGCGCAGTTGCGACCGCGCAGTCCGCCGCCCTCGGCGGTCGGCGTGTCACCCGACCAGGTGATTGTCGAGGAGGGCGGGCAGGACGCAACACAGGCGCGTTATCCCGTCACCGCCCGCGTGCGCATCGTGCTGGGAGACGCCGTCGACATCGAAGGCCTCGGGCTGAGCGGCAAGTTGCACGGCGACGTGCAGGTGATCGATCTGCCCGTGCAGCCGGCCACGGCCAGCGGCGAACTGTCGATCAGCGACGGGCGCTACGAGGCCTATGGCCAGCAGCTGGCTATCCGCACCGGCCGCCTGTTGTTTTCGGGTGGAGCGGTGACAGAGCCGGGGCTGGACATCGAGGCCGTGCGCAAGCCCGCGCCCGACGTGCTGGTCGGCGTCCGGGCGCGCGGCCAGTTGCGTGCGCCCAAATTCACGGTGTTCTCCGAGCCAGCCATGCCGCAGTCCCAGCAACTGTCCTGGCTGGTGCTGGGGCGGCCGCTGCAGGGCGGGGCCTCCGACAGCCAGCGTTCCGCCATGCAGACGGCGGCATTGATGCTGGGAATGAGTGGCGGCGAGTCGATCGGCAAGAAGCTGGGTGAGGAGCTGGGGTTCGACGAGGTAACGCTCGGCAGCAATCCCGGCGAAGGCGTGACCCAGGCCTCGCTGCTGGTCGGCAAGTACCTGACACCGGAACTGTTCGTCAGCTACGGCATTGGCCTGTTCGAACCGGTCTCGACGCTGAGTCTGCGCTATGCCCTGTCGAGCCGCTGGAAGCTGGTCGGCTCGGCCTCGGCGCTGGAATCCGCTGCGGACCTGATCTATGAAATCGAACGGCGCAAGTAGGAGGTTTTCAGGATTCACCGCCGCAGGCAGCACCAGCCGGAGCGGAAAGCTTGTGTCCATTTCAAACCGGTAACGTTGATAAATACTTTTCAGGAACCTCTGATTAAGTCGGCATTGCGACGACTACAGGGATGTAGGAGGTAGAGAAACGCATGGAGCAGTTACCGAGGAGCGCAGTCACGAAACAATCTCCAGCTGACTGATTCCGTCATGGCGAGATTGCCTTGCTTGTCGATAATGGAACAAAGGCCGAGAGGCATTTCCTGTTTACAACACAAAGAACCGATGCAGGCAGGAAACTGCTACCTTATAACCGGTGGAGGCTCTGATTAACTCAATGCTCGTCATTCCGGCGCACGATTGCATGGAGGCACGATTACATGGATGTAGGAGGTAGAGTACCAAAAGTACGCGCCACCAGGCGACGCATGGAGCAGTAACCGAGGAGGTAGTAGTCCATGGATGGACTCGGTAGGGCGAAACAGGAGAAGGTGAGATCGCGCAGCGATCGAGAGACTGGCCTGGGCCATGCCAGAGCCGAGAGCGTCGCAGGAAGCCAAAAGCCGAGGCCGGAATCCAGTAACGGCCTTAACTGTGACACCTGGATTCCGGGCTTCCCCCCCCGGATCAGGTCCGGGGTTCGCCCGGAATGACGGATGAATCAGAGTTTCCCTGTATTATTTCTTGTTTGTAGATCTGTCGGGATTTAACAATTATGGTCAGTTAGAAGGCTATTTCACTACTTCGGGGACCGCGGCCTGAATCACTGGATAGCGCTAATCAGTTTATTGGGTTATTTTCAAGTTGCGGGAAAGATTCTATCAATCCATGAATACCTGTGCGGCTGTTATCGGGCAAGAAGATGCTGTTGCTAAAAATGATGAGATACCTCTTGTTTATATCGATATTTCTGCAAAGCCAGCCTTTATATGCTGGCTTGAAAATGCAATTCAAGTATCCGGATGGTTCAACAAACTGGCAGCATGTCGCCAACTGGTCCGGCTCTATTTTGATCCTTTTATTGACGATAGTAGTTATAAATCTTTTCTTCACGCGGCGGAAAGTCCGTAAATCCAATCAGGAACTGAAGGAGATTCGTAATGGACTTGAGTTGCGTGTGCAGGAACGCACAGCCACGCTGGATGAGTCAAATCGTTTACTGAAAAAAACCAATAAACTGCTCGAAAATGAGATAGCCAAGCACGTGAGTACTGCATCCAGACTGCGTGCTTCAGAGTCTTATATAAAGGATATTCTGAGATCCATGCCGCTGATGCTGGTTGGCGTAAATAAGGATGGACAGATCACCCAGTGGAACAAGCGGGCTGAAGATATTACCGGCTTAAAAGCAGAAGATGTTCTGGATAAAAATCTGTGGGATGCCTACCCGATAATTACTGTGTCGCCCGGTCAGGTTAGCGAAGCTATGGAAAAGGTTGAAACAATCACCATCAAACACAGTCAGCGCGGTCAATACTATTTTGATATCACCATCTATCCACTTCAGGACCAGGCTGAAACCGGTGTAGTAATCCTGATTGATGACGTGACCAAGAAAATACTCGCCGAAAACATGCTGATTCAAAATGACAAAATTACATCCATGGGTGAACTGGCGTCGTCAATGGCCCATGATATCAACATGCCGCTCCAGTCAATTCTATTAGACTTGAGAAGCTTTCAGTATTTACTTTCTGACAGCAGACAGTATACGAATGAAATCAAGAGCAATGGTGTGCCTGAAAAGCTCGATAGTTTGTTATCACACGCCTATGAGAAAGGCGAAAAAGTGGCATCAATTGTCCATAATTTGCAGGAATTCGCCCGCGGGCGCAGTGACAGAAAACAACTTTCCAATATCGTCGACGTTATGGAGCATACCCTGGAATTGGCTGGTGACGTGTTATCGGATCCGTCGAGACTCAAGTTCATAGACATACAGATCGAAAGAAACTATGAAAAAGATATGCCATTGATACCCTGTTATGTGACTGAGTTGCAGCAGGCTTTTCTCAGTTTGTTTCGTCATGCCTATGATGCTCTCGGCCGGGTGAATGACCCCGATCATAAGCCAATCATCAAGATTCAAATGAATGTAAGTTATGGCAGTTTCTGGATAAGAATCCAGCATAACGGTGTTGGATTAACTAATGAAGAGCAATCGTATTTGTTCGAACCGTTCGTCAGAAAAGATACACCTGAAGTCGGTTACGATGCAGGCAAGCGACTGTCATTTGCGTACTTTATTATTACCGAGCAGCATCAGGGGCATATGGCGGTGACCTCCGATATCAATGTGGGCACTACATTTCATATACAAATGCTACTAAAGTAGGCTGATCGGTAAAGAGTGGTTGAGGGGGCTGGCCAGATCAAACGGGGCGAAGCCACTGCTGCAAGACGTACGAGTATAAGCTTATGGAACTGTTCGATTGACGATGTATCAGAATGTGCCTGACCGGTGCATTCGGCGGATTGCAGATGTTTCGCAAATTAATCCAAAGCAAATATGTGCACCCCTTTCACCAACCGTTGATGTTTGACATTTCTGATGTCTGTTTCTGCGTGCATGGTTACCCTTCGCGGGTCAATCCGGGAAGGGCAAGTTGTGGCCGGTTCAGTATGTTTAGCCAGCTTTCTCTTCGGATCGGTTGAACTGGCAACCCAAATGCAACATTAGATGATGATTCGAACCTGAATCAGTAGAGTGTTATCGTGCGACTCAAAACAAGGTTTCAATCCCACGCCAGCTCGATATGCAAGCTAAATGGTTCGTTAATGCCTGCTAAAGTTATTGCCGAGATGGCCATATGAAGAAAGTCATATTTATCATCTGCATCATGGCAATTGCTGGAATATCACTCGGTGCAATTTACAAATGGCTGGATGAGGAAGGGCGTGTCCATTATTCAGATAACCCTGCCGATAAGCACACAACAAGAGAAGTCGATGTGGAGCCAGGCCTATCCCCCGTAGAGGTGAATAATGCGATTGAGGAAACAGAAAGGTTGAAACAGCGTTCTCTTGAAGAGCCTGCGAAAGAAGCTGTGGAACAATCCGAGAATGAAAATCGGTTAGTTCAAGAACAGCATTGTCTTGAAGCAGGACTGCAACTCGCTGTTCTTCAGGAGATGCAGCTACCTGCTTACCGTGATGAGCAGGGCAAGTTTCGCGTCAAGTGGAAATATGACACATATCAAGGCAAACGCGAGTATCTCGACGACGCACTGCGCGCCTCTGCAATCGAGCAGGTACTTGAAAAAGAGGCAGCGAATTGCAAACATCCAGGTGATGTAAAAGAGCAGGAGCTCGCGCGCACGCAATGGCTCAGATCGGAATACTGTGCCAAGCATAGAGTAGAGCTGGAAGAGCTTGAGCAGCCGGGCGCACATGCGGTACGGCAGGATCTCGAGAAAAAGCGTCGATTAGTCAAAATGTATTGTGGAGAGTAACCAGGAAAAACCAAAACCACGTAATTGACTCTGATTATTTTTACTGCGTCATTTACTCTTCAGCCTTTTATTATATTGATCTGGATTCTAGATGGCTGTATGTCTGGTATTAGCTGTACTCGGAAGTAGCAAGGGGAATACCTGATTTAATTACTCGGATGACTTAGAACGACCCACTCCGAACGTTTAGTCGCCGTTTATACAAACAACCACTTCATTTCTGAAATCTACCTATTTGAAACAACCGCTCTATCATCAGGAATGCGTTGAAAAATTCCACACTGCGCAGTAAGTCGGGAGCAGCTGGTGCATCAGGAACAAGCAGTCCGCCAAAAATGCAATCAACACACAGAAGTGCCTGACTGGAACCCGTTCAGAATTTCAATGTCAAAATCAGGGTTACCGGTAATCGTCAGAAAGTCCTTGTTCATTTTGATGTACGAATAGCTGGTCACTGGAGACTGTCATGGAGCAAGTCCTGCAGAAAGCAATCACAGATCAACGACCGTACCCACGGCTTGAGGCTACTGCGGCAAGGTCTGTACATTATCACGACATCATTCGCAGATTTACACCTTGGCGGAGTGCTCTCATTTGTGTAGCGACATCTATGATGATTTCAGCAATGTCCAACGTCTCGGCCGGTGAATTTACCAGTTATGCATCTGTCTATGATGATGGTTCACTGCGGGTGGGTAACCGCAAGGTTCAGCTGTATGGTATCTACATACCCTCCACCGGCAATCATTGTCGTACCTTTTTCACTCCTCCCGTCTGTGGATCGCGTGCAACCCTCGCACTCGATTTCAAGATCCAGGGCTTCGTGCACTGCAAGCAAAAGCATATCAATCGCGACCGTAGTGTTACTGCAGTCTGCTACACCAATCGTACCAGTTTTTCCGAAGGGGATGACCTGGCGGCCTATCTCATCCAGCAAGGCTGGGCACTGGCCCTGCCGGATGCACCGTTTGAATACCAGGCACTGGAAAAGATCGCGCGGGCACAAGCAGCAGGTATCTGGGGCTTCACGGTAGACGGTATCCAGCGCCGCACCATCCGCCCATGAATGCAGGGAGCGAACTGACACACCGGTTCTCTGGGTATCATACACGCTGAGCTGTTTTGTAAGGCCTGATCCGAACAGCACCAAGGAAGAAGTTCACCTCATGGACAGCAGCACCCGCTTTGCCAGGATCGGTTCGTTTGCAGACGCAGGTGCTTGCGTATTAAGTCCACCGCACATTAGTCGACTGCATATGGATATCTCGGCTCGCTGCACGCATAAGTCGGACAGAATGGAGAGCCATGCTTTTGGTCGCGCCTTAAGACGCAGTTGCAATTTACGGCTACATCCAGACATTCGTCCACACGAGGGACGTTCCCGCCAGGGTTTTACTATGAATTGCCGTCAGCTATTCATGATGCGGCGTCCGTAGAACCGTATTGAAAATCGGTGCCATCGACCCACATCTTGTGCAGGATTACGGCAAGCTTAGTGGCTTTCCATGCTCTTGATGTGCGCTCGACTGTACCAGCCAGTGCGCCGGATCTGGGCGATAGCCCGGGCATCGTTGTTATCCGTCTTGTTGCGCATGGCGGACAAGGCTGCGAACACTTCACGCGCTAGCTTTATTTTCTCTATTTGCTTCCGCAGAAATCAATTCCGGTGAGTGCTGTACAGCACTGCCACGATCAGCCAGGAAAATAATATTCTGGCTGTAAAAATAATGGATTTACGGGGGAAATCGTCATGAAGAAATCACACCTATTGGACGCTGTTGCGCGCCGCGCTCCTGTTTTCGCGCCACTATTCATATTCCCCTGTCACGATGCATGTATGGCGGTGAGTGAACAATGAAAAACAAACTATTATCGGTCTGTACTATCACAGCTGCCAGCTTGCTCGTGGCAAGCTTCGCGTGGGCCAAACCGTCATTTCCCACGCCCCCGAAAAGCGGGCTTCCCCAGTGCAAAGCAGACTTGGCGGTATGCAACAGCGATCTTGGACAAGCGCAAGCTGAAACAGGGTCATGCCAAAAATATTTGATGGCGTGTGAAGACACAGTAGCAGCCATTGAACCCGAATACTCGTGATTGATGGCGCTATGCCCAGAAGGTTCCCGGGCAGCGCCAGCGCTAGTGGCAACACCGTCGAAGCTAACTGCACAGTAGACCCTGGCGGCAACGCCTGGCAGGATGCAACGGCCAGTCTTCAGATAAGGCAGAGTGGTGCTGTAAGTCGAGTAACGATAAAAGGCGCGAGCCGACCCGAAGCAGACATTCGCACAGAAGTAATGCAGTACGCATCAACTAGTACAAATGTATTAGACAGATTGTCTAGTTCCGACTCCTTTAAGACATTCTCCGCTCGTGCTACACGTCTGACTCATGCGGGTTTTTCCCCGTATATGTCAAAATATTATTACTCGCGACTTAAAAATAACTTCCTTGTTTAATCATATTTACAAGCTAACCTTGTTACTACTGCCCCTCTCTTATCGCTCCTATAGAAAACCGGACCAGTAGTAGCGGTAAAGAACCCAAGCATCAAAGATGAATTGAATGATCGACAGGGAGTCATTTACAGCTGGAATTTAAACACGAGCAACTACGGAGGTATTATCGTGAAGAAATCACTTCTACAGACTGCAGTCAGCGCTTGTACTGTTATCTTTATCGCATTTTTCCTTCTAGTTGCTGCTGTACAGGCAAAGCACAACAGTGAGCACCCTTTGTCTGCTGAGGACTGGAAAGAAGTCACGGAGAAGGTTGTTCTCCTGGAACGCTCTGGACTCATGCCGACATTGCTTCCGACCATCATGATCAACCAGGACACTCTTCAGCTTACTGATGAACAGATTAATGCTTTCCGCGCCTGGCGAAAAGAGAACTACACAAACATGGTTAATCTAATGAATGGAATCATCGAAAAGATGGTTCAATTTCGCATTGAATCATTATCACCGAGCACATCTAAAGATCACCTGCTTGCGTTACAGTCGGAAATTCATGAATTACAGCGCCAGGTATTGGAGATAAAACTATCGTGTAGGAGTCTTGTCATGACAACCTTCACAGATGAGCAATGGGAGAACTTTGCATTCGTTGTTGCTGACGACCCCATGCTTGCCAGCCTGATGCCGCAGGTCAACTCTGTAAATCCAGAACCTAACCACGAGGGCTATCTAATTCCCATTAATGCATCAGGTAAAGTTCAAGTTACGGGTAAATCTGATCATTCACGGAAATAGATACCAGGGATCAGGAGGTAGTTATGAAAACGTCAAGACTGTTTGTGGTTTTATTATTTTTCATCTCTGCATTATCAACAACAATATATGCAGGGCAATCCAAAGAAGACGAAGGTAAAGGTACAATTGACGAGCCTGACTGTGACTACAGTTTAGTGAGAGAATCCCTGTAGTCACATGCTGCAATTATTTAAAACTTCGGCGGCCATTTGGCCGCCTATTTCTTTCCTGGAACGGCAACACCTTACCGTGATCAATACCCTGATCAGGCAGGCCCACAAGTTACAAGGGAACTCTATAAGTCACTGACCTGGGGCCGGGGCAAGGAAGTGGCTGATCACGAGCGCACCACCGTGGCGACGGATATCAAGGTGTACTTCTGCGATCCCCAGAGCCCCTGGCAGCGGGGTTCGAATGAGAACACCAATGGTTTGCTGAGACAGTATTCACCCAAAGGCACCGATTTGTCAGTACACTTGCAGGCAAAGCTAAATGCGGTGGCGCGTCAGTTTGATGAGCGGCCACGCAAGACACTGAATTACGAAACACCAGCAGAGCGGTTTAATGCATGTGTTGCGTCGATCGGTTGAACTGGCAACCCAAATGCGACATTAGATGATGATTCGAACTTGAATCAGTAGAGTGCTATCGTGCGACTCAAAACAAGGTTTCAATCCCACGCCAGCTCGATATGCAAGCTAAATGGTTCGTTAATGCCTGCTAAAGTTATTGCCGAGATGGCCATATGAAGAAAGTCATATTTATCATCTGCATCATGGCAATTGCTGGAATATCACTCGGTGCAATTTACAAATGGCTGGATGAGGAAGGGCGTGTCCATTATTCAGATAACCCTGCCGATAAGCACACAACAAAAGAAGTCGATGTTGAGCCAGGCCCATCCCCCGTAGAGGTGAATAATGCGATTGAGGAAACAGAAAGGTTGAAACAGCGTTCTCTTGAAGAGCCTGCGGAAGAAGCTGTGGAACAATCCGAGAATGAAAATCGGTTAGTTCAAGAACAGCATTGTCTTGAAGCAAGACAGCAACTCGCTGTTCTTCAGGAGATGCAGCTACCTGCTTACCGTGATGAGCAGGGCAAGTTTCGCGTCAAGTGGAAATATGACACATATCAAGGCAAACGCGAGTATCTCGACGACGCACTGCGCGCCTCTGCAATCGAGCAGGTACTTGAAAAAGAGGCAGCGAATTGCAAACATCCAGGTGATGTAAAAGAGCAGGAGCTCGCGCGCACGCAATGGCTCAGATCGGAATACTGTGCCAAGCATAGAGTAGAGCTGGAAGAGCTTGAGCAGCCGGGCGCACATGCGGTACGGCAGGATCTCGAGAAAAAGCGTCGATTAGTCAAAATGTATTGTGGAGAGTAACCAGGAAAAACCAAAACCACGTAATTGACTCTGATTCTTTTTACTGCATCATTTACTCTTCAGCCTTTTATTATATTGATCTGGATTCTAGATGGCTGTACGTCTGGTATTGGCGGCGGGTTCTGCACGAGGCGTTTATATAAGATTTCGCCAGCTGGCAGGAATCGACCCTTTCCGTAAGTTTGGCGACCTGAATTGAAAGTCTGTAAAAATAACAAAATCGTACGTTAGCGGAATGATAACGGCCTGAGGGCTGGCAATCAGCGTAAGCGCGAGGGGTGCAGAGTATGCAGCCCTGAGAATATACACGTGATTGCTGGAGATGCGCCGTACCTGTAGTTGTACGGCGATGGTGGTACCTGCATCGAAGGTCCAGTGGTCATTAATGAGATCCTCAGCCACCCCATGTGAAATGGGCCTGCCCCAGAAGCTTCCCGGCGGCCGCCGTGCCGGGCGCCACCTCCGACGGGGCTGTTCAAGTGAGCCAGCCCGCCCGGTAATATTACCTGCGGCTGCGACGACAGTGGCGTGGACGAGCGCAAGGAGGTGGATCCGGCGGATGACAAGAGGGATTATATTTCCTTTATATATTGCAGAATATTTGATAGATGTCATTGCTATCCGATATGACATTGCTAGCATCATAATCAATAAGATAAATCATGGCTCAATCCCCGGGAGATCGTATGAATTCCGCAATGGAAGTGCTCCGCGTCGCCGTTTATGTTCTGGTTCTCACCCTAATTCCACTTCATGCGGCGAACAGTGCTTACATACCGCTGCTCGGTGGACTAATCGTCTATAACGAGAGCGCGACTATCCGGGCTGGTACTGACGTTTTAGACTTCGCAACGGGAACAAGCCAATTTCTGGCAGAGAATATACAGGTTGCCTTTGGTGCAACAACTGGATCAGCATCGAATACCGTCGGTTCCGGTCAGACGCCTGCCCTGACACTGGCATCAGCAATTGCCAATGAACCGGGTCTGGGGGTTTTCGCAAATACCGACATCACCTTCGAGGCACGTCTGATCAAGCTGCACCCGGACGCCCCGGACAATATCGGCATACCGCTTCTGTATACCAGTTCCCTGTCGGCAACCGAGTTTGGGCTTGCAGAGCTGGTAATTGGAGCAGGTGCGACGCTGGTACAGGAACAGGTTAATGCAGGCACCATCGCCATCGATTCGAGCCTGTCAGTCCTGGCGAATGACTTCCTCAGAATTGAAATATCCGCCAGTGCTTCAGCTGGCGGCATTACTAACGAGGTTCCCAGTGCCAGTGCATCGGCCTCGACACCGGTCTTCGCCATCGATCCGGACTTCACGGTCGAGTTTCTGGGGCGTACCGAGCGTGCGGTGGATCTATATACCCTGGCAGTGACACCCGATATTGGCTTCGCGGGCGATTTTCAGACAGTGACACCGTTCACGGATGGCTGCCTGCCTGATCCGTCGATCCTGACAACGAGTGGTACACCCTCGGTCACAGACGGGTCCACAGTAACCTGCCAGGCCATCGACCCCAGTGGATTTCGCAGCTACGGCAACGATCCCGGCGATCTGTCGGGAGTCCTGAACGGACTTGAAATCGTGGTCACTCCCGGTGCCACCGTTGAGACCAACGCGGACGATACCGAAACCTTTGGCATCCTCGGCAATGATAACGCGCTCCTCAACCAGGGCACTGTGCGATCCGCCGGCGAAAACTCCGAGGCGGTATTTTTTGGCGGTGATGGTAATGAAGTTACGAACGAGGACGACATCAGCACTAGCGGAGACACCTCGACTGCGGTCTTTATGGAAGGTGACTTTGTCAGCGTCCTGAATGAGGGTGTGATCACTACAGACGGATTCCAGTCCAGCGCCGTCGTGCTCGAGGGTGATGATGCACGGGAGCTGAATGAGGGCGAGATACAGACTTCGGCGGACCAGTCCGCCGGCCTCGTGATCGAAGGTGACGCCGGTACGATTAATAATAGCGGAACTATCGGTACGCAGGGTGCGTTCGCGGCGGGCATGGTGATGCTCGGGTTCTATAGCGAAAGCATCGAGAACACCGGCACCATCACGACGATCGGTAACGATGCGATGGGCATCCTGGCCCTCGGTCCGGGACATACAGTCGACAATCTCGATACAGAGATCGTGACGGGTGTCAGGAACCGGATCTGGACCACCGGCGCGCGGGCCCACGGTATCGCACTGGGACTGCAGGATCCTCCACCGGGGATCGATATTCCGGCGCCGGCCCTGCAACCTGCCATTGATAGTGTTATCAATAATACGGGTCTTATCACGACTGAAGGGGACGAGGCCGATGCCATACACGCCTTCGCCGACAACCTGCCGGTCACAAACACCGGTGAACTCTCTACGACGGGTGTGGCGGCTCATGGTATCAGCATCACCGGCAGCGACGCCAACATCAGGAATGCGGGTGAACTGAGCACCGCGGGTATAGAGGCGCATGGTGTATATGTCGATGGCAATGACGCCGTCATCAACGTCGGAGATAACGTCGAAACCGGCAGCATCACGACTTCGCAGTTAGGCGCAAAAGGCATTTACGTGGCGGGCGATCGGGCCCGGGTAAACACCAGTGGTGGCGCGACGGCTGCAACCGTACTCACGATGGGAGAAAATGCGGACGGTATTCTCATCACCGGCGATTTTGCCGAGGTTCTGAGTGAAGGCAATATCACTACGCAGGGTAATAATTCCTATGGCATTGTCGCGTTCGGGAACAATGGCCAATTCGAGAGTGCGGGGACTATCACTGGAGGACAGGGCGTGGTGTCGTCAGGCAATCACGGTATAGATATCAATGGCTCCGTCAACAACGTCCTGAACACGGGAATCATCACCATCAACAGCAATGACGGCGCCGGCCTGTTCGTCCGCGGGGATAATGTCGCCGTCGCCAATGGCGACGCTGGTAACCGCAGTGCACAAATCAGTGTCACCGGCTATGGTGCTGCCGGCATCGACGTCGGCTCCAACGCCGCGGCGGTGGTCAACGAAGGCCGGATTCAGGTTTCGAGCTCCGAGAATGCGCGCGCTATTTCCGTCCTCACCGGTATCGCGTCAGTTTTCCAGGTCACGAGTTCCGGCTCGATCACTGTCGATGGGCTAGGTGCTACGGGCATGTCGTTGTCGACCTCGGATGTGTGGGGCTCTGCAACCGCTGGCGGTCCGGCACCGGCCTGCACCGTGATCGGCGACGGTACCGGCAAGCTGGTGAATTGCGGAAGTATCGATTTTTCAAATAGCGCATTCGGGGCAGGAATGGTTGCTGAGGGCGTTGCCAATACGACCGTCGAAAATCAAGGCCTCATAGAGGGGAGCGGCGATGCCGCGCGCGGTATCCGGGTTATAAGTGCTACCGGGGGCATCGGCGACAGAAACAATTTGATCACCAATGTAGACCGCATCACGGTTAGTGGTTTGAATGTCGTGGGTATGGAAATCATAGGTGAGAGCAACGTGATACTCCACGGCAATGGCCAGGTCAGGATTCCAACCGCACCGTTCGAATATCCGACAGATCTGCAGGATGTGTTCGGCCTGAATCTGTTTCCGAATGCCCAGCTCTATTCCAACGAGTTCAGCCGCGATGTGCCCTCCGGCACGATCATACCGGTAGCCGATATCTCGGTAACGGGTCCGGGTGCGATCGGCCTGTCGGTCTCTGGCACCGGTAACCGGATTGCCCAGATCTTCTCCGGTCAGGCGGACAATACCCGGATCATGGCCCGTGGGGCTGGTGCAATCGGCGTACAACTCGCCGGGATCGGAAACATGTTCGTGAATGGCGGTGAGGTCATCGCAGATGGCGTCGGCATCCAGGGCGGTTCCGGAAGTGACAGCATCGTGAATCAGAACTATGTGGAGGGTGGTATCGACCTGGCCGGTGGGCCGGACCGGCTGTTGGTTGATGACGCGAGCCGGATTGTGGGCATGGTGGACGGCGGTGCTGAACGGGACGAACTTATTTTCTTCGTTCCAACGAACTACAGTTATACGATCGACGGCGATCAGTACGTTAACTTCGAGGACCTGTGGAAAATCGGTGGCGGTAGATTACTGCTCACCAATACACTGCGTGGTGATGAGCTGCTACTTGAGGTAGGCGAACTGGAACTGGCGGACAGTGCAGCACGACTGGAAACCAGTAGCAGTTCAATCCATGTACGGGGCAGCGCCCGGCTCTCCGGCAATGGCACAGCGGTGGGCAGTCTGCTGCTGGAGGGGGGCATCTTGGCGCCGGGCAGCGGGGTTGGCAGTATGACTGTCGAAGGTAGCCTGGTACAGGACAGCGGCATTCTTGAGTTCGAGGCCAACAGCCTGCTTGATACAGATCAGCTGTTTGTCAGTGGTGATGTTACATTTAACAGCGGTTTCGTCGACGTCATCCTGGGCTTCACCCCAACACCGGATGAATTGCTGGAATTCCTTGTCATTCAGGGAACACTCAACATTGCGGAAGATTTCGGAGGGATTCGCGGGTTTGCCGCCGCCGGCTCGGGTGTTGCGCTGGGGACGCAGTTCATGGTTGAGCTGGGCGGGCAGTTATTTCAGGGTACCGTTTCTTCAGTGGTCCCGATACCACCGAGTGCTCTGCTGTTCGGGTCAGGCCTGCTGGGGCTGGTATTCATAGCCAGACGCCGGAAAGTGTCCTGATACATGCGGTGAGGCTGTCCCCATTTTTGTAGTTGTATATGCTGCTTCCGGCCGAACAGGCGCTGGACTCCCTGTTTTTGGCGTTTGATGCTTCGTGGTTTACAGCTCCACACCTTCCCGTTATTGATTGCCGTGTGTCTGCAGGTTCGGGTGCGCCACGAGATTTGTCTGGTGCCTGAGGCTTGCATTTTCGTTCACCGGCTGCCTCGCTTGTTGCGTACCGGTTTTACACAGCTCATGTTGCAGTCGGCTACGGCCTCGCTGAGCACGTCGATAACCTTCGGGCGCGGGAAGGAGATGCGCCAGGCCAGCGCCACGGTGCGGGCCGGCACCGGGCTGGCAAAGCGGCGGATGGCCAGCAGCCGCTGGCTGTAGCGATCCGCGCCGGCCGCGGTGCACGGCAGCACGGTGATGCCCAGCCCCGAGACCACCATGTGACGGATGGTTTCCAGCGAACTGCCGACGATGCTGTTGGCCAGCCCGCCCACCAGACCCGGCTTCGGGATGCAGGCCGGGCAGGCCTCCAGCACCTGGTCGCGAAAGCAGTGCCCCTCGCCGAGCAGCAGGACATTCTCGTCTTCAAGATGCGCTGACTTAATGGTCTTGCGTAGTGTCAATGGGTGCGCGGACGGCATCAGTACCACGAACGGCTCATCGTACAGCGGCAGTGTCACCAGTCCCGGATCCTGGAAAGGCAATGCCAGGAAAATCACATCCAGCTCGCCGCGTTTGAGCTTCTCCGCCAGCACTGCTGTGTAATTCTCCTCAATGACCAGCGGCATGTTTGGCGCCAGCTTGCGCAGGCGCGGGATCAAATCGGGAAACAGGTACGGGCCAATGGTGTAGATGGCACCGATGCGGAGCGGGCCGGCCAGCTGGTCCTTGCCCTGCTGCGCGACCTGCCTGATGGTCTCGGCAGCCTCCAGCGTGCGCTGGGCCTGTGCGACGATCTGTTCGCCGACCGGTGTCACGGTGATTTCGCTGGCCTGGCGCTCGAACAGCTGGACGCCCAGCTCTTCTTCCAGTTTCTTGATGGCAATGCTCAGCGTCGGCTGGCTGACGAAGCACGCCCTGGCGGCGCGACCGAAGTGACGTTCGCGTGCGACGGCAACGATATAGCGCAGTTCGGTCAGGGTCATCCGTCCGTCTCCGGATCTTGATAGCGATTGACAATCGCAAATTATAGAACAATAAGCTGGCTATATGAATGGCGGCCGGTGTCGGGTGATAGGTGCCCGGGATGTCTGACAATGCCGGCAGGATTGTACACCTCTTTTTTGTGGCATCGGGATAGCAGGGCGGGGGCATGCAACGACCACTGGTTTGGCTAAGATCTATTGTATTACAGGTTGCGTGGACGGCTGCGGTTGCGGCGCCGCTGGGTTTGCCGCCCGTACCGGTGCCGGCTGATATCCCGCAGACCGCGGCCAGGGTCAAACCCGGGGACAAGCGGTATCATGATACCCAACCTGGTGCCGCCGGCAAGGTCAGCTGCGCGACCTGTCACGATGCGGCCAGGGTTTCCCGACAATCGGCCGGTCAAATACTGATCGCACCGCCGGTCACGCCGGCCGGCACACAGTAACAACCCCGCAGCACAGGTCGCGGGTTTTTTCTTTTCGTACCCGATTTCGCCGGATGTTTTCGACGGTGATTGTCGCTACAATCACCGGCTAGCATCGGGATTATGTCGGGATGAACGCAAGCAACGGATTAATCTGTGCCTGGATACTGGACGGCGAGGGTGGCGGTCGCCAGGTCGGCTGGGATGAAGTGGGTCTCTACCGGCCATCCGGCAACGACTGGCTGTGGCTCCACTTCGATTACTCCAGTTCGCAGGTGCAGGTCTGGCTGCACGAGCATAGCGGGCTGTCCGACCTGACCGTCGAAGCGCTCTCGCAGACGGAGACGCGGCCGCGCGTGGTACCGGCCGACAGCGGCCTGATGGTTTTCCTGCGTGCCGTTAACCTGAACCCGGGCGCCGAGCCTGACGACATGGTCAGCGCGCGCCTGTGGCTGGACGAGCGGCGCGTGATCACGCTGCGCCATCGCCGCCTGGTATCGGTCGACGATCTGCGCACGGCGCTGGCGGCCGGCAAGGGACCTGCCAGCCCCGGCGAGTTCCTGAGCCTGTTCGTTGACGGCCTGCTGGACCGGGTCGATACCGTGGTGGAGGTGATCTACGGTCACATCGACGACCTCGAGACGGCCGACCAGCCGACTTCCATTCCGCAACAGCGCAGACAGCTGGCGGAGATGCGCCGCCAGGCGATTGCGCTGCGCCGCTTCCTCGCCCCGCAGCGCGAGGCGCTGAACCGGCTGACCGCGGAACACACGCAGATCCTCAATGAACAGAACCGGCTGCAGTTGCGCGAACATTACGACCGGTTGACCCGCATTGTCGAGGACCTCGATGCCGCGCGCGAACGCGCCGCGGTGGCTCAGGAGTCACTGGCGAGCCTGATGGCCGAACAGACCAACCAGCGCATGTTCCTGCTGTCGATCGTGGCCGCGATCTTCCTGCCGCTGTCATTCGCTACCGGCCTGCTCGGGATCAATGTCGGCGGCATTCCGGGAACGGAGAATCCGCTGGCTTTCACGACCGTGGTCGCGCTCCTGCTGGTCATGGGTGTCGGGCTGTGGGTCTATTTCCGCAGCCGGGACTGGTTCTAAGCGACATGACTCTACAGGACAGGCGTTGCCATGGCGCAAATTCATGAACACCGCTGATACACCCCTGATCACCATCGGCTGGCGCGAGTGGGTCGGTCTGCCCGTGCTGGGTATCAAGCGCATCAAGGCGAAGATCGATACCGGTGCGCGGAGCTCCGCGCTGCATGCGTTCTATATCGAACCCTTCGAGCGCGGTGGCGAGTCCCGGGTGCGCTTCGGTATCCACCCACTGCAGGGACGCGAGGACAGGGTTGTCGAATGCGAGGCGCTGGTGCTCGACCAGCGCGAGGTGACAGACTCCGGCGGTCACCGCGAATTGCGTTACGTGATCGAAGCCACAGTGTGTATCGGCGATGCACAATGGCCGATCGAACTGACACTGACCAACCGCGATACCATGCGCTTCCGCATGTTGCTGGGACGCACCGCCATGCGCGGGCGCTTCCTGGTCGACCCGGCGTCCGCCTACCTGGTCGGGCGTCCGCGTCCGTCAGACCCCGTGATAATCGGAGAAGATGATTGAAGATTGCCATCCTGTCACGAAATAGAAGGCTCTATTCCACCCGCCGCCTGGTCGAGGCGGCGCGGGAGCGCGATCACGAGGTCGAGATATTCGACACGCTGAAGTGCTATATGGATATCACCTCGATGCGGCCAAGCATTCATTACAAGGGCGTGCAGGCGGGCGATTTCGATGCCGTGATTCCGCGCATCGGCGCTTCCATCACCTTCTACGGTGAGGCGGTGCTGCGCCAGTTCGAGATGATGGGCACCTGGCCACTGAACGAATCGGTTGCGATCACGCGCTCGCGCGACAAGCTGCGCTCCTTGCAGATTATGGCGCGTGCCGGCATCGGCCTGCCGCAGACCGGCTTCGCCGACTCGCCGGATGATACCGAGGACCTGATCAAGCTGGTCGGTGGCGCGCCGCTGGTGGTCAGACTGCTGCAAGGCGCCGAGGGCAAGGGCGTGGTACTGGCCGAGACGCACCAGGCGGCCGAAAGCCTGATCGAGGCGTTTCGGGGGCTGAACGCCAACTTCCTGGTGCAGGAATTCATCGGCGAGGCCGCCGGTACGAATATCCGCGCCTTCGTGATCGGTGGAAAGGTGGTGGCTGCCATGATGCGTACGGCGAAGGAGGGCGACTTCCGTTCCACCCTGCACCACGGCGCCAGTGCGGCGGTGGTCAGGCTGAGCCCGGAGGAGCGCTCCACGGCCGTACGTGCCGCGCGCACGATGGGATTGAACGTTGCCGGCGTGGACCTGTTGCGTTCCAATCACGGGCCGGTCGTCATGGAGGTCAATTCCTCGCCCGGCCTGGAGGGCATCGAACGGGCTACCGGCAAGGACGTGGCCAGCCTGATCGTGGAGTTCATAGAGAAAAACGCCCGTCGCGACCGGACCCGTACCCGTGGCAAAGGCTGACGTCGGCAACCGGATCAAAATCGGCGGCAGCAGCGTGCCGCCGGGATCATGCATGACGATCAACCTGCCGATCGGACGGCTCTATACCTACGACAACCTGACCATGCCGATCGAGGTGGTCAACGGCCGCAAGGGCGGACCGCGCCTGTTTATCAGCGCCGCCATTCACGGCGACGAACTGAACGGCGTGGAAATCATTCGCCGCCTGCTGCGCCATTCGGCACTGCAACGGCTGCGTGGCACCCTGATCGCCGTGCCGGTGGTCAACGTGCACGGCCTGCTGAACCGCTCGCGCTACCTGCCGGACCGGCGCGACCTGAATCGCAGTTTTCCGGGCAGCAGCCGCGGTTCGCTGGCCGGCCGCATCGCCGACCTGTTCATGCGCGAAATCGTGGCCAACTGCACACACGGCATCGATCTGCATACGGGTGCGGTACACCGCGAGAACCTGCCGCAGATACGCGCCAACCTGGATGATCCGGCTACCCTCGAACTGGCCAGGGCATTCGGTGTGCCGGTGCTGCTCAACTCCGACCTGCGCGACGGCTCGCTGCGCGAGGCGGCCATGGAGGCAGGTATTCCGATGCTGCTCTACGAGGGCGGTGAGGCGCTGCGCTTCCACGAGGTTTCGATTCGCGCCGGCCTGAGCGGCGTGTTAAACGTCATGCGTGTCCTGGGCATGTTACCCGCGTCACGCCGGCACGCTCACGACGTCAAACCGGTGGTGGCACGCAGCTCGTCCTGGGTACGCGCACCGGAAAGCGGCGTGCTGCGCCTGCAGGCCACGCTGGGTACACGCGTGCGCAAGGGCGACGTCCTGGGTGTCATTGCCGCGCCGCTCATCGACAGGGATTGCGAGGTGCAGGCGCCGTTCAGCGGCATTCTGATCGCGCATACTCACCTGCCGCTGGTGCACGAGGGCGAGGCAGTGTTCCACCTGGCGCGTTTCGGCAGCAACGCGGTCGTTGCCGGACAGGTCGAGGCGCTGCAGGAAATGCTGATGCCGGCGCTGCCCGAGGACGAGGTAATCTGATGGCGTTGTGGCGCTTGTCTGTGTACATGTTGCTGTCCTGCCTGTTGCTGCTGCCGCGCGCCTATGCGATCGAGACGGGCGAGCGCCACGCCTGGATTGAAAAGGCACGCAGCGGGCTCGAAGGCATCCAGCGCCAGCTCGATGCCCTGGGTGAGTCCGTGCAGGTACAACGCCGGCTGCCCGGCTTCAAGGACACCATCCAGCCGGTACGCACCGAGGCACGCAATTGCGTCGTGGAGGAACAGTCGGCAATCGATACCCTTACCGCGCGCATAACGGCCCTGGGTAAGCCAGGCGTGGACGAAACGCCCGAGGTGGCCACGTCGCGCCGCGACCTGGACCGGCAGTTGCAGTCAGCCAACAGCCGGCGCGCCGACTGCGAGCAGATCGGGCAGCTCGGCAAGGACCTGTTCGACCGCGTACTGGCAATGGAGAAGGCGGCACTTACCTCGCACCTGCTGACCCGCGAACCGGCCACCTGGGAAGTGGTGCCGGCCGCGATTACCGATCCCGTCGCCTGGTCACGGCTGGTGACCGGTCTGACCTCGGCGGGCAGCGGCTGGGACCGCTTGCAGCCTCGGCAGCGCGCCGGTGTCGTGGCCTTGCTGATCCTGCTGTTCCTCGCCGGGCTGGGCTTGCGGCATTACTGGCAGACCCGTTCCATGCACTCGGTGCAGATGCGCAGTGTCATCACCGTGCTGCCCTGGTTGCTGCCGGCCGGCGGTGTGTTCCTGCTGCTGAGCGTACTGCTGCCGGAGTGGCCGCCGGCACTGATAGCCAGTATGGCGCTGGCCATGGTCGTCTGGCTGACCGCGGGCATCATCATCGATACCTGGCTCACCGGCCGCATGGCCAAGGGGATGTCCGAGCGCGATGCGAAACTGCTCGGGCGCTGGGTACGTATCCTGGCGGCGTTGCTGTCGATGGGCGGCCTGCTGTTGTCCGCCAATGTCGTGATCGGTCTGCCGGACCCGCATTACCTGTTGCTGCGAACGGCATCGCTATGGCTGCTGGTGGTGGGCCTCATCTGGTCAGCAGTGATCCTCAGGCGGGTACCCGGACTGGCGGGTACCCGCAGCGTGCGTATTTTACTGATAATGGCGGCGGTGGTGATCGCCCTTGCGGAAACGGCCGGCTACCGCAACCTGTCGTTCTATCTGCTGATCGGCCTGGGCGGGACGGCGGCCGGCCTGCTGGCCGCCAAGGAAGCCAGCCTGCTGTTTACACACCTCTACGACGGGCTCGATGAGGGCACCTATGCCTGGCAGCGCGCCTTCCGTCAGTATGTCGGGCTGGCGGCGGAGGAACGGGTGCCGGGGCTGATCTGGTTCCGGCTGGCCAGCGCCCTGGTGATCTGGGCGGCCTTCCTCCTGTGGGCGCTGTGGGTCTGGGGCCTGTCCGATCAGGGTGTCGGGCTGGTACTCGACCAGGTCACCGGCGGTTTCGACGTCGGATCGCTGCATTTCGCGCCGGCCAAGCTGGTGGGCGCGATCGCCGTGCTCGCCATCGGCATGAGCCTGTCGCGCTGGATGCGCATCAAGGTAGTGCCGGACCTGGTCAGACGCTCGCGGCTGGACCGCGGCGGGCGCGAGGCCATTACCACCATCAGTGGCTATATCGGGGTGCTGATTACGCTGCTGATCGCGCTCGGTGTCGCGGGTATCAACTTTGCGCACCTGGCGCTGGTCGCCGGTGCGCTGTCGGTCGGTATCGGTTTCGGTCTGCAGAACGTGGTGAACAACTTCGTCTCCGGTCTGATCCTGTTGTTCGAACGGCCGGTGCGTACCGGTGACTGGATCGTGGTCGGTGACGTGCAGGGTTTCGTGCGCAAGATCAGCATCCGCTCAACGCAGATCGAGACTTTCGACCGTGCCGACGTGATCGTGCCGAACTCGGACCTGATCTCGAACAGGGTTTCCAACCTGATGCTGAACGATCCCTGGGGTCGTATCACCGTGCCGGTCGGCGTGGCCTATGGTTCGGACGTCAAGCAGGTCATGGATATACTGCTTGCCGTTGCCGCCGAGCACCCCGGAGTGCTGAAGAACCAGCCAGGCGTGTCGCCGCCCAAGGCATTCTTCGCCGAGTTCGGTGACAGTGCATTGCTGTTCGAGCTGCGCTGTTTCATCCGCCAGATCGACCGCAAGTTCGAGATCAAGAGCGACCTGAACATCGCCATCGACGCCGCATTCCGCAAGGCCGGCATCAGCATCCCGTTCCCGCAGCGCGACGTGCACCTGTTCACCGCGCAGGGGCAGGACAACGGCGGGCCAGCGGAAGTGTAGGATGCGGTGAGCCCGCGAACCGCATCGTCCGCAGGAGCGGATCTCATCCGCGATAAACACCACCACCCGACCCTGCAGGTGCGCATCTCATCCGCAACCTGTCAGCTGACCAGGCTGTAGCCCAGGCCGACGGCCGCGCAGGCGCCGATCACCGGAATGATGCCGACCTTGTAGCGCCATAATGCAAGGAAGGCGGCGACGGTGATCAGCAGCGAGAACCACTCGAAGTGCCCGGCGAAGGGTGCGTCCATGCTGGCTTCGGGCCATAGCACATGCCAGGCGAAGAACACGGCGAGGTTGAGCACCACGCCGACCACGGCCGCGGTGATGCCGGTGAGCGGCGCGGTGAACTTGATATCATGGCGGGTCGCCTCCACGGCCGGACCACCGACCAGGATGAACAGGAACGAAGGCAGGAAGGTGAAGAAGGTCGCGACCGTCGCGCCCGCCATGCCGGCGAGCAGCAGGCTGTCGGGTCCGAACACCGCCTTGGTCCAGCCACCCACGAAACCGACGAAGGCGACCACCATGATGAGCGGGCCCGGCGTGGTCTCGCCCAGCGCCAGGCCGTCGATCATCTGCGTGCCGCTCAGCCATCCGTACTGCTCGACACCGCCCTGGTAGACATAGGGCAGCACGGCATAGGCACCGCCGAATGTCACCAGCGCCGCCTTGGTGAAGAACCAGCCCATTCGGGTCAGCGGACCCTGCCAGCCATACAGGAAATAGAGCAGACCCTCGACGAGCAGCCAGAGTCCCAGTCCGATGACCAGGTGGATCAGCGTTGAGCGCCAGCTGAACCGGGTCCAGTGCGGCGCAGGGGTATGGTCATCGATGAGGGCGGGACCGAACGACTTGTCGGAGGCGCCGTGGCCGCCGCCGGCGCGGAACCACTCGGGGGCGATGCGTCCGCCGAGCATGCCGATGATGCCGGCCGCCAGCACGATATAGGGGAAGGGCACATGCAGGGCGAAGATGGCGACGAAGGCGGCCGCGGCTATGGCCCACAGCACGCCGTTGCGCAGGGCGCGCGAGCCGATGCGCCAGGCGGCGAATACCACGATGGCGGTCACCGCCGGCTTGATGCCGTAGAGCACGCCGGCCACGACCGGCACATCGCCGAAGGCCAGGTAGATCCAGGTCAGCACGATCAGGATCACCAGCGACGGCAGCACGAACAGTACGCCGGCCATGATGCCACCCCAGGTGCCGTGCATCAGCCAGCCGATGTAGGTCGCGAGTTGCTGTGCCTCGGGGCCCGGCAGCATCATGGTGTAGTTCAGCGCATGCAGGAAGCGGTGTTCGCTGATCCAGCGCCGGCGCTCGACCAGTTCGGTATGCATCATGGAAATCTGGCCGGCGGGGCCGCCGAAACTGATGAAGCCGAGCTTGAGCCAGTACAGCAGTGCCGTGTGGAAATTGACGGGTGGCGGTGCCTGATCCATTGCCTCATTCGTTGTCGACATGACGTTATCCTGATTATGCATGACCCGGCCTGTGTGCCATGCCGTCGAGCGAGGCGCACCGGCAGCGCAGCATAGTACAGGAGGGCGGTGTGCGGGAAGTCCTGGAAGCTGGAGCGAGTGGTGGCCACCAATGGCTAACTCGCACAACCCGTGTGGCCCCCGGAACTCAAGCCGCAAACAAAGACGCCCCTGGTGATGTGGCCCGATGGCTGACGCGCTATGCCGGGCGAACGCCAAACAGGCGCTGGTATCCTGAATACATGCAGATTGGCCGGAATTTTTCCTGTTTATCCTGCGCGCACCGGTCTTGCGCTGCCGTTTCCACGGTTGATCTGGCGGCCTGTACAGACAACGGTGGTTCGTCGATATACAGTGTCGCCTCAATTATTTGCCGGCGCCGTCGATAGTGTCCGTGAGTAAATGTATCTGGCCCGCCGGAAATGGATGACTGGCGCATGACACCGCGAGGGAGAGCAGCCATGCGTGACAGGATTGGCGGGTGCAGTCGCTGAGCAAAGACTGAGGCCAGACATGAAAAAACCCCCAAAGCCGGCCGACGAGGCAACCCGCATCGAGACACTGCATGCGTTGGGCATTCTTGACACTGTACACGAGGAACGATTCGATCGACTGACCCGGTTGGCGAAGCGCCTGTTCGGTGCACCCATAGCCCTGGTAAGTCTGGTGGATGAAGACCGTCAGTGGTTCAAGTCTTGCCAGGGTCTGGATGCAGCGGAAACCCCGCGTGATATTTCATTCTGCGGTCATGCCATTCTGGAAGACGAGGTGTTCGTGGTTCCCGACGCGGCCGATGACGAGAGATTCCATGACAACCCGCTGGTTGCCGGTGACCCGCGCATCCGCTTTTATGCCGGCTGCCCGATATCCGTGTCAAACGGCAGCAGGCTGGGTACGCTCTGCATTATCGATCATGAGCCGCGCGAGTTCAGTGCAGACGACCTGGCGACATTGCGCGATCTGGCGTGCATGGTCGAGCAGGAGCTGACCGCGGCACGGCTGGCGACGATGGACGAGTTGACGATGCTTTCCAACCGGCGGGGGTTTGAGAAACTGGCGTCACATGCGCTTGGCTTGTGTCGACGCATGGACAGGCCCGCATCGTTGCTGTTTCTTGACCTGGATCTGTTCAAGCAAATCAACGACCGCTTTGGCCATGCCGAGGGCGATCAGGCGCTGGTAACATTCGCCCGGCTGCTACAGGAGACGTTCCGCGAATCCGACGTGCTGGGACGGCTTGGCGGGGACGAGTTTGCGGTGCTGTTGACCAATGCCAGTGATGAGACATTGAACATTGCCTTGCGCAGGCTGCGGCAAGCTTTCGATAGCTGCAATCACGAGGTCCGGCGAGGCTACGATATAGCCTACAGTGTTGGCGCAGTACGGTTTGATGCGGCGCGCCACGCCGATATTGGTGACCTGCTGATCGAGGCCGACGCGCTGATGTACGAACAAAAGCGACAATCGCAGGCGAAAACGGGGACCGGGTCCGGCCTCTGATCATGGCCGCATCGCGGGATGCGGTAAGCCCGCAAGCGGCATCAATAATCCATATCTCACGCCAGGGTGCAAGGCGGCTTCCAGCCTGGTTCTAGCGTGAGTGACATTATCACGGTCAGGCGCGCTCCCGCGCAATGCGAAAAACCAGCTTCCTGACCGGTTCAAGGACTCACTTTCACCCTGCGTTCCGTGGCGCGTATTCACCCTGAATAACGCGATTGCCGGATAGCCTTGGCTTGTCTCGAGGGGCGGAGGTCGCTGACGGGTTCCGCATGCCGGGCATGCGTCCTGCGAAGCGCCGCGGTCCGCAAAGCTGCCGGGATCGTGTCCGGGTTACTCGTGCAGCAGCTTCCCGGCCAGGTCCTGCAGCTGCCGGCGGACCTTGTCCGGCAGGACGGGGTCTCTCTCCGGGCATGCCATATCGATGTAGACGGAGCCGGCGGATTCCGCGCCGAGGGCACGGGCCGTCTTCTTGAGTTGCTGGTGTGTCGAGTAGTACACGCGCCCCATCCAGCCGGGCGTGGCGCTGGTCGAAATCAGGATGGCAGGTCTCCTGTTTGACTGTCCTGCGAACGATGGCGCGTGCGGCCCCCCGTGTATGAGTGCATATTCCATCAGCTGCTCGATTAAGCGCCTGAAGACGTTGTTGGCCGTATATAAATTGGCGGGGGAAGCGAGGATAAAGCCATCCGCTGCCTCGATCTGCTCGAGTAGCGTGTTCATGTGCTTGCGGATTACGCATTCGTCAGGCACGGTCCCCGGCTGTCCGGTGCATTGCCGGCAGTTGAGGCAGTCCTTGACAGGAAGGTCGCGTAACCGGACGATTTGGGTCGTCGCGCCGGCCGCCATGGTCGTCTGCACGACCAGCGCTACGGCTTGTTCGATGACACTGTTTTCCCGGTAACAACCGTTGATTGCGAGCAGTCGGAGCATGGTAAATGGATTGATAAAACAATACGAGTATACCCTAAGGAAGCTCTGATTAAATCAATGCTCGTCATTCCGGCGCACGACTGCAGGGATGCATGACTACATGGATGTGGAGGTAAAGTACCAAAAGTAGGCGCCTCCAGGCGACGCATGGAGCAGTTACCGAGGAGGTACGAGTCCATGGATGGACTCGGCAGGGCGAAGCAGGAGAAGGTGAGATCGCACAGCGATCGAGAGACTGGCCTGGGCCATGCCAGAGCCGAGAGCGACGCAGGAAGCCAAAGCCGAGGCCGGAATCCAGTAACGGCCTGAATTGTAACACCTGGATTCCGGGCCTCCCCCCGAATCAAGTCCGGGTTTCGCCCGGAATGACGGATTAATCAGAGCTTCCCTCATTTATCCGCCGGCTTGCGGGAAGGTATCGAGGCAAACAATTTCCGTGAAAACCTCTCCTGCCAGGCCGGGTTGCTACAGCGACAGGCGGCGCGGGATGCAAAGCAAGTGCACAGCGCGCCGTGCACCTTGCAATGTCATCGGAATTACCTGCAGGTGCCGCACGGCGACTAGCCCGTATTTCTCACCGGGATAGGCGCCGCCCGAAGACACACTGTTTGTTGCTGAATGGGCATCGCTTTCATGACTTCAATTGTTTATGTCCGTCAACAGCCGCCCGGTGAGAAATGCGGGCTAGAGCAGTCTGCCGACCAGTTTTTGCACCTGACGGCGGGTCTTGTCCGGCAGGACGGGGTGTTCCTGCTGCGACATCAGCCCGATGAAGGCCGAGCCGACCGGTTTCGCGCCGATGGTCCTGGCCGTCTGCCGCAGTTGCTTGAGGGTCGTGTAGAACAGCCGTCCCATCGGGCCGGGTGCGGCGCTGGACGCGATCAGGATGGCCTTCTTGTCGAGCTTTGATTTGCGGAATTTCGGCGCATGCGCGCCCCATGGCCACCAGCCATAGACAATCAGCCGTTCCATGAAGCGCTTGAAGATGGCGGTGACCGCATAGAAGTTGGTGGGGGAGGCGAGGATGAAGCCGTCGGCCGCCTCGATGCTGGCCACCAGTTCGTGCATGCGGTCCTGGTGCACGCATTCGCCGGGCGCGTCACCCGGTTGCTGGGTGCAGTGCCGGCAGTTGAGACAGAACTCGATGGGAAAATCGCGCAGCGTGACGACCTCGACCGTCGCACCGGCCGTCGTCGCCGCCTGCACGGCGGCTGCGACCGCCTGGTCGATGGCGCCGTTTTCGCGATAGGAGCCGTTGATGGCAAGCAGTTTCGTCATGGCGTCAGTATATAGCCTGCCGGGCCATCACGGCTTTTCGACGAGCGCCGCCAGCTGGTCTGCGCACAGTCCCCAACCCTGGTGAAAGCCCATTTGCTCGTGCGCCTCGCGATCGGCGACTGTCCAGTGGCGGACCCGGGCCGTGTACCGGGTTTTGCCGTGCTCGTCCCCGAAGGTCAGGATCACCGTCATGAACGGCTTTTCCGAGGGTTCCCAGGCCTTCGTGTAGGCATCGGTAAACACGATCCGCTCATTCTCGATAACCTCCAGGTAGACCCCGCGGTTCGGTATTTCGTTACCGTCGGGGTCACGCATGACAACCAGGCTGGTGCCCCCGGGGCGGACGTCGAGCTCGGCATGCGGCGTGGTCCAGGGCAACGGCGCAAACCACTGCTTCAGCAGAGCGGGTTCCGTCCATGCCCTGAACAGCCTGGCCCGCGGCGCGGCGATGATGCGAGTCAATACCAGCTCGCGCTCCGCGGTGGCGGCCACGTCGGTTTCGAATGTCATACTGGTCTCTCCGGCGCACATTTCGTCGTAATCGGGCGACAGCTTAACAATAGTATATTCCTGAGGTTAACAATATACCCGTCGCAAGCGTCGCCTGCCGGTAACAACCGTCGCAGTCGCCGCTGTTTCCAGCGGCGGTAATCCATTGTTATCGGGCTCTATTTAAAGTTGGCATAGCACTTGCAAATATTCACGGCGTTGTTGACCTAACAAGGAGAGCCGGATGAACAACGCACAACCGAACATCATTACAACCAAGATTGACATCGTTGTACACGTAGACGAACAGCTGGATGAGCAGAACAGGCGGCGGGTCGAGCACGCCCTGTTAGAATCGGCAGGTGTCGAACGCGCGCACTTCAACGAAGAACGTCAGCACCTGCTGGTCGTCGGCTACAACCCGGCACAGACCAACTCGTCGCATATTCTGAAACTCGTCAAGCAGCACCAGCTGAACGCGCAGCTCATCGGCGGGATCTAGGCGGCGTCATTTTCGCCATGCAGCAATGGAAGCTGTCTCGCCAGAACGGGTAACAGCAGCACGCAACACGGGGACAGTCTCCATAGAAGTAACGATAGGGGGCGGGGGGGTGCATGCCCTCCGTCCCCCGTCTTCGGGCTAGTTGTCATTCTTGCCGGTGTCGGCCCAAGCATGGTTTTTGTCGATCCATCTTAAGCTTATCCAGTACCACAAGGTGATCGGAACCATCATTGCAAACCAGCTCCAGTCCTCGATCAGAAACAGGTTTACAAGCCAGGCCGGGCGCGCGAAAAACAGGGGCCAGGGGATGCAGTACAGGGTAAACACCGCGCAGGCCAGGATCAGCAATAACGCTCCCTTCCTCGTCGAGATGCTCGAGAAGGCGAGATAGACCCAGATTGGCATGTTGTCTGTTTTTTGCATGGCTGATTCAGTAATGACTTTTCATCGCAGGTGGCCCGACATCCTGATCAGGGTTGATCACCGACCCCTGATGCGTTTTGCTTCCCCGCTATATGTCGGTGGCTGCATATTCAGCACTAAGCGTATGCTTTGCGCCAGCTGCCAGATTTACCACGTCTGGTCCGGCATTGGTAGTCTCCACGCACAGCATGTGGCGGTAATCCTCATCGCCCAGGTCAGCCATGCTGGCGGCGATGGCCTGCCACGGATTCCACACGACCGCACTTGCGCTGCCCCCGGCCTTGATGTGTATCACCCGCTTGTATGCGGCGTCGTGAATCTGTAACTCGCGGTCCACACCGGTGTAGATCCGGTCGACTTCCCCGCTGACCATCACCGCACCCAGCTGGACTTTTTGCTTGCTGTTGTCGACCTTGTCGATATAGGTCCTGTCTTCCAGACCGCTCACCATGGTTTTGGCGATATCGCCCACCGCGAAATAGGTGTGCAGTGCCTGGCTCAGCTCGATGGGCTCATTGCCGCGATTGTGTGTGGTCAGTGCCAGCCTGAGCGTGTCGCCCACCGTGATCGCGAGCTGCGCCTCGATATCCCCCTCCCACAGGGAACGCGTCTGGTCATTCAGCGTCAGGCCGAGTACCAGTTGCGTGGCGCCATTGTCCAGCGCCGCCGTGTTCAGAACCTCCCACACCGAGATGCGCGCAAAGCCGTGCGCTGGCCGGCCCTTTCCCTGTGGGTCCGGGCCGAACCATGGCCAGCAGACCGGCACGCCACCCTTGATGGCCTTGCCGGCCTGGTAATACGCCCGGTCACTCAGAAACAGCACATCGTGCTGCATTGCCTTCGGCTGCCAGGACAACACCTGTCCCGCATACAGCGAAACCCTTGCGCTGGCCAGGTCATTGCTGATGACGGCATTGGTCAATCCGCCCTGGCCGGCAACGAACTCCAGGTGATTGTTGATTGCAAAACGTACGTTGAGTGAGTCAAGTTGCATGGGGGTACCTTGATCCGTTTGTGAATAGGGCAGGTGAGCCCGCTCAATAGTAAGGGCTGGCGCCACTGCTGTGTCAATATTGGATCGAAATAATCGAGTCTGACCCACTGCTGTTCCACATAGCCGTCATTCCCGCGAAGGCGGGAATCCAGGATTATTTGTGTCCCGGCTAATCAGTGACTTACTGGATGCCCGCCTTCGCGGGTATGACATCATTGTTGTTCCGGAATTTCATGTCCACGTACCGCTCAACACCATCCCATCACTGGAATAGCCGCATTCAATAAACTTTCCTGGTGACTATGTGGGGCAGCAGTGAATCTGACCCTGTTGATTCCTTGATTCCCGTTTTTATTCCTCCATCATTGCGATCTATACTCTGGCTCCCTTTCCAACATTGTGAATCCTGCCATGCTATATCGACTTTCCCTGCTGTTGCTGTTCCTGTCCCTGTCCGGCTGCGCCACCTACCAGACGCCGGGTGCCGGTGCGATTTTGTCCGATCTGACGGCCTCCGGCGCGGGCGGTGCGGCGGAGAAACGCCAGCCGGGCGCGGCGTTTCCTGCGCGGATTGCGCTGGTGCGGGTACAGGCGGCGGGCTATGGCACGACCAATCCCGCCTGTTACGGCACGGGCCGCTTCTGCGTAATGACCGTCCGCAATATCGAAGCCGAACGGGAAATCCAGCGCCTGCAGCAGTTGCCGCAGGTCGCCGGGGTGGACAGCCTGCCCCCGGACCGGCTCCCGCCATCGCTGAACACGGTCGATGCGCTGCGCCCTGTGGCCGAGGGGCTTAATGCCGACCTGCTGTTGCTGTATACGCTGGATACCCGATTCAGTGTCGACCAGGCCAGGTACGACCCGCTGGCGATCATCAAGCCGGGCTTTCCGCCGAACAGGAGCGCGCGTGTTACCGTGAAGACCTCGGCACAACTGGTCGATGTGCGTTCCGGCTTTGTCTACGGCAGGGCGGAAGCGACCTCCTGGCGTGATCAGAATGCCGCGGTGTGGGCAACCCGCGCCGCGATCGAGGATGAACGTCGGATCACCGAGCGCGCATCGTTCGAGTTGTTCGTGGACAAATTCGAGTCACTGTGGCGCGACGTGGTTGCCACCTATAAATGAGCCGGGGTCAGAATCCCGGATTCCGATTATTGGCGAAAACCGGGATCTGACCCTGTATCAGGAGGTGCTAGAGACTGTCGATCACCGAGAGCATGGCGTCCGTGTCCATCCTGGACGCCCAAGCCTCCAGGTCGGAGAGTGTGCCGTTCGCCTGGATGGTGATGTTGAAGACGCCGGTCTTTTTCGTCACGCCGTCGTTAGGTGTGCTCATGTCCACCTTGGAAAGTTTTTTACTGTCCTTCAGTGCCACCGGGTCGATATATATCCACAGCTCACCTTGTGCTTCGTTGAGCTTTTTATTTCTGATGGCAATGACGCCGGCCCTTTCAAACACCACGGCGTCAGGGTCGATGCCGGTGCCGCCGCCCGTATTGAATCCAACGTAAACCGACATCGGCTGTTTTTGTGGCGCCATCGATGCCGCGGCAGCCTGTGTCGCCATCATTTGCATTTCTTCCATCATCTTCATCATGGCGGCTTGATCCCCGCTGGCAATCGCCGCGGAATATTTGGCCTGAAAATCCTCGGCAGCCTTCTCGACACCGGCCTGGCTGTTCTTCGAGGCCTTGTCACTGTAGCGCAGGGACAGGCTCGATCTTATCGGCCGGAATTTACCGGCCTGGGCGGGGTTGAAGTCGGTGGGCAGGTTGAACGCTTCGGAATCCAGAGCATACCCGTCAGGGTCGCCACCCAGGGCCGTTTGGACCGTCACCAGCTTTTTCTTGATGAGGGCGACATCGCCGCGATCCAGGCCGGTATCCTGAGCGTACGAGGGGTTGGGGCCGACCAGGGCAAGAATGAAAGCAAGGAAGAGTGTTTTCATTATTCCTCCGCACGGGATGAAAATATGAACCGGTATTGATTCGGAGGCAGTATAACCCGGTGCATACAGGGGCAGAGGGATTCTTTCCAATCCCTCCGTTCCCTGTAGGTGTATAAAAGTGAAGCGGTGTCAGAACACTATTTCGCCTGATATTCCTGGTAAGTGTGCTCTGATATCATTGATTTTCCAGATAGCTCTTCTATGCTTGTGCCGGGCCGAAAAAACAATATGCCCATTGCCAGCAGAATTATGACTAACAGAAAATTCCATTGAGTCATGCCGTCTCATCCTCCTTGCCCTTGCCGGGTCTGGCCGGCATCGAAACAGACGATTGTTTGCTGTGTTGCATTCAATAACGAATGCATAATTCAGGCCAGCCTGTAATCGGGCAGTATGTCTATGATTTCCGGTCTCGGTACGCTTGAAGACGACTGTCATTAATGACGGATATGTCAGGATTGACATGTCAGGCGGATAAGAATGTCATACAAGGCAGTAATCAACGGCAATCAGTGGGGTCATTCAGTTAAAGAAACGCAGATTCGAATACAGGGTTCAGATCCCGGTTTTCCCTAATATTAGCGGGAACTCGTATCTGACCCCTGTTTCTGGTTTGGCCCCTTTATTACGGCCGGAACAAAGAGCGTGCGGCGTTGGCGATCGTTGTATGTGCGTAGCCCTTGACGAGCCAGGACACGGCGAACGCAATCAGGGCAGCAGACTCGGGCCAGAAAATGGATCTTCCGTTTTTACCGGCGACACCTGCCCAGACAATGCTTGCAACTATCAGTATTCCGCAAAGGAGGTATACCCTGTTGCGCCACCGCTTGTCGGGTGTGACTTCCTCGCCGGCCGGCCTGATCCGGAACAGCCAGAGTGCGAATACCGCAAACATCACGAAAAGAATGATGGCAAACACATAATGCAGGATCCCCGTGAGCGGGGACCACCAGAATAAAACAGGCACACCATCCGGTGCTGCCGTGGGAAAGATCGCCACACCAAGCGCAGCAACTGCGGCGATGCTTGATGCCGCCCGGTCTGCCCAGTAGTACCTGTTGCTGTAGCCGCGGTAGGTGAACAGGAAAAGCGCAAGAGCGACCAGCATTCCCACAAATGCAGCAACTGCACCGGTGTAATAATATGCGCTGATAGACTCCAGGCTTCTCCACTGCGCTACACCATCCCTGACCACGGCCATGAAGATGAGTATGAGCGGGAGAAGAAGACCGATATACCCGATCAGTTGCCGGTGTGCATGATCTGACAGATCATCAGGTCTGTACGCCGGCTGACTCTCTGGTGTGTTGAGTAGTGCAGGATCTGAACGAACCTTCGTCAAGGTCACCATTTAATCCTCCAGGGTGATCCAAGTGATCCGGGGTCGGAGTATAGTCGTTAGTAATATTAAGAAAAATTGTGGTCTGACCTCAATTATTTTTTCGGACCCATCTTTCTAGGTAAACCAATAGGCACTCAAAGCCAGCCATGTGAGGAAGAGCAGTGCCCAGGGTAACCAGTGTTGTTTATAGGTCACCCTCTCCTGTACTTCAGTTTCACGCACAACGGGTGGTGTGGCTTGCTGGTTGGCCTTGTTGAGCTTTTTGTCCAGTTCTCTGCTCTTGGCGTTCTGCTGGTTCTTGTATTGCTCGATACCTTTTTGAATCCCTTGAGCAATGAGTTTCGTCTGTTCTTTTGTCTGCCCTGCTTGTTGTATTCCACGGGCTATTCGCATCGCTTCGCCTTGCGTGGCTTCTGATATCCGGTGTCTTTTTGAGTGCCTGGCCATAGGTTTTCTTATTCCGCAAGTTAATGTATCCGGCTTCTTTTCTGCCAGCAGTGTCATAGATAGCGAGGAAGCATGCGGCAGATTGGTGTCAGAGCACAATTCCTGATTATATTAGCGAAAACCGGGATTTGACCTCTGTTTTTCGATTACTTCGGTGGAAGCGTGTTCAGAAACGCCTGACAGCGGCGAATCCAGGATTCCAGGTCATCATCTGATTCAAAGCCCCGGGTGCCGACATAGATAAAACCCTTCAGGGGCTTGCCCGTGAAATCCATTGCCCGGGCGTAAGGCTCCTTCAGCGCCGCCTCATATTGAGCGGGTCCTACACGGGCCATGAGCTCCTTCCCGAGCACACCGCAACACATGTGACCGGAAACCATGAACGCGATACCACCGAACATTTTCTTTTCAACCACATCGGTTCTGCGTTTAAATGCATCCCGCAACCGCTGTGCTACGTCTGCGTCATAGGCCATCGTGTGTCCTGCGACCCGGTGTCAGCACAGTTTTTTCTGATGTTCCTGGGAAAGTGCGCTGACAACAGTCATTCCCTTATTTTCCCGGTTTCAGGATGAATCCAGTCAGTGCGCCAGCCACGATTGACTCGGCCAGCACGCCGAATAACCAGCCCCATGCCAGCGACAACGGGATTGGCATGTAGGAGTAGGAGCCAAAACCCATGGAAATGCCGGCGGCCAGGCCGAAGAGGCCACCGTACTGGATGCCTGTTGCGAATGACTTTTCACTCCCCAGCAGTCCATAAATGGCGACGAAGCAGGCGCTGTATACCAGGGTGACAAGGTACATCAGCGGCATTTTCATTTCTTCCATCGGGCGCCAGAGACTGGCGGTTGCCTCATAAGTGGATTGAAGCAACAGGCCATGAATCACGAAGTCGAGAAGCGACCACGCAATGAATACCGCAGTTACAGCCAGTAATGTGCGTTTCATAATGCTGTTACCTCCACCTATCAGGCATTCTTTTTGAAGCGCAGTTTATAACAACATTCGCTGCTATGACGCAATCAGCAGGGCCGGACATCCACTGATGCGTCGATATTACATCGAATCAAACAACTCAGACCCCATTGATTCAGTTATGGCAGCCTGACCCGCGCTGTCGAGACAAATACATGTTCTTTCACCCGAGTCCTTTGGCGGTATGCCGCTCGCCGCGTATCCCTTTCCGCTGCAAAATTCACTGCAAAGCCTGCTGTCGGATTTTGGCCCTATATTGCCGATGCCAAACTGATGAAGAATGATTAACGTGATCGGCAGCGCTGTTGCGTCGACGGAAACCCAAATATGGTTCCTGTCCAGGTCCAGGCTTTCTTCAAACCTTTTCCCGGTTATGAATCCGGCGATGATGGAAGAAATCCAGAGTGCCAGGAAAATGAGCATGAAGAAGGCAGGCAGTATCGTTCCTGTGGACGGGGGCCACGGATTGTCACCATAAACATAAATCCACATAAAACCGGCCAGGGCCCCAAAGATAGCAAAGGTAATTAGCAGGGAAGCAGCAAGGCCGGGTATGCCAAATAATATGGAATAGAGATAGCGTTTCTTCATTTCAGGAAATGAAAAGGCTGCACACCGATGATGGGACAATATTACATCGAATCAATCGACTCTGACTCCATTGATTCGAATGATTCCTCGCGCCTATATAACGCCTGATCAATCGAGTCTGACCTCAATGATTTCCGCGCTTCCTCCAACAGGCCATCGATGGCGCTGCGGGCCTCGCCGGTATCCCATTCGAGATCGGCAAGCCCCACGTAACGCACCATGCCCGCGGCGTCGATGACGAAGGTCGTGGGCAGCACCTGGCTGCCCCAGGCCGCAAAGTGCTTGCCATCTTCGTCAAGCAGTACCGGGAAGGTCATGCCATGCTGCGTAACGAAATGGCGTACCCGGTTTTCATCCTCCTCGACATCGACGGCGAGGATTTCAAAGGGCTCGCCTGCGTAACTTGCGTGTAGCCGCTGCAGATTCGGGATCTCCTTGACGCAAGGCTGGCACCAGCTGGCCCAGAAGTTGACCAGCACCACGCTGCCGCGCAGATCGCTCAGCCGGTACTCTGCGCCATCCAGGCCGGACAGCACGAACTCCGGCGTCGGTATTGCATTCGGCAGGCGGTGCAAGACACCTGCCTGCACCGGCACGTTCCCAAGGATGATGGCGACCAGCAAGAGCACTGCCGTGAGGCACAGCGAACCATGACCGGTCGGAAATTCGTGAGTGAATGGCAACCCGAAAGGGTGCCCGGAGTCAGAGCCAGTCATTCCGGTAAACCTCCAAAATCGAAAGGATCAAGAGCGATTGACTATCAATTATATGCCGTGGGAATCAAAAGGGTCAGGCCTGCGTTGATTCGTCAATGTTTCGTCTAATCGATCGAGTCTGATCCCGTTTTTCATGAGGTAGGATGTGCCAGATACAGAACGGCGGCCCGAAGGCCGCCGCAGCCGATTATTCTGTGTCTTACCTTGTCGTGGGGACAACGCACATCCACCTAGCAGTCAGGCAAGGCCCAACGAGGGTTTCGCCATTGCCAGAGTACAATGCCACCCTCGACTGACAGTGCGCTGGCCCTGGCCTGCTGAATGGTCAACCTGATCGGCTACAGATTATTCAGCAGTTCTCACAGTATAGCCCATACTTTGGCAGGCGCCAGGAGGCCCATGGACCGTGCTGGCCGTCATTGGGCGGTGTTTGCCAAAAAGGGGTCGTATGTACTTTCCAAGTCATTGATAAACTGTATCCGGCCCCTGTATTACGCAGTTATTTATACTTGACGGCCACGAGGTCGATTTCGAAGGATGTGCCCGTTGCCGACGTTGTCACCACGGTCGGGCCATACGGCGAGGGAATGACAGACATCGGCTGGCCGCCGGCACCGCTCAGCACGCCTATCCGTGTGAAGGTGACCAGCACCGCGTCCGCGCCGATCTCCATGGCCTTTTCCCGGTAATCCTGCTCGAAGCGCTCGGCGACGACAGCGTGCGGGACCAGCTTCCGACCGTTGGCGGTCAGCAGTTCCTGTGAGATCGCGCTGGCATATTCCCCGGAAGAATACGTGTTCACGCCGGTCTTGAGATTTTCGTACCACTTGTCCACGAGTTTGCCGATCCTGATGTGTGGTCGCTCGATGGTTTCTCCTTCCATGACGAGCTCTACGTCATCAGTGGCGTGCAGGGTGTGGACCTCTCCCTTGACGGGGACGAACTGTGCGTTGCAGCGGTCCAACAGATCCCTGTAACAGCACATGCCGTAGCTGAGCCCGCGTCGTTCCAACTCCTGCCGAAAGTTTGGGAGAGTCTTTGTATACCCCGCCATCGCGCAAACCTTCTTGTCCGACATGCCCGCCAGTTCCTCCGGAGACATGGCGGCGAGTTTTGCGGTAAAGTCCACACAGGCAGCCAGACAACAGGAAATCGAAGCAAACAGAATCAGATTTGCGAGCTTCATATGAGCGCCTCCTCGGTAAATCGGAGTCAGATCCCGGTTTTCGTTAATATAAGAGAATAATGAAGAATCAAAAGGGTCAGAATCAAAAGGGTCAGACTCCATCGATTCGCCAATATAACGTCTGATCAATCGAGTCTGACCCCATTGATTTCTTGATTTCATCGCGGCACCCGGATCTCCTCCACCATCTCCTGGATATGCGCCGGCGGCGGGGCGGTGTTGCGCGAGATCGCCATGGCCACGACGAAGTTGATCACCATGCCGATCACACCGGCGCCCTCGGGCGAGATGCCGAGGATCCAGTTCTCCGGGATGTTGGCGGCCATCGGTTCGATGAACACGCCCTTGAAGTAAATGATGTAGCAGAGGGTGAAGGTCAGCCCCGCCAGCATGCCGCAGATCGCGCCCCACTTGTTCATGCGCTTGTTGAAAATGCCCATCAGGATGGCGGGGAATAATGATGCGGCGGCCAGGCCGAAGGCGAACGCGACCACCTGGGCGACGAAGGCGGGTGGGTGCAGGCCGAGGTAGCCGGCGATGCAGATCGCCACGCCGGCGGCGATGCGCCCGGCCATCAGTTCGTTGCGCTCACTGATGTTCTTCGCGAACGTGCTCTTGAGCAGGTCGTGGGAGATGCTGGCGGAGATGACCAGCAGCAGGCCGGCCGCGGTGGACAGGGCCGCGGCGATGCCGCCGGCGGCGACCAGGGCGATGATCCAGTTCGGCAGCCCGGCGATCTCCGGGTTGGCCAGCACCATAATGTCGCGGTCGACGTAGATCTCGTTGGCGAACGGCGCGCCAGCGCTGATCTCGCCCTCACCCGGGTTGGTGGTGAGGCGTTCGTGCAGTGGCCCGCGCAGCTCGTCATCGAACTGCGGCTTGCCGTCGCCGGCAAAGGCGTTGCCCGCGGCGTACTGCACCTTGGCATCATGGTTGTGGTCGTACCAGGCGAGCAGGCCGGAGCTCTCCCAGGTCTTGAACCAGGCGGGCATGGCGGCATAAAAGGTGCCGCTGCCGTCCGGGCCGTTGACGGTCTCGACCAGGTTCATGCGCGCCAGCGCGCCGACCGCCGGGGCGGTGGTGTAGAGCAGGGTGATGAACAGCAGCGCCCAGCCGGCGGAGATGCGCGCGTCGCGAACGCGCGGCACGGTGAAGAAGCGCACGATGACGTGTGGCAGGCCGGCGGTGCCGACCATCAGTGCCAGCGTGATCGCGCACACGTCGATCATCGACTTGTCATTGAACGGCTCGGTATAGGAACCGAAGCCGAGGTCGACCAGGGTCCGGTCGAGCTTGACCAGCAGCGAACCGGAACCGTCCACCAGCTCGCTGCCCAGTGCCAGCTGCGGGAAGGGGTTGCCGGTGGCGTTGATGGCGATGAACACGGCCGGCACGGTATAGGCGAAGATCAGCACGCAGTACTGCGCGACCTGGGTGTAGGTGATGCCCTTCATGCCGCCGAGCACGGCGTAGACGAACACCACGCCCATGCCGATGAACAGGCCGGTGTCCACCGGCACTTCCAGGAAGCGCGAGAACACGATGCCGACGCCGCGCATCTGCCCGGCGACGTAGGTGAAGGAGATGAAGATCAGGCAGATCACCGCGACCACGCGCGCCAGTCTGCGAGTAGTAGCGGTCGCCGATGAACTCCGGCACGGTGAACTTGCCGAACTTGCGCAGGTAGGGCGCGAGCAGCATGGCCAGCAGCACATAGCCGCCGGTCCAGCCCATCAGGTACATGCCGCCCTCGTAGCCGAGGAAGCTGATCAGGCCGGCCATGGAGATGAACGAGGCCGCCGACATCCAGTCGGCCGCGGTGGCCATGCCGTTGGCGACCGGGTGAACGTGCTTGCCGGCGACGTAGAAGTCCCCGGTGCTGGTGGCGCGCTGGGCGATGGCGATGCCGATGTACAGGGCAAAACTCAGGCCCACGATAATATAGGTCAGGGTCTGCAGGCTCACGGCTCAGTCCTCGTCCACGCCGTACTCATGGTCAAGCCGGTTCATGCGCCAGGCATAGAAGAAGATCAGCCCCAGGAAGGTGTACAGTGAGCCCTGCTGCGCGAACCAGAAGCCGAGCGGGTAGCCGGCGAGGTGGAACTGGTTGAAAAAGTCCACCAGCAGGATGCCGCAGCCGAAGGACACCGTGGCCCAGACCAGCAGGCAGCCGGTGACGAGGCGCAGGTTGGCCTTCCAGTAGGCCGCGTGGTTGTTGTTCATGCCCAATCCCCCGTTGTTGTTGTGCCAACCTGAATAACAGCGATTCCGGGGTAAATCAAGCCGGTCAGGGACCTCTGATTGATTCGTCATTCCGGGCGCCGCGTAGCGGAGACCCGGAATCCAGTGGTTGTTTCCATGGATTCCGGCCTGCGCCGGAATGACGAGGATGAATACGCTGTGACTGGATGCCTCGCTGCGCTCGCTCACTCTGGGGGCATTCTGCGTGTCAGCGCTGTTGCCCGGGATGCCCCGGAATAAACGAAGATGAATTAATCAGTTATTTGTTAAAATACCGGCGCGTACACCTTATAATGTGCCACCTGTTTATGGTGGCTTGTGCCGGTCCCCCCGCGACGATAAGCTGTGAACCCCGTCAGGCCCGGAAGGGAGCAGCGGCAGCAGTGGACTCGGGCGCCGGGGTGTGGCTGGTACAGGTCACCTCCCTTTATAACGCCGCCATAACACAGACAAGGCATCGATGAGCTACCAGGTCCTGGCGCGCAAGTGGCGTCCACGCAATTTCACCGAACTGGTCGGCCAGGAGCATGTGCAGCGTGCCCTGGTCAACGCGCTCGACAACGATCGCCTGCATCATGCCTACCTGTTCACCGGCACGCGCGGCGTCGGCAAGACGACCATCGCGCGCATCTTCGCCAAGTCACTGAACTGCGAGAAAGGCGTCAGCTCGCACCCCTGCGGGGAGTGCAGCGCCTGCACCGAGATCAGCGAGGGCCGCTTCGTCGACCTGATCGAGGTGGACGCCGCCTCGCGCACCAAGGTCGAGGACACCCGCGAGCTGCTCGAGAACGTGCAGTACGCGCCGACCCGCGGCCGCTACAAGGTGTACCTCATCGACGAGGTGCACATGCTCTCCGGGCACAGCTTCAACGCGCTGCTGAAGACACTGGAAGAGCCGCCGCCGCATGTGAAATTCCTGCTCGCGACCACCGACCCGCAAAGCCTGCCGGTGACCGTGCTGTCGCGCTGCCTGCAGTTCAACCTCAAGAGCCTGACCCTGGCGCAGATCACCGGCCAGCTCGAGCACATCCTGAAAGCGGAGGGCATTGCGGCCGAGTCCGGGGCGCTGCGCCAGCTGGCGCTGTCCGCCAACGGCAGCCTGCGCGACGCCCTCAGCCTGCTGGACCAGGCGATCGCCTTCTGCGACGGTCGACTGGGCGAGGCGGACGTACGCAGCATGCTGGGCACCATCGACCGCGACGTGATCTACCGCCTGCTGGCGGCGCTGGCGGCCAGTGACGCCGCGACCGTGCTGGCCGAGATCGCCAGCGCGGACGACTTCGCGCCGGACTATGCCGCGCTGCTGGCGGATCTCATCTCGGTGCTGCAGCGCGTCGCCATCGCGCAGACGCTGCCGGATGCCATCGACGACAGCCACGGCGACCGCGATGCCGTGCTGGACCTGGCCGGCAGGCTCGCGCTCGAAGACGTGCAGCTGTATTACCAGATCGGCCTGATCGGGCGGCGTGACCTGCCGCTGGCGCCGGAGCCGCGCGGCGGCTTCGAAATGGTCATGCTGCGCATGCTGGCGTTCAGGCCCGCGGAACAGCCGGGTGAGCCCGCGTCCGTGCAGCGTCAGGGCGCGAAGCCCATGACGGTGAGCAAGCCGGTGGCGGCGCCACTGCGCAAGCCGGCGACGGAGCACACGGGCGACGGCTCGGCGGAGACGGCCACGCGCGATGCCGGTGACTGGGCGTCCATCATCGAGCAGCTGTCGATCAAGGGCATGCTGCGCGAGATGGCGCTGAACTGCGCCTTTCACGGCATCGACGATGACGTGGTTCAGCTGTCGATGGAGACGGCGCACGCGCACCTGCTCAGCCCGGCACGCCTGAAGCAGCTGGAAACCTCGCTGTGCGAACATTTCAGGCGCAAGCTCAAGGTCAACCTGGCCAGCGAGAAGCAGCTGCAGAAGGAATCGCCGGCCCAGCGCCAGGCGCGCGAGCAGTCGGAGCGCCAGCAACGCGCGGTGGATTCGATCCGGACCGACGACAACGTCAAGACCCTGCAGGATACCTTCGGTGCGACTGTGTCCGAGGAAACGATCCGGCCACGGGACTGACGCCGGACGGCGCGGTCCGTGACCAATTCTTAACTACATGATGTCGAGGTGAAGCTATGAAAGGCGGATTGGGAAACCTGATGAAACAGGCGCAGGAGATGCAGGCCAACATGCAGCGCGCCCAGGAAGAGCTGGCCAGTCTCGAGGTGACCGGCGAGTCCGGCGGCGGGATGGTCAAGGTCACCATGACGGGCAAGCACGAGGTGCGCCGCGTCAGCATCGACGACAGCCTGGTCGGCGAGGACAAGGACATGCTGGAGGACCTGGTGGCCGCGGCCGTCAACGATGCCGTGCACCGCGTCGAGAGCCTCACCAAGGAACACATGACCGGATTGACCGCCGGGCTCAACCTGCCGCCCGGCATGAAACTGCCGTTCTAGCCAGGCCAGGTCGCGGGCCAATAACACACTGTGCTATGAAAATTGGCAGAATCATGAACGAATCACTCGCTTTACCCGGTTGGCTGCCAGTCTGCCCGCGGCCCACGGGTGCAAGATTCGGGCTTGTAGTGTCTTCATGACGACCTCGCGCCTGATCGGGCGACTGATCGAAAACCTGCGTTGCCTGCCCGGCGTGGGGCCGAAATCGGCCCAGCGCATGGCCTTCCACCTGCTCGAACACAACCGCGATGGCGGCCGCCGGCTGGCCGAGGCGTTGAGCCTGGCGATGGAGCGCGTCGGTAACTGCAGCGAGTGCCGCACGCTCAGCGAGGAACCGGTGTGTAACCTGTGTGCCAATGTCAGGCGCGATCGTAGCCTGTTGTGCGTGGTGGAGACGCCGGCCGACGTGCAGGCGCTGGAACAGTCCACCGGCTACCAGGGCCTGTATTTCGTGCTGCTGGGCCACCTGTCACCGCTGGACGGCATCGGTCCGGAACAGCTCGGGCTGGACATGCTGGAGGCGCGGCTGGCCGGCGGCGGGGTAAAGGAGCTGATCCTGGCCACCAATCCCACCGTCGAGGGCGAGGCCACCGCGCATTTCCTCAGCGAGCTGGCACACGCCTACGGGGTACGCACGACCCGCATCGCGCACGGCGTGCCGATGGGCGGCGAGCTCGAGTACATCGACAGCGGCACCCTGTCGCACGCCTTCGCCGGACGGCAGGAGATCTAGGGCCGGTGAAACGTCTCACGTCGCAGTGTGTTTCCGTGGCTAATCGAATTCAATAAGAGGTGCAAGCATGTCTGATTGTCTGTTCTGCAAGATGGTGGCCGGCGAGATCAAGCCGGACGTGGTGTTCGAGGACGATGCGGTGCTGGCATTCCGCGATGTCAACCCGCAGGCCCCGACCCACGTGCTGGTGATCCCTAAGCAGCACATCGCGACCACCAACGACCTGGATGAAACCACGTCGGACGTGGTCGGTAAGCTGTATCTGGCGGCGAAACAGGTGGCTGCCGACGAGGGTATCGCGGACCCCGGTTACCGCATGGTGATGAACTGCAACCCGGGTGCGGGCCAGTCGGTATATCACATTCACCTGCACCTGCTGGGTGGCCGCCCGATGCTGTGGCCGCCGGGTTGAAAAACACTATCTTGCGGAGAGCGCGAGGTCTTGTACGTCACTACATATACAGCTCCAGCAGTCGCCGGTAGCTCTCCATACGCCGGGCGCTGATTTCGCCCCGCTCAAGGGCGACCTCGAGCGCGCAGCCCGGTTCGTCGCGGTGCAGGCAATCCCGGAAGCGGCACTGTCCGAGCCACGGGTGAAATTCGCGGAAGCCCGTGCCGAGCACGGCGGGGTCGACCTTGCCGAGATGGAAATCGCGCACGCCGGGTGAATCGATGAGGCTGCCGCCGCCCGGCAGGTGATAGAGCGTGGTGGCAGTGGTGGTGTGCTTGCCCTGGCCGGAGGCCGCCGACAGTTTGCCGGTGGTGATGTCCAGTGCCGGCAGCAGCCGCTTGATCAGCGAGGACTTGCCCACGCCGGACTGTCCGACCAGGATACTGGTCCGTTGCGCGAGCTCTGCGCGGAAGACCTCGATGCCGGTGTTCAGCTTGGCGCTGGTGAACAGGCAGCGGTAGCCGATGACGCGGTATTCCTCCAGCAGGGCATCGATGTCGCGGCGCACCTCTTCGGTCAGCAGGTCGCACTTGTTGATGACGATGAGCGGCGTGGTGCCGGCCAGTTCGGCGGCGATGGTGTACTTGTCGATCAGGAAACTGTCGAATGAGGGCTCGGTCGCGGCCTCGATGATGACCTGGTCGATGTTGGCTGCCAGCGGCTTGCTGTGGCTGTTGCCGACGGCGCGCGCCAGCAGCGTGCGGCGCTCGTCGATGGCCTCGACCACGCCGGCGCTGTCGCCGCTGCGCAGCCAGCGGACGCGGTCGCCGCACACCGGTGCACCGATGCCACGCCGCGAGGTACACAGAAACAGTTCGCCGGCGGCATCTTCCACCAGCAGATTCTTGCCGTAGTTGACGATTACCAGGCCGTTGCGCGGCAGGGCGTCGGTGCTGTCAGTGCTGGCGGGTGTGGCAGGCTGTGGCGGGGTGTGCTGGCGGGACGACATACCCGTAGTGGATTACGAGGCTGCCGGCAGCAGCGCGTCGATGCGGGCGGCGCAGATGAAATCGTTGTCGGACAGGCCGCCGATCATGTGCGTGCTGTAGCGCACGTGGCAACGCTTGTAGCTGACCTCGATCTCGGGATGATGGTCCTCGCTGTGGGCAACCCAGGCCAGGGCATTGACGAACGCCATGGTCTGGTAATAGTTGTCGAAGCTGCAGGTGCGGCTGATTTCCCTGCCGTCCGACGCGAGCGTCCAGTCGGCATGCAGCCCGGCGAGCAGTTGTTCGGCCTGTGGCCTGTCCAGCGGCGGTGTGTCCCTGGTGCAGGGCTTGCAGTGTCGCTCGAACAGCCGGGTGCCGGTCATGTATTACTTGAACTTGTAGAAGGCGTCGTTGAGGTACGCGACCACGCTCTCGACATCGTCATCGAACCACTGCAGTCCCAGGCTCAGTTCGCAGCGCCTGACCTGGCTATCCAGACCGGCCATCGTGGTGACCTTGCGGTCCTTGCGTGTGTACACCTCATCGCCGTGGCAACTCATGCAGTTTTCCTGCGCCAGCACCTTGCCATGCGCGGTGTCGGCGGCCATCGCCAGGTTTGCTGTACCTGCCAGGATTGCGGCTGCCAGCAGTTTTGATAGGGTTTTCATTGCGGATACCTCCGTCGGTTAAGCGTTCATATTAGCGTATATCCGCTCGATACGCACCGGCGCGGGCGGGTGCGAATAGTGCCAGGCGGAATACAGGGGGTCGGGAGTCAGCGTGCTGGCGTTTTCGCGGTACATCTTGACCAGCGCCTGCGCCAGGTCACTGCCACTGGACTGCGCCACGGCATAGGCATCGGCCTCGAACTCATGCTTGCGCGACAGGTACGACAGCAGCGGCTGCAGGATGAAGGTGAACACCGGCAACACCAGCATGAACAGCAGCAACGCCATCCAGGTCGAGGGCAGGGTGACGCCGAGGCCGGCGTAGAACCAGTCCTGCCGCGCCAGCCAGCCGAGCAGCGCCAGTGCCGCCAGGCTCAGCGCCATGGTGGACAGCAGGCGCTTCTGGATGTGTTTCAGCCGGAAATGACCGAGCTCATGCGCCAGCACCGCCTCGATCTCGGCGGGCTCCAGCGATTCCAGCAGGGTATCGAAGAACACGATGCGCTTGTTGTTGCCGAAGCCCGTGAAGTAGGCGTTGCCGTGTCCGGAGCGACGCGAGCCGTCCATGACGAAAATGCCCTTGCTGCGGAAGCCGCATTTGTCCATCAGCGCCTGGATGCGCTGTTTCAGGCCGGCGTCCTCGAGCGGCGAGAACTTGTTGAACAGCGGCGCGATCACGGCCGGCCAGGCCCAGAACATGATCAGGGTGAAGGTCATCCACACCGCCCAGACGTACAGCCACCACAGCTCGCCCGAGGCCTGCATGATCCACAGCGCCAGCGCGATCAGCGGCGCGCCGATGACGATCAGCAGCAGGCCCTGCTTGAGCAGGTCGGTGACGAACAGCGCGGGCGAGGAGCGGTTGAAGCCGAAACGTTCCTCCACCACGAAGGTGTGGTAGATGTCGAAGGGCAGGTCGAGCAGGGAGCCGATCACCATCGCACTGAGGATGACGGCGGTGCCGGTCAGTACCGGTGCGAGCGTGGCGCCGCGCCACGCACCGTCGAGCCAGTCCAGGCCGCCGCCGAGTGTCCAGCCCAGCAGTATCAGCGAATCCCAGAGCAGGGCAAGCATGCCGATGCGCGTGTTGATGCGGGTGTAGTCCGCGGCCTTGTGGTGGTCATCGAGCGGGATGCGGCTGGCGAAGGATTCCGGGACTTTGTCGCGATATTTGCCGACATGTGCCAGTTGCCGGCCGGCCAGCCAGAACCGCAGCGATACCGAAACGGCCAGTGCAGCCAGAAAAAGATAGGTGAAAGAATTCATGCGGGTTGCGCTAAACGGGTTGCCTGTTGGCAGGGTAGCCTCTGCTACAATGCGACTCAACCATTATATTCGAAAGGAAGAAGCATGGCGCAAGATGCGAACAATCTGATCTGGATCGACCTGGAAATGACCGGGCTGGACACGAACAGTGACCGGATCATCGAAATTGCAACCATCGTTACCGACAGTCAGCTGAACATCCTCGCGGAAGGTCCGGTGCTGGCCATTCACCAGCCGGACGAGGTGATGAACGCGATGGACGAATGGAATACCCGGCAGCATGGCCTGTCGGGGCTGACCGAGCGTGTGCGCGCCAGTGCCTGCGACGAGACCATGGCCGAACAGCAGACCATTGCTTTTCTGGCCGAACACGTGCCGGCCAACACCTCGCCCATGTGCGGCAACAGCATTTGCCAGGACCGGCGATTCATGGCGCGCTGCATGCCCGAGCTGGAACGCTATTTTCATTACCGCAACCTCGACGTCAGCACCCTCAAGGAACTGGCGTTCCGCTGGTCGCCGAATGTCGCGAAAGGCTTCAGGAAAGACAGCAGCCACCTGGCGCTGGATGACACGCGCGACTCGATCCGCGAGTTGAAGTATTACCGCGAGTATTTATTCAAGTAGGAGCGCTTCGCCAGCGCGATGGGTTGAATCAAATGATCGCGGATGGGATCCGCTCCTACAGGCGCAATGCCTACTCCACCGGCAACTCGGGGTCGTTACCCCAGTCCGACCAGGAACCCGGATAACCCCGCGCATGCGGGTAACCCAGGTGCATCAGCACCAGCCAGGTATGCGCCGAGCGGTGGTGGGTCTGGCAGTAGGTGATGACCTCGCGGTCCGGGGTCGCGCCGACCGCCTGCAGCAGGGCCTTGAGGTCGGCGTCCGGCTTGAAGCGCATGTTGCGCCCGGTATCGATGGCCTGCGTCCAGTCCATGTTGACGGCACCGGGAATATGTCCGGCGCGGTCAGCGAAGCGCTTTACGCCGTTGTATTCATCGGGCGTGCGCACATCCAGCAGACAGACCGCGCTGTCACCGAGATGCTGGCGGATATAGTCGCGCGTTGCCACCGGAGCGGGATCGCGTTGTGCCTTGAAGCTTTTCGGCGCCGGCGTCACGTGTGCCGCATCGACGGGATATCCCTCGTTGGCCCAGGCATGCAGGCCGCCGTTGAGCAGCGAGAAGCGCGTGTGTCCGACCGCGGCCAGCGTCCAGAGCAGGCGGCTGGCGCGCCCGCCACCCTCATCGTCGTAGGCGACGACATGCGTGTCGCTGTCGATGCCGATGGAGGAGAACAGGCGTTCGAGCGACGCATCGTCCGGCAGCAGCCCCATTACCGGCTTCTGTGCGGCGATGATCTGCGGGTAATCGAGGTGAACGGCGCCCGGTGCATGCAGTTTGGCGTAGGTGTCGGCCTTGCTCAGGTCGACAATCAGGAGATTCTCGTTACCAATTGAACTTTCGAGGGTTTCAGGTTCGATCAACAGCGGCAGTTCAGCGGCGTTCATGGGCGGATCTCGGGTAGCAGGATTGACAGTAATTCTATCCAGTGTACGACGGGTATGCCGGCATGTCCGGCCATGTGCTGGTAACAGCCGATATTGGCGGTCGCGATGGTATCGGGCTTGCCCTGCTGCAGGGCGGCCAGCTTGTTGTCGCGCAACTGCGTGGCCAGTTCGCCCTGAAGTATCGAATAGGTACCGGCCGAACCGCAACACAGGTGTGCGTCCGCGACCGGGGTCAGCGTGTAGCCGAGCCGGCCAAGCATGCCCTCGACCACGCCGGTGATGCGCTGGCCGTGCTGCAGGGTGCACGGTGAGTGAAAGGCGATGCGTGTCGCCGGCGCCGGCACGAGCGCGGTCTCGGGTCGTTCGGCGGCGACCACCTCGCTGAGGTCGCGTGCCAGCGCACTCACGCGTGCGGCCTTGTCGGCGTAGGCCGGCTCGTCCGCCAGCAGGCGACCGTAGTCCTTGACCATGGGTGCACAGCCGCTGGCGGTGATGACGATGGCCTCGGCACCGTGCTCGATGTGCGGCCACCAGGCATCGATATTGCGGCGCATGAAGGCCTGCGCCTCGGCGTGGGCATCGAGGTGGTGGCTGAGCGCGCCGCAGCAGCCGGCATTGCGCGCGGTGACCAGGTCGATGCCGAGCGCATTGAACACGACCTTCGCGGCGCGGTTGATCTGCGGCGCGAGCGCCGGCTGCACGCAGCCATCGAGCAGCAGCATGCTGCGCGTGTGCGGGGTGCCGGATCGAAAAGGGGTGCCGGGTTGCCTCGCGGGTATGCGGGCCCTGAGTGCCGCCGGTAACAGCGGCCGCAGCCACTGTCCGCTGCGCAGCAACGGCGTGAACAGCAGCGGCTGCGTCATCACCTTGCGCAGCGCCAGGCGCAACAGGCGCTGATGTATCGGGCGCGGCAACGCCTGCGCAGTCAGTGCACGCCCGGTATCGAGCAGGCGGTGATAGTCGACGCCGGACGGGCAGGTGGTCTCGCAGGCGCGGCAGGTCAGGCAGCGGTCGAGGTGCAGGCGCGTTTTCTCGCCGGGTGGTTTGCCCTCCAGCACCTGCTTGATGAGGTAGATGCGCCCGCGCGGGCCGTCCAGTTCGTCGCCGGTGAGCTGGTAGGTCGGGCAGGTGGCGTTGCAGAAACCGCAGTGCACGCAGTTGCGCAGGATTTCGTCGGCCTCCTGGCCGGCACGGGTCTGCAGCAGTTCCCTGGATAGTGCGGTTTGCATGAAACAGTGGCTCCCTACAACGTGGCGTACAGGCGGCCCGGGTTGAGGATGCCGGCCGGGTCGAAGGTCTGCTTGAGGCGGCGGTGCAGGGCCAGCAGCGTCGGCGGCAGCGGCTGAAAGATGTCATCATCCGCTGCACCGCCACGCCACAGGGTGGCGTGACCGCCGGCGGCCTGTACGGCCGCGCGTACCTGGTCGGCCGGCAGGTCGGTGGCCAGCCAGCGCTGCGCGCCGCCCCAGTCCATGAGCCATTCGCCGTCGAGCGCGAGCGGGGCGGTGGCCGGCGCCACCGACACACGCCACAGCGGCCGTGTTGTGTCGAAGAACGGCAGCTGTTGTTCGCGCAGGTGCTCCCAGAAGCGGCTGCTGTCGTCGAGCTGTTCGCCGCCCAGGCTGCGCACGGCAGGGGCAAGCCCGCGCGCGTTGCCGGACAGCCGAATCAGCAGCTGGTGGTCGAAGTGGCAGGCGCCGCTCAGTGGCAGCGGCTGTGCCGACCAGCGGTTGCAGCGCTCGATGGCCTCCGTGGCTGTGCATGGTTGCAGCAGGGTGATGTCCTGTTCCGGTCGCGGCAGCACCTTGAGGTGCACGTCGAGCAGGACCGCCAGTGTGCCGAGCGATCCCGTCAGGGTGCGCGACAGGTCGTAGCCGGCGACGTTTTTCATGACCTGGCCGCCGAACCGCGAGGTATTCGCCCTTGCCGTTGACGCAATTCACCCCCAGCACGAAATCGCGCGCGGCGCCGGTCCAGGGGCGGCGTGGTCCGGACAGGCCGCAGGCGATGGTGCCGCCGAGCGTGGCGGTGGCACCGAAGTGCGGCGGCTCGAAGGCCAGCATCTGTCCGTGTTGCGCGAGCGTGGCCTCCAGTTCCGACAAGGGCGTACCGGCGCGCGCGGAGATCACCAGCTCCGACGGTGTGTAGTCGATGATGCCGCGATAGCCGCCGACCGCGAGCGGCTGGCCGGCAACCGCGCGCCCGTAGAACGGCTTGCTGCCGCCGCCCTGGATCACGAGTGCCGTGTGGCTCGCCGCCGCGACGCTAATCCGGTCCTGAATGGATTGAAGCTCGCTCATGCCGTGTATCGCTAGAAGCGTTCCAGCTCCGGGTGCGGCAGCTGACCGTGATGGACGTGCATGGCGCCGAACTCCGCGCAGCGGTGCAGGGTGGGGATGGCCTTGCCGGGATTGAGCAGACCATGCGGGTCGAACGCCGTCTTCACGGCATGGAACTGTTGCAGTTCGGCCGTGTTGAACTGGACACACATCTGGTTGATCTTTTCCAGGCCGACACCGTGCTCGCCGGTGATGGTGCCGCCGACGCCGACGCAGAGTTCGAGGATTTTGCCGCCCAGTTCCTCGGTGCGTTCCAGCTCGCCCGGCTGGTTGGCATCGTACAGGATGAGCGGATGCAGGTTGCCGTCACCGGCATGGAAGACGTTGCAGATGGACAGGCCGTATTCGCGCGACAGGTCGCCGATGCCGTTCAGCACCTCTGCCAGGTGCTTGCGCGGGATGGTGCCGTCCATGCAGTAGTAGTCGGGCGACAGCCGGCCCATGGCCGGAAACGCGGCCTTGCGCCCGGCCCAGAAGCGCTGCCGTTCGGCCTCGTCGCGCGAAACCGCCAGCGAGGTGCAGCCGGCATCGCGGAACACACGGTTGACGTGCTCGATCTGTGCGGCGACGTCTTCCTGTTCGCCGTCCAGTTCGCACAACAGGATAGCGCCGGCGTCGGCCGGGTAGCCGGTGTCGATGAAGCGTGACACGGCCCGGATGGCCGGGTTGTCGAGCAGTTCCAGTCCGGCCGGCACGATGCCGCTGGCGATGGTCGAGGTGACCGCGGCAGCGGCCGCCTCCACGGTGTCGAACGCCGCCAGCACCACCTGCGCGGTCTGCGGCCGGGGCAGCAGCTTGACAGTGACCTCGGTGATCACACCGAGCAGGCCTTCCGACCCGGTCATCAGCGCCAGCAGGTCATAGCCCGGGCTGTCCAGCGCCGTGCCGCCGATTCCGAGTTGCTCGCCTTCGATGGTGATGACCTGCAGCGCAAGGATGTTGTGCGTGGTGAGGCCGTACTTGAGGCAATGCACGCCGCCGGCATTTTCCGCCACGTTGCCGCCGATCGAGCAGGCGATCTGCGACGACGGGTCAGGTGCGTAGTAGAGGCCCCAGGGTTCGGCGGCCTTCGAGATCGACAGGTTGGTCACGCCGGGCTGCACGCGCGCGCAACGGTTGGCCGTGTCGATGTCGAGAATGCGGTTGAAGCGGGCCATGCTGAGCAGGATGCCGTCGCCGAGCGGCATGGCGCCGCCCGACAGGCCGGTGCCGGCGCCGCGTGCGACCACCGGAACCCGGTGCGCGTTGCACAGGGCCAGCGTGGTTCGCACCTGCTCCAGCGTTTCCGGGATGACCACGGCCAGCGGCAGCTGGCGATAGGCGGACAAGGCATCGCACTCGTAGGGACGAAGATCCTCTTCCTGATGCAGCACGCAGCGCTCCGGCAGCTGCGCGCGCAGCAGGTCAATGATGTTATCAGACATGGTCGGCCTGTTATGTCAATGGTTGACGGTCCGTCAAGTAAGACAGATTATCGCCGATAGTTTTGCAAATGCCAGCACCGGGCGCTGTGGCCTGTTACCGGCAGAATAATTTCGACATGATATGATGTGGTTATGCATTGCACCTTGCGACATTTTGAGAACCATGGCATCCCGACGAAGAATTTTGCCGGGCTCATGGAAATCTATGAGTGCAATTATATTCGCATACGCAATCTCGTGCCGGATATCGATGTCATGCCCGACGTCGTCATTTCCCGGATCGACGGCGTGCTGGATCTGCAGCTGCGCGTCATCGAGCGCTGCAAGTTCACCACTACCTTCAATCTGACCTATCACTTCACCGATTCACACGGCCGTTTCCCCGCGCCGGACATGCAGGTCAGGATGTATCACGACGCGCAGGTCGCCGAGGTTATCTCCTGCGGACGCCGCCGCGGCCTGCGCCATGCACTCTACAACCGCATGTTCCACAGGTACACCCTGGTCGAAAAGTGGCGCATGAACCGGTTCCTGCAGAAATGGCTGGGATATTGCCTGATGCAGGGACACCGCTTTGTTCCCGGTCGTGTCGTGCTGCCGGTCGAGGATTCCATCGCGGCAACCACGGCAAACCTGCTCGGCGCCGAGTCCTGAAGGATAGTTTCAGTATATCCCCATTGTGATAGTCGCGGGCGCTTGCCTGCACCGCGCGACTGCCGCATAATATTTCCTGACTAATTTACTTGGTTATTTGGCCGGGCATCCCCATATGGGGATTATTCGGCAGGAAACGATTATGCGACTATCGACCAAAGGACGTTATGCCGTCACTGCCATGATGGATCTCGCCATCCATCACGGAGAAGGCGCCGTGACGCTGGCGGATATCTCCGAGGCTCAAGGTATTTCCCTGTCTTACCTGGAACAGCTGTTCGCCCGTCTGCGCAGGCACGGTCTGGTCGAGGGCATACGCGGCCCGGGTGGCGGCTATCAGCTGTCGCGGCCACCCACGGAGATCTCGGTGGCCGAGGTCATCGATGCCATCGGCGAGGGTATCGACGTCACCCTGTGCGGCGGTAACACCGACTGCCAGGACGGTGAGCGCTGCCTGACGCATGAACTCTGGCAGCAGCTCGGTGGCCAGATCCAGGAATTTCTCGCCAGCGTCACACTGGCCAGCTTTCTGGAACGGGAAGATGTCAACCAGGTCGTGCGTCGCCAGCAGAGCCGTCACGAGGTCGGGGTGCCGCGGCTGCGCAAGACAGTGGCATAGGTATTGATTCAGGCAATCGTCAAACGAGCAAGGTAGAGCGAATGAATATCAGCATACCCATTTACATGGACTATTCGGCAACCACACCGGTTGATGAGCGTGTTGCGGAAAAAATGATGACCTATCTGACGCGCCAGGGGCAGTTCGGCAACCCGGCGTCGCGCTCCCATTCCTACGGCTGGCAGGCCGAGGAGGCGGTGGAGAACGCGCGTGCCGAGGTGGCGAAGCTGGTCAATGCCGATCCCAGGGAAATTATCTGGACCTCCGGCGCAACCGAATCCGACAACCTGGCCATCAAGGGTGTTGCGCATTTCTATCACAAGAACGGCAAGCATATCGTGACGCTCAAGACCGAACACAAGGCCGTGCTCGATTCCTGCCGCCAGCTCGAGCGCGAGGGATATGAGGTCACCTATCTCGATCCTGAGCCGAACGGCCTGCTCGACCTGAAAAAATTCGAGGCGGCGCTGCGCCCGGACACCATTCTTGCCAGCATCATGCACGTCAACAATGAAATCGGCGTCATCCAGGACATCGGTGCGATCGGTGAAATCTGCCGCGAGCACAAGGTCATCTTTCACGTCGATGCCGCGCAGAGCACCGGCAAGGTGCCGATCGATCTGGAAAACCTCAAGGTCGACCTGATGTCCTTTTCGGCACACAAGACCTACGGGCCGAAGGGTGTCGGTGCATTGTACGTGCGCCGCAAACCACGCGTGCGCCTGGAGGCGCAGATGCACGGTGGCGGTCACGAGCGCGGCCTGCGCTCCGGTACCCTGCCCACGCACCAGATTGCCGGCATGGGCGAAGCGTTCCGCATCGCGCGCGAAGAGATGGAAACAGAGGGCAAGCGCATCAGGGTGCTGCGCGACCGGCTCTGGGAGGGCCTCAACCAAATGGAGGAGGTGTACCTGAATGGTGACCTCGACCACCGGATACCCGGCAATCTCAATGTCAGCTTCAATTATGTCGAGGGCGAGAGCCTGATCATGGCGCTCAAGGACATGGCCGTGTCTTCCGGCTCGGCCTGCACCAGCTCCAGCCTGGAACCTTCCTACGTGTTGCGCGCCCTCGGCCGCAATGACGAGCTGGCGCACAGTTCGATCCGCTTCACTATCGGCCGCTTTACCACCGAGGAAGAGATCGACTACGTCATCGAGCGGGTCAGGGAAAAGGTCACCAAGCTGCGCGAACTGTCGCCGCTGTGGGACATGTACAAGGATGGCATCGACCTGGATTCCGTGAAGTGGGCGGCGCACTAGGGTGACATGATGGCAATTACACTGACAGCAAACGCGGCTGACCGCATTCGTCATTTCATGGAACAGCGTGGCAAGGGCATCGCGCTGCGGCTCGGGGTGAAGACCACCGGCTGCTCGGGCATGGCCTACGTAATGGAATACGCCGACACCATCGAGGACGACGACGTGGTGTTCGAAGACCAGGGCGTGAAGGTGATTATCAATCCCAAGAGCCTGGTCTACCTCGACGGCACCGAACTCGATTATGCGCGTGAAGGCCTCAACGAGGGCTTCAAGTTCAGGAATCCCAATGTCAAGGACGAGTGCGGTTGCGGCGAGAGCTTCAACATCTAGTCCGGCTTGATCACGTGTGCCATATCGACTTCTGCCAGTCCTGACTGGTTTATCATTGCGCGTCATGAAGTGACGAAGCTGTCTCCAGCTGCCTGATGGTGAATTTAAACAGATTGCCTCGCTGCTCTCGCAACGACGCGATGCATTATTCGATCACAAGGTTTCTTCTGTAATGGCTGTGGAATCCGCCCCAACCCATTTCGAACTGTTCGGTCTGCGGCAGTCCTTTGCGATCGACCGCCAGCAGCTGGACGCGCGGTTTCGTGAGCTGCAGCGCACTGCCCATCCGGACCGCTTCGCCTCTGCTTCAGATCTCGAACGGCGGATCTCCGCGCAGCATGCGACGCGCATCAACGAGGGTTACCAGGTACTGAAGGACCCGCTGCGGCGCGGTCGCTATTTGCTCGGGCTGGCCGGTATCGAGTTCGATGATGAACACCGCACTACGCGTGACACCGGCTTCCTCATGGAGCAGATGGAATTGCGCGAGGCCCTTGGCGAGGTCCGCGCGGCACAGGAGCCCTTCGTGGCGCTGGGCGAGATCCAGGACCGCATCGGCCATGACATCGAGGGACTGGTCGCCGGGCTGACCGAACTGTTTGCCCGCGGCGACGCCGCCAGCCTGCAGGCCGCCGGCGAGGCACTCATGAAACTGCAGTTCTTTCGTCGCCTGCAGGACGAGGCGGTCGAGCTCGAGGTGACACTCGAGGATGAACTGGCGTAAGGTACCGGGCCGACCCGATGCCGAACATCAACGCTACGGATCATTGTTAAGCGATGGCACTACTGCAAATCTCCGAACCCGGCCAGTCGACGGCCCCGCACCAGCACCGGCTGGCGGCCGGCATCGACCTCGGCACCACCAACTCGCTGATAGCCAGTGTGCGCAGCGGGGTGGCCGAAACCTTGCCGGATACGCAGGGCCGGCACCTGCTGCCGTCGGTGGTGCGCTATCACGCCGATCGCGCACCGGAGGTCGGTGACGACGCCCTGGCGGCGGCGGTGGACGACCCGCTCAATACCATTGCCTCGGTCAAGCGCCTGATGGGGCGCGGTGTCGACGACATACGGCATATCGGCGCGGCGTTGCCCTACGCGTTCGTCGACAGCTCGAGCGGCATGCCGCTGCTGCACACAGCCGGCGGCGACGTCAGCCCGGTGGAGGTGTCCGCGGAGATCCTGCGGGCGCTGAAGCAGCGTGCCGAACAGACGCTGGGCGGTGAACTACAGGGTGTCGTGATTACCGTGCCGGCCTATTTTGACGACGCACAGCGCCAGGCGACCAAGGACGCCGGGCGGCTGGCCGGCCTGAACGTGCTGCGCCTGCTCAACGAGCCGACGGCGGCGGCGGTCGCCTACGGCCTCGACCAGGGTTCCGAGGGTGTGATCGCCATTTATGACCTGGGCGGTGGTACCTTCGATATCTCTGTCCTGCGCCTCAACAAGGGCGTGTTCGAAGTGCTGTCCACCGCCGGTGATACGGCGTTGGGCGGTGATGACATGGACCGCGCCGTGGCGCAATGGATCATGGCGCAGGCCGGTATCGGCGACGATGCCGGGCACAGCCGCTTGCGCCACCTGATGCAGATCGCGCGCTCCGCCAAGGAGGCGCTCACCGTGCAGGACCGGGTCGTGGTCGACGTCGTCCGCGATGATGGAAGCCACTGGACGGGCGAACTGACGCGCGCGCACTTTGAAGTGCTGATCGGCACGCTGGTCGAGAAGACGCTGGGGCCCTGCCGGCGCGCGCTGCGCGATGCGGGTGTGCGTGCCGGCGAGGTGCAGACCGTGGTGATGGTGGGTGGTTCCACGCGCGTGCCGCTGGTGCGCGCGCGGGTGGCGGACTTCTTCAAGGCCGAGCCGATGGTCGATATCGATCCGGACAAGGTGGTCGCCGTGGGCGCCGCCATCCAGGCCGACATCCTCGCCGGCAACAAGCCCGACGAGGAAATGCTGTTGCTGGATGTCATCCCGCTGTCGCTGGGGCTGGAGACGATGGGCGGACTGACCGAGAAAATCATTCCGCGCAATACCACCATACCCACCGCGCGTGCCCAGGAGTTCACCACGTTCAAGGACGGCCAGACCGCCATGTCGCTGCACGTCGTGCAGGGCGAGCGTGAGCTGGTGGATGACTGCCGTTCGCTGGCGAAATTCGAGCTGCACGACATTCCGCCCATGGTGGCCGGTGCCGCACGTATCCGTGTCACGTTTCAGGTCGACGCCGACGGTCTGCTCAATGTCACGGCCGGGGAACTGACGCAGGGCGTGACAAGCAGCATCGAGATCAAGCCGTCCTACGGTCTGAGTGATCGCGAGATCGAGACCATGCTGAAGGATTCCATGGCGCACGCCGCGGACGACCGCGATGCCCGGCGTCTGCGCGAGGAACAGGTCGAGGCCGACCGTGTACTCGAGGCCCTGCAGGCCGCGCTGTCGAAAGACGGTGACGAGCTGCTGAATGCCGAAGAGCGCGCCGCCATCGATGCGGCGGCGGCAACGCTGGCCGGGTGCCGCAACGGCAGCGACTATCGCGCCATCAAGCAGGCGATCGAGGCGGTCGAGCAGGCCAGCAGCATCTATGTCGAGCGGCGCATGAACACCAGCATCCGTGCCGTCATGGCCGGCCATCGCGTGGACGAATTCAACACCTGACTTGCAATGTGCGCAGCTGCACCGGTATACACACGCCCATGACCCAGATAATCTTTCTGCCCCACGAGGAAATCTGTCCCGAAGGTGCCGTTATCGAGGCCAGTCCGGGCACCACTATCTGCGATGCCGCGCTGGCGAACGGTATCGAGATCGAGCATGCCTGCGAAAAATCCTGCGCCTGTACCACCTGTCATGTGTACATCCGCGAGGGTGCGGATTCACTGGCAGAGTCCACCGAGGACGAGGACGACCTGCTCGACAAGGCCTGGGGCCTGGACCCGGACTCGCGCCTGAGTTGCCAGGCTGTGGTCGGCGATGCTGACTTGGTAGTGGAGATCCCGAAATACACCATCAACATGGTGTCGGAGAATCACTGATCAGATCAGGGTAGGAGCGGATCTCATCCGCGATCTTTTTTGTGACTCTCGAAAAATTCGATATGATCGCGGATGAGATCCGCTCCTACAATTTAACAAGGCAACGCAGGTGCACAATAATGGCTCTTAAATGGACGGATACCCTGGACATCGCCATCGAACTCGTCGAGGCCTGGCCCGACGTGGACCCGCTGACGATCAATTTCGTCGACCTGCGCGAAAAGGTGATGCAGCTGGATTCCTTCGATGATGACCCGGAGCACAGCGGTGAACGCATTCTCGAGGCCATCCAGATGGCCTGGATCGAAGAGCGCGATTGATCGCGGTGTGCGCCGCGTGCCGGCCTAGAGTTGCAAAACTGTTGCAAGACGCTGCTGTAACTGACTGAATAAATATAGATTTCAAGTACCGTGTCCGGCGCCGCTGATACACGGTCAACCGCCTGCCGCCCGGTACCCGCAGCGGCGCCGCGTTCCATTAACCGTTGCAACCTTGTATATTACGCGGCCTTGTTCCTGCCGGGTTTTTTCCGCTGGAGTTCTTCCGACCCTGATTTGCCGGGCGGGTTCCTTGTGTCCAAATTCAGAACAGAGGTATTCCATGGCTGTAAGAAATCGTCTGCACCGAAGTGAACTGGCTGTCCCCGGCAGTAATACCCGCATGCTGGAGAAGGCCCCGACGGCCGGTGCCGACGTGGTATTCCTGGACCTCGAGGACGCCGTGGCGCCGGACGACAAGGCGCAGGCGCGCAAGAACGTCATCGATGCGCTGAATGACATGGACTGGTCGCACTGTTCGGTCTCGGTGCGCATCAACGGCCTGGATACCCATTACTGCTACCGCGACATCGTGGACGTGGTCGAACAGGCCGGCGACAAGCTGGACACCATCCTGATTCCCAAGGTCGGCTCACCGTCGGACATCCTGTTCGTGTCCACCATGCTGGAGCAGATCGAGGCGGCGAAGGGCTATAAGCCGATCAACCTGCATATACTGATCGAGACCGCCATGGGCATGGCCAACGTGGAGAGCATCGCGCAGACCTGTCCGGAACGCCTCGAGGCCATGGTGTTCGGCGTCGCGGACTACGCGGCATCCACCCAGGCGCGCACCACCAACATGGGCGGCGCCAACCCGGATTACTACACCCTGACACACCCGGACGAGCAGGGCCGGCGCGAGCGGCACTGGGGTGACCAGTGGCACTTCGCGGCCTCGCGCCTGGTCGTGGCCTGCCGTGCGTACGGCCTGCGTCCGATCGACGGCCCGTTCGGCGACTTCAACGACCCGGACGGCTATCTCGCTGCTGCCGGCAGCATGGCGGCGCTGGGCATGGAGGGCAAGTGGGCCATCCATCCCTCGCAGATCGAGCTGGCTCACCAGGTGTTCACCCCCGGGGAAGCGGAAGTCGACCGCGCACGCCGTATTCTGGTCGCGATGGAAGAGGCCGCGAAGGAAGGCCGCGGCGCGGTGGCGCTGGACGGGCGCCTGATCGATGCCGCATCCATTCGCCAGGCGCAGGTGCTGGTCAGCAAGGCAGACCAGATCCAGCAGTCGCTCACGGCACGACAGTAGCCAGCCTGTTGCACCGGCCGGCCGCGGTCCTGCAGGTAATCATGTCAAAACGGGGTAACAAGCATTGAGGGTCCATCGAATTACAGGGGTACGGTATGTAACCGGCCCGCGGCCTATCAGGGCCCTGGCTGGCCCAGGCACGCCTGGACTTGCGATACACAGGGACGTGCAAGTGGCACGGGAGGCAGGAGAAGGTGAGACCGCCATGCGGTCGAGAGACTGGCCTGGGCCATGCCGGGAGCGACCTCTTCACTCAAGTCATAGCCACTGCTATGACTCTCGTTCCAGAGCGGCGTACAGCCGCACCTGTCCTGCGCCAGCATCCCGTATGCCGGTGCAATAGGCGGGCTAAACGACAACAACGGAGAAGCCACGTGAATATCCATGAATACCAGACCAAGGAACTGCTGCGCGGCTACGGCGTTCCGGTCCCCGCCGGGCGTGTCGCGCACAATGTCGACAATGCCGTGACCATCGCCGAGGACCTCGGAGGCGAGCGCTGGGTGGTGAAGGCGCAGATCCATGCCGGTGGCCGTGGCAAGGGCGGCGGTGTCAAGGTCGCGAATTCGCTCGACGAGGTACGCCATCATACCGACGCCATGATCGGTATCCACCTGGTGACGCCGCAGACCGGACCGGCCGGGCGCCTGGTGCAGCGTGTGCTGGTGGAGCAGGCCAGCAACATCGAAAAGGAATACTACCTGGGCATGGTGATCGACCGCGCCAGCCAGCGCGTGACCATCATCGCCTCGGCCTCCGGCGGCATGAACATCGAGGAAGTCGCGAAGGCCACGCCCGAGCGCGTGATTCGCGAGACGGTCGATCCGGCGGTCGGACTGATGAGTTTCCAGTGCCGCAAGATCGCGGCGAAGATCGGCCTGCGGGGCAAGCAGATCAGTGCCGCCACCAAGCTGATGCTGGCGCTGTACCGCTGCTTCCGCGACAAGGATGCGCTGCTGGTGGAGATCAATCCGCTGGCCGAGATCAACGGCGGCGACCTGATCGCGCTGGACGCCAAGATGTCTTTCGACGGCAACGCGCTGTACCGCCATTCGGACATCACCGAGATGCGCGATTTCGATGAGGAAGACACCAAGGAGGTCGAGGCCTCCGGCCACGGCCTGAACTACATCGCGCTGGATGGTAACGTCGGCTGCATCGTCAACGGCGCGGGCCTGGCCATGGCCACCATGGATGCGATCAGCTTCCATCAGGGCAAGCCGGCCAACTTCCTCGACGTCGGCGGCGGCGCCTCGCCGGAGAAGGTCGGCAACGCCTTCCGCATCGTGTTGCAGGATCCGAACGTGAAAATCATCCTGGTCAACATTTTCGCCGGCATCAACCGCTGCGACTGGATCGCCGAGGGCCTGGTGCAGGCCATGCGCGACCTGCAGATCGATGTGCCGATCGTGGTGCGGCTGGCCGGCACCAACGTCGAGCTCGGCGCACCCATCCTGGAACAGTCCGGTTTCCCGTTCATCATGGCGGAGAACCTGGACGATGCGGCCACCAGGGTCATGGCAACACTGGGAGCATCCTCATGAGTGTATTCGTACACAAGCATTCGCGCGTCATTATCCAGGGCTTCACCGGCCAACACGCCACCTTTCATGCCGAAGAGGCCATGCAGAACGGCACCACCATCGTCGGCGGCGTGACCCCCGGCAAGGGCGGCCAGCACCACCTCGGCCTGCCGGTGTTCGACACCGTACACCAGGCCGTCGAACAGACCGGCGCCGACGTGGCCGGGATCTTCGTGCCGCCGCCGTTTGCCGCCGATGCCATCATGGAGGCGATCGAGGCCGGTATCGCCGTGGCGGTCGTGATCGCGGACGGCATCCCGGTACACGACATGGTGAAGGTCAAGCGCTACGCCAAGGATCGCAACGCGGTCATCATCGGGCCGAACACGCCCGGCATCATCACCCCGGCCGCCTGCAAGGTCGGCATCATGCCCTCGCATATCTACACGCCGGGCCGCATCGGCGTGGTGTCGCGTTCCGGCACACTCAACTACGAGGCCGTGCAGCAGATGTCGGAGCTCGGCATGGGCCAGTCGACCTCGGTCGGCATCGGTGGCGACCCGGTCAACGGCACCGATTTCGTCACCGTGCTGCGGGCCTTCGAGGAAGACCCGGACACCGACGCCGTCATCATGATCGGCGAGATCGGCGGCCAGCAGGAAGTCGAGGCGGCGCGCTGGGCACGCGACAACATGAAAAAGCCGGTCGTCGGTTTCATTGCCGGTGTCTCGGCACCGCCCGGACGGCGCATGGGACATGCCGGCGCCATCATTTCCGGCCAGGCCGACACCGCCAATGCCAAGATGGACGTGATGCAAGAGCTGGGCGTGCACGTGGTGCGCAACCCGGCGCTGATCGGCGAGACCGCCCACCGGGTGTTTTCCTGAGCGACGGGCTGAATGAAAAAAACGCCACAGAGAACACCGGGTGCAAAGAGGTTGAATATTGCTCTGTTGAACGATGGAACCTCTGATTGATTCACTCATCGTCATCCCGGCGCATGCCGGGATCCAGTGTTCTCAATGGCCTGGATGCCGGCTTTCGCCGGCATGACGAATTAATCAGAGGTTCGCTAGTCAACTCTGTGCGCTCTGTTGCGAATCCAAATGCTAACAAGCCCCATCCGGTATAATTCTTGCTGAAAAGTGCCGCGGCGTCATTGCTTGCGCGCCGTCTTGCGCTTAAACTACCCGATTGAAATTATTCACTAACCCCCCGTTTTCCGGCGGGTTTCTTGTTCAGCGTTATTTACGGAGTATGGCATGGCAATTGAACGGACCTTTTCCATTATCAAACCCGATGCGGTCGCCAAGAATGTGATTGGCGAGATCGTCAGCCGTTTCGAGAAAAACGGGCTGCGCGTCATCGCGATGAAGATGCTCCATCTCACGAAGGAGCAGGCCCAGGGCTTCTACGCCGTGCACAAGGAGCGTCCGTTCTACAACGACCTGGTCGAATTCATGACCTCGGGTCCGGTGGTGGTGCAGGTGCTGGAAGGGGAGAATGCCGTCAAGAAGAACCGCGAGCTGATGGGTGCCACCAACCCGGCCGAGGCCGCAGCAGGCACCATTCGTGCCGATTTCGCCAAGACCGTGGACGAGAATGCCGTGCACGGGTCCGATGCCCCGGAGACCGCCGCCCAGGAAATCGAGTTCTTCTTCGGCGACGGCCTGTGCCCGCGAACCCGCTAGGCCGAAACAGGTCGAACCCGCATGACCGATACCCCGAAAACCAATCTGCTGGATCTTGACCGTCCGGGCCTGGAGCGCTTCTTCACCGACCAGGGTGAAAAGGCGTTCCGCGCCACGCAGGTCATGAAATGGCTGTACGGCCAGGGGGTCGCCGACTTCGCGGCAATGACCAACATCAGCAAGGCACTGCGAACGGACCTGGCGGAACGGGCCGAGGTGCGCCTGCCGGAAATCGCGGCGGACAACCTGTCGGATGACGGCTCGCGCAAGTGGCTGTTCCGGCTTGCCGACGGCAATTGCATCGAAACCGTGTTCATCCCGGAAGCGGAGCGCGGTACGCTGTGCGTGTCGTCGCAGGTTGGCTGCATGCTGAACTGCAGTTTCTGCTCTACCGCGCAGCAGGGCTTCAACCGTAACCTGTCCACCGGCGAGATCATCGCGCAGGTATGGATGGCGGCACACCTGCTGGGCCAGCGGCCGGAAACCGAACGCATGATTTCCAATGTCGTGATGATGGGCATGGGTGAACCGCTGCTCAATTATGACAACGTGGTGAGCGCCATGCGCATCATGCTTGATGATTTCGGCTACGGCCTGTCGAAGCGGCGCATCACCCTGAGCACCGCGGGCGTGGTGCCGGCAATCCGGCAACTGCGCGAGGACTGCGATGTCAGCCTGGCGGTATCGCTGCATGCATCCACCGATGCGCTGCGCGACGAACTGGTGCCGCTGAACAGGAAGTACCCGATCCGCGAACTGCTCGATGCCTGCCGCGAGTATGTCGGCGAGGGGCGCCGGCGCGTCACGTTCGAATACGTCCTGCTGGCAGGCGTCAACGACACGGACCAGCATGCGCGCGAACTGATCCGCTGTCTCGAGGGCGTGCCCGCCAAGGTGAACCTGATACCGTTCAACCCGTTCCCGCAGACGCGTTACCTGCGCAGCTCGAACAACCGTATCCATAAATTTTTCGAGATACTCAACCAGGCCGGCATCGTGACCATCACCCGCAAGACCCGCGGCGAAGATATCGATGCGGCCTGTGGCCAGCTGGCCGGTCAATTCCGGGACCGGACCCGCCGGCGCGTGCGTTCCCAATCTGCCAACCAGGTGCAATGATCATGAAACCAAGGATTCTGGTGCTGTATCTGCTGTTGCCCGTGCTGCTGGCGGGCTGTGCGACCGCCAAGCTCGACAGGGAAAAGGAAAAGGACAAGCTTGTTGCCGCCGCACGGGCAAACACCCAGCTGGGCGTGGAATACCTGCGCAAGGGTGAATACGAGACCTCGCTGAAAAAACTCGAGAAGGCGCTGGAAATCGATCCGGACTATGCCGATGCCCATGACGTGATCGCCGTGCTGTACGAAAGGGTCGGCAAGCCCGACCTTGCCGAAAAGCATTTCAAACGCGGCCTCAGGCTCAACCCTGACAATGCCGCTTCCCACAACAACTATGGCCGCTTTCTGTGCAACATGAAGCGTTACAAGGCGGCCGAGCAGGAATTCCTGGTCGCGGCGAACAATTCCTTTTACGCGTCGCCCGAACTGCCGTTGCTGAATGCCGGCATGTGCATGGAGGCGTTGCCGGATATGGCGAAGGCGGAAATGTATTACCGGCAGTCGCTGGACAAGGCTCCCACCTTCGGTCCCGCACTGCTGCAGATGGCCAGCCTGAGCCTCGGGTCCGAAAACTACCTCGAAGCGCGCGGTTACCTGCAGCGTTACCAGCAGACCAGCCGGCAGACGCCCGAGAGCCTGTGGATTGGTGTGCGTATCGAGTATGCGCTCAAGGATCACAAGGCCTGGGGCAATTACGCGCTGCAACTGAAAAACAATTTTCCGGACAGCAGGCAAACCGCCTCACTGATGGAGTGGGAGAATGGGCTCAGGTCGGGACGCTGATGCGACAACGCCTGCATCGTCCGATCGGGACGCGCCGATAGGCCGGCAGCTCGCGGCTGCCAGAAAGGGGCGCAAGCTGGACGTCGAGACGGTTGCGCGCGAGCTCAAGCTGGATGCCGCGATCGTCCGGGCACTGGAAAGCGACGATCGCGCGGCCTTGCCCGCGCCGATCTTCGTTCAGGGTTACCTGCGCAGCTATGCCCGTTTGCTGGACCTGCCGGTGCAGGAGCTGCTCGCGCGTTATGCCGAGACGACCGGCGCGCCGCCGCCGCTGACGGTCACTCGCATCAGGCGCAAGGTGCCCGTGCTGCAGATGCCGTCAACGCGGCTGGTCAGGAATGTGGTGCTGGTACTGCTGACGGGCATCATGATCTGGCTGGCCTACCCGTATGTCGCGCAGTTGCTGACATCCCGGGACAAGGTCGTCGAGGAACAGGCGCCGGGACGTCTCGAGTTGCCCCCGGCAGACAGGTAGCGGCAAACGGTACACGGGACAGGACAATCTCCTCCACAATTGCCGACCGGCGGGCCGGATGTGCAGCGCCGCGGGCACCGGACAGGCAGGAATCTGGGCAGGTACATGAGCAAGACAATACAGGCCGTTAGAGGCATGAACGACATCCTGCCGGGCGATACCACCGCCTGGCAGTATCTTGAGGCGGTGCTGCGCGAGGTAGTGCATGCCTACGGTTACCGCGAGATTCGCCTGCCGGTGGTGGAAAAGACCGAGCTGTTCAAGCGCTCGATCGGCGAGATTACCGATATTGTCGAAAAGGAGATGTATACCTTCGAGGACCGCAACGGCGACAGCCTGACACTGCGTCCGGAAGGCACGGCCGGCTGCGTGCGCGCCTGCATGGAACACGGTCTGCTGTACAACCAGGTGCAGCGGCTCTGGTATGCCGGGCCGATGTTCCGGCACGAGCGTCCGCAAAAGGGCCGCTATCGCCAGTTCCACCAGATCGGCGTCGAGGCCTTCGGCATGGCGAGTCCCGACATCGATGCCGAGATGATCTTCATGAGCGCGCGCATCTGGCAGCGCCTCGGAATCGGGCAGACAGTGCTGCAGCTCAATTCGCTGGGCACGCTGGCGGCACGTGCCAGCTACCGTACCGCACTGCTCGAGTACCTGCAGTCCCGCGCGAATGACCTTGACGAGGACAGCCGGCGGCGGCTCGACGGCAACCCGCTGCGCGTCCTGGACAGCAAGAATCCGGCAATGCAGGGTGTAATTGAAGCCGCGCCCAGCCTGGCGGACTATCTCGACGACGAATCGCGCCAGCACTTCGACGGATTGTGCAGCCTGCTGGATGCGGCAGGGATAGACTACGTGCTGAACCCGCGGCTGGTGCGCGGCCTGGATTACTATTCGAAGACCGTGTTCGAATGGGTGACTGACCAGCTCGGCGCGCAGGGCACGATCTGCGCCGGTGGACGTTATGATGGCCTGGTCGAGTACCTCGGTGGCCGGCCGACCCCGGCGTTCGGTTTCGCCATCGGCCTGGAGCGCCTGCATGCGCTGCTGCTGGCGGGCAAAACACGGCAGCCGGAGGCCGACCTGCATTTTTACCTGGTGCTGAGCGGCGTACAAGGCATGCAACGGGGTATGGTGTACGCCGAGGAACTGCGTACCGCGGAGCCGCGCCTGCGCGTGGAAACCAATTGCGGCGGCGGCAGTTTCAAAAGCCAGTTCAAGCGCGCGGACCGCAGCGGGGCGGCGTACGCGCTGGTGATCGGTGACGAGGAGGCTGCGCAGCAGGCCGTGGTCATCAAGCCGCTGCGGGATACGGCTGAGCAGTTTGCGGTGCCGCAACAACAACTGAAGGAGCGCTTGCGCGACATGCTCAAAATGGCGCCGGCAACCGGGCAGCCGGAATAATCGACAGAGACGGGAGTCCTTGATGGAAACGAATGTAACAGAACAGCAGCAGCTCGAAACAATCAAGAAATGGTGGCAGGCGAACGGCAGCTCGATCATTACCGGGGTGATTCTCGGCATCGCTGTCCTGTTCGGCACCAAGGCCTGGTTTGCCTGGCGTGAGAACATCGCCCAGCAGGCATCCGATATCTATACCTCGATGATCGCGACGCTGGAGCAGGGCGACCGCATGGCAACGACCGAACGCGCCGGCATTCTGATCTCCGATTACAGCGGCTCGCCGTACGCCGCGCTGGCGGCGCTCGCCATCGCCCGGTTGAGGATCGAGGAAGGTGAGCTGGAAGCCGCGCAGACGCAGCTGCAGTGGGTGGTCGACAATGCGGACGTGGATTACACCCGCCTCATCGCACGTCTGCGGCTGGCGCGCGTCATGCTGGCACTGCAGGATGTCGACGGCGCCGAGGCCGTGCTGCTCGCGGCGGGTCCGGAGGCCGATACGGAAGTGATGTTTGTCGAACTCAAGGGCGATATCCACAGTGCGCGCGGGCACCAGGAACTGGCCGCCACGGCTTACAGCAAGGCACTGTCGATTGCCGCCGCGGACTATCCTGGCAGTCACCTGCTGCAGCTCAAGTTTGACAATGCCCGCGCGCTCGGCGGTGACGGGACGGAGGCCGGGCAGTGAGACAGGTCCTGCTGCTGTTCCTGCTCGGCAGCCTGTTGTCCGGCTGCTCGACGATGTCGTCATGGTTCGACAGCATCCTCGGCGGTGATGACAACGCCGAACCGCCGACACCGCTGACCGACATCGAGGCGTCGGCACAATTCGACAAACGCTGGAGCGTGGATATCGGCGTCGGTTACGACGAACAGTTCATCAACCTGCAGCCGGCTGTTGCCGGCGATCGATTGTACGTCGCCGACCGCAAGGGCCGGGTCGTGGCGCTCGATGCAGCAAGCGGCAAGCGCTTGTGGTCGACTGACATGGACACCGCGCTCGCGGCCGGTCCAGGGGTCGGCGAGGGTATGGTGGTGGTCGGCAGCAGTGATGCGGAAGTGATCGCGCTGGATGCCGGGGACGGCGCCGTGCGCTGGCGGGTTGATGTCAGCAGCGAGGTGCTGTCGGTGCCCAGGATCGACCTCGACAAGGTCATCGTGCAAACCGCCGATGGCAGTATCGCCGCACTGGACGGCGCCGATGGCAGTCAATTGTGGATCAACGACCGGACGGTGCCGGTGCTCACCTTGCGTGGCACCAGCACCCCGGCGGTATCGCTGGGGCTGGTGGTGGCCGGTTTCTCCAACGGCAAGCTGGTAGCGTTCAGCGCTGACAGGGGATTCCCGGTCTGGGAGAAGAGCATTGCCGTCCCGCAGGGACGCTCCGAACTCGAGCGCATCGTCGATATCGACGGCGATCCGGTGATCGTCGGCGGTGCCGTGTTCGTTACCACCTACCAGGGCCGTATCGCCATGCTCGAACTGCGCAGCGGCAACGTCGGCTGGGAACGCGATATGTCTTCCAGTGCGGGCCTGGGCGTGGACTTCTCGCAGGTCTACATCACCGATGACAAGAGCCAGGTGTGGGCGCTGTCACGCAACACGGGGGCCTCGGCATGGAAGAACGACAGCCTGGCATGGCGCGGCCTGACCGCCCCGCAACCGTTCGGCGATTATGTCGTCGTTGCCGATTCGCAGGGCTATGTGCACCTGCTGTCGCGCTATGACGGACACATCGCCGCACGTATCGAGGCGGACGGCGCGGGTATTCGCGCCAGGCCGCTGGCGATCAAGGACACGCTGTACGTGTTCGGTAATTCCGGCAAGCTGATTGCCTACACCCTGAAAGATAAATAGCCGGCCGCCGGCGCCTGTGCGCGCCGGCAGCGCAGCTTTTCCAGCCAACACGATTCCTTACCCGACGCCATGTTACCGGTCATTGCACTCGTGGGTCGTCCGAACGTCGGCAAGTCGACCCTGTTCAACCGCATCACCCGCACCCGCGATGCCCTGGTTGCCGACTTTCCCGGGCTGACGCGCGATCGCCAGTACGGCGACGGCCGGCTCGGCGAACGCCCGTATATCGCCATCGACACCGGTGGCCTGACCGGTGAAAACGGTGACCTGGAAGGGATGATGGCCCGCCAGGCCTGGCAGGCCGTGACCGAGGCGGACCTGGTGTTCTTCATGGTCGATGCACGTGACGGCCTGACCGCGCTGGACGAGACGGTGGCCGTCGCACTGCGCCGCACCGGCAAGCCCTGCATCCTCGTCGTCAACAAGACCGACGGTATCGATGAAACAACCGCGCTGGCGGATTTTTACACGCTCGGCCTGGGCGACCCGGTGCCGATTGCCGCCAGCCACGGGCGTGGCGTCGGTGCGCTAATGGATCTGGCGATGACGCGGCTGCCGTCCGCCGCGGCGCAAGACGGTACGGCAGAAGCCGGGGATGGCAGTATCCGCGTCGCCGTGGTCGGACGCCCGAATGCCGGCAAGTCGACGCTCATCAACCGTATGCTGGGCGAGGAACGCGTGCTGGTGTTCGACATGCCGGGTACGACGCGGGACAGCATATTCATCCCGCTGCGGCGTGACGACGTGGACTACACCCTGATCGACACGGCCGGCGTGCGGCGCCGCGCGCGCGTCCAGGAAACTGTCGAGAAGTTCAGCGTCATCAAGACGCTGCAGGCCATCGATGCCGCTCACGTGGTCATCCTGGTGCTGGATGCACAGCGCCAGATCAGTGAACAGGATGCCAGTCTGGCCGGTTATATTACCGAGAAGGGGCGGGCGCTGATCGTCGCGGTCAACAAGTGGGATGGCCTGGACAGTCATGCGCGCGATACGATCCGCGAGCAGTTGAACCGGCGCCTGCCGTTTCTCGACTTCGCCACCAGGACCTTCATTTCCGCAAAACACGGTACCGGCGTGGGCGAGCTGTTTCCCCAGGTCCGGCAGGCCCATGAGTCGGCAACGCGCGAGCTGTCCACGCCGGAACTGACCCGGATCCTGGAACGCGCCGTGCAGGCACACCAGCCGCCGCTGGTGCGTGGCCGGCGTATCAAGCTGCGCTACGCCCACCAGGGCGGCCGCAATCCGCCGGTCATCGTGATTCACGGCAACCAGACCGCCGCCGTGCCAGCGACCTACCGTCGTTACCTGGTGAATACCTTTCGTACCGCCATGCAGCTGACGGGAACACCGATCCGCATCGAGTTCAAGACCGGCGCGAATCCCTACCAGGGACGCAGGAACACGCTAACGCCGCGCCAGGTCAAGCGCAAGGTGCGCCTGAAAAAACACGTCGCGAAGAAACGCCGATAACAGGGTGCCTGCAGGCGCCGCTGAATAAATGCGAAGCAGCTAGCGCCCGAAAGTGAAAAGCAGGGAGTGATAGGTTGGTCAAAAGTGAGTCAGCATGATTGCTGAATGACCGCCTGCACCTGGAAACGAAATTTCCGGTACGCGGGTAACTAAGCGGTATTTCTGAATGTCTGCTATTGGTAATAAATTTGCCGTTTCCGGTTAAAGAAAACTCCGCGGATACGTGGTTACTGGGCGGCAACTACCGGCCAATACACGTCATTTGCCACATTCCAGTAAACGTCCGTTTTAATACTGTCAGCGATTATTAAATTACCGTTATCAATCCGCTGCAACTTGGATCAAAAATACGATGGGGTGTGCAGACCGTGTTGCCGGGTCAGGTTCACTCAGGGCTTAGGGATCCGGGCCGCCAAACGGTCAATGAAATCCAGTGCAAAACCTGAAGCGAAAAGCGGGGATGATGATCTCAAGTCACAAGTGGGACGGACGACATAATGTAGACGGAGAGAGGCTCCAAGGATGTCAAAACAGTCAAGCCCACTTAAGAATAGGCAAGCTGCCCACAAGCAGCGTGTTCACGATACAGTCCAGGTGGGCCGCCAAGCAATCCTCGATAGAAATCTCAACACCCAAGCATACGAGCTACTGTACCGCGAAGCGGGACATGGGCCAGGACGGGATTTCGATGGCGATCTGGCGACTTCACGCACCTTGCTCAACACTTTCATTGAAATCGGCCTGGAGCGCATCGCAGGTCCCCACAAAATCTTCGTCAATCTAACCAAGACCTTCTTCACCGAACTGCCGCCAATTCCCTTTTATAAAGACCGGGTGGTGCTTGAAGTCTTGGAGGACATCCCGGTGGACCCGCCGCTGATCGAGGCGGTCAGGAGCCTGACCGAGGCAGGCTACCAGGTGGCCCTGGACGACTATCGCTTTGAATCCCGCTGGGATCCCTTGCTGCCATTTGTATCGCATATCAAGGTGGACATCACCGGTTTGGATTTGGAGGCTCTAGCCGACCATTTGCAGGCCCTCAAGGAGCAGGGCCTGATCCTGTTGGCAGAGAAGGTGGAAACCCAGGCTGAATTCGAGCTCGCCTACCGGCTCGGGTTCGACCTGTTCCAAGGCTACTTCTTCGCCAAACCCAAGTTGGTCAGCGGCCGCCGGCTGCAACAAAACCAGGTGGTTATATTGCAATTGCTGGCCAAACTCAATAATCCCGACTGCACCATCGACACCCTAGAACGACTCATTGCACAGGATCCGTCGCTGAGCTTCAAGGCACTCAAATATATCAACTCGGCGGGTTTGGGCCTTCCCCGCCAGATGGATTCCATCCGCCAGGCCGTAATCTATATCGGCATGGCCCGCATCCGTGCCTGGGTCTCTCTGGTAATCATGGCACGCCAGACAGACAAATCCGCCGAGGTCATCACTACCGGCATGGTACGAGCCTATCTGTGCGAGTCCCTGTCTCGCAGCCTCGACACAGGAACCCCGGAGAGTGCTTACATTGTGGGACTGCTATCGGTGCTTGATACCTTGCTGGATATGCCCATTAAGGAGCTGGTGAGACAATTGCCCCTGCCAGACGAGGTAGCGCAGGCCCTGACCCATCAGACTGGCCACTATGGCGATCAGATCAAGTGCGCTATAGCGTTGGAACGCGGCAACTGGCACGACCCGGCCTGCGAATTGTTGCCAACCGGGGAATTGAACGTACTGTATATCAACGCATTTGAGCAGGCTCACGACGCCCTGCAGACCATCATGTAAATCCGAGAAGCGCAGATTTCCGACATCATCCACAGGCCCTCAGACTCCGATTTCTGCCGGGCACCCCGACGCCGGCCACATGACCGATCGATTAGCGCAGCATTATGTGTGCATCCGTCTCTTCTGCTTTTTCAGACGTTCAGATATTCAGCTTGAATGGCTGCAACGGGTCGTCTGCCGCTGTTTAGCGAAATCTTATACAAGCGCCTCGTCCAGGACCAGGATCGGCCAGTAGTTGCCGTTCCCAGGAAAGAAAACGGCGACCCGAAGGCCGCCGAATGGAGCATAGTGAAGAACTGCCTGGGCAGGACTTACTGGCTTGGTGCAGCCGGTGCAGCCGGGGCAACCGGAGCATAGCCATAGGGGGCATAGCCGCCGTAGCCACCGGGATAACCACCGCCATAGCCACCGGGATAGCCGCCGCCATAGCCAGGACCACCCCAGCCGCCATAGCCAGGGTAGCCGCCGTAACCGTACGGGCCACCACCATAGCCGTAGCCATAGCCACGACCGTAGCCACGACCATGGCCACGACCGGAACCACCACCGCTCATGTTGAAGTCCATATCACCCCACCCATCACCGTCGAAGGGGCCCCAGTCGGAACCCCAGTCATTACCGCCCCAAGCATGGGCGGATGACATCGGGACTGCGACCAAGCCGGCAATTGCAGCGGCGGCAAGAATTGTTTTAACGTTTTTCATTGGTATTACCTCGTGTGTAAACAAACGCGCTAATTAACTAGAGCGGCGATATTATGGCACATGGGGGCTTGTAGCATATTGATCTGGGGCAAGATGATGGGTGAATTTATACTCCGTGGGCTAGTTGATTGATAGCTATTGTGGAGGGCAATAGATGGCCAGTATACGGCCAGAATCAGCCATTCCCAAGAGCAGAAAACCCCACTGCTGCACGTATGCTGCCAGCGTTCCCCGGCCAGAAAAAATGCCCGGCACCCTTTGCGGTACCGGGCATTCATTTACTGACAGTCGAATCCAGAAGCTGTAGTTAAAGTCGATCCGGAAGCGGTTGCCGTCCTCGACGCTGGTGATTGCCTCTACCAGGTACAGGCGCGCCATCAGGTTCATGCCATCACCGAGCCCGTAGGCGGCACGCAGCTCGTGTCCCTTCATGTCACTGGCACGGGCCTCGGTAGCAGAGCCCCAGCCACCCAGTCATCCTGGGCAAAGGAGCTGTTTACGGCAAACTGCTCGATGTGTGCATACCAGTAACCCAGCAGCCAGTCGCCCTTGCTCTTGGTGCTGCCGTAGGTGACATAGGCATCCCAGCCGTCGGTCTCGTTCTGGTTGGTGGCGTTAACGCCGGGAGTGACACCGGCAACATAGTCTACGGTGTTGTGCGTGTAGTCCACGCCGACGGCCAGCGGCCGTCCACCTGCCTTGAGCTTCGCCTGCAGGTTGCCGACCCAGATGGTGTAGTCACGCTCGCCGTTGTTGCGCTGGTAAGGGGACGGAGGGTTGACACAATCGCTGTCATTGGAACTATATCTCGCCGATATCAAACAGACCCGCAGCAGCGGTCAGCCCGACATCATTCATGGAGGTGTTGAATACCGCCTGGCCATGCGCCATGTTGCCGCAGAATTCCTTCATGCCGGCTGGCAGCGAGACGTAGCCGGCATTGATCCCGAGCTTGCTGCCATGGCCGACGTCAAAGTCATAGCCCGCCGCGATGCCGGCCGGGGTGACGTCCTATTCCCGTTGCTGTTCGAGTCGCTGACCGCCGAGCTGTCCGGTGCCGGCGGCACCCCCAACTCGGAATATCCGCAAGTACAGGCACAGGAACTGTTCAATGCGGGCTGGGCCGCGGCAGCGGTATACGACGTAAACCCGGACTTCTCGGATGACTACAGTCAGGCGCTCCTGATCGGTATCCACAAGGACGGTAAGGCGGATGCCTATATCATGTTTCTCTATAGCGAATATTCGCAGACCAGGGTATTTATCAAGGGCGCACTTTCCTCCCTATCCCTTGCGCCCTGGTCCCGTGACCTGTGTTGCGGCGCCGATGGACGGTAATGATTCAGTCGCGCAAACAATTAATTTACCGACTAAACGGCGGCTGCCGCTCGAAGTGATACATTCAAAACGTTGTCCAAACGCAGGAAGGGTATCGTGTCAGCGATGGCGCGCGTTCTGTAACGCCAGCGAGTGCCGCTGGCGTTCCTTGTCGAGCTGCTTGATGGCGCGGTTTTCCTGCATGGTCACTCGCGCTGCGGCGCCCATGTGGTGCGCGCCGCGCGCGCGGGCCAGCCGCGCCTGCTTTTCGCGTTCCGCAAACCGTGTGCGCTGCTGCTCGCTGAGCGTGCCGGCACAGTGCGGACAGCTCACGCCCGGCCGGTAGTCATCACTGGCCATGTCGCTGGCCGAGATCGGCATGCGGCAGGCATGGCACTGTTCGAAGCTGCCTTTCTGCAGGCTGTGATCTACCGTGACGCGTTCGTCGAAGACGAAACATTCGCCTTGCCAGAGTGATTCCTGCGCGGGTACTTCCTCCAGATATTTCAGGATGCCGCCCTGCAGGTGATACACCTCGCTGAAGCCCTGCTGCTTCAGGTAGGCGGTGGACTTCTCGCAGCGGATGCCGCCGGTGCAGAACATCGCCACCTTGCGGTGACGCGCCGGGTCGAGCTGTTCGTGCACGAAGTCCGGAAATTCGCGGAACGTGGCAGTGCCCGGGTTGATGGCGTTGCGGAAGGTGCCGACGCGGACCTCGTAATCGTTGCGGGTATCCACCAGCAGTACATCCGGGTCGTTGATCAGGGCGTTCCAGTCGGACGGGCTGACGTAGGTGCCCGCTACCCGGTTCGGATCGATGTCCGCCACGCCCATGGTGACGATTTCCTTTTTCAGTTTCACCCGGCTGCGCTTGAACGGCGGCCGGTCGGTCACCGATTCCTTGAATTCGAGGCCGGCCAGGCGGCTATCGCGCTGCAGCCACGCGAGCAGGGCATCGATGGCGGCGCGCGTGCCGGCGACCGTGCCGTTGATGCCTTCCCCGGCCAGTAACAGGGTGCCGCTGACGCCGTGTTGTTCCATTACCTGCTGCAGAGGATCGCGCAGATCGCGGAAATCGTCCAGGCGAACGAACCGGTACAGGGCGCAGACGACGATCGGGTGGGCGGTATTGTCCATGGGGCGTGCTCGCTGGGGAAATCGGGACATTATTATAATGTGCGGGTGCACAGGCCCGCCATCCGGTCCGCGGCGGGTGGTGCCGCTGCCGGGGCGGCGACACCGCAAGGGCCTATAATGGACTGGACAACCATTCGGGAGAATCCAGTGCCAGTATCAAGAGTTTCCACATTCGGCCTGTGCGGTCTGGTCGGCGTCCTGTTGCTGGCCAGCGCCGCCACGGCAGGCGGCGAAGAGGTCGGCAAGGCCATATTCCTGGTGAAGGAAGACAGGCGCGTGACCGCGGTCAACGCCGAGACCGGCCAGTTCTTCGACCTCGACATGAGTGCCAAGGAGGTGGTCGAGCAGCGTGTCGTGGCCAAGGGGGTCGCCATTGTCATCACCAACCAGCGTTTTGCCGGTGTTGGCGTGTGGCCCACGGGCTGGTCGAGTAACCGCCGTGTGGCCGGGGAAAAGGTAGTCAGTACCGAGGCGGAAGACACGTCGGCCGTTATCGTCACGACCAGCCGGGTGCTGTCGTTCAACGGCAGGACCGGGTCCTGGGCGGAAAGGCGGCGCTAGCCGGCCGTCAACACGAACGCCTGTTCGTGAAATAGACCGAGTGTTGTAGGTGCGCTTCGCAAGGCCGCTACGGGCATCCATGCCCTCTCGCGGCACTTGTACGTCCATGTACATCGCGGGATGTTATTTCCAGAAAAGATCGCGGACGCGGTCCGCTCCTACAACACCCGGATACAGCCTAGTCCAGGTATTCGAACACCTTGACTATCTTTTCCACGCCGCCGACCTGGCGCGCCTGGTCGCTCACGGCAGCCGCCTCGTTCCGGTACAGCAAGCCCATCAGGTAGACGATACCGTCCTCGGTGACCACCTTGACGCGGGTCGGATCGAATTTTTCGAGGCCCTTGATATTGAACAGCGCGGTCTTGACCTTGGCGGTGATCAGCGTGTCGCTGGAACGGGTCATGAGCGAGTTGGGCGCCGCGATGGTCATCTCATTGTGCACCATGCGGACTTTTTCCGTTGCGGCAACGATGCCCTGCGCCTGCTGCCTGAGTGCCTCGGTGGGTGCCTGGCCTACCATCAGCGCCACGCCGTTGATGCTGATAATGTTGATATGGATCTGGCTGTTCAGTTCCTTGTTATCAAGTATGGCGAGGCGGCTCTTCAGCTCGATGCCCTCGTCATCGACAAAGGTGCCGACGGTGCGACGGTCGTGCAGCGCGCTACCGCTGGCCGCGGCGCCCCCCACCACGATGGGGGCGCAGCCATAGAAAGTGGTGAGGGCAAGACTGATCAGTAGCAGGGTGCTGGCGGATTTCATGTAAGGGATTCTCCTCTCGATGCTGCGGTTATCGGTTATCACTCGCTATGCGACCCCGCGTCCGGGCGGTTGTTCCGCGGCGCGGTGTCTTCATGCGCTGAATGCATTCCTGATCCAGTCCAGGCTGTCGTTGCCGTTGATCGTGACCACATCGAATCGGCAGGGCAGCCTGGCGCTGTGCGGATGTGTCTGCAGGTAGTGTTGCGCACAGGCGATGAGACGCGACTGCTTGCGCCGGTCCACACTTTCGGCCGCCGAGCCAAAGCACGCCTGGCGGCGGTATCGTACCTCAACGAAGACCACGCTGTCCCGGTCCTGCATGACCAGGTCGATCTCGCCGTGCCGGCTGTGGTAGTTGCATTGCAACAGCTTCAGTCCGTGTGCCTGCAGGTGTTCCCGGGCGTGCTGTTCCGCGTCCCTGCCGCGGGCGGCGGTCACGCTGGTCAACGCAAGCCGCCGCTGTCCGTCGCGCTGTCGCTGGTGGTCTGCTCGAGCAGCACGGGCACGCCGTCCTGGAAACGGGCGCAGCGCAGTGTTCGATTGAGCCGGCCGTGCTCGCCCAGCGACAGGTTGCCGGTGACGCCGTGGTAGGCACCGGGCATGTTGTTGCCGAGTTCGCCGAGGTAGGGAATGATGCGGTAGGCATCGATACCCAGCGCCAGCAGGCGGGCATAGCGGCTGCTGCTGTCCGGCCAGAATTCCGCGACCGAGCCCTGCAGGTGTGACCAGTTCTCGCGGCTCTCGAGTGTCCACGGCATGTCGCAGAAGACGATGCCGTTCATGTCGCTGTCCCGCGCGTCGTCGGGGATGCCGGTGTACACGCGCGAGGTGGCATACACGGGCAGGGAGGAGGCGTGGTAGAAGCTGAGCTGCGGGCGGATCAGGCGTGCCTGCCTGGGGGAGGCGATCAGGAATACGAAATCGATATCCTGGCGGCGCCGCGGTTCGAATTCCAGACGCGTACCCAGTGCCCGGGCGAGTTGCTGGTAACGTGCCTTGCTCGCATCCAGGTTCAGCAGGGCGCTGATGACCTTGCCGTGGTCGGCCTCGCTGTCGTTGTAGCGCCCGGTTTCCAGGATACGTCCGCCCAGTGCCTGCCATTCATCGGCGAACGCGCTGTAGACACGTTCACCCCAGTCATTGTCCGGCAGCAGTGCAACACTGCGTGTCAGGCCGTTGCGCCACGCCAGGCGCGCCGCCTCGCGGGCCTCGTCCTCCGGCGCCAGGCCGAACTGGTACAGGCCCGGATTCATGAGGCCTTGGTCCTCACTCTGGTTCAGTCCGAGCACCGGGACCGTCAGCGGTTGCAGGCCCGCCAGCGCATCCACCGCTTCCTTGCGCAGCGGGCCGATCACGAAGCGTGCCCCGTCGGCCACCGCCTGCTGGTAGGCCGCGACGGCCTGGTCGGGCGAGGTGCCGGAATCGTAGATACGCAACACCGGGCGCTTGCTGCCCTCGGGCGTGTCGTAGTAGGCAGCCAGTATGCCGTCGCGCACGGCGCCGGCGACCTCGGCAAGCTCGCCCTGCAGCGGTAGCAGGACTGCCACCTGTTCCGGCGCTTGCCCGGCGGTGCGCATGGTCTCCAGCAGCCGCGCGGTGAACTGGCGGCTGGCCGGATGTTCGGGATAGCGCTGCTGCCAGTGCGGAATCACCTCGGCCAGGGCATCCGGCTGCTGCAGGTACAGGCGCGTGAGTTCGACCAGCTCCATCCAGCCGCTCAGCGCGTCGGGTGGTGGTGCCTTGCGCAGCTGCTGCAATTCGTTGTCGGTCAGGTTGTTGAGTGCGTCCCAGAGCGCGCGCTGGTTGGCCAGCTGCTGTGCGGGATCGCTCAGCAGGGGGTCGAGCAGGATACGTTCCCGGGCACTGGGGAAAAACTGCGAATTCTGCAGCAGGGCCTCGGCGCGCAGCCGGTGATACTCGATCCGCAAGGTTTCATCGGCCGGTGGGGTCTGCAGCAGGGCCAGTGCCTGTTCCGGATGCTGCTGGGCAAGTTCCAGCGCCGCGCGCCGAATGTCGTAGTGCTGCTGCAGGACACCGGTAAGACCCGCCGCCTGCAGCTGGTCAAGCAGGGGCGCGGCGCTCGCCAGCTCGTTGCCACGGATCAGGCTGCCCGCGGCGAGCAGTTGCAGGCGGTATTTTTCCGGGATGGCCGCCCCGGTCGCGGCCTGCAGGTAGACCTGCGCGGCACCCTGGTAGTTGCCGGCGTCCTCCAGTGCCTGCGCCTGCGTCTGCAAGCGGTCGGTGCCGGGTTTGACGAGCGGGGGCATGCCACCGCACCCGGCGAGCAGGGCGGCCAGCAGGCCGGCACACAGCCGGATTCTCCAGTTAAACGTGAAAACAGTCATGTGAAATCAGGCGCATGGATGTGCGGCAGACTCTACTGAAAAGCGGCTGTGGCGTCCACTTTTAACCGTGCCGGCCGACCGCAGGTGGCTATCTCTGCTAGGATGCGGCTGCCATGTCCCGAGACGCGACTGAAAAAGGTGTGCTGTATATCGTTGCGACGCCGATCGGCAATTTGCAGGACATGACATGGCGTGCCGTCGATACCCTCAAGTCGGTGAATCGGGTTGCGGCCGAGGATACCCGGCATACCCGCAAGCTGTTCGCGCACTACGGCATTGCCACGCCGCTGCTGGCATTGCACGAGCACAATGAGCGCGATATCAGCAGACGGCTGCTGGACCGGCTCCTGGCCGGGGAACGGATTGCACTGGTATCCGATGCCGGCACGCCGTTGATCAGCGATCCCGGATTCGTGCTGGTGCGCGCGGCGCGCCAGGCCGGCGTGCGCGTGGTACCGGTGCCCGGGCCGTCGGCGCTGGTGGCCGCACTCTCCGTGTCCGGGTTACCGACGGACCGTTTTCTGTTCGAGGGTTTTCTGCCACCCCGGCAGGCGGCGCGCCGGCAACGCCTGCAGGCATTGCGCGGCTCGGAGGTCACGCTGGTGTTCTACGAATCCAGCCACCGCATCCTCGATAGCCTGGTCGATATGGCGGACTGCCTGGATGCGGCACGTCATGCGGTAATCGCGCGCGAGTTGACGAAGACCTTTGAAACCCTCATCGAGGGAACCCTGGCGGAGTTGCTCGAGCGGTTGCGCCACGATACCGATCAGCAAAAGGGTGAGTTCGTGGTGCTGGTGCAGGGCGCGGCGCACGATCCGGACCAGCTGGATGAGGCCGCACGCCACACGCTCGAGGTCCTGCTCGGGCAACTGCCGCTCCGGCAGGCCGCGGCACTGGCGGCCGGCATCAGTGGCGTCTCGAAAAACCGGCTGTACGAGTACGGTCTGGAGCTGAAAAACCGGTTGTCCTGATGTGTCGATACGCGGGGCCAGGCGTCCTGTGCCATTCCCCGTTGCGCGCATGCCGCGTGCGGCCCCAGGCCAGGCGGTGGCCGCAGCAGTAGCCGGTCTTGCCGCCGTCAATGATCCGGCACGATTGGCATGGCGAGACTGTGGCACGAATTCGGCCTAATTATGATCATCCTCAATGCGGTTGGCATAAATGCCGGTGATAATGATTTTGCTTATCACCATTCAAATCTGCTGTTGCCGCAGGAGGGGGATCGATGCACACATTCAACGGGCTGGTCGTCATCATGCTCGCGGCTTGCGCCACCGGCGTACAGGCCGTGCCGTTCGATCCCGACTGGGGCACGCTCGGTGTGTTCAGCGCCGCAAGCAACTGCGCCCGCTGCCATCGCGCCAGCAGCGATCAGGACGTTAATATTTCTCCCGTGATGCGCTATCCCGCATCCGACAGCGGCGCGGATGTCAGCCCGCCGAGCCAGTGGCAGCACAGCGTCATGGCGCATGCCCTGGATGATCCCTATTTCCGTGCCGCCGTTGAAGACGAGGCTGCCGTGCTGCCGGCGCTGGCCGGGTTTATCGAGGACAAGTGCCTGACCTGCCATACGCCCATGGCCCGCACGCATGCCCACATGGCCGGCGTCGATCTGACCCAGGATGCCAGCTGCACGCTGAACGATGGCTGCTACCGGCTGGCGACGGCCGAGGCGCAGGACCCCGCGCGGGAAGGGGTCAGCTGCACGCTCTGTCACCAGGTCAGGGACGCCGGCCTCGGCACCGCGGCATCTTTCACAGGTGGCTTCCAGATCCCGGCGCCCGGCGACGCGGATGCCATGACCATTTACGGGCCGTATCAAAACCCCCACCCGGGTGGCGCAAATGTCATGTTCAACAACACCGGCTACACGCCGCAGTTCGGCCAGCAGGTGACCGGATCCGGCCACTGTGCCACCTGCCACACCCTGTATACACCGGTCGTGGACATCAATACCGATACCGCCACGGGCAATGATTTTCTGGAGCAGGGCGCGTTCCTCGAATGGCAAAACAGCGTCTACACCACGGGTGCGGCCAAGGCGCAGGAATGCCAGGGCTGCCACATGCCCGAGCCGGATCCCGGTCTGTACAGTACCCGCATCAGTGTCCAGCCGAATGGCGCGGTCAACGAAAACTGGCCGGTGCGCAGTCCGTACTTCAGCCATATCCTTGCCGGTGGCAACACCTACCTGCTCGAGCTGCTACGGGACAATCGTGTGCAGCTGGGTATCGACGCCAGCACCACCGTGGCCGGGTTCGATGCGCAGATCGCCGTGACCCGCAACCTGCTGCAGACGGCAACGGCCGACCTGGTGATCAATGCGGCGAACATTGCCAATAACGAGCTGGCTATCGATGTGCAAATCACCAACCGCACCGGTCACAAGTTTCCGAGCGGCTTTCCCAGTCGACGCGCCTGGATACACCTGACGGTGAGGGATGCGGCCAACCAGGTCATTTTCGAGTCGGGCGCGGTCGATGCCAATGGCCGCATCACCACCGATGCCGCGCACCTGGCGGCGGGATGCCTGGCGGCGACCAAGCCGCAGAATTTCGACAGCAGTGCCTGCTACGAGCCGCATCGCGATGTCATCGACAATGCGTCACAGGTCGCGGTGTACGAAGCCGTGCTGGGTGATACCAATGCCGACATCACCTATATCGTGCTGTACGCCGAAGCGTATCTGAAGGACAACCGCCTGCCGCCGGAAGGGTTCACCACGGCCATGGCGAATGCGATCGAACCGCAGACGCTGCCGGTTGGCACTGCCGGCGACAACGATTTCAACCTGGCCGGGCCGGTGGAGGGCACCGGCTCCGACACCGTCCATTACCGTGTCCCGACAGGCGGCGCGAACGGGCCATATACCGTCGATGCGGAGCTGCTGTTCCAGACGATCCGCCCCGGCTTCGTCCTGGGCCTGAGCAGCAACAACGCGCGGGTGATCGATTTCAAGGCGCTGTACCAGAACAATCCACCCACCGCCGAGACGCTGGCGAGCGACAGCCGGGTCGTGACCGTGCCGGTCGCGGCGCCTCCGGCTGCGCCCTTGGCTGCGAGTGCTGGTGGCGGCGGCTGCAGCCTGGGGAGTGCGGGCCGGATCGATCCCCTGTTACCCGGGCTGATGCTCGCGGCGCTGGTCTTTCTCGCGCGCCGGCACCGCGGGTGCCGCCATCACGCGCTGTCGTGACGGCCTAACGCCCACTCGACATGTTCGCGCACCAGGGCGGAAGGGTGCGCCCTGCGGCGCTCGAGGGCGGCGATGATCGCCGGCGCGGCGGGCGCGTTGCCCAGTGCCACGGCGATATTGCGCAGCCAGCAATCGTGGCCGATACGACGAATCGCGCTGCCGCGGGTATGCCGGTCGAAGTCCTGCGCACTCCATTCGAACAGTTCCACGAGTGTCCCGGCATCGAGCGCGTGCCGCGGTGCAAAGTCACGTTCGCCGGTCGGCCGGGCGAAGCGGTTCCAGGGGCAGACCAGCTGGCAGTCATCACAGCCGTAGATGCGGTTGCCGATCAGCGGGCGTAACGGCTCCGGGATCGGGCCGCGCAGCTCGATAGTCAGGTAGGAAATGCAGCGCCGCGCATCGAGGGTGTAGGGTGCGATGATCGCACCGGTCGGGCAGGCGTCGATGCAGGCGTGGCAGTCGCCGCAGTGGTCGTCCGCGGGCCGGTCCATGGGTAATGGCAGGTCGGTATACAGCTCGCCGAGAAAGAACCAGGAGCCGGCGCGTTCGTTGATCAGGTTGGTGTGCTTGCCGATCCAGCCCAGGCCCGCGTTGCGCGCCAGCGGCTTTTCCAGCACCGGCGCGCTGTCGGTGAAGGCGCGGTAGCCGAACGGGCCGGTCACGGCGCTGATGCGGTCGGCCAGCCGCTGCAGGCGCTGCCTGACGAGCTTGTGGTAGTCGCGGCCAAGCGCGTAGCGCGACACATAACCGCGCTGCGGATCGTCGAGCACCGCCCCGGCGGGGCGGGCCGTGCCGGGCCAGTAATCCATGCGCAGCGTAATGACCCGCAGTGTGCCCGGCAGCAGTTCCGCCGGCCGGCTGCGCCGCGTCCCGTGACGCGCCATGTAGTCCATCTCGCCGTGATGCCCGGCACGCAGCCACTCGAGCAGGCGCAACTCGTCCGCGGCCAGCTCGATGCCGGCGATACCGGCCTGCTGAAAGCCGAGCTCAAGGGCCCAGGACCGGATTTGTGCGGCCAGTGCGCCGTAATCGATCGGGTTGTCAGCTGCGGGTGGGTGGCTCATGAGGACTGGATTTGGCGGTCGGCTTCAGAGTATGTTGCCGTATTCTCCGCAATTGCAAGGCAGCTCATGACGGCGAACACCCTGACAGGCGACGGCATCCCGCTCTACCGCGCGGCGCAGATGCGCGAGCTGGACCGGCTCGCCATCGAGGCGGCCGGTATTCCCGGCTACACCCTGATGCAGCGGGCCGCCGGCGCGGCCTGGACAGCCTTGCGCACGCGCTGGCCACAGGCGCGCACGCTGGTCGTGCTGTGCGGGGCCGGCAACAACGGCGGTGACGGCTATGTGCTGGCGCGGTTGGCGCGTGCGGACGGGCGCAGCGTGCGGGTGCTGCAGCTGGGCGATGAACAGCGTATCCGCGGCGATGCCCTGACAGCGCGCAGCGCCTGGCTGGAGGCCGGCGGCAGCGTGGCACCATTCGATGCCGCCACACTGGCGGATGCGGACCTCATCGTCGACGCCTTGCTGGGCACCGGCTTCGCCGGCCGCCTCGACACGCACTGGATCGAGGTGATCGATACCATCAATGGAGCGGGCGTGCCGGTCATGGCCATGGATATTCCCAGTGGCCTGCACGCCGATACCGGCCACGTGGCGGACACCGCCGTTCGTGCGCAGTTGACGGTGACCTTTATCGGTCACAAGCCGGGGCTGTACACGGGCGCGGGGCCGGCGCAGTGCGGCACTATCGTCTGTGCCGATCTCGATATACCGGGCGGCGTGTTGCAGCGCGTCGCGCCGGCGGCCGAGCTGCGGCACGGACCGCCCGATGGCCTGCTGTCCACGCCGCGGGCGCGCACGGCGCACAAGGGGGACTTCGGGCATGTGCTGGTGATCGGCGGCGATCATGGTATGGCCGGGGCCGCGCGCCTGGCCGGCGAGGCGGCCTTGCGTAGCGGTGCCGGACTGGTGAGCGTGGCGACGCGCCCGGAGCATGCCGCCTGGATCAGCGCCGGCTGTCCGGAGCTGATGTGTCACGGCGTGGCCACCGCGCGCGACCTGCAACCCTTGCTGGTGAAGGCCACGGTCATCGTGATCGGACCCGGTCTGGGTCGTTCATCCTGGGCACAGGACCTGCTGGCCTGCGTGCTGACCACCCGGCAGCCACGCGTGATCGATGCCGATGCCCTCAACCTGCTGGCGCAGGATCCGGTGGTGTGCGCACACAGTATTCTCACACCGCACCCGGGCGAGGCCGCGCGCCTGGCAGGCCTCGACAGCCGGGCCGTACAGGCCGACCGCTTCGCCGCGGCGCAGTCAATCAGCGCGCGTTACGGCGGGGTGACGGTGCTGAAAGGGGCCGGCAGCATCGTGCAGGCACCCGGCCGCGTGCCGGTGATCTGTGCGGCCGGCAATCCCGGCATGGCCTCCGGCGGCATGGGCGACGTGCTCAGCGGGTTGCTGGGCGCCTTGCTGGCCCAGGGCATGGCATTGCCTGAGGCGGCGGTTACCGGCGTCTGCCTGCATGCCCGGGCCGCCGACCATGCCGCGCGCGGCGGGGAGCGCGGCCTGCTCGCGCGCGATGTCATCGGTGCATTGCGTGCCGTGATCGCTGCTTGCCAGGAATGAACATCGAGGTCGCGGATGCCGCCGCCATGGCGGCGCTCGGGGGGCGCCTGGCACGCGTGCTGGACAGCGGCATCGTCTTTCTCGAGGGCAACCTCGGCGCGGGAAAGACCACGCTGGCGCGCGGCATCCTGCACGGACTGGGTCACGCAGGCAGCGTGCGCAGTCCGACCTATACGCTGGTCGAGCCGTACCCGGTCGCGCAGGGCATGGTGTACCACCTGGACCTGTACCGGCTGGCCGATCCCGAGGAGCTGGAGTGGCTCGGTCTGCGCGACATGCTGGATCCCGGAACGCTGCTCCTGATCGAGTGGCCGGAGCGTGGCGCCGGCAGCCTGCCGGCGCCGGACCTGGTCGTCAGGATCGCCCCTGCCAACGGGGGGCGAAGCGTCGATCTGGTGTCTGCAAGTGTCCGTGGACGGCATATGTTGGATTTGTTCGAGTCGTTGTGATTGAGTTCGTTAGCTACGTGACCTCTTCTTGACGCACAGGTTTGAGCGCTATCTTGAGGAGAATAAACAATATTTGTTGCAATTCCCCGTCGTTTATGGCTAGAATCCCCTAAAATGGTCAGGGTATAGGGGGCGCGAGAACCGTGCGAAAACTGCTCACAGGATTGTGTTTTCTGGTTGCAGGACAGGGAGTTGCGTTCGCTGACGCAGACTTTTTGAGCGTACGCCTGTGGGCGGCCCCCGACCACACCCGGGTAGTCTTCGACACCAGCGGCCCGGTCACCCATAAGCTGCTCACCCTGCAGAATCCGCATCGGCTGGTGGTCGATGTGCCGTCGGCGCAGGCGCCAGCGGCCCTGCAGGCCACCGGCGGGGTGATCAAGGGCATCCGCGCGGCAAAAAACAAACCGGACACCCTGCGCATCGTGCTCGATCTCACTACGGCGGCCAAGCCGCGCAGCTTTCACCTCACGCCGAACGGCCAGTACGGCCATCGCCTGGTCATCGACCTGTATGCGGATGACCCGGCCGCGGCAGCGACCCGTACTGCCACGGCGCCCGTGAAGCGGGATATCAAGCAGGCCATGATCACACCGCCCGATACGGCGCGTGACCTGGTGATCGCAATCGACGCCGGCCACGGCGGCGACGACCCGGGTGCGGTCGGCCGGCGCAAGACACGTGAAAAGGACGTGGTGCTGGCCATCGCCAAGCGTCTGGCCCGCCTGGTGGAGAAGGAGCCGGGCATGCGGCCGGTGCTGATTCGCGAAGGCGACTATTACGTCGGCCTGCGCCAGCGCATCGAAAAGGCGCGCAAGCACAAGGCCGACCTGTTCATTTCGATCCATGCCGATGGCTTCAAGGATCACCGTGCCTCAGGTTCCTCGGTCTACGTGCTGTCGCGGGGTGGTGCTTCCTCGGAAATGGCGCGGGTGCTGGCGGCGCGCGAAAACGCCGCCGACCTGGTGGGCGGCGTGAGCCTGGACGACAAGGATGACCTGCTGCGCGAGGTGCTGCTGGACCTGTCGCAGACCGCGACGCTGGAGGCGAGTTTTTCCGTTGCCGACAACATGCTCGGTGAGCTCAAGCGCATGGGCAAGACGCATAAATCAAGCGTACAGCAAGCCGGCTTCGTGGTGCTGAAATCGCCGGATATTCCCTCCATCCTGGTCGAAACGGCGTTTATCTCCAATCCGGCGGAAGAGCAGAAGCTGCGCGACGCGAAACATCAGCAGCAGCTGGCGACCTCCATGCTGCGCGGGATTCGTGACTATTTCGGCAAGCATCCGCCGCCCGGCACGCTGATGGCGCGCAACTACGTGATCAAGCGCGGCGATACCCTGAGCGATATCGCACAGCAATTCAGCGTTTCGCTCAACAGTCTGCGCGGCTACAACAGCCTGAAGACCGACACGCTGCGGGTCGGCGATACCCTGCGCATCCCGCCAACCCAGGACAGCTGACGGGTGCCATCCGCGTGTTTTTCTGCCGGGGTACTCTGCCGGCGCCCCTGACGGTATGATCGGTGGCCCGAGCTGCCACCACATCATGCCGTAATGCCCATCCAGATCCTGCCATCCCGCCTGATCAACCAGATCGCCGCCGGCGAGGTTATCGAGCGGCCGGCCTCGGTCGTCAAGGAATTGCTGGAAAACAGCATCGATGCCGGTGCGCGCAGCATCGACATCGATATCGAGAATGGCGGCCGGCAGCGCATCCGGGTTCGCGATGACGGCAGCGGCATTCCGCGCGACGAGCTGTCGCTGGCGCTGTCGCGGCATGCGACCAGCAAGATCGCGTCGCTGGAGGACCTGGAGCGCATCGCCAGCCTCGGGTTTCGCGGCGAGGCACTGCCCAGCATCGCCTCGGTGTCGCGATTGCGGCTGAGTTCCTGCAGCGCGGACGCGGAATCGGGCTGGACCGTGCAGGGCGACGGCTCGGACCGGTCGCTGACGGCCGCGCCGGTGGCGCACCCGCGCGGCACCACGGTGGATGTGCGCGACCTGTTTTTCAACACGCCGGCACGGCGCAAATTCATGCGCACCGATGCCACCGAGTACAAGCATATCGAGACAGTCGTGCAGCGCATCGCGCTGAGCAGCTTTCCGGTGGCCTTCACCCTGCAACACAACCAGCGCGCGGTCCTGCACCTGCCGGCCGCGCCCGGCCTCGAGGCGCAGGAGCGGCGTGTCGCCGACCTGTGCGGCAAGGCCTTCATGGAACAGGCCCTGCACATCGAGCATGCCGCAGCCGGGCTGAAGCTGCATGGCTGGGTGGCGTTGCCGACGTTCTCGCGCAGCCAGCCCGACCTGCAGTATTTCTACGTCAACAACCGCATGGTGCGCGACAAGCTGGTCACGCACGCGGTACGCCAGGCCTACCAGGATGTGCTGTTCCACGGCCGCCATCCGGCCTATGTGCTGTTCCTGGAAATCGATCCGGCCACGGTCGATGTCAATGCGCATCCGACCAAGCACGAGGTGCGTTTTCGCGACAGCCGACTGGTGCATGACTTCCTGTTTCGCACCCTCCACGAGGCGCTGGCACAGGTACGGCCGTCGCCCGATCAGCCGGTGCCGCAGCCGGCGCAGCCAGTCGCGGCGTTGCCGCTGGACCGCGCGCATGGTACGGCGCCCGCCCAGCCCGGCCTGCGTTTAGATGTGCGCGAGCAGATCAGCCGCTACGCCGCCCTGCACCCGGTGGCCCCGCAGCCCGCACCGGCATCGCCGGCCGATGCCGGTGCGGACGACTTTCCGCTCGGCTTTGCGCTGGCACAGTTGCACGGTGTTTACATCCTGGCGCAGAACGCGGCCGGGCTGGTACTGGTGGATATGCACGCGGCCCACGAGCGCATCACCTACGAACAGCTGAAACAGGCCCAGGTCGGCGAGGGCATCCGTTCACAGCCGCTGCTGGTGCCGTTGCGACTGGATGTCAGCGCGCGCGAGGCCGATGCCTGCGAGGCACAGCAGGCGGCGTTTTGCGAGCTGGGTCTCGACATCGACCGCCTGGGTCGCGAACAGATCGTGGTGCGCGCCATTCCAGCGCTGCTGCACAATGCCGACATCGGTGCGCTGGTGCGCGATGTGCTGGCGGACATGCTCGAGCATGGCAGCAGCCGGCGCGTGCAGGAATCCGTCAACGCGCTGCTGTCGACCATGGCCTGTCACGGTTCGGTACGCGCCAACCGGCGCCTGACGCCGGACGAGATGAATGCCCTGTTGCGCGACATGGAACGCACCGAGCGCAGCGGCCAGTGCAACCACGGCCGCCCGACCTGGGTGCAGCTCGGCATGGCGGAACTCGACAAACTGTTCCTGCGCGGGCGCTGATCGGTTCCGTACCTGCGGGAATTTCTATTGATGTAGGAGCGCTTCGTTTATGCCCGGCGCTTTATCGGGTACAAGCGCGATCTTTCGTCGGCTAAAAGATCGCGGATGCGGTCCGGTCCTACCTCAGTGAATTTCTTTCCGCCTGTGCGTTAGATGGTTTTTTTCGATGCCTGAACATTCACTACCACCTGCCATATTCCTCATGGGCCCGACTGCCTCGGGCAAGACCGGGCTGGCGGTCGAGCTGGTGCGCCGCTTCCCCCTGGAAATCATCAGCGTCGACTCCGCGCTGGTGTATCGCGGCATGGACATCGGCACCGCCAAGCCGGACGCGGATGTGCTGCGCCGGGCGCCGCACCGTCTGATCGACATCCGCGACCCGAAGCGGCCCTATTCGGCGGCGGAGTTCCGCGCCGATGCGCTGGCCGCCATGGTTGAAATTGGTGCGCAGGGCCGCGTGCCGCTGCTGGTCGGTGGGACCTTCCTGTATTTTCGTGCCCTGCAGCAGGGACTGTCCGCGCTGCCGGCCTCTGACCCGGGTGTGCGCGCCATGCTGCAGGGGCTGCTGGCCGGGCAGGGACTCGATACCCTGTACCGACGCCTGGCGGTCGTGGACCCGGTCAGCGCATCCCGGCTCCATGCCAATGACCCGCAACGCATCCTCAGGGCGTTGGAAGTCTATGAAATAACAGGAAAACCCATGAGCGAGCTGCTGTCCCGCGGGCGAGGCGAGGCGCTGCCCAGCCGAGTACTGAAACTGGCCCTGATACCGGCAGACCGCGACTGGCTGCAGGCGCGGATGGTGGCCCGGCTGGAGGCCATGCTCGCAGCCGGCTTCGAGGCCGAGGTGCGCCGGCTGAGGGCGCGCGGTGATCTCGAGCCTGAACTTCCGGCCCTGCGTGCAGTCGGTTACCGCCAGATGTGGCACTATCTCGAGGGGGACATGACGCACGAGGAAATGATCAGGAAAATCATCGTGGTCACCCGTCAGTACGCCAAGCGGCAGCTCACCTGGCTGCGCGGGGAGCAGGATGCCGAGCGCTTCACGGCCGAGGCGCCGGAGACCCCCGCGCGGATCGCCGCCCGGGTGGCTGAATGGTTGACGGAATAGTGAAACAACCCTGTGTTTCGGCGGGAAAACAGGTATGATCCAGATCATGGTATTACACGGCTTATTCCACTAATATTTCTGCGAAATTAGCGGCCTGGTGGCCAAAGCTGGCTGGCAGCACAACAAAAAGGAGATAAAGAAATGAATAGAGGACAATCTTTGCAGGATCCATTTCTGAATGCACTGCGCAAAGAGCGAGTCCCGGTATCCATCTACCTGGTAAACGGCATCAAGCTGCAAGGCCAGATTGAATCATTCGACCAGTTTGTCGTGCTCCTCAAGAACGCCGTCAGCCAGATGGTTTACAAGCACGCTATTTCAACCGTGGTACCGGCGCGCAATGTGCGCATTCCCGGCAACGACGAACAGGGCGCGCCCGATCCGGGCAATGCCTAGTCGCGATTCCTCCATGACGGTACAGTTATTTGTTCGAACGCCCTGAGACCGGTGAGCGGGCCATACTGGTCCACGTGTACTTTCCCGACGCAGCCGGGCAGGAAGATCTGCAGGAATTCACCGAGTTGGTGTGCTCCGCAGGCGCCGTGCCGGCTGCGACCATCACCGCGACCCGGGCTGTACCTGACCCGCGTCTGTATATCGGTCAGGGAAAGGCCGGGGAAATCCTGGCCGCGGTGCATGAGCACCAGGCCGACGTGGTGATTTTCAATCACACGCTGAGCCCCAGCCAGGAGCGCAACCTCGAACGCCTGCTGTCGTGCCGGGTGCTGGGCCGTACCGGCCTGATCCTGGACATCTTCGCGCAGCGCGCGCGGTCATTCGAAGGCAAACTGCAGGTGGAGCTGGCGCAGCTGCGCCACCTGTCGACCCGGCTGGTACGTGGCTGGACCCACCTGGAACGGCAGAAGGGTGGTATCGGCCTGCGCGGTCCGGGCGAGACCCAGCTCGAGTCCGACCGGCGCATGATCAATGCGCGCATCAAGATGATCAACCGGCGCCTGGAAAAGGTGGAGCGCCAGCGTGACCAGGGGCGCCGCGCGCGGGCGCGCGCCGAGGTCCCCACGGTGTCGCTGGTCGGCTATACCAATGCCGGCAAGTCCACGCTGTTCAACGCCCTCAGCGGTGCGGATGCCTACGCGGCAGACCAGCTGTTTGCCACGCTGGATCCAACCCTGCGCCGGATCGAGGTACAGGGCGTCGGGCCGCTGGTGCTGGCGGACACGGTCGGCTTTATCCGTCACCTGCCGCACGACCTGGTGGCCGCGTTCCGTGCCACGCTGGAGGAAACGCGACGTGCGGATCTGCTGTTGCATGTGGTGGATGCGCAGGACGAGGAAAAAATGGCCCATATCGAGCAGGTCAATGTCGTGCTGGCCGAAATCGGGGCCGCGGAGATCCCGCAGATCAGGGTCTACAACAAGATCGACCTGTCGGATATCGAGCCGCACGTGGAATACGGAGCGGACGGCCTGCCTGACCGGGTGTGGGTTTCGGCGGTGACCGGCACGGGCCTGGACCTGCTGTCCGACGCCCTGAGCGGACATTTCCAGGGCCGCCAGGTGCACGGCTGGCTGCACATGCCGGTCACGGCCGGCGCCGCGCGTTCCTCGCTGTACAATATCGGCCAGGTGATGTCGGAACGCGTGGACGAGCAGGGCGGCTGCTGGCTGGAAGTCTGCATGGCGCAGCGCAACATCGACCGGCTGATCCGCGAATCGGGCGGAAAATGCGATTTTCATCCTGCTGATCCCGCCGCAATTGTTGCGGGCACAGCGCAAGCTTCTTAAACTTGCACACTTTCGACGCGCATGCATGCCTGTCATGCAGGGCGCATTTTTGCTGACTGGAGCGAATGTATGGCTTGGAATGAACCGGGTGGTGGCAAGCGTGACCCGTGGGGTGGCGGTGGCGGGAACGACGGACCGCCGGACCTCGACGAAGTGGCGCGCAAGCTGCGCGAGCGAATGAACAGCTTTTTCGGCGGCAAGTCCGGGCGCGGCGCCGGGACCGGCAAGCCGTTCAACTTCAGCCTGCTGCTGGTGGTGGCATTGGTGGCCTGGGTGCTGTCCGGCATCTATATCATCGAGCCGGCCGAGCGCGGCGTGGTACTGCGCCTGGGCGAATTCCACACCATCACAGGCCCGGGACCGCACTGGTATCCGCGCGGTATCGACACCATCAACGTGGTCGATGTCGACCGGCTGCGCACGGTCAGTCACCGGGCCAAGATGCTGACCAAGGACGAGAACATCATCCAGGTCGAGCTGGCCGTGCAATACCAGGTCAAGGACGCCAAGGATTACCTGTTCCGGGTGCGCGATCCGGACTTCACCCTGCAGGAAGCGAGTGAGAGTGCACTGCGCGAGGTAATCGGATCCAGCACCATGGACGAGTTTTTCAGCGGCGGTCGTGGCGAGATCGTGCGCCTGACCAAGGAGCTGACCCAGGAGACGCTCGACAGATACCAGACCGGCCTGATTCTGACCAGTGTCAACCTGCAGGACCCGCAGCCGCCGGAAGAGGTGCAGGGCGCGTTCGAGGATGCCATCAAGGCGCGCGAGGACCAGGTGCGCTATCGCAACCAGGCCGAGGCCTACTCCCTGGATATCCTGCCCAGGGCGCGCGGTGATGCCACGCGCCTGCGCGAGGCGGCCAATGCCTACCGCGAGCAGGTCATCGCCAAGGCGGAGGGTGAGTCCAGCCGTTTCCTGCAGACGCTGACCGAATACGAGAAGGAGCCCGCTGTGACGCGCAAGCGCCTGTACATCGAGACCATGGAATACGTGCTGGCGAATACCAGCAAGGTGGTCATGGGGGTCAAGGACGGCAACAACCTGATGTACATCCCGCTCGACAAGCTGATGGAGCCGCGCGGCAGTTATCTGAATTCGCCCGATGAGGGTGCGTCGTACAACAGCAAATCGCCGTCCGGCGAGCAGACCGACATCCGTCTGCGCAGCAGCTCGCGTAGCGAGGGAGGACGATAGCCATGGTCCGTTTACTGATAGTCATATTCGTACTGGCCGCACTGGTCGGCCTGAGTTGTGTCTTCATCGTCGATGAGCGCGAATACGCCATCAAATTCCAGTTGGGTAAAGTCGTCGACTCGTCCTACGAGCCTGGCCTGCATTTCAAGGCGCCCTGGCCTGTCAACAACGTGCGCAAGTTCGACAAGCGCATCCTGACGCTTGACACTCGCCCGGAGCGCTTTCTGACCGGCGAGAAGAAAAACGTCACGGTGGATTTCTTCGTCAAGTGGCGCATCCTCAATCCTGCTGCCTACTACACCTCGTTCATGGGCGACGAGCGCCAGGCCAGTCTGCGCCTGTTGCAGATCATCAAGAACGGTCTGCAGCTGGAGTTCGATCAGCGCACCATCCAGCAGGTGGTGGCCGAGGATCGTGCCCGGATGACGGATAACCTGACCGATACAGCCAATGAGCAGATTGCGGCATTCGGTATCGTTATCGTGGATACCCGTATCAAGCAGATCGAACTGCCGGAGGACGTGCGCAACTCGGTATACGAGCGCATGCGCACCGAGCGTGAACGTATTGCCAAAGACCTGCGCGCCCAGGGCGAGGAGTCGGCCAAGGGCATTCGTGCCGTCTCCGAAAGGGATCGCACGGTGCTGCTCGCCGAGGCGCAGCGCGATGCCGAGAAGATCCGCGGCGAGGGCGATGCAAAAGCCACGGAGATCTACGGCAAGGCCTTCGGCAAGAACCGCGAGTTCTACGATTTCTACCGCAGCATGAATGCCTACCGCACGGCGCTCTCGAGCCAGCAGGACGTGCTGGTGCTGGAGCCGGATTCCGAGTTCTTCAAGTACTTCGGCAGCGCCAGCGGCGAGCAGGCTCCCTGAGAGTGTTGCATGCGACAGGATGCCCCGGGCGGACCCCCGGGGCTTTTTGAATGCTGGAGCTGAACTGGACTGATCTGCTGGCGGCGCTGGCACTGGTGCTGGTCATCGAAGGCGTGATCCCCTTTCTCAATCCGGGCTACCTGCGGCGCATGCTGGAGACCGCGTCGCAGCTCGATGACCGCACCTTGCGCGTGGCCGGACTGGCCAGCATGCTGTGCGGAATCGTTATGCTGTACCTGGTGCGCTAGCCCGCATGTTTCACCGGGCGGCGGTTATACAAAAATGCTGAGCTGAAACGATGAAACCAATACCTATTCGGCAACAAACAGTGTGTCATCGGTCGCTGACTGCCCCGGCGAGCATTGCGGGCTAGGAAACCGACATGAGTCGCGAGGACCAATGGTTATTACCGGAAGGCATCGAAGAGGTGCTGCCGCCCGAGGCGTGGCGGCTCGAGTCCGCGCGGCGCGAACTGCTCGACCTGTTCGCAGGCTGGGGCTACGCGCTGATAATGCCTCCGCTTATCGAGTATCTCGAATCGCTGCTGACCGGCGCCGGCAACGACCTCGACCTGCAGACCTTCAAGGTCACCGACCTGATGAGCGGGCGCATGATGGGTGTGCGTGCCGACATGACGCCGCAGGCGGCACGCATCGACGCGCACCCGCTGCGGCGCGATGCGCCGACACGGCTTTGCTACATGGGTACGGTGCTGCACACGCGCAGCGACGGCTTCGGCAGTTCGCGCAGCCCGCTGCAGGTGGGCGCCGAGCTGTTCGGCCATGCCGGCATCGAGAGCGACGTCGAGATCCTGCTGCTGGTGCTGGAATCGCTGGCATTGCTGGAAATCCCGGACGTGCATGTCAATCTCGGGCATGTCGGCATTTTCCGTGGCCTGGCGCGGGACGCGGGGCTGAACGCCGGGCAGGAAAACGACCTGTTCGAAGCGCTGCAGCGCAAGGCGGTTGCCGAGATCGGCGAGATGCTGGACCAGACCGTGCGCGATGCCGGCCAGCGCGAACGGCTGGCGGTGCTGGCCGGGCTAAACGGCGGCTGGGACGTACTCTACGGCGCGCGCGAGGTGCTGGACGGCGCCGGCGTGCAGGTGATCCAGGCGCTGGAGAACCTGCGTGCCATAGCCGATCGCCTGCAGCAGCGTGCCGGCGACGTGCAGATCGATTTCGATCTTGCGGAACTGCGCGGCTACCGCTACCAGACCGGCATGGTGTTCGCGGTGTTCGTGCCCGGTTGCGGGCAGGAGGTCGCCCGTGGCGGTCGTTACGATGCCATCGGCGAGGTATTCGGGCGCGCCCGGCCTGCGACCGGCTTCAGCACCGACCTGCGGACCCTGATGGACCTGAGTCCGCGTGACTTCGATGGCCGCCCGGGTGCAGTATTCGCCCCCGCGGAGAATGATGCCCGGCTTGACGACGCGGTCGCGACATTGCGCGGTCAGGGTGAGCGGGTGGTGATGGCCTTGCCCGGCCAGGCCGGGGGGGCGCGGGACATGGGCTGTGACCGGCAGCTGGTGCGGGACGCCGGCACCTGGGTCGTACGGGCGCTCGAGTGAGGCATTTCACCGGACCTGTGACTCGCGCGCGGGCATGTTTGCATGACGCAATGACCGGTGCGCTGCCAGCGCACCGGTCATTGCGGCAGAAATCCGAAAATCATATGGCAGAGCGAGACAAGTAATGGGCAAGAACGTAGTCGTCATAGGGACCCAGTGGGGTGACGAGGGCAAGGGCAAGGTCGTCGACCTGCTGACCGACAAGGCCGCCGCCGTCGTGCGCTTTCAGGGCGGGCACAATGCCGGTCATACCCTGGTCATCGATGGTGCCAAGACCGTGCTGCACCTGATTCCGTCCGGCATCCTGCGCGACAATGTGCTGTGCCTGATCGGCAACGGCGTGGTGCTGTCGCCAACTGCACTGCTCGAGGAACTCGCCATGCTGGAGTCGGCCGGCGTTCCGGCAAACTCGCGCCTGAAGATCAGCGAGTCCTGCCCGTTGATCCTGCCGTACCACATCGCCCTCGACCAGGCGCGCGAACTGGCACGCGGCAAGAAGGCCATCGGCACCACCGGGCGCGGCATCGGGCCGGCCTACGAGGACAAGGTGTCACGGCGCGGGCTGCGGCTGGGCGAGATGCTCGATGCCGCGCACTTCACCGAGCGGCTGCGCGAAGTCATGGAGTATCACAATCACGCCCTGGTGCATTATTTCAAGGCGCAGCCCGTCGATTACCGGCAGGTGCTCGACGAGGCACTGGCCCAGGCCGAGCAGATCCGGCCCATGGTCGCGGATATCCCCGGGCTGCTGCACAGGCTGCGCAGGGAAGGCCGCAACATCATGTTCGAGGGCGCGCAGGGCGCGCTGCTGGACATCGATCACGGCACCTATCCCTACGTCACCTCGTCCAACACCACGGCCGGCGGTGCGGCCAGCGGCAGCGGTGTCGGCCCGCGCCATCTCGATTACGTGCTGGGCATCGTCAAGGCCTACACCACGCGCGTGGGCGCGGGTCCGTTTCCGACCGAACTGTTCGACGCGGCTGGCGACCACCTGGGCGAGAAGGGACACGAATTCGGTGCCACCACCGGGCGCAAGCGCCGCTGCGGCTGGCTTGATACCGTGGCGCTGCGTCGTTCGCTGGAGATCAACAGCGTGTCCGGTATGTGCATCACCAAGCTGGATGTACTGGACGGTATGGAGACGCTGAAGATCTGCGTGTCCTATACCCTCGATGGAAACAGCATCGACGTGCCGCCGGCGGGCGCCGACCTGCTCGAGCGCTGCGAACCGGTATATATCGAAATGCCGGGCTGGTCGGAGTCGACCGTTGGCGCGAAGCGGCTGGAAGACCTGCCGGGGGCAGCGCAGGCCTACCTGCGCAAGCTCGAGGAACTGTGCGAGACGCCGATCGCCATTGTCTCGACCGGGCCGGACCGCGCCGAGACGATTATCCTGCAGAACCCCTACGCGTAAGCACGGGTGCGTGGATGACGGAACGGGATTGAAGTGGTGCCGAGGAGAGGACTTGAACCTCCACGGGGTTTCCCCCACTAGCACCTGAAGCTAGCGTGTCTACCAATTTCACCACCTCGGCGTGATGCAGTACAGCCTGAAGCTGCCTGGAGAGCCGCGAACTCTACCGTCTGCTTTTTATCTTGTCAATTTGCCCGTTCCAGGACGCGCATCGACCCCTACCTGAGTGAACCCGACCATGCCACGTAAACCCGGTAACAAGAATTCCTCCAGTCGCCAGGACGACCCGCACGCGGAGCGGGAGGCGACCCGTTACGAGCGGCCGATCGCCAGCCGCGAGCACATCCTCGAGGTCATCAACGATGTCGATCACCCGGTCAGCCGGGAGGAACTCGCCGCGCTGCTCGCCATTGACACCGAGGACGGGCTCGAGGCCCTGCGCCGGCGCCTGAATGCCATGTCGCGCGATGGTCAGCTGGTGCGCAACCGGCGCGATTGCTATGCGCTGGCGGACCGGCTCGATCTGGTCGCCGGCCGCATCATCGGCCACCAGGACGGCTTCGGCTTCCTGGTCCCCGACGATGCCGGCGACGACGTGTTCCTGTCGGCGCGCCAGATGCGCGCGCTGTTTCACGGCGACCGCGCGCTGGTGCGGATCACCGGCCTGGACCGGCGCGGGCGCCGCGAGGGCTCGGTGGTCGAGGTGATCCGGCGCAACACCCAGAAGCTGGTAGGCCGTTTCTACAATGAAAGTGGCGCGACGTTTGTCAGTCCCGACAGCAAGCGCCTGCCGCAGGAAGTGGTCGTGCCGGCCGGCGAGACCGGCGGCGCGACACACGGCCAGATCGTCACCGTCGAAATCATCGAGCAGCCGAGCAAGCGCACGCCGCCGGTCGGGCGGGTGATCGAGGTGCTGGGTGATCACATGGCGCCGGGCATGGAAATCGATATCGCCATCCGCAGCCACGACGTGCCGCTGGCCTGGCCGCCGGCCGTGGAACAGGAGACCGCCGGGCTGGGCGCGGAGGTGCCGGAAGCGGCGAAGCGCGGACGCGAGGACCTGCGCGAGCTGCCGCTGGTCACCATCGACGGTGCCGATGCGCGCGACTTCGACGACGCCGTGTACTGCGAGCGCACGCCCAGCGGCTGGCGCCTGCTGGTCGCCATCGCCGATGTCTCGCACTACGTCTACCCCGATACGGCGCTGGATGCCGAGGCGCTGGAGCGCGGCAACTCGGTGTATTTCCCCGAGCGCGTCATCCCGATGCTGCCGGAGGTCCTGTCCAACGGCCTGTGTTCGCTGAATCCGGATGTCGACCGCCTGTGTCTGGTGAGCGAGATGATCATCAAGCGCGATGGCAGTCTGGTGCGTTCGCGCTTTTTCGATGGCCTGATGCGTTCACATGCCCGGCTGACCTACGCGGAGGCGGCCGCCATCATGGTCGAGCGGGACGAGCAGGCGTGTGCGCGGCGCGAGGCGCTGGTGCCGCATCTCGATGAACTGTACCGGCTCTACCAGGCACTGCGCGATGCACGCCAGACGCGCGGCGCGATCGATTTCGAGACTACCGAGACGCGTATCGTGTTCGGCGCGGAGCGCAAGATCGAGCGGATCGTGCCACTGGTGCGCAATGATGCGCACAAGGTCATCGAGGAGTGCATGATCGCCGCCAACGTCGCCGCTGCACGCCTGCTGGAACGCCACAACATGCCAACCCTGTTCCGCGTGCACGCCATGCCGGCGGCCGAGAAGATATCCGACCTGCAGGAATTCCTGAACGAGCTGGGCCTCGGGCTGCGCGGCGGAGCCAAGCCGTCCGCACGCGATTATTCCGCACTGCTGGAACAGGTGCACGGGCGTCCGGACGAGCACCTTATCAACACCGTGCTGCTGCGTTCCATGCCGCGCGCCGAGTACAGCCCGGTGAATATCGGTCACTTCGGACTGGCGCACGAACACTACGTGCACTTCACCTCGCCCATCCGCCGCTATCCGGACCTGCTGGTACATCGCGCCATCCGCCACGTACTGGCAGAGAAGAAGGCGAAGTCCTTCCATTACAATGCTGCCGCGATGCTCGACCTCGGTGAACATTGCTCGACGACCGAGCGGCGTGCCGATGAGGCGACGCGCGATGCCGTCGACTGGCTGAAGTGCGAGTTCATGCTCGACAAGATCGGTGAAACGTTCTCCGGCATCATCAGCACCACGACCTCGTTCGGGATTTTCGTGGAACTCAAGGACATCTACGTGGAAGGGCTGGTGCATGTCACCGCGCTCGGCAACGACTACTATCATTATGAGCCGACCCGGCACTGGCTGATCGGCGAGCGCACCCGGCGCATCTTCCGGCTCGGCGACGAGGTTGCGGTCAAGGTGGTGCAGGTCAACCTCGACGATCGCAAGATCGACTTCGAACTGGACGAGAGCCAGCCGGCGCGCGGCAAGAAGCAGCGCAAGTCGCGCCGCGGCTCCGGTTTGAACCGTAAGTCGCGCAAGTGAGTCAGCCCGATTCGCCGTGACTACGCCGGAGTACGTATACGGGGCGCATGCCGTGGCAGCCTTGCTGGCCGCGCGCCCGGCCGCGGTAAGTGCGCTGGCGGTAGCCGATAGCGCCGAGCGGCGTTGCGCGGAGCTGCTGGCGCGCGTGACGGAGGCCGGTATTCCGGTCGAACGCGTGACGCGCCAGGCGCTCGACCGCCGGCTGCCGGGGCGCAACCACCAGGGCGTGGTCGCCACGGTGCAGGGCGGCAGTTGCGTGATGGACGAAAAGGCGCTGCCGGATTTTCTGGCCGCGCTGACTGCGCCGGCCTTCCTGCTGGTGCTGGACGGGGTGCAGGACCCGCATAACCTGGGCGCCTGCCTGCGCAGCGCGGACGCCGCCGGCGTGCAGGCGGTGATCCTGCCGAAAGACCGTGCCGCGGGTATCACGCCGGTGGTGCACAAGGTCGCCTGCGGTGCCGTGCAGTCCATGCCGATCTTCACCGTTACCAACCTGGCGCGCAGCCTGCGCGTACTGCGCGAGGCGGGCATCTGGCTGTACGGCGCCAGCGACAGCGCACCACAGCAGGTCTACGACGCCGACCTGACCGGGCCGCTGGCGCTGGTGCTGGGCAGCGAGGGCAGTGGCCTGCGCCGGCTGACCCGGGAACTGTGCGATTTCGAGCTGGGCATCCCCATGGCCGGTACGGTGTCGAGCCTGAATGTATCGGTGGCGGCGGGGGTGCTGCTGTTCGAGGCCGTGCGCCAGCGGCGAGGTGGTATAAAAAACAATATATAAAACAGATATATTTGGGGAATTTTTCGGGAGGACTGCGGACTTTCAGGATGCTCTGATCTTTGATTTTCCGTCATTCCGGCGTAAGCCGGAATCCATTCCATCCGACGCCTGGATGCCGGCCTCGGCTTTGGCTTCCTGCGTCGCTCTCGGCTCTGGCTTCCTGCTTCGCTCTACCGAGTCCGTCCATGGACTCGTACCTTCTTGCATGGCCCAGGCCAGCCTCTCGACCGGTTCCCGGTCTCACCTCCTCCATGCAGTCGTGCACCGGCATGACGAATGAGACCGGAGTTTCACCGATGCATCAGGCTGGCGGGACGCGGGCTTTACATGCCCGGTGGCTTACCCTAAAATGCGCGCTCTTTACAAGCGGCTGATTATCAGCTGAAAAACCAACTCCTTGCCTGCAGCAGCGACTGCAGGCTGCCAATCCACAAGGGGTCTTTGAGATGAGACATTATGAAGTCGTGTTTCTGGTCCACCCTGACCAGAGTGAACAGGTGCCTGGCATGATCGAGCGTTACCGCGCGACGATCGAGAGTGACGGCGGCAAGATACACCGCCTGGAAGACTGGGGCCGTCGCCAGCTGGCCTACCCGATACAGAAACTGCACAAGGCGCATTACGTGCTGATGAACATCGAGTGCAGCACGCCCGTGCTGGAAGAACTGAACAGTTCCTTCCGTTTCAACGATGCCGTTATCCGCAACCTCGTGATCAGCCGCAAGGCGGCGGTGACAGAGCCGTCCCTGCTGATCAAGAGGCCGGAAGAGAAGCGCGAGCGGGAACCGCGTGATGAAGACCGTGCCGCTGGTGATGTCAAGGCAGCGTCCGACGACGATAGCGCTGCCGAAACCGACGAAGCCGCCGAAAGCGCCAAAACCGCCGAAGCCGACGCATCCTGAAAACGCACCGTTACCGAATCTGAAGAGGAATCACCATGGCCCGTTTCTACCGTCGCCGCAAGTTCTGCCGCTTCACCGCGGAGGAAACCAAGGAAATCGATTACAAGGACCTTGCCGTACTGAAGCAGTACGTCAGCGAGACCGGCAAGATTGTGCCCAGCCGCATTACCGGCACCAAGGCCAGGTACCAGCGCCAGCTGTCCACAGCGATCAAGCGCGCGCGCTTCCTGTCCCTGCTGCCGTATACGGATGCGCACTAGCACGGGAATCGTGCAGGGTGCCGGGGTTGCAGACCGGTAATCCGTTAACATGAAGGGTCTGGCTGAACTCATCGTCAGAGGGCGCTGGCAGGCCGTGCTGGTGACCGCGGCCGCAGGTGCATTGACGTACCTGATGGTGCCGTTCACCACGGTACTGAGTTACCTGGCGGCGGCAGCCGTTGCGCTGGTGACCTTGCATATCGGCATACTGCCCGGTCTGCAGGTGCTGGTGCTGGCGAGTGCCGCGACACTGCTGTTCTACCAGCTGATCGGCCTGCACGCGGTCGTGGTGCTGAACCTGCTGCTGGTATTGCTGCTGTGGCTGCCGTGCTGGATGCTGGCGCTGGTGCTGCGGCAGACGCGGTCGCTGTCACAGGCGCTGCTCGCGTCCGTGCTGTTCGGCGGCTGCCTGATGCTGGCGGTGTACGGCTACTTCGGCGACCCGGCGCCCTGGTGGGTGGTCCGGCTGCAGGAATTCGAGACGACACTGGGCGAGGCCGGCATCAAGGTGCAGTCGCTCGGCGACAGCGAGCTGGTCGGACAGATTGCCGCCCTGATGACCGGCGTGATCGTGGCATCACTGATCACCGGTATCGTCGGCAGCCTGTTACTGGCGCGCTGGTGGCAGTCATTGCTGGTGCACCCGGGCGCATTCCGCGAGGAATTCTGCAGCTTGCGGCTGGGAAACCTCTCCGGGCTGCTGACAGTGGCCATGATGTTGCTGGCGCGCTTCGTGCCGGATGCGGCGGGTGACCTGGCCGCGCAGCTGGCCATGGTGATGCTGGTGCCCTACCTGCTGACCGGGCTGGCGGTGATACACAGCCTGGTCAAACAGGCCGGACGGGGTACAGGCTGGCTGGTCGCCGTGTACCTGGCGCTGGCGTTGCTGCCGCAGGCGAGTCTGTTGCTGGCCGGCGGCGGGTTGCTGGACACCTGGCTGGACTTCCGTCGCCGCTTCCAGCGCGGCGGAAGCGGCGGGAATTAACGAAACTACTTTCAGAGGTTGTGAACATGGAAATCATTCTGCTTGAAAAGATCGAGAATCTCGGCGCCATGGGCGACAAGGTCAAGGTGCGGCCGGGCTATGGCAGAAACTACCTGGTGCCCAAGGGCAAGGCCAAGCCGGCGACGCCGGAAAATATCGCCGCCTTCGAAGCCATTCGTGCGGAGCTGGAACAGGCCGCCTCCGCGTCGCTGGCCGGCGCCGAGGCACGCCGCGAGCGGCTGGACGGCATGAGCATCACCATCGCCGCAAATGCCGGCGATGAAGGCAAGCTGTTCGGTTCGGTCGGCACGGCGGACATCGCCGATGCCATCACGGCGCAGGGGGTCGAGCTCGAGCGTCACGAAGTGCGCCTGCCGAACGGCGTGTTCCGCCAGGTCGGTGAATACGATGTGCAGCTACACCTGCATTCGGATGTCAATGCAACAATAAAACTGACCATTACACCGGAATAATAAACAGCACAGTTACCGCAAGTCGTAACATCCTGTAACTGAACAGTTAGCACACAGGCGCCCGCGGGCGCCTGTGTTGTTTCCGGCGCGCAGGCCTTCACGAGGCATAATTGCAGATGCAACGCAATGGTGTCTTCATGATGTGTTTGTGATATCTATACTGCCTCATCTTCAACGCTACTCACATCCATAACTAAAGCGACATGGCAGAAACTCTTCGTTCCGCAGACGTAATTCATACTGACACCAGCATGCTCAAGGTGCCGCCGCATTCCCTGCAGGCGGAACAGGCCGTGCTCGGCGGCCTGATGCTGGACAATACCGCCTGGGATACCGTGGCGGATTGTGTCAGCGAAGAGGATTTCTACCGCCGTGATCATCGCCTGATCTTTCGCGCCATCGCGCAGCTGGCGGAAAAGAACAACCCGCTGGACGCCGTCACCCTGTCCGAGTGGCTGGACCAGAACAGCCTGCTGGACGATGTCGGCGGACTGACGGCACTTGGCAAGCTCGCGCAAAACACACCGAGTGCGGCGAACATCAAGGCCTACGCCGATATCGTGCGCGAGAATTCCGTGATGCGGCAGCTCATCGAGGTGGGCAACCGCATCGCCAACAGCGGTTTCGTGCCGGAAGGGCGTGATTCAGGCGCGCTGCTGGACAATGCAGAGAAGCTGGTGTTCGAGATTGCCGAGCAGGGCAAGCGCGGCAAGCGTGGTTTCACGAATATCCGCACCCTGCTGGCGACCGCCGTGGACCGCATCGACATGCTGTCGCAGCAGGAAGACCACATCACCGGTGTCTCCACCGGATTCACCGATCTCGATAACATGACTGCCGGCCTGCAGCCTTCCGACCTGATCATCGTCGCCGGTCGTCCCTCCATGGGCAAGACCACGCTGGCGGTGAACTTCGCCGAGAATGCGGCCATCAAGAACCAGGTCCCGGTAGGCATCTTCAGTATGGAAATGCCCGGTGAGCACCTCGCGCTGCGCATGATGTCTTCGCTCGGACGTATCGATCAGCACAAGATCCGTACCGGCAATCTTGACGATGACGACTGGCCACGCCTGACCTCGGCGGTCAGCCTGCTGGATTCGGCGCCGATCTTCATCGACGACACGCCGGCGCTGTCGCCGATCGAACTGCGCGCCCGCGCGCGCCGGCTCAAGCGCGAGCACAACCTCGGGCTGATCGTGATCGATTACCTGCAGCTCATGCAGGGGACCAATAATCGCGAAAACCGCGCCACCGAGATCTCCGAAATCTCGCGCAATCTCAAGGCGCTGGCGAAGGAACTCAGTGTGCCGGTGATCGCGCTGTCACAGCTCAACCGCAGCCTGGAACAGCGTACCGACCGCCGCCCGGTAATGTCCGACCTGCGCGAGTCCGGCGCCATCGAGCAGGATGCCGACGTCATCATGTTCATCTACCGCGACGAGGTCTACCACGAGGACAGTCCGCACAAGGGGCTGGCCGAGATCATCATCGGCAAACAGCGTAACGGCCCGATCGGCAAGTGCATGCTGACCTTCCGCGGCCAGTACACGCGCTTCGAGAACCACGCGCGCGACGCCTATTACTCGGGTAACGAATAGGCATGGCGCGTCCCGCGTGCGCGCACATCGAGCTCGGTGCGCTGCAGCATAATCTCAACCGGGTACGCCAGATGGCACCCGGCAGCCGCATCATCGCCGTCATCAAGGCCAACGCGTACGGTCACGGTCTGGTGCAGGTCGCGCAGGCACTCAATGCGGCCGATGCCTTCGGCGTCGTCGGGCTGGACGAGGCCGTCAGCCTGCGCGAGGCCGGCTGCGAGCAGCGCATCGTGCTGCTGGAGGGACTGTTCACGGCCGCTGACATCGCGCTGGTATGCGGTTACCGGCTGGACCTGGTCATACACAACGATTTTCAGCTGGACCTGCTCGAGCAGGGGCGGCTTACCCGGTCCGTCGATGTCTGGCTCAAGATCGACACCGGCATGCACCGGCTGGGTTTCGCGCCGGCGGGGGTCGACGCGGCGCTGGCGCGCCTGCGGGTATTGCGGCACATCGGTACGGTGCGTTACATGACCCACTTCGCTCGTGCCGACGAAACGGACGCGGACTACACGGCACGCCAGATCGCAACCTTCCAGGCGACACTGGGCACGCGGGACGGCGAGCGAACGCTGGCCAATTCGGCAGCCGTGCTGGCCTGGCCGGCCGCGCATGCCGACTGGGTGCGCCCCGGCATCATGCTGTACGGATCCTCGCCGATCGCGGAAAAATCCGCTGCACAGCTCGACCTCAGGCCGGCCATGTCCCTGTCCAGTGCATTGATCGCGGTTGCCGAGCGGCGCAAGGGCGATGCGGTGGGTTACGGCGGCGACTGGTCCTGCCCGGAGGACATGCAGATCGGTGTGGCGGCGATCGGTTACGGCGACGGTTATCCGCGCCACACGCCACCGGGGACTCCGGTGCTGGTGAACGGGCAGCGCGCGGCGCTGGCTGGTCGCGTTTCCATGGATATGATCTGCATCGATCTGCGCAACTGCCCCCGGGCGAGTATCGGTGATGAAGTCATTGTGTGGGGCGACGGCCTGCCGGTCGACGACATCGCCCGCGCAGCCGGTACCATTGCCTACGAAATGCTCAGCGGCGTCAGCAGCCGCGTGCGATATCACTACCGCTGACAGGTCGCAGCAGTGGCCTGAGCGATCCCCACAGGCAGGGAAAACCTTGCCCTGTCATCATCACGACGCGTCCAGGGATGGATTCGCTCGAGCGAGCTAGTACCTTTTTCTACCTTGACAGTGCACCCGCAGCGTCTACGGTAAGTGTTAATGCGTGAGCATTGCATTTTCTCGGGTCATTGCAGCGTGCATAACGTACGTGTTGTGACGACATTTTGACGTGCTTGGTTTGACAGTGACCGGAGGGAGTCATGCAATTCTTTCAGAACGTGCCAGTACCGTTTCGCAGCCCGCTTATCACGCGCCAGCGGTACCGGCGACCTGATGGATAACAGCCGTACCGGCTGTGTCCTGTTCTTACCTGGCAGACAATCTACAAGAAAGGGTGAATGGACGAACGCAACAAGAGGGGGGTGAACTATGTCTGAAGCAGCAACAAGCATTTTTCCCATGCCGGGCAGTAATGTCGAGATAATCGTGCACGTGGATGAATCACTCGATCAGTGGCAGCGGCAGGAGCTGGTGAGTTTTCTGGAATCATCCGATGGGATCGAATCGGCAGAGTTCTGCCCGCTGCGTTACCACCTGATGCTGGTGCAGTACGACCGCGAGTGCATGAACTCGCAGGAAGTGCTGGGCCGGGTGAAATCGAAGAATGTGCATGCCGTACTGATTGGTCCGGTTTGACCGGCAGTCAGGCGTGGATTGCCGGGGGAGGGATCCCCCGGTGTTTTTCACACCCGGTATAGCTCGCGGACGCGGTCCGCTCCGACAGCTGCGTCTATTGGGGTAGGAGTGCTTCGCAAGCGCGATCTTTTCCCGGTGCGAAAAAGATCGCGGACGCGGTCCGCTCCTACAGGTGCATCTATTGGGGTAGGAGCGCTTCGCAAGCGCGATCTTATCGGCGATAAAACTCTCAGTCGCCGGCCTCGGCCTGGTGCAGTGTCAGCTGGGTGAACGGTATCTCCCAGTTGTGGGTCGTGCAGGCCTCGACACACCAGCCCTGTAGCGTGCGGCGCAGGCGGTTGTACAGATCGGCCAGCGCACCGTCGAAATCGGCGATCACCACCAGGTCCAGCGACGAGGTGTTGGCCTGCTGGAACTCGACACGCAGATTGAGCAGCTGACCGGCGTATTCCGATTCCTCTATGCGTTGTGCCACGAAGGCCCTGAGCAGTGCCGGTATGGTGGTCACGCTGTCCTTTTGCAGTTTGTAGCTGATGCCGATCGTTTCCTTGAGGCGGAAATTGCGCGACAGGTTGAGTGGTGACAGCGACAGGAAATCGCCAGTCTGGTAGGTGCGGTGCGCGCCACCACGCGCCACCAGCTCGACCAGTTCCTGGGTTATGCCCACGACCTTGCCGCGCATCTCGTCGCTCAGCAGCACCCAGTCACCGCGCTCACACGGAAACCACGGGTCATTCTTGTGGTGCGGCCGCGATTTCAGGTCCACCAGGCTGTCGATGCGCACGCGCTGGCTGATCCCGGCAGTCGGGTTTTCCAGGATGCTGAAGATGTTGATCTGCCGGACCCGCCAGGGCAGGCCGTCGAGATCGATGCGCTCCCCCTCGCGTACCGAACCAATGTTGAGAAACAGTTGTATCTGCTGCCAGTAGCGCGGCAGGGCATGGCGCAGGGTCAGGCCGAGCCCGATGAGCAGCAGGATACCGAGACTGAACAGCACCCAGTCCTCGACCAGGTAGAACACCACCATCGGGCCGATGATGACCAGCACCGTGGTGGCCAGGCGATGCAGCAGATCCAGCAGCCGCAGGCGGAAGCTGCGATGCTCGGCCCGGTAGCCGGGAATCAGCCGCACCATGGCAGCGTAGGACAGCCGCGACACCAGCAGGACGCCGACGATGACCAGCAGTGCCTCGATCAGGTACAGGCCGCGTGCCTGGAAAAATGTCTTCAGGTAACTTTGCGAGGCCTCGGCCAGCGTCGCCTCCGAACGCTCCAGCTTTTCCAGCTGCAGCTCGGCCGACTGCAATTCGCTCTGCATGAAGGTCAGCTGCTTGTTCCAGTCCGCCAGCATGCCCTGCAGGTTCTTCTCCAGCGCCGCGTCGTCGGTGGCCTGCAGCAGGCGGGTGATGTTGGCGACCGCGCGTTCCGTGACCGGCAGCTTGGCGCTGTAGTAGGCGATCTTGTCCTTGAGATCGGATTTCTGCCGGACATGGACGGTCATCTCCTTCATTTCCTTCATCGCCGGACGCAGCAGCGAAAACAATTCGGCCTGGAAGTCGAACTTGGTCTCCTCGGTGGCGCGCAGGCTGGTGATGTCTGCACCGGAGGCGATCTCCTTGAGGTTCTTCGTCGTGGTCTGCAGGTCCTTGTCCAGCTTGTCGAGCTGTGCCTGGATCTCTTTCTTTTCCGCAGTTCCCTGGGTCGCCTCCAGGCGAGTATTCAGTTTTTCGATGTCATCCCGCAGCTGGCGCTCCAGGTCGAGCAGCGAGTTCAGGGTATTGATGGTTTCACTGACCTGGGTGTCGACGGCCGGTGCCGGCTCGTCTGCCGCGGTCGCCGTACCCGGCGGCGCCAGGAGCGGCAGGCCGAGTGCCAGCATCAGGACCAGTCGGCGGCAGGCGCGGCGCATGCAGGTACGGAGGTCGTCCAGGGGACGGTCAGTCGAATGGCAGTGCATGAAGCGTTTCCTCACATCGGGTTGAAGTCGCAGGGCATGAAACCGGTGCTGTGCAGGCCGGCAGATGCATGGCGGGTTCAAGCGCTTATAACCCGCGCGCGCCGGTAAAGTCCACTCCGAAGCATGCGGCGGACGGAGATGACGTCGTACGGCGTTCCGGGTACTCTACTGCCGACGATGGCCAAGGTGAAAACAATCTATACCTGCAGCGTCTGCGGCAGCCAGTATCCGCAATGGGCAGGCCAGTGCGGCGAATGCGGTAACTGGAACACGCTGCTGGAAGGTGTCATGGCACCTTCCACGGCGGCGCCGTCACGCCATGCCGGCTACAGCGGCGGCAGCGGTGGCGTGGTGACGCCGCTGGCGTCCGTCACGCCCGATGCCCATCTGCGCAGCTCGGTCGGTCTCGCGGAACTCGATCGCGTGCTTGGCGGCGGCCTGGTGGCCGGTTCGGTGGTGCTGCTGGGCGGTGACCCGGGCATCGGCAAGTCGACCCTGCTGCTGCAGGTGCTGGCGGCGCTGTCCGGCGACCTGTCGTCGCTGTACGTCACCGGCGAGGAATCGCTGCAGCAGATTTCCCTGCGCGCCGGGCGGCTGGGCATCGACGGTCAAGCAATCCGCCTCTACTCGGAAACTTCGGTGGAGCGCATCATCGCGACTGCTGCACGCGAGCGACCGCAGGTGATGGTGCTGGATTCCATCCAGACGCTGTATACCGAGGCCCTGCAGTCCGCGCCCGGCTCGGTCGCGCAGGTGCGCGAGAGTGCCGCCCAGCTGGTGCGCTTCGCCAAGCAGAGCGGCATCGCCATGTTCCTGGTCGGGCACGTCACCAAGGAAGGCACACTGGCCGGTCCGCGCGTGCTCGAGCACATGGTCGACACCGTGCTGTACTTCGAGGGTGACCCGGGTGATCGTTACCGCATCCTGCGCGCCATCAAGAACCGCTTCGGCGCCGTCAACGAACTGGGCGTGTTCGCCATGACGGAGAAGGGACTGAAGGAGGTGAGCAATCCCTCGGCCATCTTCCTGTCGCGCCACGAACAGCCCGTGCCGGGCAGCGTGGTGATGGTGACCTGGGAGGGCACGCGCCCGCTGCTGGTGGAGGTGCAGGCGCTGGTCGACCAGAGCCAGCTGGGCAATCCACGGCGGGTGACGCTGGGCCTGGAACAGAACCGGCTGTCCATGCTGCTGGCGGTGCTGCACCGCCACGGCGGCCTGGCGCTGGGCGACCAGGACGTGTTCGTCAACGTGGTCGGCGGTGTGCGCGTCACGGAAACCGCCGCAGACCTGGCCGTGCTGCTGGCCGTGATGTCCAGTTTCCGCAACCGGCCGTTGCCGGAACAGCTGATCGTGTTCGGCGAAGTGGGCCTGTCCGGCGAGCTGCGCCCGGTGCCGAATGGCCAGGAACGCCTGCACGAGGCGGTCAAGCACGGCTTCACGCGCGCCATCATTCCGGCGGCGAACCGGCCGCGCAAGCCACCCGCTGACATCGAGGTGACTGCGGTGGGCAGACTGTCGCAGGTGCTGGATGCGATGGTCGAACTCGATTGACGGCTGCACGCCGTCTGTCACGGCCGGACAGCAGGGTCGCATGCATCGCGGTCTTTTTACTGCAAGCCGGTGAGACACGCACCGTTCTGATACGAGTAGCGGACTAACAGTGTATTAACATTTTGTAATTTGTAATCCGGCGAGTAGTATCGCGCTGTCAGTCAGGTAACCCGGGCGAGTGGCGGGTTACCGACGACAGGGTGAAAGAACAGTAATTGATCGAGTGAGGAGACAGCTACTTATGGATGCGATAGCCGAACAGATGCCGATTGATAACGTCAAAAGTGTTGTTGAAGTGGTTGTGTATGTAAAGGATGACCTGGGGGAGCAACAGCGTGATCGTGTGGTCTCTAAACTGAAACAGATGAATGTCATCAGCGCAGCCGAATTTTGCCCGTTGCGTCATCATCTGTTGCTGGTGAAATACGACCGCGATATGTTTTCCTCGCAGCAGGTGCTGAAAAGCTTCACCTCGCTGAACCTGGAGGCCAGGCTGGTCGGGCCGATCTGATCGCGCCAGTTACGGTTGTCCCTGGCTTTGTCCGCCGCCGCGACTGCGCGACGGCCAGGACGCAGGCGCCGGGCGAACCGGCTGAAAGCCGTGGCGGGGGCTGGCCAGGGACAGCGGTCGGTAATGATATGCATCATCAATTCTTCGCTGGCCACGGGCTGACCGGCGGGACTGACGGAGGTATTCAGGGTTGGTATGAATGATATTTCAGGTAAATCGCTTGCAGCGATGTCGGCGGATGATTTGAAGGCGTGGTTTGATCGCCGCTTCGAGGAAAAGATGCGGGAGCAGGATGAGAGCCGGACGCCAAAACTCTCCATCATGGTGACAAAAGGCACGCTGGACTGGGCCTATCCGCCCCTTATCGTCGGCTCGACTGCTGCCGCGATGGGCTGGGATGCCACGCTGTTTTTTACCTTCTACGGCCTGGCCCTGTTGAAAAAGGATCTGAATCTGCACATCAGTCCCCTGGGCAATCCGGCCATGCCAATGAAAATGCCGTTCGGACCGAAATGGTTTCAGGGTGTCGAGTGGAACATGCCCAACCTGCTCATGGCCGGTGTGCCCGGATTCGAGAACATGGCGACATCGTTCATGAAAATGACGGTTAAAAACCATGGGATCGCGACCATCCCGGAGCTGCGTGATTTGTGCATAGAGGCGGAGGTCAAACTGGTTGCCTGCCAGATGACGGTCGACCTGTTTGGCTGGAAGCAGGAGGATTTCATCCCGGAAATCTCCGAATGGGCCGGTGCGGCAACCTATCTGGATAGCGCAAAAGGGGCGGATATCACACTCTTTGTCTGAATCACCGGGGCAGATAATGCCCCGCGAAAAGGTGTTTCCCGGGATGGTTGCCGCTGATGGCCATTCGGCCGTCACTTGTTTTGAATTTCATATATGGATAATTTGCAGCCCGGGGTACCCCGGGCCAGCGAGACAGCAATGACTGCAGACAGGGATCTTTTTACACCGCTCACCGCCGGCCAGCTGGAGTTGCCGAACCGCGTCGTGATGGCGCCCCTGACCCGTAACCGGGCAGGTGAGGGCAACGTGCCGCAGGCCATGAACGTGGAGTATTACCGGCAACGCGCCTCGGCCGGCCTGATCATCGCCGAGGCCACCCAGATATCGCCGCAGGGCCTGGGCTACCCCTCGACACCTGGCATCCACAGCGCACAACAGCTGGCTGGCTGGCAGGATGTGGTTCTGGCCGTGCATGACCGGGGCGGCCGTATCGTCCTGCAACTCTGGCATGTCGGGCGTATTTCCCATCCGTCACTGCAACCCGGCGGGGTATTGCCGGTGGCGCCATCGGCCATCCGCCCGGCAGGAGACGCAGTCACCTATACGGGCATGCAGCCGTTCGTTACGCCGCGGGCGCTGGAGACGCAGGAACTCCCGGCGCTCGTTGAGCAGTACGCGCAGGCCGCCCATCATGCGCTGCAGGCAGGATTCGATGGTGTCGAGATCCATGCCGCCAACGGCTATCTCCTCGACCAGTTCCTGCGCGATGGCAGCAACCGGCGTACCGATCTCTATGGCGGCAGCCTGGAAAACCGCATGCGCCTGCTGCGCGAGGTGACCGCGGCGGTGTGCGGGGTCACGGGTGCAGGACGGGTCGGGGTGCGCATCTCCCCGGAAAACAGCTTCAACGATATGCACGACAGCGACCCGCAGGCCACCTTCGAACAGGTTGCTGCCATGCTGGACGGCTTCGGACTGGCCTATCTGCACGTCGTCGAGGGCGACATGCCGTCGTTTGTGCGAACCCTGGACTATGGCCGGATCCGCGCAGCGTTCAGCGGCTGTTACCTGGCGAACGCCGGCTACGATCTGGCACGCGCACAGCAGGCCATTCAGTCCGGCGCGGCGGACATGGTGTCTTTCGGTACCCTCTACATCGCCAACCCGGACCTGGTTGAGCGCTTCCGGCAGGGCGCCGCGCTCAACACACCCGACCCCGATACCTTCTATGGCGGCGACGAGCATGGCTACACCGATTACCCTGCACTGGATCAGTAGGCGTCGTTTCTCAACCCCGCGTCGCGCATCAATTCCATTGCAGTCGCAGCGTGGTGTCATCCGACAGTTCGATCCGCCTGCCCGCCACGCGGCTTTCCCGTTCCAGCATGCCCTGCAGCCAGATGCTGTCCGCATGGGCCGCACGATTGAGGCGGAAGCGCCGGCGTTGCATCGGCACCATCTTCAGCTGGCGCAGTCTGCCACTGCCAGTTTCCAGCGTCACCAGGTAGAGCAGGGCAAGGTCGATCCGGTACTGCTCGTGACCGCTGATGCCTTCATAGTCATCGATCAGGTCGCCGCAGCCGTAGAGAATCAGCTTGTCCCGGTAAAGCTCGACCCCCAGCGGATGATGCGAGGAATGGCCATGAATCAGGTCGGCTGCAGCAAGGTCGATGAGGGCATGCGCAAAGCGGCGGTGTGCATCCGGCACCTGATAGCCCCAGTTACCGCCCCAGTGCAGGGAAACGACCACCACGTCGCCGGGTTGCCGATGTGCCGCCACGGTAGTGGTAACGTGATCGATGGCCTGCTGCGAGAGGTCGGGCAGCAGCTTGACACCCGCCTTGTGCGCGGCGGCTGCCCAGGCCGCGGGGATGCCGCTGCTGGGCAGGCCCCAGGCGAATACCAGTAGCCGGCCACCTCCCGGCAGTGCGATGACGGCGGGCGCCCGTGCCGCTGTCGCGTCACGACCGGCGCCCACGCCCGTCAGTCCGGCGTGATCCAGGCTGGCTAGTGTCTCCCCGAGTCCCGCGTAGTCCCAGTCCAGCACGTGGTTGTTGGCCAGCACGCAGCAGTCGATCGCGGCGACGCTGAGGCAGGCGATGTTGTCCGGGTGCATGCGATACTGGATGCCCTTGCGTGGCCAGGGCTTGCCGCGCGCCGTGATCGCTGTCTCCAGGTTGATGAGGCGCACGTCGGGTGCCGCCTGTTCGAGCACCGGCAGCGCATCGCCCCAGATATAACCAAAGTCCACCGGCCGGGGGATCGGCCCGTTGGCCAGCTCGGCGAGTTGCACATAATCCAGCGCCGAGCGGCTCCAGGATTCGAAGATGTGCGGGTCGCCCGGATGCGGCAGTATCTGGTCGATGCCGCGCCCGGTCATGACATCCCCGGCGAGAAACAGGGTGAGGGTATCTGGCATCTGTGTCTGTGCGCGGGCGCTTGGGGCTGGCATGGCGAACACGCCGGGTGGAAACGCCGCGGCCAGCGGCGCGAGCATCGAAAAGTTGATGAACTCCCTGCGTTTCATAATGCGGCAGCCAGTCGCTTTCGACTGTGAACGGTCACAGGTCTGTACAGACTATAGCAAGGACAATATCGCCACCCTGCAGCGTGTTGACGAAAACACGCTGCAGGGGGCGCTTGACGATGGCCGGACACTTACCCTGACCCGGGAATAAGTCCGGAACAGTCAGTGCGGAACGCCGGAGCAGCTGTCTCCGGACGGCAGATCAGCGGTATCCGTAGCCCTCCTGACCCCAGACCGGCTGCCCCGGCTTGTTGGCCTCCTCGAGCTTGCGTATGCGCGCTTTCAGCTGCTTGATCTCCTCGTCACTGCCGCTATCCGGCTGCGTTGCGCTGGGGGGCGGTGCGCCGGTATAGCCGGAGACGCCGCCAACGCCGGGCGAGCCGCCGTAACCGGGCGTGGCGCCGTAACCGGGCATGCCACCGTAACCGGGCGCGCCGCCATAACCGGGTGCGCCGTAGGTGGTGCCATACCCATAACCGGGCTCGCCGCCATAGCCGGGCATGCCGCCGTAGCCGGGCGCGCCGTAGGTGGTGCCATACCCATAACCGGGATCGCCGCCGTAACCGCCCGGATAGCCGCCGCCATAACCACCCGGATAGCCGCCGCCGTAACCGCCCGGATAGCCGCCGCCATAACCACCCGGATAGCCGCCGCCGTAGTCATCATAGCGGTCATCATCGTTATCGCCGCCCATCCACTTGGTTGGATTCATCATATTGCCCATATCGAATGCACCGGCGGTGCTCGCAAGCAACAGGCCGGCCGTGAAAAGTGCGCAGTGTCTGATCGTTATGTTGTGCATGGTGTTGTCTCCTGGCTGAGCTGGCCGAGCGTCGCTTCGATCTGATCTTCGGGAAGACAGATGAGACGCGTTCATGTTATTCCGTCCAGCGTGTGTAAGTGATCGCAACCATCAGGTGGCGATGATCCTGCAACAGTCACCATACTCCCATTGTCCGTCGGCGGCATCCGTTCATTGCGGCAGGCTTGATGGATATCAATCGGCTGGAGGCCCGCGACGCGACGCGTCGCTACGGGTCAGGACGGGTCGTCGTCGAAACCGAGCGACAGCGAGTTGATGCAGTAGCGCAGCCCGGTCGGCGCCGGGCCATCCTCGAACACGTGACCGAGGTGCGCATCGCAGCGTGCGCAAGTCACTTCGGTACGTACCATGCCGTGGCTGGAGTCGGTGACCGTGCGGATGTTTTCACTGTTGCCGGCGCGCACGAAGCTGGGCCAGCCGCTGCCGGAATCGAACTTGTCCTGCGAGCGGAACAGTTCCGCGCCGCAACAGGCGCAGGTATAGGTGCCGTCGTCCTTGCAGTCGAGGTACTTGCCGGTAAACGGCCGTTCCGTGCCGTGCCGGCGCGTGACCTGGTACTGTTCCGTGGTCAACTGTGCGCGCCACTCGTCGTCGGTCTTGCTGATCTTGTCAGTCATGCGTCTGGCTCCCGCGTGGATCGGTGATGATCCGTGCCTGTGTCTGTTCCAGCCGGTCGAGAAACTGCCGTGCCGTGGCGATGCCGATTTCGGCCTCGGCGCGTGCCTGCGGATCGCTGTTGCCGGCCACCTCCTGCTCGGCCCAGGCGAGGAATTCCCGGACCGCGGCGAGCTGTTCCTGCGGTTCCAGCGAGTTGAGGTAATCGCTGGGGCGCGCCCGGACACGGTTACCTTCAATGACCTCGAGATTGAACAGGAGTTTCATGTGCCGGGCTCCGTCACGTCCGGTTCCGCTTTCTTCAGCGCCGGGTGGATGCGTACCGTTTTGATCCGGTTGTCCTTGGTCTGCAGGATGTCGACCGGGTGGTTATCGAGCAGCAGGCTGGTGTTGGTCTCGGGGATCATTTCGAGTTCCTCGATAATGAGCCCGTTGAGCGTCTTCGGTCCGTCGGTGGATAGCGCCATGTCGAGTGCGGCGTTCAGGGTGCGAATGCTGACCGTGCCGTCCACCAGCCAGGTGCCGTCCTCCTGCGGCTGGATATCCTCGAACTGGGCGGACGGGTCCGAGGTGAATTCACCGACGATCTCCTCGAGGATATCTTCCAGCGTCACCAGCCCCTGGATGTCGCCGTACTCGTCCACGGCGAAGCCGATGCGCCGGCGTTTGCGCTGGAAGTTGAGCAGCTGCCGGTTCAGCGAGGTGGTTTCGGGGATGAAATAGGGTTCGCGTGCGATGTCCCTCAACGCGGCGTGATCGAGTTCGCCGCGGTACAGGTGCGGCAGCACGTCGCGCATGTGCAGGATGCCGATGACGTGATCGATGTTTTCATCGTACAGCGGCATGCGGGTGTACTGGCTGTCGGTCAGCGTCTTGCTGATGGTGGCCCAGTCGTCGTTGATGTCGATGCCGGTGACCTCGTTGCGCGGTACCATGATGTCCTCGACGCTCACATGTTCGAGGTCCATCAGGTTCAGCAGCATCGATTGGTGGCGCGCGGGAATCATCGCGCCGGCCTCCAGCACCACGGTACGCAACTCCTCCTTGGTCAGTGCCTGCGAGGCGCCGCCTTCGGGTGACACGCCCAGCAGCCTGAGCAGGCCGTTGGCGATCATGTTCACGACCCACACCAGCGGGTACAACAGGCGCAGCAGCGGTACGTACACGAAGGACGCCGGGAAGGCGATGCGTTCCGGGTGCAGCGCGGCCAGTGTCTTGGGCGTGACCTCGGCAAACAGCAGGATGACGATGGTCAGCACCATGCCGGCTGCGAAGATGAAGCCTGCATCGTCATTGATGCGCAGTGCGATCAGCGTCATCAGGATGGAGGCGAGGATGTTGACGAAGTTGTTGCCGAGCAGGATCAACCCGATCAGGCGGTCCTGGCGTTCCAGCAGTTTCTGCGCGCGCAGGGCGCCGGGATGTTTTTTATCGGCCAGGTGGCGCAGGCGATAGCGGTTCAGCGTCATCAGGCCGGTTTCGGAACCGGAGAAAAAGGCGGACAGCAGTATCAGGAAGAACAGCGCCGCAAACAGCACGCTTAGTGGGGTGTCGTCCAAACGGGGACAGCCTCTGGTTGATTATCGAGGCCCAAGTGTACGCAAAACCGCGGGATGTGTCAGGCTCAGCCCGCGCTTCTCGCCGGGCGGCGGTTGTCCATATCACGAGCCGGAATGATGGAAATGACGGAAATGATGCCGGTTTGACACCAGACAGTGTGTCAATGGGCGATGCCTGGGGCGATGGGAAACGCGGGCTAGCGCCCCAGCACCAGTTCCAGCACGAACTTGCTGCCCAGGTAGGCGAGCATCAGAAAGATGAAGCCGCCGATCGTCCAGCGCAGCGCGGTACGGCCGCGCCAGCCGAAGCGCCAGCGCCCCCACAGCAGGATGGCGAACACGAGCCAGGCCACGATCGAGAGAACGGTCTTGTGCACCAGGTGCTGGGCGAAGATATCCTCGAGAAACAGGGCGCCGGTGACCAGCGCCAGCGTCAGCAGGACAAAGCCGGCGGCGATCATCTGGAACAGCAGCGTCTCCATGACGGCAAGCGGGGGCAGGGCGCGGATGAAGCCGCCCGGCTGGCGGTTGTGCAGATGCCGGTCCTGGATGGCCAGTAGGATGGCCTGCACGACGGCGAGGCCCAGGATGCTGTAGGCGAGCAGCGAAAGCAGGATATGGCTGTCCAGTTGCCAGGACGAGGATTCAGTGATGAGGTGCTCGGCCGGGAAGGCCAGCAGCAGGCCGATGCTCAGTGCCGCGAGCGGAAACACGCCGATCCCCAGGTTGTCTACCGGCTGGAACAGGTTAGCCAGCACCAGTAGCAGGGCCGAGGTGAGCGCGATCAGCGAGGCCGCGTAGAAAAAGCCCAGGTTCAGGCCTTCGGTCTGCAAAACGAGCGGATACAGGAAGCCCGCGTGAATAATGATCGCACCCGCGCTGACGGTGAGGATCTGCTTGCGGTGGCAGTTGAACACGGTGCCGCCGCCCGCCAGCCGCATCACCAGCAGCGAACTCGCAGCCAGGTACAGGACTATGGAAAGCAAGCCGGGCAGTATCGGAACCATGGCGGCATCATCGCACAACTGCTGCGGGCATTGAAGAGTCGGCCGGCTACCCGCACAGTAAGGTGATTAGCGGGTATAATCCGGTCCTTGCTGCCAGGCCCGGGACGAACCGGAACACGACGCCATGTTTGACAATCTATCCGAACGCCTCTCCAAAACGATCCGCAACCTGCGCGGGCAGGGGCGCCTGAGCGAGGACAATATCCGGGACGCGCTGCGCGACGTGCGCATGGCGCTGCTGGAAGCGGATGTCGCCCTGCCGGTGGTGAAAGAGTTCATCGACCGGGTGCGCGAGCGCGCCCTTGGCCAGGATGTGCTCAAGAGCCTGACCCCGGGCCAGACCCTCGTCAAGGTGGTCAGCGACGAGCTGGTGCACGTGATGGGCGATGCCAACGACGCGCTGCATCTGAACGTGCAGCCGCCCGCGGTGATCCTGATGGCCGGCCTGCAGGGTTCCGGCAAGACCACCAGCAGCGCCAAGCTGGCGCGCAGGCTGATGGCACGCGAGAAGAAGACGGTACTGCTGGCCAGTTGCGATATCTACCGGCCCGCGGCCATCGACCAGCTGCAGACGCTGGCGAACGAGGTGGGCGCGGTGTTCTTCCCGAGTCGTGCCGACCAGGACCCGGTCACCATCGCCCGCGATGCGGTCGCGCATGCGCGCAAGCAGCACATCGACGTGGTGATCGTCGACACCGCCGGCCGCCTGCACATCGATGACGAGATGATGGAAGAGATCCGCCGCGTGCACGCGGCGATCGACCCGGTGGAGACACTGTTCGTGGTCGACAGCATGACCGGCCAGGACGCCGCCAATACCGCGCGCACCTTCAACGAGGTCCTGCCGCTGACCGGCGTGGTGCTCACCAAGACCGATGGCGACGCCCGTGGCGGTGCCGCGCTGTCGATTCGCTCGGTCACCGGCAAGCCGATCAAGTTCATCGGCGTGGGCGAGAAAACGGCGGCGCTGGAGCCGTTCTATCCCGACCGCGTGGCCTCGCGCATTCTCGGCATGGGCGACGTGCTGAGCCTGGTCGAGGAGGCCGAGCAGAAGGTCGACAAGGAGGCCGTCGCCAAGCTGGCGAAGAAGATCAGCAAGGGCAAGGGTTTCGATCTGAACGATTTCCGCGACCAGCTCGACCAGATGCTGAACATGGGCGGGCTCGCCGGCCTGATGGACAAGCTGCCCGGGATGGGCCAGTTGCCGAAAAACGCCATGGCCGATGACGGACAGGTCCATCGCATGAAGGCGATCATCAATTCCATGACAGCGCACGAGCGCAGCTTCCCGGGTGTAATCAACGGCTCGCGCCGGCGTCGCATCGCGGCGGGTTCCGGCACCCAGGTGCAGGACGTGAACCGCCTGCTGAAACAGCACCTGCAGATGCAGAAAATGATGAAGAAGATGTCGAAAGGCGGGATGGGCAAGATGCTGCGCGGCATGAAAGGCAAGGGGCCGATGGGCCTGCCGTTCTAGCCCGCATGTCTCACCGGGATAGGCAGCGGCCAATGACACATTGTTTATTGCCGAATGAGTATTAATTTCATAGTTCAGTTCATTTGAGTCGGATAACCGCCGCCCGGTGAGAAATGCGGGCTAGCTAGACTGGAAGGCGCACAAAATAATACGGTGGCCTGGGCCACCGTCAAACATTGCGCGATAAGGGTATCGAATTTGTTGTTCTTGTACTGCTGGTACAGATACCACTGCGCAAGCCGGTTCTTGTAATTGTTGTGCAGAGAGCTCCTGTTCTTGTGTCGTTGGAACTACCTCCCCCCCTTGTTCTTTTCTTCTTTGCTCGCCTTGGTAAATAAGCAAATGCCGTGCCAGCCTTGAAAACCCTATTTAGCAGAATGGGTTAGATGGCTGCCCCGAATTGCGGCGCCGGCGCCGGCGCGACTGCGTAAGAAATGCCGACAGACCGGCCGCCTTGGCGCGTGCCGCTGTCGCGGGAGAAATATCGAGAAAACAATAACTAATCGGCTGCGCGCCGCAGGGGATGGCGTCGTGAAGTGACTGTAACCAATCTCGACAACCTGGACGATCGTCCAGCCGATGGCAGCGTGTCCCGACATGGCGTGTCACGTGACGAAGATCGATCCCGGGTGACGTGCAACCGTCACGGGTTAATTGCCTGCAACCCTTCACATTTCCCGGAATTCGCGTAGAATTGCCCGGCTTTCAGCAGCCGCATTTTTCAGGTGCGGGTGCATGGGCGGATTTTCAGGCAGAGGACAGGTTTTATGGTGACAATCAGAATGTCACGTGGCGGCGCCAAGAAGCGTCCGTTCTACCACATCGTGGTGACGGATAGCCGTAATCGCCGGGACGGACGCTATATCGAGCGAATCGGATTTTTCAACCCGGTGGCAACCGGCGGCGAGGTGCGTTTGCGCATCGATACCGAACGTGCGGATCACTGGGCAAGCCAGGGTGCCGTGATATCCGATCGTGTGGCGCATTTGCTGAAGGTACAGCAGGCCCAGTAACGCGGGGGCTCGGGTTGCCGGTATGCCCGGGAATGCAGGTACGGACAGAGATGCGCAGGACGAGATGCTGGTCATGGGTCGCATTGCAGGACCCTTCGGCGTCAAGGGCTGGGTGCGCATAACCGCGTTCACCGAGCTGTCCGACGGCCTGCTGGATTACACGCCGTGGTATTTCGGCCACGACGGCGACTGGCGCGAGGCCGAGGTGCTGGATGCGCGACCGCATGGCAAGGGCCTGGTGGCGCTGCTGGCCGACTGTACGGACCGCGATGCCGCCATGGGTCTGACCGGCACGGAAATCGGTGTCTGGCGCAGCCAGCTGCCGGCGGCCGGTGAAAACGAATATTACTGGAATGACCTGATCGGGCTGCAGGTCATGACGAAGCTGGGCCGGGTACTCGGCACGGTCGATCACCTGGTCGAGACCGGCGCCAACGATGTCCTGGTGGTCAGGGGCGAGCGCGAAATCCTGGTGCCGTTCGTGATCGGCCAGGTGGTCGAGGCGGTTGATCTCGAGCAGCGCGTGATACGGGTCGATTGGGACCCCGATTACTGAGCGGCGCACGATGCGCATCGATGTGGTGACGCTGTTTCCGGAGATGATCCGGGATCTCAGCGGCTATGGTATCCAGGGCCGCGCCATCGCGCAGGGCGTGCTGGAACTGGGGACATGGAATCCACGTGATTTCACCACCGACCGGCACCGCAACGTCGATGACCGGCCGTACGGCGGCGGTCCCGGCATGGTGATGCAGGTGCAGCCGCTGCGCGACGCGATCCGCGCGGCGCGGTCGGCGGAATCGGGGGCGGCCCGGGTAATCTGCCTGTCGCCGCAGGGTGCACGCTTCGACCAGCAGCGTGCGCGCGAACTGGCGACGCAGGAACGACTGGTCCTCGTGGCGGGGCGCTACGAGGGGATCGACGAGCGGCTCGTCGAGCTGGAAGTCGATGAAGAGCTGTCGGTCGGCGATTTCGTGCTGAGCGGCGGCGAACTGCCGGCGCTGCTGGTAATGGATGCGGTGACGCGGCTCCTGCCCGGTGCGCTGGGTGCGGCGGATTCGGCGCTTGCCGACTCCTTCATGGACGGTCTGCTGGATTATCCGCACTACACGCGGCCGGAGCGGATCGAGGGCAGGGACGTGCCGGCGGTGCTGCTGAGCGGTGACCACGCCGCGATCCGGCGCTGGCGCCAAAAGCAGGCGCTGGGCAGGACCTGGCTGCGGCGCCCGGACCTGCTGGCGCGGATGCGCCTGAGCGACGAGCAGCAGCGGCTGCTGGATGAATTTATCAATGAGCATGAACCAGGCAATTGAGTGATCAATCGCCGTATTTTGAAACCGAGGATCGAGTCATGAGCAACATTATCGAACAGCTTGAACAGGAACAGATGCGCAAGGACATTCCGGACTTCAGTCCCGGTGACACCGTCGTGGTCGAGGTGAAGGTGAAGGAAGGTGATCGCGAGCGTCTGCAGGCGTTCGAGGGAGTGTGTATCGCCAAGCGCAATCGCGGCATGAACTCGGCCTTCACGGTGCGCAAGATCTCTCACGGCGAGGGCGTGGAACGCGTGTTCCAGACCCACAGCGCAGCGATCGGCTCCATCAAGGTCAAGCGCAAGGGCGACGTGCGTCGCGCCAAGCTCTACTACCTGCGCGAACTGTCCGGCAAGTCCGCCCGCATCAAGGAAAAGCTCTAGGCCTCCCCGCAACCGGTTCGCGGTCTATACTGACGGGCACCCCGGTAACGGGGTGCCCGTTTGCGTTTGTGGGGAGATGCGCTGCATCGGGAATTTACAGATTTTCTCGCGCCAAGACGCAAAGTCGCCAAGGTAATGAATAAAAAACAGCCACAGAGAAAACAGAGCGCACAGAGTTTATTTATGGAACCTCTGATTAATTCACTCATCGTCATGCCGGGATCCAGATTCTTCAATGACCTGGATGCCGGCCTTCGCCGGCATGACGAATTAATCAGAGAATTCTTATGCCATTCCCGCGTACGAAGTACAGTGAAGTACAAGCGGGCGCTCTCGCACATAGCCCAGGCCAGCCTCTCGACCGCTACGCGGTCTCACCTTCTCCCTGTGCTTCGCGACACTCGGACTTCTGCCAGCGTCGCGAGAGGGCTGGAGAAGGAGAGACCATTTTTCGGGCATAGCCCGGGTCGAGAGCTGGCCTGGGCCATGCCCGCAGCGACCAGGGAATCCAGTCAAAATCGACCACCATGGGCCATAATTCCAGCGTTCCTGGTGAAAAATGGATATTGAAGCCCTGTTAAGTTGAAATTTTCCGGTCATGCCGGGAAGGGAGGATATTTTCATGACTGCAGGAAAAAAACAGCATCCGGCCCCGGACTATGCGCTGATATTCGCCTCGCCACTCGGTCCGCTGGGCATTCGCCTGGAACACAACGCCGTGACCTGCATCGACTACCTGCCGGCCTCCCGCCAGCCGGTGGATGGCAGCAGCGCCGGTGCGCGCCGCGTGGCACGCGCGCTGGAACGGTATTTCACTGATGGCAGCCGGCCGGTTGGCCTGCCCGTGCAGCTGGACGGCACGGACTTCCAGCAGCGCGTGTGGCAGGCCCTGTGCGCGATTCCTCAGGGCCAGACGCGCACCTACGGCGAGCTCGCGCGGCAGCTCGGCAGCGGTGCGCGTGCCGTGGGCAATGCCTGCCGGCACAACCCGGTGCCCGTGGTGGTGCCTTGCCATCGCGTGGTCAGCAGCAGCGGCGCGGGCGGTTATAGCGGCCACATGTCGGGGCCGCCGCTGCGCCGCAAGCGCTGGCTGCTGGGGCACGAGGGTGTCGACCTCAAGGGCTTGAAATAGCGCTGATCTGCCCCCATCTGGCGACTATCCACAGCATTTTCAGGAGTATGACGCATGACAGTTGATGCACAGAGAGAAACCCTCGAATTCCAGACCGAGGTGAAGCAGCTGCTGCACCTGATGATCCATTCGCTGTATTCGAACAAGGAAATCTTCCTGCGCGAACTGATCTCCAACGGTTCCGATGCCTGCGACAAGCTGCGCTTCGAGGCGCTCGCCAACGACGCGCTATACGAGGGTGACACGCAGCTCGGTATCCGTATCGATTTCGACAAGACAGCGCGTACCGTTACGGTGTCTGACAGTGGCATCGGCATGACGCGTGACGAGGTGGTCGACAACATCGGCACCATCGCCAGGTCCGGCACCCGGCAGTTCTTCGAATCGCTGACCGGCGACCAGGCGAAGGATACGCAGCTGATCGGCCAGTTCGGCGTCGGTTTCTACTCCGCTTTCATCGTCGCCGACAAGGTGACCCTGACCACGCGCAAGGCCGGCCTGCCGGCCGCCCAGGGCGTGCGCTGGGTTTCGGCCGGAGACGGCAGCTACACCCTGGAGACAGTCGAGAAGGCCGCTCGCGGCACCGAAATCGTGCTGCACCTGCGCGAGGGCGAGGACGAGTTCCTCGACGGCTTCCGGCTGCGCAGCATCGTCAGCAAGTACTCCGACCACATCCCGCTGCCGATCGAGATGCCGAAGCAGGCCGCGGACGAGGAGCAGGCCACGGGCGAATTCGAGGCGGTCAACAAGGCCTCCGCGCTGTGGACCCGGCCGCGCAGCGAAATCAGCGACGAGGAATACACCGAATTCTACAAGCACGTCGCGCACGATTTCGAAGACCCGATGCGGTGGGTGCACAGCCACGTCGAGGGCACGCAGTCCTACACTTCGCTGTTCTACGTGCCGACGCGCGCGCCGTTCGACCTGTACGACCGCGACAGCCGGCACGGCATCAAGCTGTACGTGCGGCGTGTGTTCATCATGGACGACGCCGAGCAGCTGATGCCCTATTACCTGCGCTTCGTGCGCGGCCTGGTGGACTCCGACGATCTGCCGCTGAATGTATCGCGTGAAATCCTGCAGCACAACCGGCTGATCGACACCATCCGCGCGGGCTCGGTCAAGAAGGTTCTGGGCATGCTCGAGGGCATGGCAGGCGAGAAGCCGGAGCTGTATGCGCAGTTCTGGCAGCAGTTCGGCCGCGTGCTGAAGGAGGGGCCGGGCGAGGACTTTGCCAATCGTGAACGCATTTCGAAACTGCTGCGCTTCGCCAGTACCGCGGCCGACAGCGCGGAGCAGACGGTTGCGCTGGACGACTACATCAAGCGCATGAAGGATGGCCAGGACAAAATCTACTACATCACCGCCGAGACCTTCGCCGCGGCGAAAAACAGCCCGCACCTGCAGATCTTCCGACGCAAGGGCATCGAGGTGCTGCTGCTGTCCGACCGCGTCGACGAGTGGCTGGTGTCGCACCTGCACGAGTACGACGGCAAGCCGCTGGCCTCGGTAGCCAAGGGCGAGCTGGACCTCGACAAGCTGGCCGATGAAGCGGAAAAAGCCGCGGCGAAAAAGACCGGGGAAGAGTACGCCGGCCTGGTCAGGCGCATGCAGGAGACGCTGGGCGAGCGCGTCGCGGAGGTGCGGGTGAGCCAGCGCCTGACCGAATCGCCGTCCTGCCTGGTGATGGGCGAGCAGGACATGCCCGTGCACATGCAGCACATGCTGCGCCAGGCCGGTCACGAGGTGCCGGTCAGCAAGCCGGTACTGGAAGTCAACCCGACCCACCCGCTGGTGAGCCGCCTGCAGGATGAGGCGGACAACGTGCGCTTTGCCGACTGGTCGAACATCCTGCTCGACCAGGCCATGCTCAGCGAGGGCGGCCAGCTTGAGGACCCGGTGTCCTTCGTCAACCGGTTGAACCAGTTGCTGCAGGCGATGACCAGCCCGGTGACTGGCGGTCAATAGACATTGGTGGCCAGTCGGGCTTAACCCGGGGCCGGCGGCTGTGATCCACCATGCCGCAGCTTTATGTGCCCCTCTCCCCCGTCCGGGAGAGGGGCTCTTCGAGAGGTCTTCATGTCCGCTACCGAAAAACCCGTCCTGCTCGCTACTGTATTCTCCGATTACATCTGTCCGTTCTGTTACATCGGCGACCTGCGCCTGGACCGCCTGCGCGAACATTTCGATCTGAAGATCAACTGGATGTTGCTCGAGATCCATCCCGAGACGCCGGCCGGGGGCATGCCGATCACCGATCTCGGCTATGACGATGCCCGCTGGCGCCTGATGATGGACAACCTGGCACACCTGGCGGCAGAGGAGGGTGTGACACTGCGTGAGCAGACGATCAACGCCAATTCGCACCAGGCCCTGCTGCTGGCCGAGGCCGCCAAGCAGGCCGGTGCCGATACCTTCTACGTGCTGCACCGGCGCCTGTTCGAGGCGTATTTCGTTGACGGTCTTAATATCGGTGATACGGCGCTGCTGCGGCAGCTGGCCGCCGAGTGCGGGGTGCCGGCGGACATCGTGGAAAAGGCCTGGTCCGATCCGCAGTACGTGGAAACGCTGCAGCAGAACCTGGCGGCGGCCGGCAAGTACGCGGTACGTGCGACACCGACGGTGTTTTTCAGTGAACAGCACCGCCTGGACGGCGCCATGCCCTATGCACGGTTCGTGTCGACCGCGCGCGCCGGCCTGGCCTCGCAACAGCGGCAGGGGCAGCAACTGTAGGACTTATCAAGAATATTTAAAAATCGCCACGGAAGCACACGGAATAACACGGAAATAAACGCTGCATCCTGTCTCCCTGCGGAGAGTGTCGCGAAAGGTTTTCGTAGGGTGCGCTGTGCGCACCGTTTCCGGTGCGTGAAACGCACCCTACATTGCATGATTGATCTCTGTGTACACCGTGCCCTCTGTGGCTTTTCTTTGCACCTTTGCGCGACAATGAGCTGATGGGCGACGAATCAAGACAAACCATGCGCATCGACAAGTGGCTGTGGGCGGCGCGCTTCTACAAGACCCGTGCGCTGGCCACCGAGGCCATCAACGGCGGCAAGGTGCATCACAACGGCAATCGCATCAAGCCCTCGCGCCAGCTCGCGGCGGGCGACGTGCTGACCATCCGCAAGGGCCCGTACCGGTTCGAGGTGAGCGTGGTGAAGCTGTCCGCGCAGCGGCGCCCGGCCGGGGAGGCGCGCACCCTGTATATCGAATCCGAACAAAGCGCCGACACGCGCCATGCCCTGTTTGCGCAGCGCAAGCTGGAAGGCCATCATGCCAGGGTGCGCGAACGGCGCCCGGACAAGCGTACGCGCCGCCTCATTCACCGTTTCAAGCAACAGGACCCGACATGAGCCGACCAGAAACACCGGCCGTCGCAGTGGACACCCTTATCGAAATGGCCGACCGGCCGGGCCGGCCCATCGTACTGATCGAACGCAGGAACCCGCCGCATGGCTGGGCCATTCCCGGCGGCTTTGTCGATGTCGGCGAGACGCTGGAGGCGGCCGCCGTGCGCGAGGCGAAAGAAGAAACCACGCTGGATGTCCGGCTCAAGCTGCTGCTGGGGGTCTATTCAGATCCTGCACGCGATCCACGCGGACATACCATCACGCCCGTGTACATTGCAGAAGCCACGGGTGAGCCGCGTGCCGCCGACGACGCAAAAAAGCTGGAGCTGTATCTGCCGCAGTTCTGTCCGCGACTGGTCTTCGACCATGACCTGATCATCGCCGACTACCTGCATTATCTGGAGCACGGCCAGGTCGCGCCGCTGCGCTGAACCGGCTGACTTCGCCAAATACCTTTCCCTATCGTTCAAAACGCACTGAAGGCGTATACCGGTGAATGGTGTTCGGCGGCATTATTTTCTACCATGGGTGCACCTGGATCATGTTCACGAAAGGAAAACGCAATGCCTGAATTCAGCAATGTCACGGTGGTAAAAAAAGCCAATGTCTATTTCAACGGCAATGTCAGCAGTCGCACGCTGCGCTTTGCCGATGGTTCGCTGAAGACGCTGGGCTTCATGTTGCCGGGGGAATACGAGTTCAATACCGCTGACCCGGAGGTCATGGATATCCAGGCTGGCGAGCTGGAGGTGTTGCTGCCCGGCAGCACGGAATGGAGAACGGTCGGTGCGGGCGGGTCCTTCAGCGTGCCGGGTGCCGCGACGTTCACCGTCCGGGTCAGGGCCCCGACCGACTACATCTGCAGCTTCATCAGGTAGCGCCCTTACGCGCTCAACGGATATAGCGATGGCAACCGGAAAATCCGTCCTCATTATCGGCTATGGCGAGATGGGGCATGCCATGGAGCGGCTGCTGGGGACGCGGCACCGGCTGTCGTACTGGGATATCCGGCCGGTCGAGGGCCACCCGGTTGTGGATCTGGAGACGGCCGCTGCCAGTGCGGACTGCGTTCTCTTTTGCGTGCCGGTCACGCCGCTGGGCGAGCTGGCGGCGCGCGTGCTGCCGGTCATGGCACCGGCAAGCCTCTCGCTGAGCGTGGCGAAGGGACTGGATGCGCAGGGCCGTCCGGCTGCGCAGATCCTCGCCGGGGTGTATGGCGATACGCGACGCTACGGCGTGCTGTACGGACCGATGATTGCCGAAGAGATCCGCGCCGGCCGACCTGCCTTTGCGCAGGTGGGCGTGTCGCTGCCTGGCAGCTATGCCACGGTCACCGGCCTGTTTGACGGCAGCGGGCTTTCACTGGAATATTCCGCAGACATCACCGGCATTTCCTGGGCCTCGGTGCTCAAGAACGTCTACGCCATACTGTTCGGTGCCGCCGATGAGCTGCAGCTGGGCGACAATGTACGCGGTTTTCTCACCGTGAAGGCGCTCAGTGAAATGCAGGCCATCATCATTGGCAAAGGCGGCCAGGCGGCGACCGCGCAGCAGCTGGCCGGCCTTGGTGACCTCGTCACCACCGCTACCAGCGCCGGCTCGCATCACCGTGAACTCGGCCGGCGGCTGGCGCACGGCGACTGTGGCAGGCTGACCGGCGAGGGTATCCACACCCTGGCAATGGTCAGAAAGTACCGCCTGGTCGAGGTGGAAAACTATCCCTTGTTCGGGCTGGTGGAAACACTGGTCGATGCGCCGGGCGATGTGCGCCGGCAGATCCTCGACGGCCTGGCGCGGCTGAGCCAGCGCCAGTAACCAGTGCGGGGAGGTCAGGCCTGGCGGTTCCGGCCATGATTTTGGCGGGTAAAGCCAGTAGAATGCGCCTGCCGATGCCGAGTTGACGAATCACCGTATTTCAAGGGAATCCCATGCGCCCAGCCCAGCTGCTTACCGTGCTTGAACGCGAGTTTCAGGCCGCCGTCCACGGACAACACACCCCGGTCATGCTGTGGGGTCCGCCGGGCGTGGGCAAGTCGCAGATGGTGGCGCAGATCGCGGAACGCCACGGCATGCCGGTGATCGATATCCGCCTGTCGCAGATGGAGCCGAGCGACCTGCGCGGCATCCCGTTCCGTGTCGAGAACCAGGTCGAATGGGCGGTGCCGTCCATGCTGCCGGATGCGCAGCGCCACGGCGGGCAGGGCATCCTGTTTCTCGACGAAATCACCTCGGTGCCGCCGAGCGTATCCGCGGCGGCCTACCAGCTGATCCTCGACCGGCGCCTCGGGGCGTACACCGTGCCGGACGGCTGGGCAATCTTCGCCGCCGGCAACCGCCAGGGCGACCGCGGTGTGACCTACACCATGCCGGCGCCGCTCGCCAACCGCTTCTCGCATTTCGACGTCGATATCAACCTCGACGACTGGGTGGCCTGGGCCTATGCCCACGACATCGACGAGCGCCTGATCGCCTTCCTGCGCTTCCGTCCCGAGCTGCTGTTCGAATTCGACCCGGCGCACAACCCGGTGGCGTTTCCCTCGCCACGCTCCTGGGAATTCGCGCACCGCGCGCTGCACAAGTTCGGCGACGTGCAGGACCTGCTGATCGGATCGCTGCAGGCCTGCGTGGGACCGGCCGCCGGTATCGAGCTGTCCGCCTTCGTCGAGAACCTCGACAAGCTGCCGGACATCGACGCCATCGTGCGCGGCGAGAAGGTGCGCGTGCCGAAGGAAACCGACCTGCAGTACGCGGTCGCCGCCGCGCTGGTCGGCCGCGCCATCCGCGCCCGCAGCGAGGCCAACTCGGCGGAGATCTACGGGCATATCCTCGACTACGCCGGCTCCTTCGCGCAGCGCGAGATGGGCGTGATGCTGGTCTCCGACATGTACCGCGCCATCGGCCAGGATATCTTCGCCGTACCGCAGTTCTCGAAGTGGGCGAACATCGTCGCGGATGTGATGCTGTACGACAGGTGAAGGTACTCTCGCGTGCCCAAGAGAAAGTACCCAAAGAGAAGGGCACCCGCTGGCCGCGTCGGCTTCGCCGAACACCTCCGTTCCTCGCCAAGCCGGGGGCGCGCACAACTCGGAGCCGGAGCGGGATGTTCATCCCGCTCCGGCTTGCCTCGGACAGGGTGCGCGCCTTGATCCCGGCTTGACTGCGGTACTCGGCGCGGCCAACGGGGAAAGGGTGGTGCATTTTGGTCCCGCCAGGCACAGCCGAGCATCGCAGCCAAATCCTGCGTAGCGGGATTTTAGTATCAGTGCGAGCCGCCCTGTCGAGCTGGATTTGCTAGCCGAAGGCGCGGCAAATCCTGACGGGCAAGCCTGCGTAGCGGGCTTGTAGAAATGGTCCCAAACCGTCGAGAAGCGCATGGGCAAGGCTGCGCAGCGGCCTTGTATATCTGGGTGTTTTGACAACCCAGCCTCCGGGGCAGTCGTTGTTGGGTACTTTTGCGAAGTCCGTCCATGGACTTCGCCCTGCGGGCCAGCCTGCGGCTGTCCAAATCCGCTCCCGGCGAATTAGTCTTTGGCGAAGCAAAGAAAAGTACCTCGCCCGACAGGGCGAAACCTGATGCTAAGAAAATCCAGAGATAGCGAAGTCACAATCGCTATTGATACTTGTGGCAAAATGGAGAAATGTCCGATGAAATAGAAACCAAGCTCTCCGCCGCGCGCACGCGGCTGATCCTCGACCGGCCGTTCCTGGGCGCGCTGGTGCTGCGCATGCCGATGAAGGTGGCGGATCCGAAGTGGTGCAAGACCATCGGCACCGACGCACGCGCGTTCTACTACAACCCGGACTGGATCGACAGTCTGTCGCTGGAGCAGACCCAGTTCGCACTGGCGCACGAGGCGCTGCACTGCGCGCTGTCCCACTTCGCGCGTCGCGAACACCGCAACCGCCAGCGCTGGGACGTGGCCTGCGACCTCGCCATCAACCCGATCCTGATCAGGGAAGGCATGACGGCGGTGCCGGGCGCGCTGTACAACATCGGCTACGAAGGCATGATGGCGGAGGAGATCTACCCGCTGGTCAAGGAGAACAACGAGGAAGAACCGCACGACCAGCACCTGTACGGCAAGGAGACGAAGTCGAACCAGCAGCAGGATCCGGGTGAGGACAGCCAGCCGGACAAGCCGGACGACAGCAGCGAGGAAGGGGCTGGCGGTGGTTCGGGTGCCGGGACGGAGGAGCACGACGCCGGCGCGCCGCAAGCACTCAGCGAAGCTGAAAAAGAACAGCTTTCCATTCAGTGGCGGCAGCGTCTGGCCGGTGCCGCGCAGCAGGCCATGCAGGCCGGCAAGCTCGGCGGCGCGCTGCGCCGGCTGGTTGACCACCTGCTGCAGCCGCAGTTGCCGTGGCGCATGCTGCTGGCACGCTACATGACCGCGGTCGCGCGCGACGACTACAGCTACATGCGTCCCTCGCGCCGCGAAGGCGAGGCCATCTTCCCCAGCCTGCGCAGCACGCAGACCGACATCGTCGTGGTGCTGGACACCAGCGGCTCGATCCGGGCGGAGGAGATGCGCGAGTTTGTCACCGAGATCGATGCCATCAAGGGCCAGGTGCGGGCACGCGTCACGCTGCTGGCCTGCGACGCGGCGCTGTCGCCGGAGGGACCCTGGGTGTTCGAGCCCTGGGAGGCCTTCGAACTGCCAGCGGACATCCGCGGCGGGGGTGGCACCCGCTTCACGCCGCCGTTCGAGTGGGTGGACGAGAGTGGCTGCAATCCGGACCTGCTGGTGTATTTCACTGACGCGGAAGGCGAATTCCCCAAACGCGAGCCGCGTTTCCCGGTGCTGTGGCTGGTCAAGGGGCGCGGCCCGGTGCCCTGGGGACAGCGCATCCAGCTGAATTGAATAGAACCTGTCTCATAATCCCCCGCGGCGCGCGGGGGATTATGAGACAGGTTCTACACATAAATACCCTACATCCCCCCATTTATTCTGTTGTCTGGCCATTGGCGGGGCGGGCAGGGATAATACGCGCACTTTTTGATTTGCCACTTCCTGAACGAGGAGAACGCTATGCGGGTTATCTTGCTGGGTGGGCCGGGCGCCGGTAAGGGCACACAGGCCAATTTCATCAAAGAACGTTACAACATTCCCCAGATTTCCACCGGCGACATGCTGCGTGCCGCGGTCAAGGCCGGCACCCCGCTGGGTGTGGAGGCCAAGAAGGTCATGGACGCCGGCGGCCTGGTCTCCGATGACATCATCCTCGGTCTGATCGATGAACGCCTGAAGCAGGATGACTGCAAGAACGGCTACCTGTTCGACGGTTTCCCGCGCACCCTGGCGCAGGCCGATGCCCTGAAGGACAAGGGCGTGCAGGTCGATGCCGTGGTCGAGATCGACGTCGACGACAGCGAGATCATCAAGCGCATGAGCGGACGCCGCGTGCACCTGGCCTCCGGACGCACCTATCACGTCGTGTTCAACCCGCCGCAGGCAGAGGGCAAGGACGACGAGACCGGCGAGCCGCTGATCCAGCGCGACGACGACAAGGAAGCGACTGTACGCGAGCGCCTCAACGTGTATCACAAGCAGACCGAGCCGCTGATCGAGTACTACTCGAAGTGGGCAAAGGCGGGCGGCAAGGGTGCGCCGCATTACGTCAAGATCAACGGCATCGGCAAGGTGGACCAGATCCGCGATGCCATCTTTGCCGGGCTGGACAAGTAATTACCTGCTGCTACGCGAACCAGGCCGGCCGCATGCCGGCCTTTTTCGTGGCGGCTTCAGGCTGTGATTAGTACTTTTGTACCACTGTTAAACGGCAGACCTTACCTGTTACACTTTCACCGTCAATTATGTGACATGCGGTCGTAACAATGTCCTGTAACCCCTTGTTTACAAGAACAACGCAAGCAACGGACTGGGCGAACGAGTGAACACCCTGTAAGGTTGGGCCAAGAAAAATCACAGGACACGGAACGTCCTGCACTGGCCCATGGACAGGCAGGAGACCTTTATGGCGGCGGGTTTGGACAGACCGGAGGAGCTTGATCCCAGCGGCATGCGCAAGCTGTTGCAGCTGCTCGGCTCGCTGCGCAACTCGCCAGCCGGCACCGTCATCTACCGCCAGGTCGAGGGCATGCTGGATGATATGGCCACCAGCCACCTCGAGTCCCAGATGGCCTATGCCGGCTTCGTCAACGTTCTGCTCGAGGCCTTCAGCGCGCACCACACCCCCGGTACCTCGGCCTACCTCCAGATCAGGCTGTTGCAGGCGCGCCTGCAGCCACCGCTGACCTCGTCCGAACTTGTCACCATGCGCGGCTTCATCGATGACTGTGCGCAACAGATGCGTGACAGCAAAACGCTGCAAGCCGATGTCATGCTCGCTGCCATCAACCCGCTGCTCGCTGCGTTCGGCATCGACGCCGTGCCCGATGCGCCGCGGCGTTATCCCGAGGTGGAAAGTTTCGCCACGGCGGCGGAGAGTGTTGTACCGGTGGCCGAGCCGGAAGAGGACCTGGAGACGGAAGAAGACGATGCTGCACTGGAGGCGGTGGAGCATCTCGCCGAGGTGATGCGGCCGATCTCGCTGGCACCCGAGCGGCGCCTGCAGGCCGCGCCCGAAGCCGTTACCGGACCCTTGCCGGCGGAGCAGGCCGGCGTCGAAGACATTGCCGGGCCCTTGCCGGCAGAGCAGGCCGGCGTCGAAGAGACTGCCGGGTCCTTGCCGGCTGAACCGGAACCGGCTGCGCCGGAAATCAGCGAGGAAATCCCGGCCGGACAGGATCTCAAGTCACTCCACCGCAGCGAGCTGGAGGCGCGCCGCGATGACATCGCCAAGCTGCAGGCGACGCTGGGCGAGCAGGTCATCGAGACCATCGGCAAGAACGAGGAATTCGGCGTGGTGCTGGAAAAGACCCTCGACGAGCTGCGCCAGATCGAGGATCCCGCGGAACTGGAGAATGTCCGCTGGAAGCTCATCCGCGAAGTCGAGAAGGCGCTGGGCGGTCATCACGACCTGGCCGACAAGCTCGACACCACGCACCACTACCTGCAGCTCTACGAATCCGACAGCCGCCAGCTGACCGACGAGCTGACGCGGGTGCGCCTGCTCAGCCTGACCGATGAACTCACCGGGCTGCCGAACCGGCGCGCCTTCATGCGCCGCCTGGAAGACGAGGTGGCGCGCGTGCAGCGTTACGGCTTCCCGCTGTCGTTCGTGCTGATCGACCTCGACCATTTCAAGGCGGTGAACGACGAGCACGGTCACGCCGCCGGTGACGAGGTGCTGCGCGTGTATTCGCGCAATATCCTGTCCATCTTCCGTCACCACGATATGGTGGCGCGCTACGGCGGCGAGGAATTCGCCGTGCTGCTGCCGAACACCGACTCCGATGGCACCATCCGCGCGCTCAACAAGGTGCGGCGCCGTGCCAACGAGACGCGCTGGCAGTCCAATGGCACGGTCTCCGACGTGCCGACCTTCTCCGCCGGCGTGTCGCTGTACAAACCGGGCGAATCGGCCGGCGCTTTCATCGAACGCGCCGACAAGGCGCTGTACCGTGCCAAGCGCCTGGGTCGCAACCGCATCGAACTCGACATGACCTATCAGCAGGAAAGCAGCGACGTCGCGCCCAGGCGTCGCAGTTCCGACCAGTAGTCCGACCTCGTTCCGGGTTTGCTGAATCCATTCCCTGTACCCGCTGCGTTATACTTACCGGCATGGCTAATTTCCGGAGAGCAGGGTTATGGCAGTCATCGAAATCACCAGGGACACCTTCGACAGCACCGTCACCGGCAACGACATCGTACTGCTGGATTTCTGGGCGCCATGGTGCGGCCCGTGCCGGCAGTTCGCGCCGGTATTCGAATCCATGTCGGAGTCGCACCCGGACGTCGTATTCGCCAAGATCAATACCGAGGAGGAGCGCGAACTTGCCGGGCACTTCCAGATTCGCTCCATACCCACGCTGATGGTGTTCCGCCAGCAGATCATCGTCTATGCAGAGCCGGGTGCGCTGCCGCCCGCCGCGCTGGCCTCGATTGTCGAGAAAGTGAAGGAACTCGACATGGACGAGGTGCGCCGCCAGGTGGCCGAGCAGGGCGCGCAACAGGACAACAAGGCATGAAGACGCTGGCGACACTGTGGCTGCTGGCCGGACTGTGCGGCGCTATGCCGGCCTTGGCCGGGGAGGCGCCACGCTACAACCAGGTCAACCTGGACGCGCAGGTATCCGAACAGGTCAGCAACGACACCATGCACGTGAGCATGAACACCTTTGGCGAGCACCGCGAGGCGACGAAACTGGCGGCGCAGATCAACCAGGACATGGAGTGGGCGCTGTCGCTGGCGAAGCAGCACAAGACGGTCAAGGTCAGTACCGGCGGCTACCAGACCTGGCCGCTGCCGTCCAAGGACAATCTGACCACCAAGGGCTGGCGCGGTCAGCAAACCCTGACGCTGGAGAGCCGCGACAGCGAGGTGCTCAGCGAACTGGTCGGAAAACTGCAGGCACGCCTGAAGATCAACTCCATGAATTTCACCGTCTCCGACGAGAAACGCGTCGCCGTCGAGAATCGCCTGATCGACAGCGCGCTGGAGGCGTTCAAGACCCGTGCGAAGATCGTCAGCGCCAACCTCAAGGCCGGCGATTACCGGGTCGTCGCCATCAATGTCGGCACCTCCGCGCAGCAGCCGCCGATCCTGTACCGCGCGCGCGTCGCGACCATGGCCATGGAGACCGCGGATGCGCCGGTTGCGGTGGAAGGCGGGGAGAGCGAGGTGCGGGTGACGGTAAACGGGACGATCGAACTGGTGATGCCATAGCTGTCTCGCGCAGGTACAAAGGGTGTCAGAGCACAATTTTCACTTATATTTCGAGGAGCCTCTGATTAATTCACTCATTGTCATCCCGGCGCATGCCGGGATCCAGATTTTTCAATGACCTGGATGCCGGCCTTCGCCGGCATGACGAATTAACCAGAGATTCCCTGATTACTGGTGTACTGACACCCATCACGCGTGATTCATGAGCATCGATGCAACAACTCTGCCTGATACAAAAGTGACCTGTGCAAACTGCGAGGCCTGCTGTTGCCGCCTGGAAGTCTTGCTCATTACCGAAACCGGTGTGCCGGAGACTTATATTGAAACAGACCGGTGGGGCGGGAGGCGCATGGCACGGCTGGACGATGGCTGGTGTTCGGCGCTGGATCGAAACACCATGCTTTGTACGATTTACGAGCGGCGGCCATGGGTTTGCCGTGAATTCGAGATGGGGTCATTCGAGTGTCTTTTCGAGCGAGCCGCCAATCTGTAGCCGAGGGGAATGGGGACGGGGTCCCCTTATTACCCCTCTGGTCATGGCCGAAACGCTGCACCCGGCAACCGGGCATGGAAAAAAAACGGCCACAGTGACTACGCTTGATCCAGCCGTTCGACCATTCGCTGGAGGCAGTCATGACCAACAACCCGGTAGGCTGGTTTGAAATCTACGTGCAGGACATGCCGCGTGCCAGGGCTTTCTACGAAGCAGTGTTCCAGGTCAGCCTGGAACGCCTGACCATGCCGGATATCGAGATGTGGCGGTTCCCGATGGAGCCGGGCCGTCCCGGTGCCGGTGGTTCGCTGGTCAGGATGGACGGCGTGCCTTCGGGCGGCAACAGTACCCTGGTCTATTTCGGCTGCGCGGACTGCGCCGTCGAGGCAGGGCGCGTTGCCGCGAATGGTGGGCGCGTGCAGCGGGAGAAAATATCCATCGGCGAATACGGTTTCATTGCCCTGGTGCTGGATACCGAAGGTAATATGTTCGGCCTGCATTCAATGCAATAACAGGCCGGCTGTCGGGGTGGTGCTGATCCCGAGATGCGTGTTTACCCCGTTTATCTGTCAATAACAGGGCCGGATACATTTTTGGATCTTCCCCTGACTGAGTGGGTAACACTCAATTTAGACGATACGCACTCCTTCTGATGGCAAGGTTGTTGGTCGAATGAATTCGGCCAACGGTGTTTCACAATCAGACCTGTAGGGTCGAATTCATTCGACCATTCGCGAACCAGCAGGCGTGCTGCGGTGATATCCGTAAACAAAGTATGACGACCGCGGTTAACCGTGGTGATGCAATAGACTTGATGGTGCAGGGAATGACGCTCACCTGCCCAATGCGCGACAGGACGTGGAGACCACCTTGTCTCCAGTGGCAACAGGCTGTTGGCCGAATGAATTCGGTCCTGCAACGGTAATCTACCCACTCGATTCGGGGAAGAGCCCGTTTTTCTATAGATCGCCCTCTGTGGCTGAATTCGATTGACCGGTTTGAATCACCCGCCAGGCCGGGTTTTCCACGGATGTGCACGCGTTATCCTCGCTTGATGCGGTTCACAGGCTCACCGCATCCTGCGGGTTCCCGGTGCTTGCTGTGGTGAATCCCGGCCAAGCTGAATCACTCGCCGACCAAATCAGGTTCCCCGCAATACTTTGCAATCTCGTGACGTGCGGCGTCGCGCAGGTCCAGCGCGACCTGCCAGCCTTCGCCCCGGGGCTGGATCGGCTCGCAGATCGTGACATCGATGCTGCCGCGGCGCGGGAACCAGTCGTCGCCGCGCACCATGTTGCGGGCGCCGCGGATGGCGACCGGTACCACCGGCACACGGGCGCGGGCGGCGGTGACGAAGGCGCCCATGCGGAATGGCTGCAGGCCCTCGAAGGTGGTGAAGGTGCCTTCCGGGAAGAACACGATGGACTGGCCGTTGCGCGACTTGTCGGCGATGCGCTTGACGTCGCTGCTGCCCTTGTTGGCATTGAAGCGGTCGACGAATTCCACGCCGAAGCGTTCCAGGATCAGGCGTACCGGCAGGATGCGCGCCAGTTCGCCCTTGACGATGAAGTGGATCGGTACGTCCAGCGCCGCGGTGACGATGAAGCCGTCCAGGTAACTGGCGTGGTTGGCGACGATGATCTGCGCCTGATGCGGGTCGAGGTGCTCGTGGCCGCTCACCTTCAGGGGCGTGAAGGTGCAGTAGCACAGCAGCCGCGCGCACCAGTGCGCCATCTTGCGGCGGCCGTGCTCGGTCGGCGTGAAGACCACCAGTATCCAGGCCAGTATCCCGAGGATGACGAACACCGGCCAGGTGTAGATGGCATACAGCCATTCGCCCGGGGTATGCCGACGGTCGATGGCGGTGGTATCCGCCGGATTGACGAACTCGCCCATCAGCAGATCGGCGGACTCGCTGGCCCCGGTCTGTTCCGGGCAGGGCCGGTAGCTGGCATCGCTGGCCAGCGCGGCGCGCACGGCCCGCATCAGGTCGTGGGGTGTGGCGGCGCACACCCCGGCGCCTTCGGCCAGGGACACTTCGAGTGCCTGTTCCAGGCGCACATGCAACTCCGTGCGCGCGATACTGTCCAGGCCCAGTTCCCGTTCCAGGTGGGTGTTGGGCGTGAAGTGCAGGTTTTTCCATTTCGGGTGCACCTGGCCCACCATGTCGCGGACGATCGCGAGCAGGGCGCTCATTTCCGGCGGTTGCCGGACAGACGTGGCAGGTGTGTGTGAATCGGTCATGGTTGCGGTTGTTTCGCTGTGATCGTATGGTGCGGGGGTGCAGAATAGCCTGATACAGACCCGCCGTGAAGCGAACCCGTCCCGCCGTGACTGCGGCTGAAACGCCGGAGGCTGCGGCGCTGGCGGCCGAGTTGCGCGAGATCGAGCATTTCGCCGATGCGCTGTGGATGGAGCGCGGCCTGAGCGATCACACGCTGGCGGCCTACCGCAACGACCTCGCCGGGCTGGCCGCCTGGCTGCTGCCGCAGGGCCGGACGCTGCTGGAGGCCCGGCGCCAGGATCTGCTGGACTATCTCTCGGCGCGGGTGATGGACGGGGCAAAACCCCGCACCACGGCCCGCCTGCTGTCCTCGCTGCGCCGTTTCTACCGGCACCTGGTGCGTGAGGGCCGCATTACCGAAGACCCCAGCGTGCGCATCGAATCACCGCGTATCGGCCGGCCGTTGCCGGACACCCTGAGCGAGCAGGAAGTGGACGAGCTGTTACACGCCCCGGATACCGGCGACGCCCTGGGCCTGCGCGACCGCGCCATGCTGGAACTGCTGTACGCCTGTGGCCTGCGCGTGTCCGAGCTGGTCGGCCTGACCACCGACCAGGTCAACCTTACCCAGGGTGTGGTACGACTGATGGGCAAGGGCAGCAAGGAACGCCTGGTGCCGCTGGGCGAGGAGGCCGTGGAGTGGCTGCAGCGCTACCTCGATGAGTCGCGCCCGCAGCTGGCGGTGGCGTCCCACCACCTGTTTGTGTCGCGCCGCGGCCAGGGCATGACTCGCCAGACATTCTGGCACCGACTCCGACTGCATGCTATAAAAGCCGGAATAAACAAGCACTTGTCACCGCATACCCTGCGTCACGCCTTCGCGACCCACCTGCTCAACCACGGCGCGGACCTGCGCGTGGTGCAGATGCTGCTGGGGCATAGTGACCTGTCGACGACACAGATCTATACTCATGTGGCACGTGAGCGTCTCAAGGATCTGCATGCACAACACCACCCGCGCGGATGAGAACGGTTTAGGCGCGATTGGTTGCTTGAACGTCCGCCTGAACCCTGCCTGCCGCTTTGCTGTCAGAGCTTTCACCTGTCCTGAAAACAAACCTGGAATTCATTATGAAAACAAAACAACTCTTTGCTGTCTGCCTGCTGGGCCTGGGGGCGCTGGCGGTTCACCTCGTCAATGCCGGGACCGGTACGGATGACGCCGTGCGCAAGGCGATCAGGAACGTGCTGCCTGACGTCACCGTCGATTCCATTACGCCGGCACCGATGGCCGGGATGTCCGAGGTCCTGATCGGGACCAAGCTGTTCTATGTCACCAACGACGGCAAGTACATATTCGATGGCACCCTGATCGAGCTGGCAACGCGCACCGACCTCAGTGAAAAGCGCCTGAGCAGCGTGCGCCACGAGCTGATCAAGAAGGTCAGCGAGAAGGACATGATCATCTTCCCGGCCGACAAGCCGCGCCACACGATGACGGTGTTCACGGACATCGATTGCGGTTACTGCCGCAAGCTGCACAATGACATCGCCGGGTACAACAAGGAAGGCATCACTGTGCGTTACATGCTGTTCCCGCGCAGCGGGCCGGACACACCGTCCTACTTCAAGGCCGTCTCGGTGTGGTGCAGCGACGATCGTCAGGCTGCACTGACACGTGCCAAGGCCGGTGCGGAGATGCCGCGCGCAACCTGCGACAACCCTGTCAGGGCAAGTCTCGACCTCGGACGCCAGCTGGGTGTCAGTGGCACCCCCGCGCTGCTGCTCGACGACGGCCAGTTGCTGCCAGGTTATGTAACGCCGAAGAAGCTCGCCCAGGTGCTCGAGCAGAACGGGCTGTGAACATCAGCCATTTACTATGGCATTATTGCCATATGACGTAAGACGTGAAACGTGAAAAGAATAATGGCCACGGAATCACACGGAATAACACGGAAATAATAACCAATGCCGGGTGAGATGTAGGGTGCGTTTTACGCACCGTTAGCGGTGCGCAGGGAGAGCGCCTATATAAAATGGCCACGGAATCCACGGAAGCACACGGAAAAATTACATGTTATTCATTACGGCCGTAGGGTGCGTTTTACGCACCGAAAAGGGTGCACGGAGTGCACCCTGCATAATATGTAGCCACGAAAGCACACGGAAATACACGGAAAAATAAATTCATGGCGTTTTTTTTCAGGAGCGCATCTTATGCGCGATCTTTGCGGGATGTGAAAAGATCGCGGACAATGTCCGCTCCTGCAGGTCCCGGCGCGTTGCGTGCCTGAAGGATGCTGGTTTTTTCTTTCCGTGTCCTTCCGTGTGATTCCGTGGCCATTATCTATCGCGCGATGTCCAGGATGTACAAGTGCCGTGGAGCACATGGATTTGCGGGAACGGCCATGAGATGCGCTCCTACAAAAAGGGATGCGCTCCGGGAAAAGAACGTCCTGCATCTTGGCCCATTGCGAGGCCGGTTAAAAGTGGGATGGGTCCATACCATCAGCAGTGGGCAGTAACAGATTTTCTCTGTGTACTCCGCGCCCGCTGTGGCAATTATTTTTCTTTGCGCCTTGGCGCCTTGGCGCGAGACAGAATTGTGCTGAATCCTCTGTGACACCTGCGTCTACGCGCGAGTGATTTCCGGGGTGCGCAGGCTCACAGCAGCGCAGTCGACATCCTGCGCCGGTAGCTGCTCACCAGCTCACCCTCGTTGCCGAGCAGGTCGAAAACGGCCAGCATGGCCTTGCGGCCGGCGTCGTCCTGGAACGCGCGGTCGTGCTGCAGCAGGTACAGGAAGTGTTCCAGTGCCGCGTCCAGCCGGTCGGACAGCACGCAGGCGGCGCCCAGCCGGTAGCGCAACGAACTGTCGTCGGGGGATGCCGCGACGGCTTGTTCCAGGTCGGCCAGATCCTCCGTTGCGCCGGCGGCCAGTGTGAAATCAAGCAGCGCACGCAGGCGCACGGCCTCGGGTTCGTTGCGCACATCGAAGGGCAGTTCGCCCAGCAGCTGTTCCGCCAGCTGCACACTGCCGGTCCCCAGGCAGAGTTCCGCGTAATCCAGCGTGACCTGGTGATTGTCGGGTTCCTGCGCATGCGTTGTGGCCAGCAGCTCCAGCGCCTGTGCCCGTTCGCCCTGTTCGAACAGGGCACGCGCCTGGTTGCGGAGCTGGTCCGACTCGCGCTCGACATAGCGATCAAGGAGGATGCGCAGGGTCGACTCGGTCTGCGCGCCAAGGATTTCCTCGGCCATGTCGCCATTCCGGTACAGCCGCATGGTCGGCAGGCTGCGGATGTTGTGCTGTACGGCCAGCTCGCGCTGCTGGTCGGTATCGACCTTGGCCAGCACGAACTTGCCGGCGTAGTCCTCGACCAGTTTCTTCAGCACCGGCATCTGCATCTGGCACGGTCCGCACCAGTCCGCCCAGTAGTCGACCAGCACCGGGACCTGCCGCGAACGTTCCAGCACCTGCGTGGGAAATGTTTCGAGTGTTACATCAGTAATATTCTGCAAGTCATTCATATCAAGTTGATCGTTATGTCGTCGGATTGCCGGGTTCAGGCGCCGGATTGTAACCCATCCACGCTGACCAGTTCACGGCAGGCCGTGAACAGCAGGCAGGTATGCAGGCGGTGTTGTGGCCAGAGCCGGTGCGCCGCACTGGCATAGCATCGCATCTGTGCACGGTAGGCGTCGACCAGCTCGCCCAGCGTACCGGGTGCGGCATGGCGGTGCGTCTTGTAATCGATCAGCGTGACACTGTTTTCGATAAGCACTACGCGGTCGATAATGCCGTGCACGAGGCGGTCATCCTCGAGGTACTGCACCGGCACCTCGTTCCAGGCCTGCGTGAAACGGCCGGCATCGAACAGTGCCGCCAGCCGCGCGTCCTGCACGACCTCGAGGGCGTGTTGCCACCAGTGCATGAACTCGGGGTCGCCGGTCTCGCGCCGCAGCAGGCCGGCGAGCCGTGCGCGCAGGGCGGCATCGGCCGGTTGCGGCGCGCGGCTCAGGTGCTCGAGCAGGGTATGGATGGCGATGCCGCGTTCTCGGCCATCCGGGTCGCCCGCGGTATCGGTGGCGGCATGCGCCTGCAGGCTGGGCGCGATGCGGATGTACGCGGGCCTGACCGTGAGCGCTTGCGCAAGTCTCGGGTCGACCGCGATGGCCGGGGCAGGCTCGACGGTCCGTGGTGAGAGCGCAGCGGGTGTACCGGTGCTGCGATAGCGATGGCCATCCGTTGTCTGCGGCCAGTCGGCGAGCGCGCTGTCGATCTGTGCATACCAGCTGCCGGCATGGCCACGGTCCGGCTGGCTGCCGGAGATGAACAGGTACTGACGTGCGCGCGTCAGCGCCACGTACAGCAGGTTGGCGTCCTCGGCGCGCTGCTCCACCTCCTGCTGTGCCAGCAGGGTGCGCGTGGCCGCATCCGCGTCCGCGCGCCGGCCGGCCAGCGTGAACAGGTCGGGCCTGGCGCTGTCGCTTGCCTGCCGAAGCAGTACTGTATAGGCGTCCCGGCTGCGCGGCGTCGCGGCAGTGTCGGCGAGGAAGACTACCGGTGCCTCCAGGCCCTTGGCGCCGTGGATGGTGAGCAGTCGTACGCGGTCCCCGCCGGCGTCGTCCGGTGTGCTTTCATCGGGCTGGTCCTGGTCGGAGCCGCGCAGCCGGTTGAGCTGCTCGAGGAAGCGCGGCAGGCTCGGGTAGCGGCCGTGGTCGATCTCCAGCGCCAGTTCGATGAAGCGCGTCAGGCTGGCGCGCACGCGCGGCAGCAGTGCGGCCGGGAAGGCAGCCTCGTAGCGCTGCACGATTTCGCCTTCGTGAAAGATGCGGTCCAGCAGGTCATGCACCGGCACCTGGCCGGCCAGCATGCGCCAGCGTTCCAGCTGCGCGTGGATGGCGTCGTAGGGTGTCTGTCCGGTGTCGGCAAGCTGCACAAGACGCTCGTACCAGTAAACCGCATCGCCGCTGGCCAGTGGCACCAGCTGCTCGCTGTCCAGCCCGAACAGCGGTGCGCGCAGCACCTGCGCCAGCGCCAGGTTGTCGTAGGGCGCGATCAGGGTATTCAGCAGCGCGACCAGGTCGCGCACTTCCAGATTCTCCAGCAGCAGGCCCTTGCTGGCGCTGAGGTAGGGGATGCCGGCTGCGCGCAGTGCATCCTCGTAGGCGCCGGCATGGGTGCGCTGGCGCAGCAGGATCATGACGTCGCCGTAACCGAGTGTGCGCACCGCTCCGTCACGGGTCACGGGCGTATGCGCCGCGACGAGCTGCCCGATGCGCGTTGCGATCAGGCGGCCCTCGGTTGCGTAACGCACATCCTCGGCGACCCTGCGCGGTTCCTGCAACGGGTTGCGCAGGCCGCTGCGCGCTGCCGCGACGGTGTCCGGCGGGTCTGCCGCCGTGACCAGCGGCAGCAGTTCCACGTGACCGAAGTCGTCGGCCAGGTGGGTGGTGTGGGGGGTGAAGTCGCTGAGCAGTGTGTTGAGCGGCGGCCGGCCGAACACGGCGTTGACACAGTCCATGACCGCCTGCGCCGAGCGCCGCGAGGCATCCAGCGGGAAACGTTGTGCGTCGAGTCGCTGCGCCAGCCAGTCTGAGGCCTGGCCCAGCAGGGCCGGATTGGCGCGCCGGAAACTGTAGATGGACTGCTTGCGGTCGCCGACCAGGAACACCGAGCGCGCGCGCTCGGCGCCGCCGGCGGCCAGTTCCTCCAGCAGCGGCAACAGCAGGCGCCACTGGGTGGGATTGGTGTCCTGGAATTCATCCACCAGCAGGTGATCGATGCGTGCGTCCAGCTTGTACTGCACCCAGCTGGCGTGCGCACTGCGGTTGAGCAGTTCGCAGGCCTGCCACTCGAGGTCGGAGAAATCGAGCACGCGCTGTTCGCGCTTGATGCGCATAAAGTGCTCCAGCAGGCGCAAGCCGGCGGTGTACCACGCCGTGGTGGTGCGCCAGGTCCGGTGGCGTGCAAGCATGTCGTGCAGCGTAACCAGTGTCTCGCTCAGTTCGGCGTGCAGCGCCAGGTAACGCGCCTCGCCAGCCACGCCGAGTCGCTGCTGTTGCGCCTTGCTGGCCTTGCGTGCGCGCGGTTCACCTTTCGCGGTAAGAAACACCGGGCTGATGGCATCGAGCAGCGCCGCTTGATCCGCCTTTCCGGCCAGTGCATCGGACAGTCCGACGGCGAGGTCCTTGTCGGTGCTGGTGTTGCGTTCCAGCAGGGCGGCGAATTCCGCCAGCTGCCCACGCAGCGCGGCGGAGGGAAAGCCCTGCAGCGGATCGCGTTCCGGCTCGATGGCAAGAAAATCAGCGAGCCGGCGACAGGCAAAGCCATGCGCATCGGGTTCGTCCTGCACCCAGGCCCACCAGTCGCTGCGCCGCGCCAGGAACGCGCGCAGGGACGCGACCGCGTTGTGCAGGCCGTTGCAGCCTTCCACCAGCGTGGCAAGTGCCTGCGCCAGAGCGCCATCGGGTTGCGCGGCCGTTTCCGCCAGCAGCGCATCACGCGCGGCCTGCTCCGACAGCCCGGTGGCCTCGAGAATCTCGAAGCCGGGCATGACGCCGGCCTCCAGCGGAAAGCGCTGCAGCAGTTCCTGGCAGAAGGCGTGAAAGGTGGTGGCCCGCAGTCGCCAGGGATTGAACAGGACCTGCTCGTACAATTGCCGGGCGCGCGCGCGGACGTCGTCATCCGGCGTGATGCCGCATTGCGCGAGCAGGATGTCGAGCCGTTCGAGCGAGGCGCACATCAGTTCCCGCAGGCGTTCCATGATGCGCTGTTCCATTTCGCCCGCCGCCTTGCGCGTGAAGGTGACGGCGAGAATGCTGTCGGGACGCACGCCCGTGAGCAACAGGCGCAGGATGCGCGTCACCAGCAGCCAGGTCTTGCCGGTGCCGGCCGAGGCGTGCACGCTGGCGTTGCGCGCAGGATCGGTCGCCAGCAGCGGATCGCGGGTAGCAGCGGCGGTCATGGCGCAGACTCCGGCCACGCCTGCCGCCGGCACAGGCCATCCATGTCGCAGTGTTTGCAGGTCTTGCTGTCACCCCAGGCGGGCAGGGCCGTACCCGCCGCGATGGCCTCGAGCAGCGCAACCAGGCGGACCTGCACGTCGCGCGTCAGCTGCGTCAGCGCCTCGCCTTCCAGCGCCGGGCCGGTGGACACCTTCTTATCGACATGCACGTACTCGACCCGCACCGGCAGCCGCTCCGCCAGCAGGGCGTAGGACGGCAGCTGCACGGCCTCGCCGCTGTTGACGTCGTCCTGGTCCGGCATGCCGCCGGTCTTGTAGTCGAGGATGGCGTCACCCGCGGCCCCGCTGTCGAGCCGGTCGAGCCGGCCTTCCAGCACCTGGCCCGAGGCGAGCAGCCGTTCGCCGCCCAGTTCCCCGGCGCTGAAACGCCAGTCCTGCTGGTGCGCCATCTGCCAGTCGATGTAGTACGGGACCAGCGCCAGCCAGCGTCGCAGCCAGGCACGGTGTTCGTAGTTGTCTTCCAGTTCCCGTTCGAACACGCGCCGCGAGACGTCCTCAAGCTGTGCCATGGCCCCGTCCCGGGAGTGCGGGTCAATGCGCATGAACGGCGCCGGGAAACCCGTGCCGCCCTGGTGAAAGCGGTGCAGCACCTGGTGCACGAGGTTCCCGTAGTCGGCCTTTTCGAAAGCGAGTTTGACTTCCTCGCGTGGCCTGAGTCCGAGCCCGCTGGCGGCGAAGAAACGGTACGGGCAATCGATCAGGTTGCCGTGCGCGGTGACGCTGAGCCGTTGCGGCAGCCGCGCGGCGGGCAGTACCGGCGCGGGGCGGGGCGTGAGCGCGGGTTGGGGCAAGGGGTGTCGGCCGGCGACCCGTGCGCCGGGCTGATCGAGCAGCGCCTGCAGTTGTGCATCGTGCAGCGACGACTGCCAGCCGAGCTGCTGGATATCCTCCACGGCGGCAAGCCAGGCGCTGGGCGTGCGCAGCTCGCCGTTGTCCTCGCTGTGCCAGGTCATGAGCACCCGCGGCGCGGACTCCAGCAGGCGGCGCAGGCGGTCGCGCTGCAGATGATACTGGTCGGGCCATACCGGCAGGCCGAGCTCGCCGCGCACCCGGTCGTTGAAAAACGGTGAGCCGGCGGTGGCGGTCGGCAGGTGCTGGCTGTCGCAGGCGCCGATCACCAGGCCGGCAAAGCGGCCCAGCCGGGCCTGCTGCAGGGTGAGCAGGGACACCACGCTGTCGCCGGCCGGCGGGCGGAAATCGTGTCGCTCCAGCGTATTGCCCAGCCAGCCGCGGAACTCCAGCCAGGTCAGGCGCATGGCGCAGTGCCGGGCCGCGGCATCGAGCTGCTGCCATTCCTGCAGGATGCGCTCGCCGGCCGGATCGTGTTCGAACGCGGCCCACATGCCGAGCCGCTCCAGGCTGGCGCGCAGCGCCGCCAGCAGGTGCGCCGGCGGGTGGGTGCCCGTCAGGCAGTCGCGCAGCGGGCCCGCGGCCTGGTCCAGCTCGTTGAGCAGCTGGTGCAGGCGTTCCGCGGTGGCGGCCGTCCAGGCGGTTTTGTAATGCTCGAGCCGGCTGTCGATGTGTGCGCGGTAACGCGCCAGGCCGCGCGCGATGCCCTCGTGCCGCACGATATCGCGCTCCAGCCGGAATACCGTGTTGCTGAAGGCCGCGGGGTCATCGTGCGTGAAGGTGAACGGCGATTTCAGCACGTCCAGCAGCGGCGCATGGGCGAAGTCCTCTTCCACTGTTTCCAGCCAGCGCTCCAGCGCGGCGGCCGCGCTGGTGGTGGACAGTGCCCAGCCGCCCGGGTCCTGCAGGGTGACGCCGGCACGTTCCAGCAGCGCGCGTACACGCCGCCCCAGGCGCCGGTCCTCGGTCACGATACCGATCGGCTGGTGGCCGTCGATCAGCCAGCGCCGCACCTGCAGCTCGATGGCGCGCGCCTCCTGCTCGGCGGAGGCCGCGGCCAGGGTGCGAATGGCGCCGGCCAGCGGCGGGTCGGCATGCTGCGCGCGCAGTGTCCTGGCACGCTCCGGCAAGGGCTGCGTGCCACTGGCGTACACACTGTCGAGGCAGTCGCCGAGCGGCGTGCGCTCCTGTACCGCTGCCGCGTCTGTCATCAGCCCTTGTGCCGGGGTCGGGCGTTGCGTGTCGGTCGCGGGCAGGCGCCGGTACAGGAAGCAGTGCGCGCGCCCGGCCTCGAGCAGGCGCCCGATCCATTCCGCTTCCGCACCGCTCAGGTCATCGAGCCCGGCGAACACGTAGTGCAGGTCATCGTCAAGTGTGTGCGCGGCCAGGCGCTGCAGCATGGCCAGGCCCGGATCGAGGAGGTCTTCCGCCTGCAGCTGCGCATGCCAGGCCTGCCACAGCCGGTGCACCACGCGCGCCTCCAGTCCGAACGGTTCCGGCAGCTGTTGCGCGATGCCGTAGGCGCTGGCGAGCAGGGCGGTAAAATCCTCCAGGTCCGGCGGTACCGGGATGCGGTTCAGGGTCAGTTCGTCGAACAGCGTGATCAGCACGCCGGCGAGTTGCCAGGGATCCTGCGTGCCGAATACCTTCGGGTGCTGGCGGATGGCCTCGACCAGCAGCAGTTCGCGGCGTGCGCGTCCGGGTATCGCCGCATCGAGCGGGGTGTGCGCACTCAGCCAGTGTTCCGGCGTGTCGATGTGCGGACCGAGCAGGGCGGTGTGCCCCGCGGTGGCGGCGGCGGTGAGCAGGGCGAAGCGCAGGTCGGGCGCGAACTGCAGGTCGGGCAACAGGATAACGGTGTCGGTCAGGTCGGGCAGGGACGAGGCGTGCGTGACGATATGCCGTGCCAGCACGGCCAGCAGGTCAGCGTGGCAGGGGACCTGGATCACCCGTGCGTTCATGCGTGTTGCCGAGTGAAATACAGCAGCGTGCGGCCGGTGTGCCGCGATGCTGCGCTGCTGCCGGTTGGCGCGTGATTCAACGCTCCAGGAGTTTCAGCTTGTCGGGCTTGTCCTTCCACTCGTCGGCATCGGGCGGCGCGTCTTTCATTTGCGTGATGACCGGCCATTCCCTCGACAGCTCGGCATTCAGTTCCAGGAACTGCTCCTGGCCAGGCGGCAGGTCGCCTTCGTCGAAGATGGCGCCGATCGGGCATTCCGGTTCGCACAGCGTGCAGTCGATGCACTCGTCCGGGTCAATGACGAGGAAGTTGGGGCCCTCGTGGAAGCAGTCGACCGGACACACCTCGACACAGTCCGTGTACTTGCACTTGATACAGTTTTCGGTCACAACGAATGTCATGCAACTCTCCAGTCAGTCAGCGGCGGCGCGTGTGCCGGTCCGCAATCTCTCCAGTGTCAGGCAGATTCTCACGTACATCGCGTAAGCTGCTCTATTACCACAAACAAGCTGTGGCCGGAAACCGGCGCCGGGGTGTCAGTATACCCGCAAAGTGCTGCGTTTATGAATGCAGATCCTGCTGCGCCAGCTCCTTCAGGGCATAGAGCTGTGCGAGCGCCTCGCGCGGTGACAGGCTGTCCGGGTCCAGCTCGTTCAGCGCACTCAGCAGCGGATGGTCCTGCGTGGCCAGAAACAGCGGCATCTGCGGCGAGGCCGGCGCCGCCACGCCCTGTTGCCGGCGCTCCAGGTCCGCCAGCCGGGCCTGTGCCTGGCGGATGACGGCTTTCGGCACGCCGGCCAGGGCCGCGACATGCAGGCCGTAGCTGCGGTCCGCCGCGCCGTCGCGCACGCTGTGCAGGAACACGATGCGGTCCTCATGCTCGGTGGCGTCGAGGTGCACGTTGGCGATGCCGTCATAGTGTTCCGGCAGCGCGGTGAGTTCGAAGTAATGGGTCGCGAACAGGGTGTAGGCCTTGATGCGCGCGGCAAGGTCCACGGCGCAGGCCCACGCCAGTGCCAGCCCGTCGTAGGTGCTGGTGCCGCGGCCGATCTCGTCCATCAGCACCAGGCTGTGTTCGGTGGCGTTGTGCAGGATGTTCGCCGTCTCGGTCATTTCCACCATGAAGGTGGAACGCCCGCCGGCGAGGTCGTCGGCCGCGCCGATGCGCGAGAAGATGCGGTCCACCGGGCCGATCACGGCGCTGTCCGCCGGCACATAGCAGCCGATATGTGCCAGCAGCACGATCAGCGCGGTCTGGCGCATGTAGGTGGACTTGCCGCCCATGTTCGGGCCGGTGATGATCAGCATGCGCTGGCTGTCGTTGAGCCGGGTGTCGTTGGGGATGAAGGGGTCGTCCAGCAACTGCTCGACCACCAGGTGGCGGCCGCCCGCGATACTGATACCGTTGCGCGCGCCGAGTTGCGGGCGGCACAGGTTCAGGGTGCGGCTGCGCTCGGCGAAGTTGGCGAGCACGTCGAGTTCGGCGATACCCTCTGCCGCGCGTGTCAGCGGATCGAGCACCGCGATCAGTTCGTCGAGCAGGGCGTCGTAGAGCGCCTTCTCCAGCGCCAGCGCGCGTTCGTGCGCGCTCAGCACCCTGTCCTCGTGCGCCTTCAGCTCCGGCGTGATGTAGCGTTCCACGCCCTTCAGCGTCTGGCGGCGCTGGTAATTGTCCGGTACCCGGTCGGCCTGCAGGCGGCTGACCTCGATGTAATAGCCGTGCACCCTGTTGTAGCGGATTTTCAGGTTATTGATGCCGGTGCGTTCGCGCTCGCTGCTCTCCATGTCGAGCAGGCAGGCATCGCCGCGCTCGCTCAGGGTGCGCAGCTCGTCGAGTTCCGCGTGATAACCCGCGGCCAGCACGCCGCCGTCGCGGATCAGTTGCGGCGGGAGATCCCTGACGGCACGCGCCAGCAGATCGTGGGTGTCCGCATGTACGCCGATGCGCGTGGCCATATCGCGGGCCAGCGGGTCGTCGCTGCCTGCCAGTATCTCCTGCAGCGCCGGCAGCAGGGCAAGGCTGTCGCGCAGGCCGGACAGGTCACGCGGACGCGCCGATTTCAGGGCGATGCGCGCCAGGATGCGCTCGATATCTGAACAGCCGCGCAGCAGATCGTGAATGGCGCCATCGAGTCCGGCTTCCGCGAACGCGGCCACGCACTGGTGGCGTTGTTCCAGCAGCGCGTGATCGCGCAGCGGGCGGTGCAGCCAGCGGCGCAGCTGGCGGCCGCCCATGGCCGTGGCGGTCTGGTCGAGCACACCCGCCACGGTATGTTCCCGCTTGCCGGAACCGGCGCTTTCCAGTTCCAGGTTGCGGCGCGTGGCAGCGTCCAGCACCAGGCTGTCGTGGCGCGACTCGACACGCAGGCCGCGCAGGTGCGGCAGGCTGGTGAGCTGGGTATTTTTCACATACTCGAGCAGGCCGCCGGCCGCGCCGATCGCCGTCGGCAGCTGTTCGCAGCCGAAGCCGCTCAAATCGCGAGTGCCGAATTGCTCGTTGAGCTGGCGACGCGCGCTGTCGGTCTCGAACAACCAGGGTGCCTGGCGGCGCAGGCATGGATGCGCCGCCAGTTCGGGTGGTAGTTCGACGCCTTCGCCGGTGACGAGTTCGGCCGGGTCGAGGCGGGTGATCTCGCCGAGCAGGGCCTCGCTGCCCTGGCATTGCTGCACGACGAAGCGACCGCCGGCGAGGTCGAGCGCGGCGATGCCCCAGTCCTTGCCCTGCGGATGAATGGCGACCAGCAGGTTGTCCCGGCGCTCGTTGAGCAGCGCCTCCTCGGTCAGCGTGCCGGGAGTGACGATGCGCACCACCTTGCGTTCGACCGGCCCCTTGCTGGTGGCGGGATCGCCGACCTGTTCGCAGATGGCGACCGACTCGCCCTGGCGCACCAGCCGGCCCAGGTACTGGTCGATGGCGTGCACCGGCACCCCGGCCATGGGGATGGCCTGGCCGGCGGACTTGCCGCGCGCGGTGAGGGTGATGTCCAGCAGCCGGGCGGCGCGCTGGGCATCATCGAAGAACAGCTCGTAGAAATCGCCCATGCGGTAGAACAACAGGATATCCGGGTGTTCCGACTTGATGCCGAGGTACTGCTGCATCATCGGGGTATGGGCGGACGCGGTGCTGATCATGGCCGGCAAGTCTACCCGATTGCGTACACTTTGCGCAGGGATGCGGTGTACCCTGTGCAGCGCGGTACAAATGGTGCATAAAACGCACCATACGGGGTAGGGTGCACTTCGTGCACCGTAAATGGTGCGTAAAACGCACCCTACGCTCTGCCGGCGACGCGCGGGAACATTAAAACGCTATTAATCAATCTTATAGAAAACTTTGTTTATATCTGGATTAAGCTGCTGATGTCGGATCTGTTCAAATTGTCCGAACGCCTCGGTGTCCTGTTGCTGGCGCACGGCCAGTGGCTGGCCGTGGCGGAGTCCTGCACCGGGGGTTGGGTGGCCAAGTGCCTGACCGACGTGCCCGGCAGCTCGCAGTGGTTCGATCGGGGCTTCGTGACCTACAGCAACGCGGCCAAGCAGGACATGCTCGGCGTAACGCCGGCGATCCTGCAACAGTACGGCGCAGTCAGCGAGGCCACCGTGGCGGCCATGGCCGCCGGCATACTGGCGCATAGCCGCGCCGACTTTGCGCTGGCGATCAGCGGCATCGCCGGACCGGGCGGCGCGGTGCCGGGAAAGCCGGTCGGCACGGTATGTTTTGCCTGGGCCGGCCGGCAGGGCGCCAGCCGCATCGAGACCCGCCGGTTTGCCGGTGACCGCGAGCAGGTGCGCCGCGCCGCGGTGATCCATGGCATCACCGGGCTGATCGAGCTGGTTGGCAATACCGGTGCCTGAGCCGAAACGCCGGCTGTTCTTCGCGCTGTGGCCGGACGATGGCGTGCGCACGGCACTGGATGTGGCCGGCAAGGGACTGACCGGCAAACGCGTCAGGCGGGTGCCGGCGGCCAACCTGCACCTGACGCTGGCCTTCGCCGGTCCGGTCACGGCGGAGATCGCGGCCTGCCTGGAGCGTACCGCGGCCACGATTCGGTCGGCGCCGTTTGAACTCCGCATCGACCATGCCGGCTACTGGCCGCGGCCGCGCATCCTGTGGATCGGTCCGACCCACGTGCCACCCGCGTTGTGGGACCTGGCCGGTTCGCTGCGCAATACCCTGGCCGGCTGTGGTATCGAGCCGGAGACGCGTGGCTTCCAGGCGCATATCACCCTCGCGCGCAAGCTTGCCCGGGGTGTGGATGACCCGGAAATTCCCGCCGTGACCTGGCCGGTCAGTAATTTCTGTCTGGTGGAGTCAGCCAGTACGGAAAACGGCAGTGTTTATCGGCCGCTGCGCTGCTGGCCGCTAGAGGGTGGCTGAGTTCTATGTGATAATCCGCGCGTCCGGCGCGCCAGGGAACGGCATGCCATGCACATATTCCGGAGGAGATTGATGGAAGACAACAAACGCAAGGCCCTGAGCGCAGCCCTGGGGCAGATCGAAAAGCAGTTCGGCAAGGGCGCGGTGATGCGCATGGGCGATGTCAGCGCAGTGCGCGATGTTGCAGCCATTTCGACCGGCTCGCTTGGACTGGATATCGCACTCGGTATCGGCGGCCTGCCGCGCGGGCGCGTGATCGAGATCTACGGCCCGGAGTCGTCCGGCAAGACCACGCTGACGCTGCAGGTGATCGCCGAGGCGCAGAAGCTCGGCGGCACGGCGGCGTTCATCGACGCCGAGCATGCGCTCGATCCCGGCTACGCGGAGAAGCTCGGCGTCAACGTCGACGAACTGCTGGTGTCGCAGCCGGACACCGGTGAGCAGGCACTGGAGATCACCGACATGCTGGTGCGTTCCGGCTCCATCGACGTGGTGGTGGTCGACTCGGTGGCGGCGCTGACGCCGAAGGCCGAGATCGAGGGTGACATGGGTGATTCGCACATGGGCCTGCAGGCGCGGCTGATGTCCCAGGCGCTGCGCAAGCTGACTGCCAACATACAGCGCTCCAACACCATGGTGATCTTCATTAACCAGATCCGCATGAAGATCGGCGTCATGTTCGGTAACCCGGAAACGACCACCGGCGGTAACGCGCTCAAGTTCTACGCCTCCGTGCGCATGGACATACGCCGTATCGGCGCCATCAAGAAAGGCGACGAAATCACCGGCAACGAGACCCGCGTCAAGGTGGTGAAAAACAAGATGGCGCCGCCGTTCAGGCAGGCCGAGTTCCAGATCCTGTACGGTGAGGGCATTTCGCGCGAGGCCGAGCTGATCGACCTGGGCGTGCAGCACGGCATCGTCGACAAATCCGGCGCCTGGTACAGCTACGGCGACGACCGTATCGGCCAGGGCAAGGACAACGTGCGCGAGTTCCTGAAGCAGAACCGGGACATCGCCGCCGAAATCGAGGGCAAGCTGCGCGCGTTGCTGCTGGCCAAGCCGGTGAAGGCCGTCCCAGAGGAGGCGCTTGAAGCCGAGGCCTGAGCAGGTCGCGGACGGCGCCGTCGCGCGCCAGGCGGCGCTGGACCTGCTGGCACGCCGGGAACACAGCCGGCGCGAGCTGTCCCGCAAGCTGTGCTCGCGCGGCTTCGATGATGACACGGTGGATGCGGCGCTGGTTGTGCTGGAGGCGGAAGGCCTGCTCAGCGATACGCGTTTTGCCGAACAGTTCGTCTGGTCTCGCTTCCAGCGCGGCTCGGGACCGCACAAGATTCATGCCGAGCTGCGCGAGCGCGGAGTCGACGAGACCCTCATCGAGCACAGTATCGAGGCCCTGGCGGATGACTGGCAGGGGCTGCTGCGCGAGGTCCGCGAAAAAAAGTTCGGCAGCGCGCTGCCGGCGGATTTCCGCGAGCGCAGCCGTCAGATGCGGTTCCTGCAGCAGCGCGGCTTCACCGCGGAACAGATCGGGCGGGTGTTCCGCGACAGCGAATAGAATTTCCTGATGCCGGTAACAGCCCGCCCGGGCAGCGCCCGTGCAAAACCCGGCAAACAGGTGTTCCAATCGTCCCCAAATCCCTGAATAATAACGTCCGCACTCAACCGGACAGAATCAGGCAGAATCAGCTTGAAGAACAGCAGCGCACAACTCCGCCGGGCCTTCCTGGACTTCTTCAGGGCACGCGACCACGAGGTCGTGGCCTCGGCGCCGCTCGTGCCGCGGGACGACCCGACCCTGCTGTTCGTCAATGCCGGCATGGTGCAGTTCAAGGAGACCTTTCTCGGCAACGAGACGCGTGCCTGTCCGCGCGCGACCAGCAGCCAGCGCTGCGTGCGCGCCGGCGGCAAGCACAACGACCTGGAAAACGTCGGCTACACCGCGCGCCACCACACCTTTTTCGAAATGCTCGGCAATTTCAGCTTCGGCGATTATTTCAAGCGCGAGGCCATCACCTACGCCTGGGAGTTTCTCACCGACGTCATGCAGCTGCCGGCGGAACGGCTGTGGGTGACGGTGTTCGAGGACGACGACGAGGCGGCCGACATCTGGCTCAAGGAGATCGGGGTTGCCCCGGAACGCTTCAGCCGCATCGGCGCCAGTGACAATTTCTGGTCGATGGGCGACACCGGCCCATGCGGACCCTGCTCCGAGATTTTCTACGATCACGGACCGGAGGTGCCCGGCGGTCCGCCCGGCACGCCGGAGGCGGACGGTGACCGCTACGTGGAGATCTGGAACCTGGTGTTCATGCAGTACGACCGCGACACGGCCGGCAAGCTGAAGCCGTTGCCGAAGCCGTCGGTGGATACCGGCATGGGCCTGGAGCGCCTCGCCGCGGTGATGCAGGGCGTGCATTCCAATTACGACATCGACCTGTTCCGGCACCTGGTGGAAGCGGCGGCGCGCATTGCCGGGACACGGGAGCTCAGCCATACCTCGCTGCGCGTGATTGCCGATCATATCCGTTCCTGCGCGTTCCTCATCGTCGACGGTGTACTGCCCTCGAACGAAGGCCGCGGCTATGTGCTGCGGCGTATCATCCGGCGTGCGGTTCGCCACGGTTACCAGCTGGGTATCAACGAACCGTTCTTCTTCCGGCTGGTCGGGCCGCTGTGCGAGGTCATGGGCGAGGCCTATCCGGAACTGCCGGCCGGGCGTGAGCATGTCGAGCGTATCCTGCGGCTGGAAGAAGAACGTTTTGCCGAGACGCTGGAGCAGGGCATGCGCATCCTGGAAGAAGACCTGGCCGGTCTGCAGGGTACGGTCATCCCCGGCGCCACCGTATTCAAGCTCTACGACACCTACGGCTTTCCGGGCGACCTGACCGCCGACATCGCGCGCGAGCGCGGACTCACCATCGACACGGACGGCTTTCGTGCCGCGATGGAGGCACAGCGTGCCCGGGCGCGCTCGGCCAGCCATTTCGCCGCCGATTACTCGGGCGACGCGCGTGTCGAGGCGTGCACCGTGTTCACCGGCTACGAGCACCTGGACGGCGAGGCCGCCATCACCGCCCTGTTGTACGAGGGCAAACCGGTGCAGCGGCTGGAGACCGGCCAGAGCGGCATGGTGTTTCTCGATGCGACCCCGTTCTACGCCGAGTCGGGTGGGCAGGTCGGCGACCGCGGCCGGCTGGAAAGCAACAGCGCGCGCTTCGATGTCGAGGATGTGCGCAAGCACAGCGGCGCAGCCTTCGCCCACGTCGGCACCGTGACACAGGGCGTGCTGCGCATGGGCGATCGGGTCAATGCGCTGGTCGATGCGCAACGGCGCCAGGCCATCGTGCTCAACCATTCGGCCACGCACCTGCTGCACGCCGCGCTGCGTACCGTGCTGGGCGCGCATGTGCAGCAGAAGGGCTCACTGGTCGAGCCGGAACGGCTGCGCTTCGACTTCGCGCACTACGAACCGGTCACGCCCGCACAGCTGCGCGAGATCGAGGACCTGGTCAATGAGCAGATCCGCGCCAACGCGCAGGCGCAGACGCGCCTGATGTCGATGGACGATGCCATGCAGTCCGGCGCCATGGCCCTGTTCGGCGAGAAATACGGCGACGAGGTGCGGGTGCTGTCGATCGGTGATTTCTCGGTCGAGCTGTGCGGCGGCACCCACGTCGGCCACGCCGGTGATATCGGCCTGTTCCGGATCACGGCCGAGACCGGTACGGCATCCGGGGTGCGGCGCATCGAGGCCGTGACCGGCGCCAGGGCCCTGCAGTGGGTACGCGACAACGAACAGCGACTCGCGCGCATAGCCGAGCTGGTGAAGGGCAACCGCGAGGATGTCGACGAGCGCGTCGCGCAGTTGCTGGAAAAGAGTCGCCTGGTGGAAAAGGAACTGCAGCAGCTCAAGGGCAAGCTGGCCAGCAGCCAGGGCAGCGACCTGGCCGGGCAGGCCGTCGATATCGATGGCCTCAAGGTGCTGGCGGTACGCCTGGACGGCGCCGACAGCAAGGCTGCTGCGTGAGACGCTGGACCAGCTGAAGAACAAGCTCGGTTCGGCCGCGGTGGTGCTGGCGGCGGTGGACGGGGACAAGATCAGCCTGGTCGCCGGCGTGACGAAGGACCGTACCGGCCAGATCAAGGCCGGCGAGCTGGTCAACATGGTGGCAACCCAGGTCGGCGGCAAGGGTGGCGGGCGGCCGGACATGGCGCAGGCCGGTGGCAACCAGCCCGCGCAGCTGGATGCGGCCCTGCAATCGGTGCCGGCATGGGTGCGCGAACGCCTGTAGTTGCGCCCAGGTATACCGTTTCTTTAAGTTCAGGAATAACCCCATCATGGCACTCATCGTTCAGAAATACGGCGGCACCTCGGTCGGGTCGCCCGAACGGATCGGGCACGTGGCCGACAAGGTCATCGACTGGCGCAATCGCGGCAACGACCTGGTGGTCGTGGTCTCCGCGATGAGCGGCGAGACCAACCGCCTGATCGACCTCGCCGGCGCGATCAGCGATGCGCCGTCGCCGCGCGAGCTCGACGTGCTGCTTGCGACCGGTGAACAGGTGACGATTGCGCTGCTCAGCATGGCGCTTGAAAAACGCGGCTGTCCGGCGCGTTCCTATACCGGTTCGCAGGTGCACATCCTGACCGACAGTGCGCACAACAAGGCACGCATTCGGGAAATCGATGACAAGCGCGTTCATGCCGACCTGCGCGCGGGACGCGTCGTGGTGGTGGCCGGATTCCAGGGCGCGGACGAGCACGGCAACATCACCACGCTGGGGCGCGGTGGTTCGGATACCACGGCCGTGGCGCTGGCCGCGGCGCTGAAGGCGGACGAGTGCCAGATCTATACCGATGTGGATGGCGTCTACACCACGGACCCACGCGTGGTGCCGAATGCACGCCGGCTCGACCGCATTACCTTCGAGGAAATGCTGGAGATGGCCAGCCTGGGTTCCAAGGTGCTGCAGATCCGCTCGGTCAGTTTTGCCGGCCGCTACAATGTCCCGTTACGCGTACTGTCGTCGTTCGAGGAAGGCGAGGGCACGTTGATCACCTACGAGGAAGAGAAGATGGAAGACGTATTGATATCCGGTATCGCGTTCAACCGGGACGAGGCCAAGCTGACCGTGATCGGCGTGCCGGACACCCCTGGCGTCGCGTTCAAGCTGCTCGGTCCGATCGCGGCGGCGAATATCGAGGTGGACATGATCGTGCAGAACATCGCCCCGGACGGTGCGACCACCGACTTCACCTTTACCGTACACCGCAACGACTACAAGCGCGCCATGTCGATCCTGGAGAGTACCGCACGCGAGCTGGGCGCGCGCGAGGTCAGCGGCGATAACAGGATCGTGAAGATCTCGCTGGTCGGTGTCGGCATGCGCTCGCATGCCGGTATTGCCTCGACCATGTTCGAGGCGCTGGCCCGCGAGGGCATCAACATCCGCATGATCTCGACCTCGGAGATCAAGATCTCCGTGGTAGTCGATGAAAAGTACCTGGAGCTGGGTGTGCGGGCGCTACATGACGCCTTCCATCTCGATCAGGCGAAGGCATGATATTTATCAATATAAACAATATGGTAAAAAATCCTGTTAATATGCTTTCCAGGATATTCTCTTATCTCGACTTTCATATATACTTCTACATCAATCGAAATTGGACCACAGGATATTGCTTTCGCCGGTGTTTCAACCATTCCGGCGGGCTGAACAGAATAACAAACAATGGCACAAACCTTGGCAGGGACACACGATAACAAGAGGTTGAAAAGATGTTGATACTTACTCGCAGAGTTGGAGAAACCCTCATGGTCGGTGATGACATCACCATCACCGTACTGGGTGTGAAAGGAAATCAGGTCCGGATCGGGGTAAATGCACCTAAGAATGTTGCCGTGCACCGCGAGGAAATTTACGAACGCATCAAGGACGAGCAGAGCCACAAGGATGGTACCAACCAGTCCTGACGGGTTCGTGCAAGTTTCGGCAAAATCTTTACCCACAAATTGCCAGGGTAATGCCAGCGGTGCCGGACAGGTGACGACATCCGGGCTACACGCAGCAATGATTTGAACAATTCCGGTTGTTTCTCGTTATAATCCCGTCTGCAACGTTTTACGTCGTTCAGGAGAGGTGGCCGAGAGGCCGAAGGCGCTCCCCTGCTAAGGGAGTATGGGTCAAAAGCCCATCGAGGGTTCGAATCCCTCCCTCTCCGCCAAATTGAAAAGGCCCCTGTATGGGGCCTTTTCGATTTGTGGAAGCGGTCGGATTCGAACCCTCGATATTCAATTGGCTGGTTCGACAAGGCGCGGAACGCGCCGAAGAACGTTGCCGCGCAGCGGCAACGGCCCGAAGGGCGAGCGCGCAGCGCCGAGTAATCCCTCCCTCTCCGCCAAATTGAAAAGGCCCCTGTATGGGGCCTTTTCGATTTGTGGAATCGGTCGGATTCGAACCCTCGATATTCAATTGGCTGGTTCGACAAGGCGCGGAACGCGCCGAAGAACGTTGCCGCGCAGCGGCAACGGCCCGCAGGGCGAGCGCGCAGCGCGAGTAATCCCTCCCTCTCCGCCATCCGGTCAGGGTGTAAAGACCGCCTCACGGCGCGGCTGGCAGTCGAACAACCACCGCCAGGCCTCCCGTTGGTGCATGGCTGAATAGCAAGTCACCGTGATAGGCCTCGACGATATCCCGGGCAATGGCAAGCCCCAGACCGGTGCCTTGCTTCTGCTCATCTAGCCTCATGCCACGCAATCCCAGGTTGTCCAGCTGGCCTGCCGGCACGCCGGGCCCGTCATCCTCGATCGTAATAATGACACCGTTGCCCGTGGCTATGGCGACAGAAACCATCTCGTTGGCCCACTTGGTTGCATTTTCCAGGATGTTGCCCAGGAGTTCGGTCAGGTCATCGCCCGGAATGGCGGCATCCGCACGGTCAGGCGTCTCGACAGTCCAGCCGAGGACAGAGCCGCGCGGTGTGCGTTTCAGGGTGCGGACAATGCGGTTGACTGTCTCGACCACTTCGGCACGCGCCCGTCTGCTCTGAACGCCCGAGCGAACACGGGCGCGTATCAGTTCCCGGTCGACGCGCCGGCGCATGGTTTCGGAGAGTTGATCCAGATCGTCAGCGATCGTCGTATTGCCTTCTTCACGCAAGCGTTGCGCATCGGCCGTCAGCACCATCAGTGGCGTCTTGAGTCCATGGGCAAGATCCGCGGTCCATGCGCGCGCGCGTTCAATCGTTTTCTCCTGTGCTTCGAGTAATCCGTTTATCTCATCGACGAGTGGCATGACTTCATCGGGATGCAGGCTTTCGAGGCGACGCGATGTCCCTGAGCGGATTTCCATGACGCCGCGGCGTACATTATCCAGCGGCGCCAGTCCGATACGGACCTGTATCCAGGCCGCTGCCAGCAGGACCGCTGCCATCACCGCAAGATAGGGCAGCATATCGGCAGCGAAGGCGTTGCGTGCCTCGGCAAGACTGCGCTTGTCCGTGGCCACGGCGATCCGGATCCGGCGTTCGTCGCCGGCGTGGCGGAGGGCAATCTGGCGTTCCCGAACCAGCAGGGATTGTCCGGCAGGTCCCGGCAGGTCGTGTTCATGGACGGTGCCGAGTGCGAGTCTGTCCTCGGGGAGCGTGATGACATCGTCCCACAGTGAGCGGGAGCGCAGGAGTCGCGGGCGCTGCTCGTCCTGGACCTGCCAGTAGAGTCCACTGAGCGGCTGATCGAAGCGCGGATCGGCCAGCGCTGCGGTTGAGGTGATACGACCATCCGGCATCAGACTGACGCCGGCGACAATCTGCTTCAGATAGGTTTCCAGTTCGGTGCCGATCCGGCGTTTGACGTGGTGCTCGAATATCACTGTCAGGCTCATGCCGGCAATGAGCAGCGCGACAACCACTGAAACACCGGCAGATGCCAGCAGGCGGAAGCGAAGCGAACGTTGCGTCACGGCTCCGGCGTCTCGATGACGTAGCCGAAGCCCCGGCGCGTCTGGATCAGGTCGATGCCGAGCTTTTTGCGCACGCGCCCGATCAGCACCTCAACGGCATTGGAGTCACGTTCGAAATCACGGGCGTACAACTGCTCGGTCAGTTCAAGCTGTGATACCACGCGTCCCGCATGCAGTATGAGATAGTGGACCAGACGGTATTCCTGCGGTGACAGGTGGACAGGCACATCGTTCACACTGACGCGCATCTGACGGGTGTCGAGTGACAGGGGACCGATCGTGATAACGGGGGTTGCCTGTCCCGCAGACCGCCGCAGGATGGCACGCAAGCGGGCCTGTAGTTCCTGCATCTGGAACGGTTTGGGCAGGTAGTCATCTGCCCCCGCATCGATACCCTCGACACGTTCATTCCAGTTGCCGCGGGCGGTGAGAATCAGGACCGGGAAGGTCTGTCCGGCCTGGCGCCATTTCCGGAGTATCGACAACCCGTCCATGCCCGGCAGTCCCAGGTCGAGGATGACCGCGGCGTAGGATTCGGTATCCCCCCTGAACCAGGCCTTTTCACCCTCGCTTTCATGGTCGACCACGTACCCGGCACTGGCGAGAGAGGCGAGCACGGCTGCGGCTGTCTGGTCGTCGTCTTCTACCAGGAGAATGCGCATCAGTCTTCCTCCATCGACAGTATCTTGCCGGTTTTCGCATCGACATAGACTTCGAGCAGGAGTCCGCTGTCGTCAACGATCTTGAACTCGTAAACCCATCTCCCGTGCTCGCGCGTGAATTCGATCCCGACCACTTCGCCGGGAACCCGGGTTTTCAAGCGCTCCAGCAGTTCCGCAATCGGCAGGGCCTCGCCGCGATCGACCGCCCGGCGTGCGCGGTCATAGGCATGGTCGTCATCCTCCCACTGGTATTCATGGTCGCCGGTCGATGCGATGTGGCTCGCGGTCAGCAGCGCGACAGCGAGGCGCCGTTTTCAGAACATTCAAAATCAACTGATGCTTCATGGCCCTGATTATGGCGCAGTGTTACCTGACAAAAGGCTGACAACGGTGTTCAGGGGTCGGTCAGGACCCTTGCGCTAGATTAACAAGCATCGGAAGCGGAGTCGTGTCTGATGACGACTTCGATGCCGGCCTGGCGACGGAGGCATCACCCATGAAACAAAGCCTGATTCCATTCCTGTCCGGCGTCACCTCCGGTGCCGCGTCCACGGGCGTATCGGCAGTCGAGGACATCCGCCACCGGCGCAGGCACATCCAGTGACGCTTGACCCTGAAAGGCAACTATCGAGAGGCCAGCCATGAACGAAACAACATGTTTATCCACCAGCACCACCCCTGTGGCACAGCCAGGGATGGTGCGCGTCTGGGATCCGCTGGTGCGCCTGTTCCACTGGAGTCTGGCAGCGGGTTTCACGATTGCGTACGTGGCCGAAGATGACTGGCTTGCCCTGCATGTGTGGGCAGGCTACGTCATCCTCGGCCTGATTGCCGTCCGGCTGCTGTGGGGATTTGCGGGGCCGCGCCACGCCCGCTGGTCAGACTTTGTGAAGGAGCCGGCCGAAATCGTTGCCTATCTGAAAGACGCCGTCCGATCGAGGGCTGCCCGTTTCCTCGGACACAATCCTGCAGGTGGTGCCATGGTGGTAGCGCTCATCGTGAGCCTGGCCGCCACTGGCCTCAGCGGGCTGGCTGTCTATGGCGCGCAGGAACTGTCGGGCCCCATGGCGCCGTTGCTCGGTGGCCTGCCGGTGGGCTGGGTACCCGGATTCGAGGTTATGCACGAGTTCCTGGCCAACCTGACGCTGCTGCTCGTCGTCCTGCATGTCGTCGGGGTGGTGTGGGCCAGTTTGCAGCATCGCGAAAACCTGATCGTGGCCATGGTCACGGGAAAGAAACGGAGGGAAACACAATGAAATCGAAGATTGTCTTTGGCGTGGCAGGGATCCTGTTCACCGGCGCGGCCCTTGCGTCCGGCGCGGATCTGATGCAGGGCTATCGAAGTGCCGGTGCTGGACCCTTTTCGGCGGAGGCGGGTGGGTCCGCATGGACACAGACACATCAATCTGCCGGCGCTGCGGGCACGCGGAGTTGTGCCACTTGTCACGGGACGGATCCAGGCCGGCCCGGCAAGCACATCGAAACCGGAAAGCCTATCGAGCCCATGGCTGTTTCGGTCAATCCCGCACGACTGAGTGACCCGGAAAAGGTCGAGAAATGGTTCCGCCGGAACTGCCGGTGGACACTCGGGCGTGAATGTACGCCGCAGGAAAAGGGCGACTTCATTCAATACCTGACCAGTCAATGAGAAATACACAAAGGAGCATTGCCATGAAAAAGACCATTATCATGATTGTTATCGGAATCCTTTCCGTCGCCACCATCGGCACCGTAATGAGTTCCTCCGGAGAGGACGAACGGGAAGATGAAGTGCGCTATCAAAACCATCGCGAGTCGGACGACCGTGAGGACAGCGTCCGCCGAAGTGCCTGGCCCGGATCGCGCCCGGATGTGCGACCGGTTGTGAGCGACACCTACAGCAATGAGTGTGGTGCCTGTCACTTCGCCTATCAGCCGGGGTTGCTGCCACAACAGTCCTGGGAACGTATCATCAGCGCACTGGATGACCATTACGGCGATGATGCGTCACTCGACCAGCAAACGGCCGATGAAATTCGTCGTTATCTCATCGTCAACGCGGCTGATCATGCAGGCCAGTCCCGCTCGCGTGCTTTCGCCAGGGGTTCGGCTGCCTCAAATGCGCTACCTCGAATCACGGAGACGGACTATTTCCGCCGCGAGCACTACGAGATTCCGGCGAGATTCATTCAGGGTAATACGGCGGTGGGCAGTTTCAGTAACTGCCAGGCCTGTCATCGCAGCGCCGATACCGGCGTCTACAACGAGCACCAGGTGGTGATTCCGGGTGTGGGTCGATGGGACGACTGACCTGAGTCTAACGGGGCGTTATTTTGTGAAAGTACCGCAGAAGTACTATATAACACACTGAATAATAGTGTCATTGCAATGCTTGCATGGACGAAGGGATTGACGCAGTGGCGGGCTGATTCGGTGGGCTCCCAGCGTTTTGCGCAGCGAACCTGAAGGGCCGGACACAGGGAAGTGCCCGGCAATCCCTCCCTCTCCGCCATGCAAAAAAAGGGGTCGCGAGGCCCTTTTTTCTATGAATGATTGATGGTGGATTACTCTGTACATTCAGGTTCTCCGCCCTTCGGGCCAGCGCCGTCTTGTGTCGCTGTTCATACTCGCCGGGAGCGATGAAGCGCGAGCGCAGCGAACAACCCCGGCGAGATGCAGGCCACGCAATCCCTGTTGCCAGCCACTCGCCAGTTTCAGCATGAGCAGGCTCGACACTGCGCCATGCAAAAAGTGCAGCGTCGACGTCATGACAGCGTGCGGATTGCAGCCTGTCAGGGCGCAGGTTTTTCAGTATCAGCGGAAACTGCGTTCTGACCCGGGTTGGCCAAGGCCCGGATATTATCTGTCCGCTCCAGCAGCGGCTCCAGTGTCTCCCAGACGCGGTCCCGTATCAGGGGCTGGGCGGCGGCATTGGGATGAATGCCATCCGGCTGCATCAGGCTTTGCTTTGTGCCGATGCCGTCCACGAGCGAAGGCAGCAGGGCCGTGTCATGTTCCCGGGCAAGTTCGCGGTAAACGGCCTGGAACCTTTCGGTGTATCGGGGACCATAGTTGGGAGGCAGCTGCACACCGATAAGCAGTATTTGTGCGCCTGCTTTCCGCGCGCTGGCAATCATGGCAGCCAGATTGTCCTTCATTGCTTCGAGGGACAGGGCGCGCAGGCCGTCATTGCCACCGAGCGCCAGCAACACCACGGACGGTGCATGGCTGGCCAGGGCATCGGGCAAGCGGGCGCGGGCATTGGCGGTGGTGTCGCCGCTGATGCTGGCATTGACGATCCGGAAGGGATATTCCCGGGTATCCAGGCGCTCGGCGAGCAGGGCGACCCAGCCCTGTTCAACAGGTATGCCGTAGGCGGCGCTGAGACTGTCGCCGACAACCAGTATGATACCGGCAGGCGCCGTATTCGGCAGGCACAGCAACAGCAGGAGCAGGATTCTATTCAGCATGGCGAGATCAAAGCATACCACCATGATAGCCGCCCGAAACTTGAGTAAACGTGTGGATACTGCCGCCGGTCCGCTGGATATCCTCACGGACATCGGATTCGAGATCCGGCTCGGGGAGACCGTGGCCATTACCGGCGTTTCCGGGTCTGGCAAGTCGACCCTGCTGGGACTGCTTGCCGGGCTGGATCTCCCTTCCGACGGCGAGGTGTTCCTGTCCCGCTATCGACTCAATGACCTGGATGAAGACGGCCGGGCCCGGGTGCGCGGCGAACTGGTGGGTTTCGTGTTCCAGTCCTTCCAGCTGTTGCCCGGACTGACGGCGCTCGAGAATGTCATGCTGCCGCTGGAACTGGCCGGGCGGCCGGAGCCGCAGGCGCGTGCGTCGGAGTTGCTGGGTCGCGTCGGACTGGCAGGGCGCCTGCAGCATTATCCGAAACAGCTCTCGGGCGGCGAACAGCAGCGGGTGGCGATTGCGCGCGCCTTCGCCACCGATCCCGCCATCCTGTTTGCCGACGAGCCGACGGGCAATCTCGACAATGTGACCGGCGAACGGGTGATCGATGTACTGTTTCGTCTCAACCAGGACAAGGGCACCACCCTGGTGCTCGTCACCCATGACGAGCACCTGGCCGGCCGTTGCGAGCGCCTTATCCGCCTGGAGGCCGGCCGGGTGGTCTCCGATCAACAGGAGGCGCGCCCCGCGTGATCCGCTGGCGCCTGTCCATGCGGCTGCTGGCCCGGAGCTGGCGCTCCGGGGAACAGCGTATCCTGGTCGTCGCCCTGGTGATTGCCGTGGCGGCCAGCACGACCATCGGCTTCTTCACCGACCGGCTGGGACGCGGCATGGTCAACCAGTCAGCGGACTTTCTCGGCGCCGACCTGGCCCTGACCAGCCCGCGACCGGTGGATGCCGCCTGGCTCCATGAGGCCCGGGCCACCGGGCTGCAGGCAATCGAGACCCTCGAGTTCGCCAGCGTGGTGGTGGGTGGCGACGACCTGCAGCTGTCCAGTGTGAAGGCGGTGCAGGACGGCTTCCCGCTGCGGGGCCGGTTGCGGACCGCGCCGGCCCCGTTCGACGCCGATGTCGAGACGACAGCGCTGCCCCGGCCTGGGGAGGCGTGGGCGGCGCCGCGCCTGCTTACGACCCTCGGCCTGCAGGTGGGCGACGCCGTGGAGGTCGGCGCCACGGCGTTTACCATAACCCGTGTGATCACCTTCGAACCCGGCCAGGTCGGGAATCCGTTCGGTATCTCGCCGCGTCTCCTGATCCGGCTGGCGGATGTCCCGGCAACCGGCGTGGTCCAGCCGGGCAGCCGGCTGTCCTACCGGTACCTGTTTGCGGGCGGCGAGGCCGAGCTGGCGGAATTCCGGGGCTGGCTCGAGCCGCGCCTGGGCCCCAGCCACGAACTGGTCGGCGTGAAAGAAGGTCGCCGGGCCGTGGGCTCGGCCCTGGAACGGGCGGAACGTTACCTCGGTCTCGCCGTGCTGGCGGCGATCGTGCTCGCCGGGGTCGCGGTGGCCATGGCGGCGCGGCGCTACAGCGAACGGCATTTCGATATGAGCGCCATCCTGCGCTGCATGGGTGCCTCGCAGCGCGATCTGCTCGGTCTCTACCTGCCGCAGCTGCTGGTGATCGGCCTGGTCGCCTCGGCCGTCGGCTGTTTCATCGGCTGGGTGGCCCAGTACGGCCTGGTCTATCTGCTGGCCGACCTGCTGCCCGCCGCGCGCTCGGCGCCGCAGGCCTGGCCGCTGCTGGCGGGATTCGCCACCGGCCTGATCACGCTGGTCGGCTTCGCGCTGCCGCCCGTGCTGCGCCTGAAAGGGGTGCCGCCCCTGCGGGTGCTGCGGCGTGACCTGCTGCCCATGCCGAGCCAGGCCTGGCTGGTCTATGGTGCCGCCCTGGGCGCCATCGTGGCGCTGATGTGGCGCTATACCGACAGCTGGCCGTTAACGCTGTCGGTGCTGGCCGGCGGTAGCGCGCTGGCCGCCTTGCTGGGTCTGTTTGCCTTGCTGTTGCTGGTGCTGAGCCGGCGCCTGAATACCCGCGTCGGCGTGGCGTGGCGATTCGGCCTGAACAATCTCTGGCGCCGCCGCGGCGGCAGTGTCAGCCAGATCATGGCATTCGGCCTGACGCTGATGGCGATGGCGGTGGTCGCCCTGGTGCGCACGGACCTGGTCACGACCTGGCAGCGTCAGCTGCCCGTTGACGCGCCCGATCACTTCGCCATCAACATCCTGCCGGAGCAGGTCGCGGCGTTTAGTGCGTTCATGGACGAGGCCGGCATCGAAACCGCGCAGCTCTATCCCATGGTGCGCGGCCGGCTGGTGGAGATCAACGGCACGGCCGTGCGCGAGGCCGTGACCAAGGAGGCGCGCGATGACAATGCCCTGAACCGGGAACTCAACCTGACCTGGAGTACGACCCTGCAGGCAGACAATCACATCCTCGCGGGACGCTGGTGGCAGCCGGACGACACGGGCAAGCCGCTGGTATCGGTGGAAGCGAAGCTCGCCGAGCGCATGGGAATAGAGCAGGGTGACGCGCTGCGCTTCGCGGTCGGCGAACAGCGCTTCACCGCTGAGGTGGCCAGTATCCGCAGCGTGCAGTGGGACTCGTTCCGCCCGAACTTCTACATGGTGTTCCCGCCGCAGGTCATCGAGCAGTTTCCCGCCACCTACATCACCAGTTTCTATCTGCAGAAAGCAGACAAGTCGTTGCTGCGCGAGCTGGTGGCCCGATTCCCGTCGGTGACCGTGCTGGAGATGGACCAGGTGATCGAGCAGGTCGGGCGTATCCTGCGGCAGGTCTCGCTGGCGGTGGAGTACGTGCTGGTCTTTACCCTGCTGGCGGGTTTTGCCGTGCTGTTCGCCGCCCTGCAGGCCAGCCAGGATGACCGGCTGTATGAAGGGGCACTCCTGCGCGCGCTCGGTGGCAGCCGCCGCCAGCTGCGGGCCGGACACCTGGCCGAGTTCGCCGCACTGGGCGGACTGGCGGGCCTGCTGGCGGCGATGGGCACGGAATGCCTGGCCTGGGTGTTGTACCGGGAGGTGCTGCACCTCGAGCACAGTCTCCAGTGGCCGGTATGGGTTATCACGCCGGTCGCGGGCGCGCTGCTCATCGGCGCGGCCGGCTTCTGGGGTACGCGGTCCGTGCTCGAGCGCAGCCCGATGCTGCTGTTGCGCAACCAGTGACGGATGGGCAAATTTCATGGACCCTGTGCTTGTCGTGCTGGTGGTGCTGTTGTCAGCGACCCTGCTGGCCTTCCTTGCGGGCATCATTCCCTATCCCGTTGGCCTGCTGTTGCTGCTGGTGCTCATTACGGCACGCATCCTGTACCGGCGGGGCGCGGGTAACGGCGGACGTTGAGAGAGGCTACCGTTATTCAGGCACACACATCGTCTGAAAAAACGTTCGGCCTGCCTTTGGGAGCATGCGTCACACCATGATAAATACCTTCGGTGGGCGCGTATCGACAGGGGCCGGTGCGGGCAACAACCGGAGATTAAATCTTTTGCGCTTGTCTATACTCTGAATCACCATGACTGACGACGACCCCAGGCACACCCTGCATGGCTGGCAGCTGCACGGCCAGGCACGGCCCGCCGGTGCGGTGGTGCCGGGCCCCGGTCAGGAATCGGTATGGGATTACCCGCGCCCGCCGGTGATCGTGGCTGACACACGCCTCGTCCAGGTCCGGCTACATGATGTGCTCATTGCCGAGACCCGTGCTGCCCGGCGGATACTGGAGACCGCCAGCCCGCCGACCTTTTACCTGCCGCCGGATTCCGTACAACGCAACTGCCTGCGCCTCGGTACGCAGGGCAGCTATTGTGAATGGAAGGGGCGGGCAAACTATTTCGATGTCTGCGCGGGTGAGGACTGTGTGGAGCAGGCGGCCTGGACTTACCCGGAACCCTCTGCCCAGTTCGCCGCGATACGAAATTATCTGGCGTTTTATCCGGGCCGGCTGGAATGCTATGTCGATGGCGAGCGGGTGCGCGCGCAGGCGGGTGGCTTCTACGGTGGCTGGATCACCGACGATATCGTCGGCCCGTTCAAGGGTGAGCCCGGCACGTCGGGCTGGTAGCACGATCCGCGGTAAGCTGCTGCAGGAGGTTCCCGGACCGCCTTCCCGACCGCTGGTCCTCCCCACGAATGGCTGATGTTATCGGAGCGTGATACCAATCGCCCGTTAATACAATGGGATACAGGCAACGGCGCAGACAGCTTGTCAGGAAGTGAGCGCGGCCCCTGCATTCCTGCGCTGGCATGCCGCTCATGCGAGGGTGCCTGGGTTTGTTCAGTGACCACCCATTTCGATGAGTTCCCCCTCCACCTGCCGGACCGAATGAAATAATCCGCAAATCCTGCCGGTGCGGCCATGACGGCCGGGGATTTTTCTGTATAATTCCTCGCCTGTTATCCACGCGCCCGTAGCTCAGCTGGATAGAGTACCTGGCTACGAACCAGGCGGTCGGGAGTTCGAATCTCTCCGGGCGCGCCAATTTACGAAGTTAAATTAAGCGGTTACGGTATGTCCCGTAGCCGCTTTTTGTTTCAACAAAACCAGTGCGGGACTTTTGCGGGAGTTTTCTCCGCACACCCGGTTGGCCGCTTCAATCAGGTTCTCCAGTTCAGCCGCCGAGTAGTGTGTGGTGATTCTTCCTGACTTGTGTCCCAACAAGTCCTGCCGATCCTCGTAACTTACTCCTGCTGCCCGTAAACGACGGCCGAATGTGTGCTTGAGGTCGTGGACACGAACCAGAGAAAGACCAACACGCTTGCGTGCGCTGTTGCCAACCCGAGTTGTTCATGGCAGTGATCGGATGGCCGCGATAGGTGAACACGTAATCAGGATGCTCACCACGGACGTCTTCGATGACTGACATTGCAACCCGGTTAAGTACCAGCAAGCGTTCTTCACCATTCTTCACCCGATCTTCCGGGATGATGAATACGCTGGTACCCAGTTCGGCAACGGGTACTTCCCATTCCCAGCGCAGGTAACACACTTCCTTTTCTCCGGCACCCGTATTGACCTTGAACAGCGCCATCCGTGCCAGATGTGGAGGCAGTTCCTTAAACAGCCGCGTCTGCTCTTCCCAGGACAACGGATAGGGCTTGCGTGCGTCTGTCACCGGCAGCAACTTGATCTTTGGTGGAGAGTGCAACCAGGTCAGGTTGTTCTTATCCAGCCATTCCGATGCTGCCAGATTAAGAATGTGCCGTACCACGCCCAGAGCGAGGTTGATGCTCTTGGTCTTGATCCCCTGCTTGCGCCGTGCCTCGATAAAGGGCTGCAATGTTCCCATATGGACCGATTCGATCGGCAGGTTACCGATGTAGGGATCCAGTTGTTTCAGATGCAGCGCTGTATCGGCGATGCGGCGTTTCTGCTGGTTCTCATTCAGGTACTTGGTAGCGGCCAGCCGAAATGCGCGTTTCGGCCTTACACCGTAGATGACCGCTTGTCTGACTTCCTCCGTTTTCTTGGCGAGGTATTCTTCCGCCTTTGCGAGGCTGCTTTCTCCAGTGCTTTCGCAAATGCGGACTGCCTCGGATCTGTTTGTCGATGTGCCAGATTCCGCTGCGCTTGTAGAGTCCGGCAGTTCTTTTGCGTCCCATGTCAATTCTCCTCTGAGTTGACCGGAACGCCCGTTGCGGGACTTATAGTGGTCTACCCAGGCATCCAGTTCAAGTCGATCAAAGGCAATACCTTGTTGTCCGATGCGGAATTTCCGTCAGATACGGGCCGGACCTCGCGTTAAAGCGGTTCCGGTCCATGCCCAGGTAGCGGGGTGCGTCCCGGAAGCGGATCAGGCGCGGGGTGATAGGTTCAGGTTGTTTCATGTGCGGTTGTATTGCATCTCCTGTTGACCAACGGTTGAGCATAGCTCCGAGTCGGTTCGGAATCATGTTCGAAAGATCGCCTTTTGAGCCCATCTTTCGAACGTGTTTTTGTACACGCGTAATGGCAAGCTGGTGTGTCCACAAGTAACCACTGGAGACACAGATTGCTCATCACGTGCATGCACTGACACTAACACCGGACAAATCGCCAAATCAAAAATAAATGTTTAGCAAAACGGTAGCGTTTTTTGCCTGTTTTTAGCGGTGAAGTCATAACGCATCCAGTCATTGCGAGGAACGCAGTGACGAAGCAATCTTCAAAAAGCAATTGAACATGAATGAAAAATATTGCACGTCAATGACAAGGCTATTCAGCAATAAACGCCGGCGATTAACTTCGCGTACTGCTAAACATTTTGTTCTGGAAAACGTGTAATGCGTTGTGCAATCTCGTGTCTCCAGGTCAAACACAAGGAGAACACGGACTATGCAAGAGCAAATCAACACCAGCGCGGTAACGCTGGAGAACCACATCACCGAACGTTACGGTCTGCTGATATCGCAGACGCAACTGGCCGAACTGCTCGGTCGTACCACCGGTGGCCTGCGCTACAGCCTCAGTTACCCGAGTGACCCGAGTACGCGCGCGCTCAAGGCCTGCGGTCGCAAGATCGGTCGGCGTGTGTATTACCCGGCCTCGAGGTCGCCCGGATCATCATCGGTACCGGTGAGGTCATGAGTCAGACCATTATCCGTTCGCCCCGCCGCCATCGATTTGTCATCATCGACCAGCACGCCGTCGAGGATAGCCGCCTGTCCTGGGCGGCCAGGGGGCTGCTCGGCTACCTGCTGTCCCGGCCGGACGACTGGAAGGTGCTGGTCAACGATCTGCGCAAGCGCGGCGACCTAGGACGCGACGGCATCTACACGTCTGCTCCGGGAACTCCGCGATGCCGGTTATGTGCGATACGTGCGCATCACGTGACCGGCACGGCCGCATCCGTGGCGGCACCTACTTTGTTCGGGAAATCGCAGACTTCACCACATCCGGAATTGCCGGATACGGTTGAGCCGGACACGGCCGAACCGTGTCCGGTCAAGCCCGGGAGCATTACCTACTACTGATGTAAACCTAAAAAGAACTACTACTACAACACCGACTACTACCAAAGAGCGTAGTAGTAGTGAAAATGAAAACGGCGTTGTGGAATTCGCCACCTGGGTGCCGGATGAGCTGCGGGATGCGGCCCTGGAGAAAGTCGCCAGACTCAGTCCTGTCGAGGCACAGATTGTGATCGACGAATGGGCCGGCTGCATCG
>CAVVHS010000004.1:0-102736 GCA_963748215.1 uncultured Gammaproteobacteria bacterium | reverse complement strand
GCGGTTGTCATGAATGTCAGCATCGTTCTGGCCGGTGTTTCGCACGCAAGCCAGTCATACTTTACTCCCTTCCGGGTCGGTGATCACCCTGCCGGGGCGGTCTGCATGGCCCGCCAGGACGGGACAGGTGCATGACTGTCCGCTAGCGGGTTGGGTCGACAACGCAATTCGCGCTGTTGATAACAAACAGGGTGGAACGGTTGTAGATGAATAGCAATGGCGTGCCGAGAGGGTTGTGTTTGCAGGGTAAGACCGGCGAAATCCCCTTCATCGAATTCGATAGGCTGAATGACAGGCAACACATGCCGACGTGACTTCAGACAGTGCCTTGTATGCTGGTAATGACTCGCCCTCCTGGGCCTTCAACGCAAAACGGCTGGCAGCCCTGTGCATGGCGGTGCCATTGCTGCGCATTCCTTCAGGCATGAAGCCGGCCATGTGGCTCGCTCCGTGAGACTCCAGCGAACTCATGCCGAGACGCGATTCGGCAATCTCTGCTGCCTGCTCCAGTTCGCCGTTGGCCATTTTCAATAAAATTTCGCTTGATTGCCGCCAAATGATCCCGCATGTTAGACATCATGTGTTGCTGCATCATCTCCGGCAGCTGAACCATTTGCCTGATATCTTCATCGATGGCCGATGCATTCGAAGCCAACAGCAGCACTGCAACTGTGAAAATGGTTCTGGTTATCCGCACGGTTTTTCCTTCTTGTTACGCCTAACGCTACGCGTCCATTTTGTCATCCTGCATGCGTTTGTTAGCTGGTTTCTTGTATCGTTAAAATCCGTGCGTCCAATCAGGAGCACTTCTTTTAGTCCATTTGGCAAATCCCATCTTTTCACCTAGATAAAACTGTCTGTATGCTTTAACCGCGTCTCCCGGAACCTTGTATTTTTCTGGCATCGCTTGAGCGAATTCAGTTAATCCCTGATTGCCGTATCTGTAGTTTGATATCTCGTTGAGAACAAATATTGAACTATGATCGGAATCTTTTTCGAATCTGTATCGGTATTCGGTATTTAACGCGAGAGCAAGATTTTTTAGCCAGGAAAAATTCCCAAAAGACTGTTCCACCCAGAGTACGCAAGGGTGTTTCATGTGAGTAGACTTATAGGGTGTAGTAAATCCTTTTTTATTTAGTGCTGTGCATAACATCTGCACACTTTCAAGTATCATTTTCACGACGTGCTGGTCGCAATGATACTGTGCGCATTTTTCTATATCGTTATCTAGTACGAATATGTTCATCTAGAAAGCTTTAATCCACCTAGCGTCCACAATAAGGCGCGCCGCACGGTGACATCGCAGTGAGCGATGCGAACGACTTGATTGTAATGGTACGGACTCCTTCCCTTCTACTCGGCATCACAATGTGCCAGATTGAAGTGTGTCTACATGCAATCATCGAAGAAAAGGAGTCCATACATGAACCTTACTACCATCGGAATTGATTTGGCAAAGTCTGTTTTTCAGCTGCATGGCGTTGATGATCAGGGACAGGTCAAACTGTGTAAGACTCTGAGTCGCGGACAAATGCTCCGCTTCTTCGCCAACCTCGATCCCTGCCTCATTGGCATGGAAGTCTGCGGCAGCGCCCATCATTGGGCGCGCCAGCTCCAGGGCTTCGGGCATAACGTCAAACTGATCTCGCCACAGTTCGTTACCCCCTACCGGAAAGGCAATAAGACCGATGGTAATGATGCCATGGCCATCTGCGAGGCTGTCACCCGCTCTGATATGCGCTTCGTCCCCATCAAGACCACAGAGCAGCAGGCCCTGCTCATGGTGCATCGTATACGCGAGCGGGTCAAAAGCGAGCGCACCGCACTGATCAACCAGGTCCGGGGCCTGTTGGCAGAGTTTGGCCTGATTATGCCCGAGGGTGCCGGCGCATTGCGCCGCCACCTGCCCGGCATTCTGGAAGATGCCGAGAATGACCTGCCTGCGCTGGCACGTGAGTTGTTTGCCAACCTCTATCAGCAGCTCGACTTTATCGATACCCAGCTGCAGGGCTATGACACCCAGATTAATGCCTGGGCCAAAAACGATGCCGTCTGCCAGCGCTTGCTGGCACTGGAAGGGATCGGCCCACTGACAGCCACTGCACTGGTGGCCACCGTCGGCGATGCCACCGTGTTCAAGAACGGCCGCCAGTTCGCCGCCTGGCTGGGACTCACTCCCCGAGAGCACAGCAGTGGCGGTAAATATAAACGCTTTGGTATCAGCAAACGGGGCGACAGTTATCTTAGAAAACTGCTGGTCCACGGCGCCCGCTCAATGCTGCGGCTCACACCCAAACGCTCGGACAAAAAAGCGACTGGCTACCTGCCGCAATCGCTATATAGCCGAGCCCCCACCATGCAACCGTAGTTAGGTGCCAGACGAAGCGAAGAGTGCCCGTGGTGAAAGATGTGCCGCCAAAGAGCTGAGGCAGGTTGTCTAGACGAAAGAGACGCATGAGGATGTAGCGCTCGCCGAGATAGGAATGAGCGACTCCGGTGAGAAAGAGCAAGGTGGCAGCGGCAATGAGCATGCTTGCGCCCTAACGTTGTAAGCCAGCCGCGCGCGTCAGCGCGTCGGACTGGGCTGATGTGTTAGAGCTTCTTTCCACCATGCTAGCGACCAAATTGTCTTTCACAGGGTATGCCATCATTATCACCATCCATTTTTGTGTTTGGACAGTTATCAATGAAGTATTTCGCCTCTTCATATGAGCTCATCTGGCTACAATGCTGGCGACCATCACATTTGTAATTATTCTGATACTTAATGTCTGAAGTAGATTTGCTAGATTGCATAATGGCAGGTAAGGCTCCCCCATTTTTTGTGTAATAGCCCCACGCAACAAAAGCTACTAAAGCTAGCAACAATATCTTTTTCAAGATTCTTGCTCCTTTTCTAGTGAAGCTCTAACTACAATTCGGCGAACGAATGGTCGTGTTGAAATGGATATTGGTTGACCATAACATTCGCCAGGTTATAAATAAATCAACAAGCTGTATACCTGTTTGAGTGTTATGGAGATTCAATCGCATCACAAAAGCGTCTGGCTGGTTGCATGTGTTACACCTGGTAGCAGGCGGGATGCCGCAAGTCCGGAGGCCGCTGTCTGTCGGGTATCCCGAGTGTTGAACAGGATTCCGTATCCATACCCTATGCCAACCGGACGTCGGGTTGGCTAACCCGAATGTATTGGTGTGCGTCGCTCACTTCTGGCACTTCGGGCAATAGAACGTCGTGCGCTGGCCCTGGCGGATTTCCCGGATCGCCATGCGGCAGCTGATGCAGGGCTCGCCGGCCTTGCCATAGACGTTCAGGTGCTGCCTGAAATAGCCGGGTTTGCCTTCACCGTTGACGAAGTCGCGCAGCGTGGTGCCGCCGGCGGCGATGGCGTCGGTGAGCACCTCCCTGATGACTTCCGCGAGCAGTGCATATTTTTGCCGGCTGACGCGGCCGGCGGCGCGCCGCGGGTTGATGCCGGCCATGTACAGTGCCTCGGAGGCGTAGATGTTGCCGATGCCGACCACGATGTGACTGTCCATGATGAACTGCTTGATGGCGAGCTTGCGTCCTCGCGAACGTTCGTAGAGATACGCACCGGTCAGTTCGTAACCCAGCGGCTCGACACCGAGTTCCCGCAACAGTCGGTGCTGGAGTGGGTCGCGCGTGGTCCAGTGCAGGCTGCCGAAGCGCCGCGGGTCGGTGAAGCGCAGCGCCTTGCCATTGCCGAGCGCCAGGTCGACGTGATCGTGTTTGGCCACCGGCGCACCCACATCGATAATGCGCAGGCTGCCGGACATCCCCAGGTGCAGGATGAGCGTGCCGCTGTCCGTCTCCAGCAGCAGGTACTTGGCGCGGCGTCCGACGTGGCGGATGGTCTGCCCGGCAAGCGTTGCTTCGAGCTTCGGCGCCACCCTCCAGCGCAAGTTGCGGTTGCGCACAACGACGTCAGTGATCCGCTGGTCGGTGACGTGCGGCGCGATGCCGCGGCGGGTGGTTTCGACTTCGGGGAGTTCGGGCATGGTGCGTGGTCGTTATGCATTGATGTCGCAGATTATAGGCAGATTTGCCTGAGTGCGTTTGTTTGAATCAGGGTTTCGCCCTGAAGGGCGAGGTACTTTCTCTTGCGTGTCCAAGAGAAAGTACCCAAAGAGAAGGGCACCCGATGCCCACGCCGGGATGTACTACAAGGCCGCTTCGCAGCCTTGCCCTGCGTCCCTCGCCAATCCCGCTCCGGCTTGCCTCGAACAGGGTTCGCGCCTGTATCCCGGCTTGGCTGCGGTACTCGGCGCGGGTAACGGGGTTAGGGGTTGCACCACGAACTCCCGTCAGGCGCCGCTGAGCATCGCAGTCGGTTTGGGATCAAGCGAGCCGCCGTGTCGAGCTGGATTTGCTAGCCGGAAGGCGCGGCAAATCCTGCGAGTTCGGCGAGCGCCCAAAGCGGCGAGAAGCGCAGGGAACCCGGAAAGTCATCATGGATGACTTTCCGGGCAAGCCTTCGGGACCGCCTTTCTTTTGGGTACTTTTCTTTGGCGGAGCAAAGAAAAGTACCTCGCCCTTCAGGGCGAAACCTGACGCACTGACTATTCATGCACAGACACTGCAGGTGACTGCTCAGATTCAGTCGGTGACTCCGGCAGGGCCAGCAATCCCGCCCCGACATCACCGGTGAGGTGATACTGGAGACCCCGGTCAGTCCGCGCCAGTACCAGGTCGGGTTCGCGTGCGACGATGCGAAACTCGACGGGTGCGTCGGCGTCCTTGAGTGTCACGCGGATGGTGTCGGGGTGCTCGCCGGGTTCGTAGCGGCGTACGTACAGTGCGCTCGCCCGCTGCCAGTTCTGCACCAGCTGCTCGATGGCATCGGCGGAGGTGTCGGGCTGCGCGGGGTCCATTTGCCAGTGCACGTCATCGCTGCGCGTCAACTTCAGGCCGGGCAGTTCGAGCCCGACAATCGTTGCTTCCTGTGGCAACAGGCGGCGGCTGGCAAAATTGGCGAGGCCGGCGTTGAGCAGGTGCGCGTAGTTGTCCTCGACCAGGTAAACCATTGCGCCGAGCCTGACGTAGCGCAGGCCCTCGATAGCCTCGGTATTGCCGAGGTCGATTTGCGTGGCGTCGAAGCGCACGCCGGCCTGTGGCGGGTCCAGACCCAGGGCCGCGAGGTCGAGCGGGTTGGCCGGATAGCTGCGAATGCCGGGCGCTTCCAGCAGTGCCAGCACGGTATGCACCTGGAAATCATCGGCCGGGATGGCAGTGGCGCCGTCGATCAGCCAGTGCCCGTCGTGCCGGCTGAAGGTGAGTGGCACGGCAGCGCTGCGCGTCAGTTCGATCATGCTGACCTGTTGTGGATCGATGCCGGTAATGGCCTGTGACCCGCTGTCGCGTTCCAGGCCAGGGCGCAGCCAGATCAGTGCGGCCAGCCCGAGGGCGATGACGGCCAGTGCCAGGTTGAGGAGGGTACGGGTCGACATCGTCGGCTAACCCGCATTTCCCGCCGGGACAGGCGCTGCCGTAACACACACTGTTTGTCGCCGTAGCTGTATCGCTCTCATGATGTCAGCTCATTATGTCGTGCCACCGCCGCCCCCTGAGACAGGCGGGCTAGCGCCGCCGGCGGCGCAGCCAGATGACCAGCCCCGCCACCAGCAACAGCAGCGGCAGGCCGACCAGGAAGCCGAGGCCGATGACAGCCATGGTGGCGGGCCCCATCACCAGTGCGGTGTCGGGTGCGCCGCGTACGCGGATGTCCATGAAGGCGTCGTCGTGACTCAGCCAGGTGATGAGGTTGAGTCCGAGGTCCAGGTTGCCGGCATTGCCCAGGTAGGTGTTGGACAGGAAATCGCCGTCACCGACAACTACGGTGCGTTGTTCGTCGCCGTCATTGCCGCCCGGTTTGCTGCGCACCAGCGCGACCCCGATGTCGAGCGGTCCGGCGCGTTCGTCCGTGCCCGGGTCGAACTGGATCTCGCCTTCGAGTGCACCGAGTTCCGTCCACGAGCGTGCCAGCGTGGTCAGCAACGGGACCGCGTGCCACTGCGTGGTGTCGTTTATCTCCAGCGCGACCGCCTCCGGGTAGACGCTGACCATGGACATTTCGCGCGTGACCGGGTGATTCGGGTAGCCGGTCACCACGACGAAGCTCGGGTTTTCCACGCCGAACATCGCGCTGGTCGCATCCACCACGCGGCCGGGCAGCGCGAGAATGCCGAGGTCGTCGGCCAGCGGTGTCAGGCTGCGGGGTCCATCGGGTTCGGTCAACCACAGCAGGTTGCCGCCGCGCGAGAGGTAGTCCTGCAGGGCGGCAACCTCGCCGGGCAGCAGTTCCACGCGCGGGCTGGCCAGCACCAGCACGCTGGTATTGGCCGGGACCGTGTTCTCGGCGAGGTTGACGGTCTGTATCCTGAGACCCTTGCGTTCCAGTTCCGCACCGAACTGTCCCATGCCAAAATTGGTGTCGCCACCCGGCGGGCGCTCGCCGTGGCCGCTGACGAAGACGATCCAGCGTTCCTGCTGGCGCGACAGGCGCAGCAGCGCATTGCTGAGGTGCTGCTCGCCCAGCGTCTTGATGTTTTCGCTGGCGCCGCGGTAGCTGACGACGATGGCGCCGCCGCGGGTGATGCCGAGTTCGCGCACCTGTTCCGGCACAGTGTCCGGGTTGATGAACTCCAGCGTGATGTCGGACTTGAAGCGCTGGTAGCTGCCGACCAGGTCGCGTATCTGCTGACGCAGCAGCGGGTCCGGGCCGACGTAGGCGGTGATATTGACCGGCGCGTCGAGATTGGCGAGCAGCTTGTGCGTATCCCCGGAGATAGTGTTGCGTGCGCCCGCGGTCCAGTCCGCCTGGTAGACGTACTGCGTGCTCACCCAGGCGAGCATGCCGACCACGCCGACGAACAGCAGGGTGAACAGCACGCCCTGCAGGCGCAACCGGTTACGGATGTGCTGCGAGATTTTCATCGGTAGCCCGCATTTCTCACCGGGATCCCGGATGCTGGCGCAGGACTCGTGTGACTGGACGCCGCTCTGGAAGGAAAGATCCGCTCGAGGCGCAGAGCAGGGGCCCCGGCGCAGCCGGGGATGCGACCGCCGGTGAGCGGAACATCGCTTCGAGTACCGCCGCGGATCTTCGCTCCACCGGGGGTCAGATCCCCATCGCTGCGTGGCGGGGCCCCTCTTCCGCCCCTCGGAGCGATGCGGCCGTAGCTACCACTAGACTGAAGAGGCCGCTCACGGCTTCCTGCCTCACGCGGCACTTGTACATCCCTGTACATCGCAAGTACAGGCGCGCGAGGACCAGCCAGGGCCGGGATAGGCGCTGCCAAAATACACGCTGTTTGTTGCCAAGTTTGTATCGCTTTCATGATTTAACTCTTTATGCCGTCCTGCCACCGCCGCCCGGTGAGAAATGCGGGCTAATTCTGCAGCCGCATGCTGTCGAGGCGGCGGATGGTGAAGCCGATGAACAGGACGATGACCAGCAGGTAGTAGCTGACGTCCATGCTGTTGAACAGGCCCTTCAGCAGCGGGTCGTAGTGCGTCAGCATGGACAGGTACGCCAGTACCCCGCTGCCGTCATCGGCCGCCGTGGCCCCCTTGTCGATGATCCACAGCAGCAACAGCAGGCCGAAGGTGGTGACGGCGGCGACCGTGGGCTGCTGGGTAAGCGATGACATGTACACGCCGATGGCGGCGAACGCCGACAGCACCAGCACCAGCGCGAAGATGCAGGACGCCAGCTTGCCGAGGTCCAGGTCGGTGCCGGCCAGCAGCGACAGTGGCATCAGCGTCAGCATGGCGACCATCACCAGGAAGAAGCCGAGCACGCCGAGGTACTTGCCGAACACGATCTCGCTCATCGATACCGGTGCCGAGAACAGCAGGCTGAGCGTGCGATTGCGGCGTTCCTCGCTGAGCACGCGCATGGTGACGAGCGGTGTGATCAGCAGCAGCACGATGGCGGCGTCCGCGTAGAGCGGGGCGATGATCATGTCGGCGATGCCCGGCGCGCCCTCCAGCGCGGCCAGCTGCGGCTGGATGGTCACGTACTGCTCGATGTAGGACAGGAACTGGAAGGCGAGAATGCCCTGCGTCACCGCGAGGATTGCCCACGCCAGCGGCGACAGGAACAGGCTGCGCAGTTCGCGTGCGGCGATGGTCAGGATCATCAGGCGGCCTCCCCGCTGCGGTCCGTGGCGACGTCGGCCGTGGTCAGGTCAATGAAGATCTGTTCCAGCGTGCTGCGCTCGGGCGCCAGTTCCACCAGTCGCCAGCCGGCGGCAACGGATTGTTCGACCAGCGCCTCGGACGGGTCGTCGCCGCCGTGGTGGAGGCGCACGTGGTCATCGTCCAGATAGTCGACGCCGGTTACGCCGGGCAGCCGCTGCAGGGCGGCGATGTCCGGGGTCGTGTTGAAGCGTGCCAGCAGCGAGGTCGCGTGCAGGCGCTCGTCCAGGTTGGCGATGGTCTCGGAGAACACCAGCCGGCCGCGGTTGATGATCTGCACGCGATTGCAGGTGGCCTGCACCTCGGGGAGTATGTGCGTGGACAGGACGATGCCATGCTCCTTGCCGAGTTCGCGTATCAGGGCGCGGATTTCGCGGATCTGCAGCGGGTCGAGGCCGACCGTGGGTTCGTCGAGGATCACCACCGCCGGCGTGTGGATGATCGCCTGCGCGATGCCGACGCGTTGCTGGTAGCCCTTGGACAGGTTGCCGATCAGGCGCCGGCCGACCGCGGTCAGCCCGCAGCGTTCCTTGGCGGTGTCGATGGCCGCCTGCCGGCGGTTGCGCTCGATGCGGTTGAGTTTCGCGCAATAGCCGAGGTATTCATCGACGGTCAGTTCGCGGTAAACCGGCGGCTGTTCCGGCAGGTAGCCGATCTCGCACTTGGCGCGCTTGGGTGCATCCAGCAGGTCGATGCCGAGGATGTCAATCTCTCCGGCGCTGGGTGCCAGGTTGCCGGTCAGCATCTGCATGGTGGTCGACTTGCCGGCACCGTTCGGGCCGAGGAAGCCGAGCACGTCGCCGCGTGCGAGGTCGAAGCTGACGTTGTCGACCGCACAGGTCTGGCTGTAATAGCGGTACAGGTTTGCGGCGTGTACCAGGGGGGTATTCGACATGGCGCCTATTATTACCTTTGCCGTGCCGAATACAAGCAGGGAAAGATGCTATTGGGGGTAAGAGCGTATCTCATGTGCGAAGATCGGCGGCAGATTCGTTCGCGGACCGCGTCCTCTCCTGCGCGTTCATTGATCAGGGACCGTTAGGGTGCGTTTTACGCACCGGCCACGGTGCACGGAGTGCACCCTACAACGTATATCGGGGTAGGAGCGCATCTCATGCGCGATTGGGTGTTAAAAATGATCGCGGATGGGATCCGCTCCTACAGGAGCATCGTTTGGGTGTAGGAGCGCATCTCATGCGCGATGATATGGCCACGGAATCCACGGAAGAACACGGAAAAAATTGATGCATGATGGGGCGTAGGGTGCGTTTTACGCACCGGCGACGGTGCACGGAGTGCACCCTACACCGTCTATTGGGGTAGGAGCGCATCTCATGCGCGATGATATGGCCACGGAATCCACGGAAGAACGCGGAAAAATTAATGCATGATGGACCGTAGGGTGCGTTTTACGCACCGGCCACGGTGCACGGAGTGCACCCTACAACGTATATCGGGGTAGGAGCGCAGGCATGCGAAGAATGGTTGTAGATCTTCATACGCGGGCCGCATCCGTCGTGTCACGCTACAATACGCACCCTATGACTGAATCCGGCACACCCCACCCGAGGCGCTGGCTGGGCATCGATACCGGCGGCACTTTCACCGACTTCGTACTGTTCGACGGTGAACGGCTGCGTATCCACAAGGTGCTGTCGACGCCGGCCGCGCCGGAACGCGCCATCCTCCAGGGTATCGGGGAACTGGGCCTGTCCACTGCCGGGCTGCATGTCGTGCACGGGTCCACCGTGGCCACCAACGCCGCGCTGGAGCGCAAGGGCGTGCGCACGGCCTATATCTCCAACCGCGGGCTGGCTGACGTGCTCACCATCGGTCGCCAGGCGCGCCGCGAGCTGTATAACCTGCAGCCCGGACCCGAGCCGCCGCCGGTGCCGCGCGAGCTGTGCTGGGAGGTCGGTGCGCGCCTGGGTGCGGACGGCGCGCGCGTTTCCAGCCTGACGGATGCCGACCGTGCCGGGCTGCTGGCGCTGATCGGGCAGTTCAGGCCGGAGGCGGTGGCGATCAACCTGCTGTTTTCCTTTCTCGACGACAGCGACGAACGCACGATCGAGTCGTGGCTGCCAAGGGGGCTGTTCATCGCACGCTCCTCCGAGGTACTGCCCGAATACAAGGAATATGAGCGCGGTATTGCCACCTGGCTGAATGCCTGGGTCGGACCGCGCGTGGCCGGTTACCTCGAGCGGCTCAATGCCGCACTCGCCCCGGCGCCGGTGGCGGTCATGCAGAGCAGCGGCGGCACGATCAATGCCGCGCTGGCCGGCCGCAAGGCGGTACACCTGCTGTTGTCCGGCCCGGCCGGCGGCCTGATGGGGGCACGGTGTATCGGCCGGCAGGCCGGGCATGCACGCCTGCTCACCTTTGATATGGGCGGCACGTCGACCGATGTCGCGCTGGTCGACGGTGATATCCGACTGACCTCGGAGGGCCGGATCGGGCCGTGGCCGGTCGCCGTGCCCATGGTCGACATGCACACCATCGGCGCGGGCGGTGGCTCGATCGCCAGCCTCGACAGCGGTGGCCTGCTCGCCGTCGGGCCGGAGTCGGCCGGTGCCGATCCGGGCCCGGCGTGCTACGGGCTGGGCGGGACGCAGGCAACAGTGACCGATGCCAACCTGGTGCTGGGCCGGCTGTTGCCGGATGCCTTTCTCGGCGGTGCGATGTCACTGGATGCCGGTGCGGCACAGCAGGTGCTGGCGCGGCTCGCGGCAGCAATGCAGGTCGGAGTCGAGGCAGCGGCCGCGGGCGTGATCGCGATCGCCAACGAGCACATGGCGCAGGCACTGCGCGTGATCTCGGTGCAGCGCGGTGTCGATCCGCGCAATCTGGTCCTGACCTCGTTCGGCGGGGCCGGCGGCCTGCACGTGTGCGCGCTGGCGGAGGCGCTCGGCATGGTGCGTGCGCTGGTGCCGGTGCATGCCGGGGTCCTGTCGGCGCTGGGCATGCTGGTCGCGCCGCCGTCGCGGCAGCTGTCGCGCACCCTGACCGGTGTGCTCGATGGTTTCAGCGAGACGGCGATCGTCGACGAGCTGCAGGCGCTGGCCACGCATGGCCGTGCGGAACTCGTCGCCGAGGGGGTTGGTGCCGACGCCATCGAGGCTACGTTCAGCCTCGATCTGCGCTATCAGGGCCAGTCCTACACCCTGAATCTTGCCTGGCAGGGCCTGGCGGCAATGCGGGCGGCATTCGAGGCATTGCATGCACAGCGTTACGGTCATCGCCTGGATACGCCGGTCGAACTGGTCACCGTACGCTGCGGGTTGCAGGGTCCCGCGGTCGATGTCCGGCTGCCAAGGCTTGCGGCCGGACGCGCTGCCGCGCCGCGTCACACCCGCGTGGCCGGGCATACCCGGCCGGTACCGGTGTATGCGCGTGAGGCGTTGGGCGCGGGGTGTCGCTTCGATGGCCCCGCGCTGGTCACCGAGACGGTGGCCACCACCTGGCTGTCGGCGGACTGGTCCTGCACGGTCGATGCGGTGGGGAATCTGCTGCTGGAGCGGGAGTAAAGACTGTCTCGCGAAGGCGCCATGAGTTTCCACAACAGCCTCGCGCACGACTACATGGATGTAGGAGGTAGAGCAACGCAGGAGCAGTTGCCGAGAGGCCGCGGAGATTTTCAATCCTTGGTTTGTCGGGCAATCGATACTGCTTAGTAGGAGCGTTTTGCAAGGCCGCTCCCAGCATGGCCCAGGCCAGTCTCTCGTCCGCTGCGCGGACTCACCTTCTCCTGCTTCACGCGACACTTGTACATGGCCCAGGCCAGCTTCTCGACCGGTTCCCGGTCTCACCTTCTCCCTGTACATCGCGCGATCCTTTCCCCAAAAAGATCGCGGACGCGGTTCGCTCCTACAACTTGGAATTCCGCACCAGAATAAATATTCTCCGTACCCTCTATGGCAAATTCGTGATGTTTCCCGGCGCCATGGCGCGACATCATTTCTTGCGCTGCACGGGCATTAAAAAACCCGGCAGGGCCGGGTTTTTTTCGGTGCAATGACGTTGGACCGGGATTACTTGATCTTGGCTTCCTTGTACATCACGTGCTTGCGTACCACGGGGTCGAATTTCTTGATTTCCATCTTCTCCGGCATGTTGCGTTTGTTCTTCGTGGTGGTGTAGAAGTGGCCGGTGCCGGCGCTGGAGACGAGTCTGATCTTGTCACGCATGGTGTGTTCTCCCTAAACCTTCTCGCCGCGGGCGCGCAATTCGGCCAGCACGCTGTCGATGCCCTTCTTGTCGATGATGCGCATGCCCTTGTTCGAGACGCGCAGCTTGACGAAGCGCTTTTCTCCTTCCACCCAGAAGCGGTGCTCGTGCAGGTTGGGCAGGAAGCGGCGACGGGTTCTGTTGTTGGCGTGGGAGACGTTATTGCCGCTCTGCGGACGCTTTCCCGTGACCTGGCATACTCTGGACATTGCTCTGAACCTCTGAAAAAGCCCGCCATCAGCGGGAAGGGCGCATTTTATACCAGAAAGGATCGCCGGATACAACCCGGCAGGTCACCGGCGCTGGAGGATTTTCTCAATGATTTCAGTGGTCTGTCAAATCAGCCCGCGTTCGGCAAAGGACACGCCGCTGCCTTCCCCCACAATAAAGTGATCCAGCACGCGCACATCGACCAGCGCCAGGGCGTCCACCAGCCGGCGCGTCAGCTGCACGTCGGCGCGGCTGGGCTCCGGCACCCCGGACGGGTGGTTGTGGGCCAGGATCACGGCCGCGGCGTTGAAGTGCAGCACGCGCCGCACCACTTCGCGCGGATGCACGCTGGCGCCGTCGATGGTGCCGCGGAACAGTTCCTCGAAGGCGATCACACGGTGGCGGTTGTCGAGGAACAGGCAGGCGAATACCTCGTGCGGCAGGTGGCGCAGGCGGGCGGTGAGGAAGCGGCGCGTGGTGTCCGGGTTTTCCAGCGTATCCTCGCGACTGAGCTGCTCCTGCAGGTGCCGGCGTGCCATCTCCAGTATCGCCTGCAGCTGGGCGAATTTCGCGTCGCCCAGCCCGGCATGGGCGCAGAACGCCGTGCGGTCGGCGTCCAGCAGCACCCGCAGGCTGCCGAAGGCGGCCAGCAGCTCGCGTGCCAGGTCGACGGCGGTCTTGCCGCGCAGGCCGGTGCGCAGGAAGATCGCCAGCAGCTCGGCATCCGACAGCATGCCGGGGCCGTGCCGCAGCAGTTTTTCGCGTGGCCGCTCGCCCGCCGGCCAGTCCCTGATGGTATGCATGCCTCATTTTTGCCGATGAACCGATGGCCGTACATCGGGAGAAACCCCGGGTGATCGTAGGAGCGGTGAGGCACGAAGCGCATCGATGGCGACCGGAGCCTGATTTGTTCGCGGACCGCGTCAGTTCCTACGCGTGTATTGATTAGGGACCGTAGGGTGCGTTTTACGCACCGTTCACGGTGCACGGAGTGCACCCTACAACGACTCTCAGGGCAGGAGCGCATCTCATGCGCGATGGGGTGTTTAAAATGATCGCGGATGGGATCCGCTCCTGCAGGGTCCTGCCCAGCCTGCGTGCGTATGCATGTATTATCTCCGTGAGCTCGGCGCCCTGGTATGCTCGCGGGAGACGCTTTTCAGGTTTTCGCCGCCCGATCTTCTGTTAAACTCCAGCGGTATGAATACCTTATCCGGCAAACACCTGCTGCTGGGCGTGACCGGCGGCATCGCTGCCTACAAGAGCGCGGAGCTGATCCGCCAGCTGCGTGCGCAGGGTGCACTGGTACGCGTGGTGATGACGGCGGCGGCACAACAGTTCATCACGCCGCTGACCCTGCAGGCCTTGTCCGGCAACCCGGTGCACACCGGGCTGCTCGACGAGGGGGCCGAGGCCGCGATGGGACATATCGAGCTGGCGCGCTGGGCGGATGCCCTGTTGATCGCGCCGGCCACTGCGGATTTCATTGCGCGGCTGGCCCAGGGCCGGGCGGACGACCTGTTGACTGCCGTGGCGCTGGCTTGCGAGGCACCGGTGGCGATTGCGCCGGCCATGAACCATGCCATGTGGGAGAATGCGGCGACGCGTGACAACATTGCAGCGCTGCGCACGCGCGGTATCCCTGTGTTCGGACCAGCGCTGGGCGAGCAGGCCTGCGGCGAAACCGGTCCGGGCCGGTTGCTGGAACCGGGCGAACTGGTGAGCGCCATTGCCGGCCTGTTCGAAACCGGTGCGCTGGCAGGCACCCGGGTGCTGGTCACCGCGGGTCCCACGCGTGAGGCGATCGATCCGGTGCGCTATATCAGCAATCACAGCTCGGGCCGCATGGGCTTTGCCGTGGCGCAGGCTGCTGTCGAGGCAGGAGCCGAAGTGATCCTGGTGTGCGGCCCGGTCAGCCTGGCAACGCCGCCGCGGGTAAGGCGCATCGACGTCGTCAGCGCCACGGATATGCAACGCGCCGTGCGTGAAGAGGTGGTGAACTGTGATATTTTCATCGCCGTCGCGGCCGTGGCCGACTACCGGCCGGAGCGGCCGGCCGGGCACAAGTTGAAGAAGACGGCCGGGCAGCTGGCGCTGACGCTGGTGCGCAACCCGGACATCCTGGCCGAGGTCGCCGCGTCGCCGCAGGCTCCCTTCACGGTCGGTTTTGCCGCCGAGACCGAAGCGGTGGTCGAGCATGCGCGTGCCAAGCGGCTGGCGAAGGGCGTCGACATGATCGCGGCGAACCGGGTCGGTGCCGGCCGGGGTTTCGACGCCGCGGACAACGCCCTGCATGTGATCTGGGCAGACGGCGAATGCGAACTGCCGCTCACCGGCAAGGCCAGGCTGGCGCGGCAACTGCTGGTGCTGATCACGGAACGATTCAATGACAGGGGCAACAAGGTAATCCCGTTCAATGCAAAAGATTCAGCTTAAGATTCTCGACAAGCGCCTGGGCAGCGAGTTTCCCCTGCCGCACTACGCCACCGCCGGCTCGGCCGGCATGGACATGCGCGCCTGCGTCGAGACCCCGCTGGAAATCGCCCCGGGTGAGACCCACCTGATTCCCACCGGCCTGGCCATTCATGTCGAGGATGCCGGGCTGGCGGCCATCCTGCTGCCGCGCTCCGGCCTGGGCCACAAGCATGGCATTGTGCTGGGCAATCTGGTTGGACTGATCGACTCCGACTATCAGGGCCAGGTCTTCGTGTCCTGCTGGAACCGCGGCAGCGAACCGTTCACGGTGGTACCCGGCGAGCGCATTGCGCAGCTCGTGATCGTGCCGGTGGTTCATGCCGATTTCGAGGTGGTCGAGGAATTCGTTGCCAGCGACCGGGGCGATGGTGGCTTCGGTCATACCGGCAGGCACTGAGTTCAATCAAGCAGCCCCTCTGCCGATAGCGTATTTGCATTAAAAATCCCAAATTACTCAGATTGTTACAGTTAGCTGAAGGATTGCGATGAAATTTCCTTTACCCGGTTCCCGCAAGCCCCGCAAGGCCGCGAAGAAACCGGCCGCTAAATCTTCCCGGGCGCCCGGACCGGCACAGTCGGCCAGCCTGGCCCGGGTCCGCATCCAGCTGATGTTCGCCGGTATCTTGCTGCTGGCGGCGCTGGCCTATGTCCTGTTCCAGGTGATGGCACTCTACATCGTGGCCGCGAAGGACCAGGAGACTGTCACCACCACCGACCTGCTTGCCGCCCGGGTTGCCGCGATGGCCGACTATTACGGTGCCAGCGCGGCGCTGCTGGCCAAGGATCCCGAGATTGCCGACATCCTGATGATCGGTACCGCGGCCGAGCGCAGCGCCCGTGAGGAATCGCTGCGCTATGTATTTCCGACGGCGATCAACGTGCGCCTGCTGTCGCCTGGCATGACCATGGTGGACCCGCAGGCATCGCCACCGCTGAGTTACGCTGCACTGGCCCAGATGGGCGCCGCCGAGGCCGGCAACAAGCCGCCGCCCGTCGAGGTGCACCTGTTCAACACGCCGCAACAGCACGTCAATATCGTGCGCAAGGTCATGGATCCAGCCGGTACCGGCGTGATCGGTCACATCATGCTGTCACTGTCCAACGATGTGCTGCAGGGTATCCTCGATGACCTGAAGGAACTGCACGGTTACATCGAACTGCGCCAGGCAGGCGAGAAGGGCGCGCCGGTGGTAGTCGCCGCGCGTGGTGATCCGTCCATCAAGTCCGGGCAGGCGGAGCGCGTCGTGCCCATAGAGCATACCCGCTGGCAGATCGCCTGGTGGCCCGAGACCGGCAGCCTGGCCTACCTGTCCGGTATCAGTTTCTGGGTGATCGGCGCCCTGTTGACCACGGTGCTATTATTCGCTGCCCTCGTAAACGTGCTGTTCCGTCGTCTGGTCAATGCACTGCGCCAGGACGAGGTCACCATCGTGACGCTGATGAAAGACTTTCGCGATGGCCGGGTACGGCGCGACAAGGGGGGCGGTCTTGCCGAGCTGCAATCCACCATCGATTTCATGGTGCAGCTGGCGGCCAGTGCCAGGGAGCCCGGCGAGCAGCGCGGGCAAAACCGGCGCAAGGAAGATCGTGACGACAGCGCGCAGAATGAAACGCCTGCTGCCGGGATCAGCGTTGAGGAACATGATGAATACCCGTCAGCGGGCGCCGCGAATTTCACGTCGGCCATATCCAGCGACAACCTGATTGTGGAGGAAGGCATGCCGGACACGAAAGTTGCAGCCGGAATCGATCCGTCGATTTTCCGTGCCTATGACATACGGGGTGTAGTGGACAAGACGCTGACCGTGGAGGCTGTGTACCTTATCGGTCGGGCAATCGGCAGCGAGGCACTGCAGCGTGGACGCAACGAAATCGTGGTCGCCCGTGACGGGCGCCTGTCCGGACCGATCCTGGTCGATGCCCTGGTTGAAGGCATCACCTCGACCGGTTGCAACGTGAAGGATATCGGCTGCGTACCGACACCGGTGCTCTACTTCGCGACCTACTACCTGGATACGCAGAGCGGCGTCGTCGTGACCGGCAGTCACAACCCGCCCGACTACAACGGCCTGAAGATCGTGATCGACGGGGAAACCCTGTCCGGTAACTCGATCCAGGACCTGCGCGAGCGTATCGAGGCCGGCAATTTCATATCCGGTGCCGGCAGCGTCGAAACCATCAATGTCATTCCGGACTACATCGAGCGTATCCGCGGCGATGTCAGCCTGGCGCGCCCACTGCGCGTGGTGATCGATTGCGGCAACGGGGTGGCCGGCGCCGTCGCGCCCGATCTGCTGCGTTCGCTGGGTTGCACCCTGACCGAGTTGTACTGCGACGTGGACGGCAATTTCCCGAACCACCATCCCGATCCGAGCAAGACGGCCAACCTCACCGACCTGATCAACGCGGTACGGACCGGACATGCCGACATCGGCCTGGCCTTCGACGGTGACGGCGACCGGCTTGGCGTGGTGGCGGCCGACGGCACGATCATCTGGCCGGACCGCGTACTGATGCTGTACGCGATGGATATCCTGGAACGCAATCCGGGTGGACAGATCATCTACGACGTGAAATGCACCCGTCATCTCGACAAGATCATTCACGATCACGGCGGCGAGCCGCTGATGTGGAAGACCGGACACTCTTTCATCAAGGCCAAGATTCGCGAAAGCGGCGCATTGCTGGCCGGAGAGATGAGCGGTCACATCTTCATCAAGGAGCGCTGGTTCGGTTTCGATGACGCTCTGTATGCCGCCGCGCGGCTGCTGGAAATCCTCGGCAAGGACATGCGCAGCAGTACCGAGGTTTTCGCGGAACTGCCGGACAGCATCAATACTCCGGAACTCAACGTTCCCATGCGTGAAGGTGAGCCGCAGCAGTTCATCGGCCGCCTGCTCGAGAACGCGCACTTCGAGAATGCCACGGTATCGACCATCGATGGTCTGCGCGTGGATTTCGAGGACGGCTGGGGCCTGGTGCGCGCCTCGAATACCACGCCGGTGCTGGTGCTGCGTTTCGAGGCCGATACCGAAGCCGCGCTGGCGCGGATTATGGAAGATTTCCGCCGCGCCATGCTGCAGGTCAAGAGCGACTTGTCGCTGCCGTTCTAGCCGCCGACACGCGCAGGGCCGGCGTCGTCCCGCCTGGCCCTTGTGAGCCCGCCGTGCTCACGCGTAAACTTCGCATACCTACCATACCCGCAGATCGAGTACCTGTCGCATGTCGCTGACCCCCGAATCCGCCAAAAACGTCGCACACGTCCTCACCGAGGCATTACCCTACATCCGCCGTTTCCGCGGCAAGACCGTGGTCATCAAGTACGGTGGCAACGCCATGGTGGACGAGGAGCTCAAGAGCGGTTTTGCCCGCGACGTCGTGCTGATGAAGCTGGTCGGCATCAATCCGGTCGTCGTGCACGGCGGCGGTCCGCAGATCGGCAGGCTGCTGGAGAAACTCGGCAAGGAAAGCCGGTTCATCGACGGCATGCGCGTGACCGACGACGAGACCATGGACGTGGTCGAGATGGTGCTGGGCGGACTGGTCAACAAGGAAATCGTCAACCTGATCACACGCCACGGCGGGCGCGCGGTGGGCCTGACCGGCAAGGACGGCGATCTGATCCGCGCGCGCAAGCTGATCATCAAGCGGCATACCCCGGACCTGGACGCGCCGGAGATCATCGATATCGGTCACGTCGGCGAGGTCGAGAGTATCGATGCCAGCGTCGTCGACATGCTTATCGGCGGCGACTTCATCCCGGTTGTCGCGCCGATCGGCGTAGGCGAGGACGGACATTCCTACAATATCAATGCCGACCTGGTCGCCGGTCACATGGCCGAAGTGCTGAAGGCCGAGAAGCTGATCCTGCTGACCAACACCCTCGGACTGCTCGACAAGCAAGGCCAGCTGCTGACCGGTCTCAAGATCAGGGACGTAAAGCGCCTGATCGATGATGGCACGGTGCAGGGCGGCATGCTGCCGAAGATCGGCTGCGTCATGTCGGCACTCAACAGCGGTGTCGGCGCGGCGCACATCATCGATGGACGCGTCGCGCATGCCGTGCTGGTGGAGCTGTTCACCGACGAGGGTGTCGGTACGCTGATCTCGTCCTGACCGGTGCGGGCTAGCGGCTGATGCTGGAAATCAGGAAGCGGAAGCGCTCGATGTCACTGGCATATTTCTGCTCGGCGCTCGCCTTTTCCCGGCGCTTCGCCTGCAGCCTGGTCTCGCTGATCGTGATTTCCGATATGACGTCCTTCATCTGGTTGATCAGGTCGTTCGGCAGCACCTCGCCGCGCTTTTCGTATTCGTCGGCATTGTCGGACAGCTCTGCCAGGTGCCTCTGCAGACCGTCTATATCGTAGTAGGCCTGTTTTATATCGCGGTCCAGCACTTCCAGTTCCTCGTTGCGCGCGAACACGAGGTCGTCCTCACTGGTGAACGTGCTCAGCAGGGTGCGGTCACGCCGGTCCAGGTCGAGGTCGGGATGGTTCATGGCGAGATCAAGTGCCGACCTGCGCTTGTCCGGTTTGGGTGGCGTGCCGGAGGTGAGTTCTTCGTAGCGTTTCGCGTCAAAGGCGAACTGCTTCCTGATTTCCTCGATTTCCGCCGCCTTGTCGAGCGAGAATTCCTTGTTGTGGGTGATCTGGTCGCGCAGGTTCTTGATCTGGTGCTGCAGTGTGAAGGGCAGTTCCTTGCCGCTGCGTTCGTAGCTGGCGGCTTCCTCGGTCAGCACGAGCAGGCGCTCCTGCATCGACCGGATGCGGCTGTGGGTCAGCTTCACCATGCCCTGCACCATTGAAATCTTGTTATCCTGTGCCTTCAGCATGTCGTCCTTGCTGGAGTAGGTGGCAAGCAGGCTGCGGTCGTGAATGGCGCGTTTTTCGGCACGCTCGTTTACCTTCGCTTCCAGTTCTTCGAGTCGTTTTGCCTCGGCCTTCTCTTCCGCGGTCGGCGGTGCCTTGTAGACCTTGACGACGCGACCCTGTTCGTTGATTTCCTTGCGCTCGGTCAATGCCGCTTCGGGTGGCAGACGGTTGGTGTACTGGATATTGCCATCCGCATCGACCCACTTGTAGGCACGCTCGGCCAGTGCCGAGCCGGCAAGCAACAGTGCCGGGATCGCCAGCAGGCAGCGGATTGTGCAGATGCTTCTCTTCATTTCTGGGTCAGTTTACCAGTCTTGTTGCGCATGCAAATTTCTGCAACCCTGCTGATTGCGCAATATACCGCAAACGGGAAACGGGAGAAAACGTGGACCTGCCGGAACAACTCATCCTTTTCCTCCTGTCTCTGCTGGCCAATGTCTTTTCCGCATTTTCGGGAGGTGGTGCCGGACTGATCCAGCTTCCCGTGCTCATCTTCCTCGGCCTGCCATTTGCCATAGCACTCGCGACGCACAAGGTCGCGAGCGTTGCATTGGGTATCGGCGCTACAATCAGGCACTTGAGAGAGGCGCCGCTGGAGCGTCGTCTTGCGGCGACAATCCTGATCAGCGGCCTTCCGGGCGTCCTGCTGGGCGCCAATATCATCCTCGGCGTGGACGAGCGCATGGCCGAGATCGCACTGGGTATGTTGACAGCAGGATTGGGTATTTATTCCTGGCTGCACCCGAATCTCGGCCAGACTGTGATTCCCGTCAACCGCGGCACGCGTGCCCGTCTGTGGGGCGGGGTGGTGTTATTCGCCATCGGTGTGCTGAACGGTTCGCTGACCTCCGGCACCGGCCTGTTCGTGACACTCTGGCTGGTGCGCTGGTTCGGCCTCGATTACCGGCGCGCCATCGCCTATACCCTGATCCTGGTCGGCGTGTTCTGGAACGGGACCGGCGCGATGATGCTGGGCATCCTCGGTGATATCCGCTGGAGCTGGTTGCCGGCGCTGCTGCTCGGTTCGCTGCTGGGTGGTTACCTCGGCGCGCATCTTGCCATTCGCTCGGGCAACCGCTGGATCAAGCGGGCCTTCGAAGTGGTGACGCTGCTGGTCGGGATCAAGCTCATCGTCGGGTAATGACTCGCGCCAAGCCGCAAAGGCGGCAGGAAACAACTAACTCGCCACATAGGTCACAGAGTGCACAAAGGATTTATCGGCGGGAGAGTGTGCGGTCCGCAAGCGATTTTTCACCTTCCATGACCGATGTTTCCCGTATCCCCGCTCACGAAGCCATGTTTGTAGGAGCGGACCGCGTCCGCGATCTTTTTGGGGAAAGGATCGCGCGATGTACAGGGAGAAGGTGAGACCGGGAACCGGTCGAGAAGCTGGCCTGGGCCATGCACGAGTGTCGCGTGAAGCAGGAGAAGGTGAGTCCGCGCAGCGGACGAGAGACTGGCCTGGGCCATGCTGGGAGCGGCCTTGCGAAGTGCTCCAACTCAATGAGCCGATACGGCGGTCGCGCTACCATCCACGAGCCAGTCACACCGCATTCCTGACGTAAGGGTCAAAGAATGATTCTCTCTGAGTCCGCTGTGTGCTCTATGGCGATACTCGCCTGGCGCCTTTGTGTCCTGGCGCGAGAATGCTCTCAAATCCCGTACTGCGCCCGGTACGCCCCGATCCGGGAGACGTCTTCTGATCGATCCGGTTGCGCCGCAAGGTATTCCAGCAGATGTTCCAGCCGCACGATACTCACCACGGGGACGCCCAGTGTGTCCTCGACTTCCTGGATGGCGGAGCGCTCGCCCCGGCCGCGTTCCTGCCGGTCGAGCGCGATGACGACACCGGCCAGTGATGCCCCCGCGTCCTGTATGATTTCAACCGATTCGCGGATGGCGGTACCGGCGGTGATGACATCGTCGATGACCAGTACCCGTCCATCCAGTGCCGCACCCACCAGGTTGCCGCCCTCGCCGTGACCCTTGGCCTCCTTGCGGTTGAAACACCAGGGCACGTTGCGGGCATGGTGGTCGGCGAGCGCGATGCTGGCAGCTGCGGCCAGCGGGATACCCTTGTAGGCCGGCCCGAACAGCACATCGAAGCCGATGTCGCTGTCGACGATCGCCTGCGCGTAGCAGCGTCCCAGTCGCGCGAGGTGCTCGCCGGTATTGAACAGGCCGGCATTGAAGAAATATGGGCTGACGCGGCCGGATTTCAGGGTGAATTCACCGAAGCGCAGGACGCCGGCCTGGATGGCGAAGTCGATGAAATCGTGCTGGTAGTCTTTCATGGCAATCAGACCGAATATTGTACCAGTCGGTCGCGGGTGGACCTGTGATCGACTGAGAGTATAAATGTCTCGATCATGTTTCAGAAATTCTCCATAGTACAGCTTGAAACCGGCCCGCGGCCTGTCCGGTCCCTGTCCTCGGCATGCAGTCGTGCGCCAGCATCCCGGATACTGGTACAACATCCGGGCCAGGGTCGTTATGGGGGTCGGAGGTCGTTATCATACACATCCGGTTCGATGGGTGGAGCTTGATGCGCATCATAACAGTCAACGTGAACGGTATCCGCGCGGCGGCGCGCAAGGGCTTTTTCCAGTGGATGGTGCGCCAGCAGGCAGACGTGGTGTGCCTGCAGGAGACCAAGGCCCAGGTCGACCAGCTGGACGACCCGCTATTCCGGCCGCGCGGCTGGCATATCTTCTTTCACGATGCGGAAAAGAAGGGTTACAGCGGGGTCGCCATCTACAGCCGGCACAAGCCCGACCAGGTGATCTCCGGGCTGGGCTGGCCGGATGTGGATGCCGAGGGGCGCTACATCGAGGCACGCTTCGGGCCACTCAGCGTGGTGTCGCTGTACCTGCCATCCGGTTCATCGAGCGAGTTGCGCCAGCAGGTCAAGTTCGATTTTCTCGAGCGCTTCATGCCCTGGCTGCGTACCGCGAAGCGCAAGCGGCGCGAATACATTCTGTGCGGGGACTGGAATATCGCACACCGCGAAATCGACCTTAAGAACTGGCGCGGCAACCGGAAAAACTCCGGTTTCCTGCCGGAAGAACGCGCCTGGATGGACGAGCTGTTCGGCCCGGCCGGTTTCGTCGATACCTTTCGCGCCGTCAACCAGGCCGCGGAGCAGTACACCTGGTGGTCGAACCGCGGACAGGCCTGGGCGAAGAACGTGGGATGGCGCATTGACTACCAGGTCACAACACCGGGCATTGGCGCATTGGTGCAGGGCGCGCGCATCTACAAGGACAAGCGCTTCTCCGACCACGCGCCGCTGATCATGGATTACGAGTACGATCTGTAGGAATAGCTCGCGCCTTGGCGCGAGATCGGGGTTTGCAGGATGTCGTCCCTGGTCGTCAGGACAGGTTGTTGTCCCGTTCGACCTGCACCAGCCCTGAGAACATAAGCAGGCGGTCTGCGAGCGAGGTGTTTTCCAGGCGGCGGTCGGTCAGGCAGCGCCGCTCGGTGATCACCAGCGAGCCGTTGCAATCCTTGAGGGGGAACTCGGTCGACAGCCCCCAGCGCCGCTTCCCCAGGTTTCTGCGTTCCGGGATTGCTCTTCTCATGGCTTCAAGCGTAGTAGAAATTTCGAGCTTCATGCATGAAAACCCTGCTGTTTTTGTTGGAAATGACCCCGGGACAGTCTGTAAGAAATTCCAGACTATTGATATAGAACAAACGGTTAATACTTTTGTATTACCCGCTGTCCGGTGACGCTTGCCGTGACATCAGGATCAGTACCAGCAGGATGGCGGGCACGCCCAGCAGGCCGGCGTAGAGGAAAAAGGTCGCGTAGCCGGTGTGGTCGACCACGATGCCGGAGAAGCCGCCGACGAACTTGGCAGGCAGGGTCATCAGCGAGCTGAACAGCGCGTACTGGGTCGCGGTATAGGACTTGTTGACCAGGCTCGACAGCCAGGCGATGAAGGCCGAGGTGGCGAATCCACCTGACAGATTGTCGGCGCTGATGACGACCGCCAGCGACGCCAGGTTCGGCTCACTGTTGGCGAGCCACACGAACAGCAGGTTGGTGGAGGCGACCAGGATGGCACCGGCCAGCAGCGGGCGCAGGATGCCGAAGCGCACCACGAAGATTCCGCCCAGCGAGGCGCCGGCTATGGTCATGAAGAAACCGAAGATCTTGGTGATGTTGGCGATCTCGGTCTTGCTGAAGCCGAGATCGCGGTAAAACGGACCCGCCATGGCACCCATGGTGATGTCGCTCAGCTTGTAGGCGCCGACCAGCAGCAGGATCAGTACCGCCAGGGCGCCGTTGCGCTGGAAAAATTCCACGAAGGGACTGACCACGGCATCGGAGAACCAGGCGGCCAGCCGCTGCCAGGGTGACTGCCTGTCACGGATGCCCATGACGTTCTCCAGCCGTTCCTCCAGCGCCACGGTGCGGGCGTCGCGGACGTGCTGGGGCTCACTGATGAGCAGGGTGGTGACGATGCCAACACTCATCAGTGCCGCCATGGACAGGTAGGCAATCGGCCAGGAATAGAATTCGGCCAGATACAGCGCCCCGGCGCCCGCTACCAGCAGGGCGACCCGGTAACCCAGAACATAGGACGCTGCCATGGCGCCCTGCAGTGCCTTGTCAACGGCCTCGATGCGCCAGGCGTCGACACTGATGTCCTGGGTGGCGGAGCCGAATGCGACCAGCAGGGCAAGCAGCGCGAGCTGTGTCAGGTGGGTCGCCGGGTCAGTTATTGCCATTCCGGCCAGGCCCAGAACGATGGTGCACTGAGCTGCCAGCATCCAGGCCCGGCGCTGGCCGAGCGTGCGCGACAGCAATGCCAGCGGCAGGCGATCGATCACGGGCGCCCAGAACACCTTGATCGAGTAGGTGATGCCGATCCAGGTGAAGAACCCGATGGTGGTTTTGTCGACCCCCGTATCGCTCAGCCAGTAGGTCAGCGTGGAGAACACCAGCAGGAACGGCAGACCCGCGGCAAAGCCGAGGAAGATCATGGCCAGTACACGCGGACGCGTATAGACCGCCACGGCCTGCAGCCAGCTGCGCGCGGATTGCATATGCCTGATCATGGCGTGGGCGACAGGCCGGGGCGGGCCGCGTCGTCATCGCGACTGAAACGGTAGATCGCCGCGCGCCCCGACAGCTTGCCACAGGTCTCACAGGCAAGCGTGTATTCGGGCAGCCTGGTGCCGCACTCCTGGCGCAGCATATTCTGGAATGTCATTGACTGCGGGGTGATCAGGCCAACACTGTCCGCCGGTATTGCCTCGGGCATGGTGGGTGTCTGCAGCGCCTTGAAGAAAGGGGGTCGAGTCTAATGATTGGTTCAGAACGGCGCAACAATCAATCCCGCGGCGCAATGAGCCCGGCCGGCAGCCGCGCAGGCCGCTCGATGCGAATGCGCTTGGCGCGCCCGGTGTCGCCGGTCAGCAGTACGGCCTGACGGCGCGGCACGCCAAACTCGCCGGCCAGGAATCTCAACAGGTGTTCGTTGGCCCGGCCATCGACCGGCGGCGCGGTAATGCGGATTTTCAGGCGTTCGCCGTGCGTACCGTCAATCCGGTCCCGGCTGGCTTTCGGCTGGACGTGTACCGACAGCAACAGGTCTTCACCATCCCACTGGTACCAGGATGCCGCCAAGCGGGCTCAATGCAGCAACGGCATGACCAGCATGCGCAGGACCTGCAGGCCAATCATGGCGAACAGCGGTGACAGGTCGATGCCGGAAAGCGGCGGGATGACGCGCTGGATCGGTTTCAGAATCGGGTTGGTCAGGCTGTACAGCAGTGTACTGACCGGGCTGTAAGTGCTCGGGCTGATCCAGCTGAGGATCACCTGCACCAGGATGGAGACCAGGAAGATGTTGATCAGCAGCATGAACAGTTCGCCGACGGTGTATAGCAGAATGCTGAAGAACGGCACGCTCGCCCCGCGCAGCGATACGACGATGAATACCGATACCAGCTGCAGTACCAGCATCAACACCACGGCCGCCGTGTCGAACTTGCCGATGACGGGGATGACCTTGCGCAGTGGTACCAGCAATGGATTGGTGATGCGCACCAGGAACTGGCTGACAGGGTTGTAGAAATCGGCGCGGACCACGCCCAGCAGGAAACGCAGCATCACAGCCAGGATGTACAGGCTGATCAGGGTGGTGATCAGGAATTCCAGTGGATTGGTCAGATAGTTGTTCATGCCTGGTTTCCGATTTCATCCGCCAGTTCGCGCGAGCGACCGGCCGCGGCCTGCATGGCCTGTTCGACAAGTTCCTCGAAGTCGTGCTGCTGAAAGACGCTGATGGCGCGTTCGGTTGTGCCGCCCGGGGATGTCACGAGTCGCCGCAGCGCGGCCGCATCCTCCGGACTTTCGAGCGCCATTTTAGCAGCACCGAAGGCAGTTTGCAGTGCCAACAGGCGTGCCGTGTCCTCCGGCAGGCCAAGCTTGCAACCGCCTGCCTGCAGCGCCTCCATGAGCAGGAAAAAGTAGGCCGGACCACTGCCGGACAGGGCGGTAACGGCATCCAGCTGGTTTTCATCCTCGACCCAGATTGCAAGTCCCACGGCACGCATGATCGATTCGGCGGTGCTGCGCTGGTTTTCGGTTACTGCCGGGTTGGCAAACAGCGCTGTCGCGCCGCTCTGCACCAGGGCCGGCGTGTTCGGCATGGTACGCACGATGGCCACATTCGCACCGAGCCAGTCGCGCAATGTGCTTTCGCGCACCCCGGCGGCGATGGAAATCACCAGCGGCCTGTGTCGAGCCACGGTCCCGGTCAGTTCCAGGGCGACGGACTTCATGGCCTGTGGCTTGACTGCCAGCACGATGATATCGGCGCGTGCTGCGGCCGCCTGGTTGTCCTGCGTGGTGGTGATCCCGAAGCGTGAGGCCAGCCGTTGCAACTGTTGCACGTCGCGATCGCTTGCCTGGATAGTGGCGGGATTCCAGCCGTCGGCGATCAGTCCGCCGATGAGGCTGCTGGCCATATTGCCGCCGCCGATGAAGGTCAGATTCAAGTCAGTCATGGTTTTTGACCATACAGGATGCAAGCTGCCAACGACAAGTTTCGGTAGTGCTTCACGAAGGCGTGCGCGGCAGCTCGGGCGCCGCCCGTGGCTGAGTGTCGTCGGGGATAATTATTCATATTATTCATATCGTTAACAGCAATCTCCGGGTGGCTTGAGAATTCATCGCAATGCGGCATACTCTAGACAACGGGCATGGCTGTCGATGATATTCCACGTGTTGAAATACGCCGCCGGATTTCTCCGTACGGGTGTTTGTGGCAGCAGGCCGGATGTCATCTGTGTGCATGTTCAAGTATCCCCTGCTACCGTCGATAAAGCTTTTCGGATATTGATCTATTAATGGAGTGGGCATGGATATTGCCGAGTTACTTACTTTCAGTGTCAACAACGGTGCATCCGACTTGCACCTCTCCGCCGGCATGCCGCCGATGATCCGTGTCGACGGCGATATGCGCAAGATCAACGTGCCGGTGCTGGACCACAAGACGGTGCACGGGCTTGTCTACGACATCATGAACGACAAGCAGCGCAAGGACTACGAAGAGTTCCTCGAGACGGACTTTTCCTTCGAGATTCCCAACCTGGCGCGGTTTCGTGTCAACGCGTTCAACCAGAACCGCGGTGCCGGTGCAGTGTTCCGTACCATTCCCTCCGAGATTCTCGGCCTTGAAGACCTGGGTACGCCGCAGATCTTCAAGGAAATCGCGGATACGCCGCGCGGCCTGGTGCTGGTGACCGGACCAACCGGCTCCGGTAAGTCGACCACGCTGGCCGCGATGATCGATTACATCAACAAGAAGGCCTACCACCACATCCTGACCATCGAAGACCCCATCGAGTTTGTGCATGAAAGCAAGAAGTGCCTGGTGAACCAGCGCGAGGTGCATCGTGACACCAAGGGGTTCAACGAGGCATTGCGTTCGGCACTGCGTGAGGATCCGGACATCATACTGGTCGGCGAAATGCGCGACCTGGAAACCATTCGCCTGGCGCTGACCGCGGCCGAAACCGGTCACCTCGTGTTCGGTACCCTGCACACCACGTCCGCTGCCAAGACCATCGACCGTGTGATCGACGTGTTCCCGGCCGCTGAAAAGACCATGGTACGCTCGATGCTGTCGGAATCGCTGCGCGCGGTTATCGCGCAGACCCTGCTGAAGAAGATCGGCGGTGGGCGTATCGCGGCCTGGGAAATCATGATTGGCACGCCGGCCATCCGCAACCTGATCCGCGAGGACAAGGTGGCGCAGATGTACTCGGCCATCCAGACCGGCAACGCAGTCGGTATGACGACGCTCGATCAGTACCTGAACGACATTCTTGCCAAGGGCCTGATCACCAAGCAGGATGCGCGCGCCAAGGCGGCCATCAAGGATAATTTCCGCTAGGAACCGGGTCGGAGAGCTGATATGGATTTATTGCCGCTGTTGAAGTTGATGAAGGAGAAACAGGCCTCGGACCTGTTCCTGACGGCCGGTCTGCCGCCGACCATCAAGCTGAACGGCAAGACGGTGCCAATCGGCAGCAATGCGCTGACGCCCGAAACCGCCATGCATATGATCACCAATATGATGACACCGGCGCAGCGTGACGAGTTCGAGGCCACGCATGAGTGCAATTTCGCGATTTCGGAAAAGGACGTGGGCCGGTTCCGTGCCAGCGCCTTTATCCAGCGTAACAACGCCGGGGCCGTGCTGCGCCGCATCGAGACCTATATTCCGTCCATCGAGGAGCTGCGCCTGCCGCCGATCCTGAAGAACCTCGCCATGACCAAGCGTGGCCTGATCATTTTCATCGGCGCTACCGGTACCGGCAAGTCGACCTCACTGGCATCCATGCTGGATTACCGCAACAAGAACGGTACCGGGCACATCATTACCATCGAGGATCCGATCGAGTTCGTGCACAAGCACCAGGGTTGCATCGTAACCCAGCGCGAGGTCGGTATCGATACCGAGTCGTATGAAACGGCGCTGAAGAATACCCTGCGCCAGGCGCCGGACGTGATCCTGATCGGCGAGGTCCGGGATCGTGAAACCATGAATCACGCCATCGCGTTTGCCGAGACCGGTCACCTCTGTCTCGCTACCCTGCATGCCAACAACGCCAACCAGGCAATGGACCGTATTATCAACTTCTTCCCGGAAGACCGCCGTCCGCAGCTGTTCATGGACCTGTCCATGAACATGAAGGCGTTCCTGGCGCAGCAGCTGATTCCCCGCAAGGACGGCAACGGCCGGGTCGTGTGCGTGGAAATCCTGCTCGGTACGCCGCTGGTGCATGACGTGATTCGCAAGGGCGAGATACACAAGCTGAAGGAACTGATGAAGCAGTCAAGTCAGCAGGGCATGGTGACCTACGACCAGGCGCTGTTTACCCTCTACAAGGCAGGCGAGATCAGTTACGACGACGCACTGCACTACGCCGATTCGGCCAACGAGGTGCGTCTGATGGTCAAGCTGGAAGAGGGCGACGTAGACACCTTCGCTTCGGCCATGGACAACGTGTTCCTGCAGGAGGACTAGCGCAGGAACCTGTGTGCGAGCAGTAAAAAAACGGGCGCATTGCGCCCGTTTTTCGTTCTATACAGAAAAGGCCCGCGCCAAGGCGCAAAGACAACCAGAAGATCAATGCCACAAAGGACACAGAGGTCGCAGAGTCTGTTTGTTCCACTCCCGCACATGATTGAAATGTGCATGATGAAGAATTTATCAAAGCTTCAGTTCGCAAGCCCACTCTACCTGCATGAATCGATTATTCTCTGTGTGCTCTGCGCCCTCTGTGGCGATTTGTTTCATTTGCGCGAGATATTTTGTCTGGACCCGGTCAGCGGTCAATCCCAGTTCACCGACCGTGCATCGAATACCGGGCCGTCCACGCACACGCGTTTCATGGCGGGGCCCTGCGGGGTGTTGATCTCCACGGCACAGCCGGCGCAGCCACCGACGGCGCAGGCCATGTACTCTTCCAGTGAGACCTGGCAGGGCAGGTCGTATTCGCGCGCCAGCCGTGCCGTTGCCGCCAGCATAGGGGACGGGCCGCAGGCAAAGATGCCGATCCCGGCACGCGCCGTCGAATCCAGCGCATCCAGCCAGTGGCGTGCCAGATCGGTGATGTAACCCTCGTGACAGCCCGGGTAGCCCTGCAGGCTGGCGAGTCGGCTGGGTATGCCCCAGTCCTCGAGCAGCGGCATGGCGGCAATCACGCCCTCCGGCATCCCCGGCACCATGAAGCGCGACGGTCGGGCGCTGAACGGAAACGGCACCTCGGATCCCATCAGTACCAGTGGCTGCCAGTGCGGCTCCTTGCGCAGCCGGTCGGCGAGGAACACCATCGGCGGAATGCCGACGCCGCCGCCCAGCAGCAGGGTGCGCGGGCGTGTCCGGTCCGGTGTGAACGGTACGCCGATGGGGCCGATCATGCTGAGCGTCTCGCCGGTCGCGCGGCTGGCCAGGGCGCGCGTGCCGGTGCCGACCGCCTTGTACAGGAATTCGACCCAGCCGGCGGCCGCGTCGACGCGCATGATGGAGAGCGGCCGGCGCATGGGCAGGGCGGGGTCGCACTGGATATGCGCAAAGCTGCCCGGTTGCGCGCGGCCGGCGCATTCCGGCGCCGCGACTCTCAGGACGTATTGTTCGCCGGGATAGCTGTCATGCGCGAGAATCCGGGCGTCTTCGACAAACAGGGTGTCGCGGTGTGGTCTGGAAGGGTTCTGCATGGCGCCGATTATAGCCGCAAACGGGCCGCTGATACGCGGCTCGCTGCATCGTGCCGGGTGGCTATTCGCTCTCGAACAGCCTGCGCAGGCCGGTTTCGAAATCCACGCGGGGTGCCCAGTCCAGCAGTGTCCCGGCACGGCTGATATCGGCGCAGGAATGGCGGATATCGCCCTCCCGGGCCGGTTGATAGACCGGGTCGAAGGACTGGCCCTGGATGCGGCACACGGTGCGCAGCAACTCGTTGATGGTAATGGTCGAGCCGGTGGCCACGTTGATGGCCTGACCGGCCGCGGCTGGCGCGCGCGCCGCGCGGATATTGGCCTCCACCACGTCGGCAACATAGACGAAGTCACGGGTCTGCTCGCCGTCGCCGAAGATGGACGGCTGCCTGCCCTGGCTGATCCGGTCCGCGAATATGGAGATAACACCGGAATAGGGCGAGGACGGGTCCTGGCGCGGACCGAACACGTTGAAATAGCGCAGTGCGACCGTTTCCAGCCCATACAGCTGTGTATAGACCTGGCAGGCGTGCTCGGAAGCCAGCTTGTCGACCGCGTAGGGCGACAGCGGCCTGACCGGCATGTCCTCGGTCTTGGGCAGCTCCGGCAGGTCGCCGTAGACGGCGGCGGAGCAGGCGAAAATGACGCGTTTGACATCGGCCTGGCGGGCCGCTTCTAGTACGTTCAGGGTGCCCCGATAATTGGTGCGTTCGCTGCCCAGCGGGTTACCAACGGTCTCGGCCACCGAGGCGATGGCGGCCTCGTGGTAGACGATATCGATGCCATCCATCCACTCGCGCACCGTCCTGAAGTCGCCCACGTCGCCCTCGATGACCGATACGGCATCGGATACCGGGATGTTTTCACGTTTGCCGGTGGAAAAATTGTCCAGGATGCGGACCTGGTGCCCGTCGCTGAGCAGGCGCTCTGCAATATGCGAGCCGATGAAGCCGGCGCCACCTGTAATCAGAAATTTCATAGTGTCATATCAGGTAGTGTTGCAAGTCACTATAGTGATTGCTGGCCGGGATGCAGGTCAAGTGTCAGATGTGAATCGTGAGACGTAAGACCTTGAACGGGTATGCTCGTGCCTTTCACCTTTCACCTTTCACCTTTCACCTTTCACGCACGCAAGGCTGAAGTATCTCCATTGCCGATATCCAGCCGGCTGAGCTCGCTACCCAGCTTGTCCGGATCGTCCGCATCCATCAGGGCTTCCTCGGCCGACATCCTGCCCGTTTCGACGAGTGTGCGGAGGGCCTTGTCGAATTCATTGAGCTCTACATGGCTCTCATTGTGGTCGATCAGGCTGAGACCGGCGGGTGTCTTGCTCTCTTCTGCCTCGCCGGTGTTCAGGGTCAGCCGCAGGCGCAGGTTGTTGGGGGAGTCCGCGTTCTTCATGGCCTCGTCGATGGATATCCTGCCACTCTCGACCAGTCTGAACAGGGCGCCGTCAAAGGTCTGCATACCCGCATTTTCCGATTTCTCCATGACTTCCTTGATTTCGTGGATATCGCCGCGACGGATCATGTCCTGTACCAGCGGGGTGCCCATCAGGATCTCCACGGCCGCTGCCCGCTTGCCGTCAACAGTCCTTACCAGCCGCTGTGAAACGAAGGAGCGCAGATTGAGCGAGAGATCGAGCAGCAGCTGGTTGCGACGGTCTTCGGGAAAGAAATTGATAATACGGTCAAGTGCCTGATCGGCGTTGTTGGCGTGCAGGGTGGAGATGGCGAGGTGCCCGGTTTCGGCAAACGCCAGCGCATGCTCCATCGTCTCACGGTCGCGTATCTCGCCGATCAGGATGACATCCGGGGCCTGTCGCAGTGTGTTCTTGAGGGCGTCTTCGTAACTCTCGGTGTCCACGCCGACCTCGCGCTGATTGACAATGGACTTCTTGTGCCGATGGACAAACTCGACCGGATCCTCGATGGTGATGATATGGCCGGCGCTGTTGGTATTACGGTAGTCAATCAGCGATGCCAGCGAGGTCGATTTGCCCGAGCCGGTGCCGCCGACGAACAGCACCAGTCCGCGTTTGGCCATGATGACCCGGGTCAATACCTCGGGCAGGCCAAGCAGTTTCCAGTCGGGTATGCTGGTCTTGATGTTGCGGATCACCATGGACACCGTGTTGCGCTGACGGAAGATATTCACACGAAATCTGCCGATGCCCGATTCGGAGATTGCCAGGTTCATCTCCGGCCGGTGAGTGAATTCCTCGATCTGGGACGCATCCATCAACGACCAGGCAATTTCCCTGACTTGTTCCGATGTAATGGCTTGTTCCTCAAGTGGTGTCATCTTGCCGTTGATCTTTGCGCTGGCCGGCGCACCGCTGCTGAGATACAGGTCCGATGCATCCTTTTCCACCATCATTGCCAGATAGGCTCTGAAATCCATTTCTTTCCCCTTGGCTTGTATATAATTGTCGCGAATCGAGACAGTCGGCTGGCGAACCAGCAAACTTGAACACCGACAATGACGAGCAAGGGACACATGCCGGCAGGCATCAATCGACAGCAGTCCGGCAACCTGCCGGACGTGCTGCGCGAGCCGCTGGAAGAGGCCTGGGAGGCCTTTACGCAGGCCAGTGTCGAGGCCGGCTGCATACCGCCCGCACATCCGGAGTTCATCGCTGCCCTGCAGCGGGTATGGGCCTGCAGTGATTTCGTGTCACAGGCCTGCCAGCGCAATCCGGAGGTGTTTTACCGGCTGCTGGATGACGGCTGTTTGCTGGGCGATTACGCGCCCGGCGAAACGGCGCAGAAGCTGGCACTGGCATTGCAGGACGCCAGGGATGAGACTGCCCTGTCACGAATATTGCGCGAATTCCGGCAACAGGAGATGCTGCGCATCGCCTGTCGCGACCTGGCCGGCTGGGCGCCGCTCGGCGAGGTGCTGCGCGATCTGAGCGCACTGGCGGATGCCTGTGTCAGCGGCGCCCTGGAACGGATCAATCCCTGGGCCGTGCGGCAGGCGGGCGCGACCGCAAAACAGCTCACGCCCTCCCTGGTGGTGCTGGGCATGGGCAAGCTCGGTGCGCACGAGCTCAATTTTTCTTCCGATATCGACCTGATCTTCGCCTACCCTGACGTGAACGCGGCATGGCACCGGCGTCACGAGAGTGCGGACGAGTTCTACCTGCGCCTGGGTCGGCAGCTGATTCGCGTGCTGGACCAGAAGACGGCTCACGGCTTCGTGTTCCGGGTCGACATGCGCCTGCGTCCCTATGGTGACAGCGGGCCGCTGGCCGCCAGCTTCGACGCAATGGCGGATTACTACCAGCTGCAGGGCCGTGAATGGGAACGTTACGCCATGATCAAGGCGCGGCCTGTGGCCGGACCAAAGCAGGCCAGTGCACGCCTGATGGAACTGCTGAAGCCGTTCGTCTACCGCCGTTACCTCGACTTCGGCGCGTTCGATTCGCTGCGCAGTCTCAAGGAACAGATCATCCGCGAGGTCGAGCGCAAGGGCATGCAGGACAACATCAAGCTCGGCCCGGGCGGTATTCGTGAAATCGAGTTCATCGTGCAGGCCTTCCAGTTGGTGCGGGGCGGGCGCGAACCGGTCCTGCAGCAGCGCAGCGTGCTGGTGATCCTCGATGCGCTCGCCACGCTCGGCTACCTGCCGGAGTCCGTGACCCGACAGCTGGCCGAGGCCTATGTATTTCTGCGTCGCACCGAGAATCGCCTGCAGGCCTGGGAGGACCGCCAGGTGCATGCATTGCCGGAGGACGACCTGGGGCGTGTGCGGCTGGCGTTCGCCATGGGTTTTCCCGACTGGGACGGTTTCGCGCACGAACTTGCCCGGCATCGCAGCCTGGTGCAGGAGCATTTCGAGCAGGTCTTTGCCGCGCCGCGCGAACGGGTCGAGGAACAGCAGCGCGACCGGACGCGCGGCATGGGCGATGTCTGGAGCAAGGCCGTCGATGACGTGCATGCCGTGCGCCTGCTGAAAAATGCCGGCTACCCGAAGGGCGATGCGGTGCTGCAATGGCTGACCCAGTTCCGCAAGGGGCCGGTATCGCGATTCCTCGGCGAACAGGGCCGGCGACGGCTCGACGAACTGATGCCGCTGGTACTGAATGCCGCGTCCGGCAGTGCGCAGGCGCCGGAGGTGCTCAAGCGCATGGGCGCATTGCTGGAAGCCGTCGCCGGACGTACCACCTACCTGTCGCTGCTGGTCGAGCATCCGGCGGCGCTCACGCTGCTGGCCCGGTTGTGTGCCGCCAGCAGCTGGATCGCGGCCCTGCTGGCCCAGCATCCGATCCTGCTCGACGAATTACTCGATCCGCGCGCCCTGTTCGATCCGCTCGACAAGGACGGGCTGCGTGACGAGCTGCAGGCGCGCATGGACGGGATACCGGCCAACGACCTCGAACAGCAGATGGACCAGCTGCGGCAGTTCCGCCAGGCCGCCATGCTGCACGTGGCGGCGTCCGATATCATCGCCGGACTGCCGGTGACGCGCGTGGCCGACCACCTGACGGAGATCGCGGAAGTGGTGCTCGAGACGGTGATGGCGCTGGCCTGGAACCACCAGGTTGACCGCTATGGCCGGCCGGCATACCTGAGCCATGGCAAGCTGTGCGCAGCAGGTTTTGCCATCGTCGGTTACGGCAAGCTGGGTGGCTACGAGCTGGGATATGGCTCGGACCTGGATATCGTGTTCCTGCATGACAGCACCGGCAGCGAGCAGCACACTGCCGGTCCCCGGGTCATCGACAACACGGAGTTCTTCACCCGCCTCAGCCAGCGCATCATCCACATCCTCAATACCTTTACTGCGGCAGGGGTGCTCTACGAGGTCGACATGCGGCTGCGTCCGAACGGAAATTCCGGCCTGCTGGTCAGCAGCATGGAGGCGTTCGACGACTACCAGCAGGGCAGCGCCTGGACCTGGGAAAACCAGGCGCTGATCCGCGCGCGCGTGGTGGTCGGCAGCAGCGAAATCACCCGCCGGTTCGAGCGCATACGCAACGGGGTGCTGGCGCGGTCACGGGATGCGCAGGGCTTGCAGACCGAGGTGGCCGACATGCGCCGGCGCATGCGCCAGGAGCTGGACAAGACCACGGCCGACAGGTTTGATCTGAAGCACGGACCAGGCGGTATCGTTGATATCGAATTTATGGTTCAATTCATGGTCCTGCGCTGGTCCGGCGAGCATGGTGTGCTGTTGCGTCCGACCGCGACGCTTGGCCTGTTGCGGGTCATCGGCGATATCGGTGTGCTGCCCGCGCAGAATGTCGAGGACCTGTCAAACGCCTATTCTGTCCTGCGCGAGCGGATCAACCACCGGGTGCTGCAGGATGCGCCGGCGCTGGTCGGCCAGGACGAACTGGTGGATGAGCGCGCGACGGTGTGCCGGATCTGGCAACAGGTGATGGGCGAGGCGTGAAACGTGAAAGGTGAAAGGTGTTAAGGCCCGAGCCTGGTATTCAACCTGCAGGATTTGCGTGGTTTGTTTCACGTCTCACGTTTCACGGTAAGTTAGCTACTTCGGAGAGAATTTCGTATGTCAATGTCTGACCGCGACGGCGTCATCTGGATGGACGGGCAGCTGGTGCCCTGGCGCGAGGCGCAGGTGCATGTGCTGACCCATACCCTGCATTACGGCATGGGCGTGTTCGAGGGCGTGCGTGCCTACCGTGCCGAGCAGGGCACCGCGATTTTCCGTCTGCCCGAGCACATGAAACGGCTATACGGCTCCGCGCATATCATGAGGATGCCGGTGCCCTGGGATCAGCCGACGCTGGCCGAGGCGCATCGCACCGTGGTGCGCGAAAACAAGCTCGAGTCTGCCTACATCCGCCCGATGTTTTTCTACGGTTCGGAAGGCATGGGTCTGCGCGCGGACAACCTCAAGGTGCATGGCATCGTCGCCGCGTGGGAATGGGGTGCCTACCTGGGTGCCGAGAACATGGAGAAAGGCATCCGCATCAAGACCTCGTCCTATACCCGCCACCACGTCAACATCACCATGTGCAAGGCGAAGGCCAACGGTCATTACATCAATTCCATGCTGGCGCTGAACGAGGCCCTGACCTCCGGTTACGACGAGGCCATGCTGCTGGACGTGGACGGCTTCGTGGCCGAGGGCAGCGGCGAAAACATCTTCATCGTGCGTGACAATGTCATCTATACACCTGACCTGACCTCGGCGCTTGAAGGAATCACCCGCGACACCATTGGCCGGCTGGCGGCGGACGAAGGCTATGTGTTGCGCGAAAAGCGCATCACGCGTGACGAGGTCTACCTGGCCGACGAGGCCTTCTTCACCGGTACAGCGGCGGAGGTCACGCCGATCCGTGAAGTCGATAATCGCGTCATCGGCAGCGGCACGCGCGGCCCGGTCACCACGCGCCTGCAGTCACTGTATTTCGACGTGGTGCACGGCCGGCTCGACAAGTACGCGAACTGGCTGTCGGTGGTCTAGTCGCGTCGAGTTCGCAAAATTAATCTCGCGTCAGAATGCAGGGTGCGCTCTGTGCACCATTTCCGGTGCGTGGAACGCACCCTACGGTTTTGTAGGGTGCACTTCGTGCATCGTTTCCGGTAATTCACCCGTACCCTGCATCGCTAATGGCCACGGAACCACACGGAAGAACACGGAAAAATATAAACCTCAATCGTAACGCATTGGTTTATATTCTTCTCCCCGGCCGACAGCAGCACGCAGGATGTGGAGAGGATGCAGGGGGCACTCTGTGCGCCGATTTCGGTACGTCACCCGCACCCTGCATATTGAATGGCCACGGAACCCACGGAAGAACACGGAAAAATCCAATGCCGGTGCGTGGAACGTACCCTACGCCTGCCGGTGCATCTGCAGGTGGACAGTTTTGTAGGGTGCACTCCGTGCACCGCTTCCGGTACGTCATACGTACCCTGCATCTTCAATGGCCACGGAATTCACGGAAGAACACGGAAATGAATATGTAGGGTGCGCTTTACGCACCGTAAATGGCTCATGAAGTGCAACATGGCGTGAGACGTGAAAGGTGAAACGTGAATGACGGGTGCGATGGATAATGGCCACGGAACCTACGGAAGAACACGGAAAAAGAGAATGCAGGACGTCTTCTTGTAGGAGCGCATCTCATGCGCGATGAATATGGCCACGGAACCCGAGGGTCAACACGGGAACATCCAATGCCGGCGTGTACAAAGCACCCTGCAGTTCAGAGCTTTCAGTCGGGGAAACGTGGATTAACCGATGCGGTTCGCTGGCTCACCGCATCCTGCAGGGTATAAATCGGCACTGTGTACTCTGCGCCCTCCGTAGCGTGGATTTGTCATTTCCATGCATCTCCGCGCCTCTGCGCGAGGTTCCCGGTCTAGTTCTGACTGAGCTGCGAATTGTACAGCCGCCAGTAGGCGCCGCTCCGGTCGAGCAGCTCGCGGTGTGAACCGCTTTCCACGACACGGCCCTGATCCAGTACCACGATGCGGTCGGCGTGTTCGATGGTGGACAGGCGGTGCGCGATTATGAGTGACGTGCGCCCCCGCATGAGGGTTTCCAGTGCGACCTGCACATGCCGTTCCGATTCGGTGTCCAGCGCGGAGGTCGCCTCGTCCAGGATCAGGACCGGCGCATCCTTCAGCAGGGCGCGCGCGATGGCCAGTCGCTGGCGCTGGCCGCCGGACAGGCGCGCGCCGTTTTCGCCGATCAGCGTTTCCATGCCGTCCGGCAGCATGCTGATGAACTCCATGGCATGGGCGGCCTCGGCCGCGGCGGTGATTGCCGCGCGGTCCGCGCCGCGCATGCTGCCGTAGGCGATATTGGCCGCGATGGTATCGTTGAACAGCACGATGTCCTGGTTCACCAGCGCGATACCGGCGCGCAGGTCGGCGAGGTTCACGTCCTGCAGGTCTTCGCCATCCAGCAGAATCTGTCCGCCGGTCGGCTGGTAGAAACGCGGTACCAGCGCGGCCAGGCTGGACTTGCCGCTGCCGGACTTGCCGACCAGCGCGACCGTTTCGCCGGGTTCGATGTCCAGGCTGACATCGTCCAGTGCCGCGATCTTGTCGGTGTCGTAGCGCAGGCTGACGTGGCGGAACGAGAGGGCGCCCCGGATAGCGGGCATGCGCAGGTTACCGGTCTCCGGTTCCGGCGGCTGTTCCAGCAACTCGAAGATGGACTGCGATGCCGCCATGCCGCGCTGCAGCTGCTCGTTGACCTTGGTCAGGCGCTTGATGGGCGAAAACAGCAGCCCCATGGCGCCGAAGAACGAGATGAAACTGCCTACCGTGAATTCGTTCTCCAGGGTCTGTGACGACGCGATGTAGATCATGATGGCCAGTGCGATGACCGCGATCATCTGCACGGCGGGAACATTGGCGGCCGAGGTTGCGATGATCTTCAGATTCATGTGGCGCACGCGGTTGGTGATGGTATCGAAGCGTTTGTTTTCGTAGTCCTGGCCGCCGAACAGCTTGACCACACGATTGCCCTTGATCGCCTCTTCGACGACATTGGTCATATCGCCCATGGACTGCTGCAGGAAGGTGCTGAGCCGGCGCAGGCGGCCGCTCATCAGTTTCACCACAATGCCGATGGCGGGCGCCACGACGAAAAAGATCACCGACAGCTGCCAGTTGATCCAGGCCATCAGGGCCAGCAGCCCGATCACCGACAGGGTATCGCGCACCATGATCAGCAGCGACTCGCTGGCAGCAGCCGCGACCTGTTCCACGTTGAAGGTGATCTTCGAAATCAGCGTGCCGGTCGGGTTGTCGTCGTAGAAGCGGCTGGGCAGTGTCAGCAGCCGGCTGAACATATCCGTGCGCAGGTCCTTGATCACCTTGCCGGACACCCAGCTGAGCGAGACCGAGCTGATGTAGTTGGAAACACCACGCACCAGGAACAGCAGGATCAGCAGGACCGGCATGAGCCGTATGGTGTCCGGATCCTTTTTGATAAAGCTGCCGTCCAGCAGCGGTTTCATCAGCGCCGGGATGGCCGGTTCGGTGGCGGCCAGTACCATGATGCTGACGATCGCCAGCAGAAATACCTTCCAGTACGGCACGACGTAGCGCAGCAGGCGCGTGTACAGCTCTCGGGTGGTGGTCGGTCTGTCCATGCCTGTATGGTTGGTCCAGGGGTCGGGTGCGTTCCGCTATGGGCCTGATTTTATTGCCGCAGGCGATTATACAGCCCGGTTGGGCGCAATGCCGGCAGCTAGCCCGCATTTCTCGCCGGGCGGCGGTTATCCAACGTAATGAGCTGAAACCATGAAGCTAATACCCATTCGGCAATGAACAGTCTGTCATTGGCCGCTGCCTATCCCGGCCCTGGCTGGTTCTCGCACGCCCGTACTTGCTCTTCACTCAAGTGGTAGCTACGGCTGCATCGCTTCGAGGGGCGGAAGAGGGGCCCCGCCGCGCAGCGGTGGGGATCTGACCCCCGGTGGAGCGAAGACCCGCAGTGGCATTCGAAGCGACATCCCGCCCACCGGCGGTCGCATCCCCGGCTACGCCGGGGCCCCTGCTCTGCGCCTCGAGCGGGTCTTTCATTCCAGAGCGGCGTCCGGACATACGAGCCCTGCGCCAGCATTCGGGATCCCGGTGAGAAATGCAGGCTAGTGATTCCGGCCGCGCTATCATGCCATAATTGCGCGGTATTCATTGCCTGGCAGGCCAGGCCGCAGGAGAACACAGTGCCAAATCCACATACCGCGGATGCGTCCGGCGAGCAGGCCTACGTCGAGCCGAATGCCGAGAACCACTACGAAGTGACCCGGGCGGACCTGCCCCTGCATTGTCCGTTGGACGGGATGAGCCTGTGGGACTCCCACCCGCGTGTCTACCTGCCTATAGAAACAACCGGCAAGGCCAAGTGCCCCTATTGCGGCGCCGACTATACCCTTGTTGATGCACGTAAAGCGTAGGCGCGGCCTTGGCCGCGCGCATTCCTGAATCCGGCGCTGCCGTCAGGCGACCCCTCATCCACGCATCCCCTGAACGCCGCCCGCTGATCGTCTGGCGTTTCACGGATGGCAAGCCCGGCCACGACAATCAGACACAGGGTTTGCTGGCAGCCTTGCGTACGCACGTCCCCGTCGATGATTTTCCGATACAGATTGTGGATTGCCGGGCCGGGCTGGTGGCCTGCCTGACAGGGCGCACGGCGTCCAGGCTGGAAGCGCCCGACCCGGACCTGATCATCGGCGCGGGTCATGCCACGCACCTGCCCATGCTCAATGCCCGCCGGGTACGCGGCGGCAGGGTCGTGGTATTGATGAAACCGACCCTGCCGACCGCCTGGTTCGACCTGTGCGTGATACCCGCGCATGACCGGACGACTCACAGGGAGAACATCCTGGTCACGCGCGGCGTGCTGAACCGGGTCCGGCGCGACGCGGCAAAGGACGAGCGCGCCGGGCTGATCCTGGTCGGTGGCCCGTCCGAGCACGTGACATGGTCCGGTACGGCGGTGGCCGGGCAGATCGATGCCGTGCTGTCGCGCACGCCCGACGTGCGCTGGACGCTGACCACCTCGCGCCGTACGCCGGCGGATTTCCTGGCACAGCTCGACACGGATGTGCCGCAACTGACGGTTGTACCCTGCGACCAGACCGGCCCCGACTGGCTGCCGGAGCAGCTGGCCCGGGCGGCGCGGGTCTGGGTCACGCAGGACAGCGTGTCCATGGTGTACGAGGCCCTGACCGCGGGTGCCGCGGTCGGGCTGCTCTCGGTGCCATGGCGCAACGAACGTGACCGCCTGGCGCGTGGGGTGGCGCAGCTGTTGCGGGACGGGCTGGTCACGGCATTCGACACCTGGCAGCAGGGCAAAGCGTTGCAGCCACCGGCTGAACCCTTCGACGAGGCGGCACGCTGTGCCGCCTGGATAGCGGAACGATGGCTGGGCGCAGACTGACGGTGCTGCAGATCCTGCCGGCGCTGGAAAGCGGCGGTGTGGAGCGTGGCACGCTGGAAGTGGCGGCGGCGCTGGTCGCGGCAGGCCATCGTTCGCTCGTGGTATCGGCCGGCGGCCGGCTGGTCGAGGCCCTGATCGCGGCGGGGTCCGACGCATATCAGTCTGCCGGTGGGCAGGAAATCGCTGGCCACGCTGTTGCAGGTGCGTCCGTTGCGCCGGCTGTTGCGCGAGCAGGGCGTGGATATCCTGCATGCGCGTTCGCGCCTGCCGGCGTGGGTCGCCTGGCTGGCCTGGCGTGGCCTGCCGGCTGCCGGGCGGCCGCGTTTCGTCACGACCGTGCACGGGCTTTACTCGGTCAACCGCTACAGCGCAATCATGACCCGCGGCGAGCGCGTGATTGCCGTGTCGGACACGGTGCGCAACTACATCCTCGACAATTACCCGGCTGTCGATCCGCAGCGCGTCGTCACCATCCACCGCGGCGTGGACCGGGCCGAGTTCCCGTACGGCTACCGGCCCGATGTGGACTGGCTGGACGCATGGTATGGCCAGTACCCGTTGTTGAAGGGACGCCGGGTGCTGACGCTGCCGGGGCGGCTGACGCGCCTGAAGGGACATGAGGATTTCATCGGGCTGATCGCGGCCCTGGTGGCGCAGGGTCACGATGTGCATGGCCTGATTGTGGGTCATCTCGATCCGGGGCGGCAATCCTACATCAGGGAACTGCAACAGCTCGTTGATGACAGGCGGATGGCGGCTCGCATCACGTTCACCGGGCAGCGCAGGGACATCCGCGAGGTTTATGCGTTTTCGGATATCGTCCTGTCCCTGTCGAACAAGCCGGAATCCTTTGGCAGGACGGTACTCGAGGCGCTCAGCCTCGGTGTGCCGGTGATCGGTTACGCACACGGCGGCGTGGGAGAGATCCTCGATGCGCTCTACCCCGCGGGCAAGGTGGCGCGCGGCGATACCTCCGGGTTGCTGGAGCGCACGGCGCAACTCCTCGAGACACCGTCAGCCGTGCCGCCGGGCAATGCCTACACCCTCGATGACATGCTGGACAGGACGCTGGACCTGTACCGGCAGCTGGCAGACGGGGACGCGGGCAGCGGCTCGCCATGAACACGGTACTCTGGTGGGGACGATTCGATCCCGGCTATTCCCGCAACCGCATCCTGCGCCAGCTGTTCGGCGAGCTGGGCTGGGAGGTCCGGGATTTTCATCCCCGGCTCAGCGCGCCGGGTGACCTGGAGGCACACCTGCGACGCATCCCGCGCCCCGACCTGGTCTGGGTGCCGTGTTTTCGTCAGCGCGACCTGGCGGCGGCGAGTCGCTGGGCGCGGCGCCAGGGCGTGCCGCTGGTTTTCGATCCGCTCATCTCCGCCTATGACAAGCAGGTCGACGAGCGGGGCAAGATCGCGCCCGGCAGTGCGCGCGCGGTCAGGAAGCTGCTGGTCAGGGAGCGGACGCAATTCCAGCGCGCCGATCGTGTGCTGGCCGATACGCCTGCGCATGTCGATTATTTCGCGCAAGTGCTCGGGGTGGACAGGACGCGGCTCGCAGTGGTCTATGTCGGTGCCGAGGCGGCCCTGTTCCGGCCCGGTCCGGCCGCCCCGCTGCGTGGCGATCAACCGCTGGAGGCGCTGTTCTTCGGCAGCTTCATCCCGCTGCAGGGGCCGCAGGTCGTGGTCGAGGCGGCCCGCCAGTACCAGGGGCCGCCGCAGAGTCGGACGCTGCTCGGGCAGGGCCCGCTGCGCAAGCGGTGCGAGGCGGCGGCTGCGGCGCTGACCAACGTCCGCTTCGAGGACTGGCTGCCCTACGAGGAATTGCCGGCACGCATCCGGCAGGCCGACATCCTGCTCGGCATCTTCGGCACGACACCGAAGGCGGGCCGGGTCATTCCCAACAAGGTCTACCAGGCGCTGGCCTGCGGCCGGCCCGTCGTGACGTGCAGTTCGGAGGCCTACCCGGCGGCGCTGACTGATGCTGATGACAGCGGGCTGGTCTGGGTATCGGCCGGGGATGCGCACGCGCTGGCGAAGCAGGTGGCGCGGCTGGCGGCGGCACCCAACCGGCTGCCCGCGCTGGGCGAGGCCGCGGCGCAAACCAGCCGGCAGTATTTTTCCAGGACGGTGCTGCGTGACCAGTTGTCCGGTCTGCTGGCGGGCTTGTCATCATGACGCTGCTGACCAGCATGCTCCCTCTCCCTCCGGGAGAGGGTTGGGGAGAGGGGATGAAGGCAGGACGCCTGTCTGATTTCTGTCCTCCCTGTCCACGTCGCATCCGCAATTCTGCATCCCGCGATACCTGTGAAGGAAACAGCTGTGTCGTCGTGAATGCCGCTGCTGACAGACGCGCAGAACACACACGGAACCGGCCATGAGAATCCTGCACGCCTCACATACCCACATGAAATCCCTGGGTGCCCGCAACTACTTCCTGCCGGTGCGGATCAACAACGGCTTTATCCGCAACAATCACGAGGTCTACTGGTTCAGTGACCGTGACATGGCGCGTTACTCATCCCTGTTCGGCAGCCGCAAGACAGGGGTGGGTGCCTGCAACCGCAAGTTCCTGGAGGTGTGTCGGAACTTCGAGCCGGATGTGATTGCCTTGTGTTCGGCGGATATTATCAAACCGGAGACACTGGCCGAGGCGCGGCGCATTCTACCGAACGTGGCGATCTTCCAGTATTACATCGACGCCCTGTTCATTTCTGATAATGTTCACGATGCGCGCAGCAAGGCAGACGTGCTGGACCATGCCTTTGTAACCACGGCCGGACCGGTGATTGCATGTATTGCCGGATCGAGATCAGCTGTGTCATTCATCCCCAACGCCGTGGACAGCAGCATCGATGTCCATCGTTGCCACGAGCGGACGGACCAGGCGTTTGACGTGTTTTTCGCGGGGCACGTATCCGACTGGAGTGATCCCGGGGACCTGCGCGGGCGTGCGCCGTTGCTGATTCAGGAACGGCTTCCCGAAGTGCGGTGCTCCGCGCACGGTCTTGGAGTCGGCAAGCCACTGTACGGTGCGGCGTTCATGCGTGCCCTTGGCGAGGCGAAAATCGGTCTCAACTTCAGCCAGCGTACCGCAGCGGCGAAATCCGGACCGGGCGGCGAGCTGTACCTTTACTCCTCGGACCGTATCGGCCTGTTCATGGGCAACGGCCTGCTGGTGTTCTCGACCAGTGCCTTCAGTCTTGGCGAGCTGTATGGCCCGGATGCGCTGGTCGAGGTGGGCGGGGCCGATGACTTCATCGATAAGCTGCGCTTCTATGCGCAGCATGATGCCGAGCGACAGAAGATTGCCGGAACCGGTTACGAACTGGCGCACCGTGAGTTCAACGAGCGACTCGTGTCGCAGTACATGATCGAGGCGACGCTAGGAATGCCGTTTTCACATGCCTACGTCTGGCCACTGGAGTGCTATCCCGGTCGCTAGGGCTTGACGGTTTGGAAGCGGTATTTTCAGCTATCGTGTTGTGCCCGGCGGGATGCACGGTCGAATTTGCGGACCAGCTTGACCGGTATGTAGAGCAGGAAAAACAGGGTATCAAGTCCCGGTTTCCTGAATGTGCCAAAACGCACCATGGACTCATATCGAAGCGCCAGCTTTTTCAGAAAGCCTGCCGACGGAAAGAAATTCATTATTCCCTGATGCTGGGCCACGCGGAAATCGTTGCGCATCTGCAATCTTTCGTTTGACGCATGTTTTTTTGCGACAACACGCTCCAGGTAATCGGTCTTTGCGTCTTTCTCGTTGCGTATCCAGGCATGAAAACCTGTCCCTTTGACAATAATGAAACGGCCAATATTCAGTATTCTCGTCAGGAAGATGATGTCAACGCCATACTCAGGCAGGTCGTCTGTGAAACATTGTCTGAACGATGAAGTTCTATAAATGCCATAAGCGCCCCAGGCAAGATGTGCGCGGTCGAATAGAAAGGCGCGAACTCTGGAGTACGCGTTCTGATCCATGCCGCCGGTCCAGTTGTTGTATGAAGAGACTGGTTCTTCCCGCATGCCATAATCGAAATACAGCTCGCCTGTCGCGACTTCAATGGATTCATCGTTTTCAAGGGCCGCCAGGACTTTTCCGACGTAGTTGTTTTCGATATGGTCGTGACTCCCCAGGAACATAATGTAGGGTGTTTCGGTATTTTCCAGTATGCGAAACCAGTTATTTATTGCGCCGACGTTCTCCGGGTTGCGGATATATTTCATGTTCGGGAATTGTTGCAGCAGCCGTTTGCATACAGCGCCGGTGTCGTCGGTAGAGGCGTTGTCGGCGACAATCAGTCTTTCGCACTGATCTGCAGCACATCGAATGGCTTTTTCGATGCGTTCTTCCTCGTTGTATACGGGAATGCCGATCGTTAGCCCGTTTTTCATAAAACGATGATCAGGAATTCGGCGGTATTGTATTGTGAAAAGCGGCGCTATTGATTTTCTCGTTATACCCTTTTCAGGTATCCATCGGGCGCCACCGTAATCAATAATTTATGCTCAATGCTCTTGTCGACTTCAAATTCCGGGTGGCTTTTGAGATATTCCCTGATAGCTGTTTTCGGGTTGTTTCCCGGTCCCCAGGGGCGGTCGGGGAACAGCTCGGCAGGCATATCCTCGACGATAGTATCGAATACCACGCAGTAACTTCCGGGCGACGTTAGTGGTGCATAGGCTTCCAGTTCCGCCAGCACATGTTCGTGGGTGTGGTTGGAGTCGAGGCAGACAAGGACGCGCTTGTAGTTCGATGCCACTTGATTGATCTGTTCAATAATTTCCGGTGCGATGCTGGAGCCCTGGATCATCTGGATTCGGGAGGCCATCGGGTGGGCTTCTATGGCTGCGCGGTTGTGGGCGCGTATGTCAATGTCTATTCCCAATACCTTGCGCCGGGAAGTGCCGGGATCGATGGTGCTGGAGGTCTCGATGGCTTCAGCCATGTCCAGCAGGGCCAGCATCGAGGCGCTGAATATCAGTGAGCCGCCATGGGCGATACCGGTTTCGATGATCAGGTCGGGCCTGATAGTCCAGATCAGTTCCTGCATGGCCACGATATCCTGTGGATACTGGATGACAGGGCGGCCGAGCCAGGAAAAATTGTAAGAATATTGTTGGATGATTGATGCTTGCATAAATGAAGCGGCGCTTTTCATCAGTGCGCGGTCTTTCTCATTTGCGTTGATCCGTTCCTGTGCTTCTTGTTCAAATGCTTTCATGATCCACCGTGATATAGTTAAACTGGTTATTGGTTAGCTTTTTGATTTCGGGAAGGTAATTGCCATTCATAACGAATATGTGTGCATCTGCCTCGAGTCGATCAATTATCGTTTCCGGTGCCTCGACCCTTAAACCTGTAGCGGCCAGGAACCTGCCCTGCTTTGCAGGGTTTATGTCGACAACGAAGTTAATGTTTGCCTCGGCTCTTTGCATGAAAAGCGAAAAAATAACTCCTTTTGACGCGGCTCCCCATACCACTGAACTATTGCCATGGGTTTTTATCGTGCGCGAAAATTCATCAACTGAGTCAAGGAAGTCAGCTGGGAAAATGAAGTTGTCAGATTTGTCCCTGATAGGCTCATGGATGCTTGCAAGATCGGCAACAACATAAATATATTGTCCTCCGAAAAGATGTCCTGCCTCATGAATATGACTAAACATGCGTTTGAAATCAGAGAGGCGGAAATAATTTACATGTTCATAGAACACGTCAAACCAGGCACGATGCTGGCAAATCCAGTCGAAACAGGGTACTTCAATATAAATTTGGCCCTGGCTGCCATTTGCATCGCGGAGATTGACAAGAAATTCCACCGGGTTCCGCACATGTTCAAGAACATGGCGCAAAATAAGTCCATTCGCCTGTAACCCGGTAAAGGGGGTAAAGTATTCTTTAATAATATCTGGATTATTGCCCTCATAAGCAGGATCCAGGCCGGTTATTGTAAATCCCAGAGATTGAAGTTGTTCAAGAAAATAGCCCTTGCCACAACCAACTTCAATCAGTGTGGCATTCTGGAAATTCCGTTGTATTACATTTACAACATCGTGCAAATGTTTTTGGAAAATATTGCTGTGGGCCTGTTCATTTTGATAGCCGGCATCGTATTGCATCAACTCTGGATTAAAAGCCTGGTTGGAAATCAAACCCGTTTCCAGATTCTGGGCCAGTAGCATGTCACCCGTTACACAGTTGATCGCCTCTTCATGTGTATTAAACATATGATTCTGGAATACGGGCAGCCTGTCTGCTTTGTAGAGTTCCTTGAGATTAGAGATGTTCATTTTGCAGGCTTCAGGTAGCTATCCAGCTTGCGCCTGTCTCCCCAGAATTCCATTGGCTCATAATCGGGGTAGGGGTAATGGCCCAGGTTGAGGTTGATCTCCCAATTGTTATCCTTGATCCATTTCTCAACCAGTGTTTGAACAGAGATCGGCGTTCCAGAGCAGATGTTTATTATACCGATGTTTTCACCACTGATCGCCAATGAAACAAGGGATTTCGCTACTTCTGAAACATGCAAATAATCCCGTAACTGCTTGCCGCCGGACATGTTGAAGACTTTCTCTCCCTGATCAACCGCGCTCCGCAATTGTGGAAGCAGCGAATTCCCAGATTGTCCCTCGCCATAGACGTAGAATAATCGCGCCCATGTCAATGAAAAAGAATGTGTTTGTTGCAAGTATTCAAGTTGCTGCCGTAGTACATCCTTGGCAAATCCATAAGGGGTGTTAGGGTGGGCCGCCATGTCTTCATTCAGTACACCTGATTGCATGCCATATTCAAGACAGGTTCCCGCTACAACTAATGTCCGGAGGCCAGACATAACGAGACGTCGCAAAAATTGATACTGCTTCTGTAGTTCTTGCTCGAAGTGATGAAGTGATCTGTAATTCGGCAATCCACTCCATGCCAGATGTATAAGAGCATCAGGGTGTCCCAGGAGTTCATATGCATTTGCAGGGCTGTGGTGAATGTCCAGCTCGATTATTTTTATACTTGTTGATTCGGGCGGTGAAGTAGATAAGCGTCTTACGATAGATGTAATCTCAACTGGATGCTTTGCTAATTCAGCAAGCACATGCCGACCGATAAACCCATTGGCTCCAGTAACTGCAATTTTCATGAATATTCTGGTTGTGTCTGCATCATTGTTGCTCCGGTACAAACCGTGCCTTCAGGAATCTAACATAATATAACCTGTTTCATTCACTTCAATACGCCGCAAGTCTGGCTTGCACGGTCGCCAATCGGGTCATCTCCATCTTGTATTAAAGATCGATGCTGTTGTGCCGGTACTGTTGGTTTGCACTTCGGCACGGAATTGCCGATCTCGAGTTCGGTGATCGACGGCTTCGTGTAGTGAATGCGCGTGTTCATAACAGCTCCAGACGGGGTACGGCGATGACGAACTTTCCGCCCCAGTCCCGAATGTAATCGAGCTGTTCCATCAGCTCTGTCTTGAGATTCCACGGCAGTAATACCACGTAATCCGGCCGGGCAGTCTGCAGGCCTGCCTCGTCGACGATGGGGATCCGGCTGCCGGGCATGTATTTGCCCTGTTTGGCCGGGTTGCGGTCCGCCACGTACGCGACAAGGTCCGGGCGGATGCCGGCATAGTTCATCAGGGTATTGCCCTTGGCGGCGGCACCGTAGGCCGCCACCGTCTTGTCCTGGCGCCTGGCCTCGATCAGAAAAGCCAGGAAGTCATTCTTGATCCGATCAGTCTTCGCCTGAAAGCCGCGGTAGAAATCAGCACTGCACAGGCCGGCCTGTTTCTCCCGCAGCAGCAGTTCATCGACATGTTCACTGTGCGGGTGCTGTCCGGTATCGCTGCGCTGTGCGAACACGCGCAGGCTGCCGCCGTGGGTGGGGTGTTCTTCCACGTCGAACATGTCAAGCCCGGCTGCGGCAAAGATGCGGCGGACCGCGGTGAGTGACAGGTAGGAGAAGTGTTCGTGGTAGATAGTGTCGAACTGGCTTTCGCTGATCAGGCGCAACAGGTGCGGAAACTCGAAGGTGGCGACACCGTGCGGCTTTAACAATACGGCGAAGCCTGCCACGAAATCGTTGATGTCCGGCACGTGCGCCAGCACGTTGTTGGCCGCGGTCAGGTCGGCCTGCTTGCCATTGGCGGCCAGCTCCTGCGCCAGCCGCACCCCGAAGAAGTCCTCGACGATCGGGATGCCCCTGGCGCGTGCGGCGGCGGCAGTACTTGCGGTTGGTTCCACGCCGGTGCAGGGGATTTCGCGTGCCTTGACGTATTGCAGCAGGTAACCGTCGTTGGCGGCGATTTCGACCACATGACTGTTGGTGTCCAGCGCAAAGCGCGCTGCCATGTCGTTGACATAGCGTTCGCAATGAGTCAGCCAGCTGCTCGAGAAACCGCTGAAGTAGGCGTATTCGGCATCGAACAACTCGTCAGCCCGGGAAAAATCCTCGGTTTGCACCAGCCAGCAGTTCTCGCATACCAGTACCCGCAGGGGAAACCAGAGTTCCGGGGCATGCAGTGCCTGTTCCGTGAGGTAGGCGTTGGACGGGGGGGCGCTGCCCAGGTCGACCAGCGGCAGATCGAGCGACGCGCCGCAGTGTCGGCATTTCATGACGTGACCCCTGCAAAGTCACCTTTCACTGGCGGGTGTCCGGCATCACGCGGCGAGAGGCCGGTGACCGGCAATGGCCATGTGATGCCGAGTCGTGGATCGTTTACGTTCAGTCCGCCTTCTGCCTCGGGGTTATGGGGGGCGGTATGGAAGTACAGCATCTCGCAGTTGTCGCTCAGGGTCTGGAAGCCATGGGCAAAGCCTTCCGGGATGACCAGGCTCCGGTGGTTGTCAGCGCTCAGTATCTCGGCATGCCAGCGCAGGAAGGTGGGTGAATCATTGCGCAGATCCAGTGCCACATCGAACACCTCGCCCCGCAGACAGCTGACAAACTTGGTCTCGGCATGGGGCGGGTGCTGGAAGTGCATGCCGCGCACCGTGCCCTGGCTGGCGGTGAGCGTGTGATTGATCTGGGCGATGGTCTTGCCGGACAGGACAGCATGCAGTTCTTCAGTGCAGAACAGGCGCTCCAGGTAACCCCGGTCGTCTCCGAGCGGCTTGCGCTGCAGTATCCGCAGGTCGCTGATGGGCGTGGCGAGAATCTCGAAGCGGGTGCTCATGCCGGCCTTGCCGTTGCCTCGTAGTCATGAATCTGCTGCAGGCTGACGGCCGCCATGTCCTGGCCCTCTCGCCAGGCCTGGTGCCAGGCCAGGGTCTTGTCGAGTGCAGTCTGCAGGTTCCAGCGCGGGTACCATCCCAGCCTGGATCTGGCCATGGAACTGTCCAGCCGCAAGGCATTTGCCTCATGGGTCTGCTGCGCGTTCTCGCACTGCCATTGTGCACCGGGCAGCCGGCTGCACAGGGATTCGACGATCCACTGCACCGTTCTGGCGTCCGCTTCCTCGGGTCCGAAATTCCACGCCTCTGCAAAGCCGGGGCCTTCCGTGCCGAGTTTCTCCGCCAGCATCAGGTAGCCGGAGAGCGGTTCGAGCACATGCTGCCAGGGACGTGTGGCGCCAGGCGCGCGAATCTTCAGTTTTTCGCCGGCATCGAGCGCCCGCAGAAAATCGGGGAGCAGGCGATCTTCGGCCCAGTCGCCGCCGCCGATGACATTGCCGGCGCGCGCGCTGGCCAGCTGTACGCCGGCTGCCTCCAGGAAAGACTGGCGATAGGCCGCAGAGACGAGTTCCGCGCAGCCCTTGCTGCTGGAGTAGGGATCGTAGCCACCCATGGCCTCATTCTCGCGATAGGGCCAGACCCACTCGCGATTTTCATAACATTTGTCGCTCGTGACATTGACCACGGCCATGACACCGGGGACGTGGCGCACGGCCTCGAGCAGGTTGACCGTGCCCATGACATTGACGGCATAGGTCTCCACGGGTGCCGTGTAGGAGTAGCGCACCAGTGACTGCGCGGCCAGGTGGAGAACAATATCGGGCCGCGCGGCCTGCAGTGCCCGGGTCAGTGTATCGATATCGCGGACATCGGCGATGGTGCTGCTGGCGAGGCGCTGTTGCATGCCGCAAACCGTGAAGAAATTCGGCTCGGTCGGTGGTTGGAGGGCGTAGCCATGAACCTCGGCACCCAGTCCGGACAGCCACAGCGACAGCCAGCTGCCCTTGAAGCCGGTATGGCCGGTGATGAAAACCCGTTTGTCTTTCCAGAATGACCGGTTCATTCCCAGATTTTCCAGGGAGCCTCGCCCGATTGCCACAGCTCCTCAAGCTGATTCTTGTCGCGCAGGGTATCCATGGGTTGCCAGAATCCGTTGTGTTCGAACGCCATGAGCTGGCCTTGTTCGCTGAGGCGGGTTAAAACTCCACCCTCCCAGCTGGATTGATCGCTGGCTATCAACTGTATGCACTTTGGCGACAGCACGAAAAAACCACCGTTGATGAGCCCGCCGTCACCCCGGGGTTTTTCCAGGAATCCGCTGACGCGTGTGCCTTCCATCTGTAGTGCGCCATAGCGGCCCGGCGGCCGCACAGCGACGACAGTGGCCAGTTTGCCGTGCTGTTTGTGGAACTCGATTTCGGCGGTGATATCGATGTCCGCGACACCATCGCCGTAAGTGAAGCAGAAGGCCTCCTCACCCTCGATATAATCGTTCACCCGTTTCAGCCGTCCGCCGGTCAGCGTGTCATCGCCGGTATCCACCAGCGTAACGCGCCAGGGTTCGGCATTGCGCTGGTGAACTTCCATCCGGTTGTGCTCCATGTCGAAAGTGACATCCGACATATGCAGGAAGTAATTGGCGAAATATTCCTTGATGATATAACCCCGGTAACCGCAGCAGATCACGAAATCATGCACCCCGTGCGCGGAGTACAGCTTCATGATGTGCCAGAGAACGGGTTTTCCGCCGATCTCGATCATGGGCTTCGGCTTCAGATGGGTTTCCTCTGATATGCGTGTGCCCAGGCCGCCGGCGAGTATGACTGCTTTCATTTAAAGACCCTATTCATGCCAGAAATCGTTGATCCAGGTGGCCGGCCTGATGTGCTTGTACAGCTTCTTGTAGCTCTTTGCCGGCCAGATGCCGTCTGCGGCGTCATCCGGGTTGGGTGAGCCGGGGAAGGCCACCACGCGCGCGCCGGTCGGCAGTCGCGGCGCCTGCCACCAGCGCATCGGCATTGCCGGTACGCATTGTACCTTGAACAGCACGCACCACTCGTCAGGCCAGAATGCGGTATCGGGAATTTTGCGTGTCACAAACGTCTGTTCATTCCCATGGCGCTGGATGACGCCCATGAAATCGCGCTGCAGCTCCTCGAGCAGTTCGGGATGACTGCCGACCCGGAAGCGGTACACCGAGGTGTTGCCGATGTTCTGTCCCGGCTGGGTCCAGTTCTGCATGACCACGAAAGACCTGTCCGTAAGATAGTCGAAGAAGGCATCCAGCGAACCGGTGATGACCACGTCGAGATCGAGGAACAGCCAGTCACCCTCCATGCCGGGCAGCGTGCCGGCCCACAGGGCGATCTTGCGCCAGCCCGTTTCGCGCCAGGGCAAGGGGCCTTCGATGGCGGGGCAATCCCGGTATTCGATGGCCGGATTGAGTCCGGACGGATCGTCGGTCATGCAGACAAAGCGGAAGTCACCGCTGATGCTCCTGCTGACCATGGCATACAGCTTGTTGACGAAGCCGGCGTCGTACAATGTGCCCCACTTCATGCAGACGATATTTTTCATGTGCGCGGGTGATGTCTCAGGCGGGCAGGTCGGGTGCGCCCTGCGGTGGCACGTGAAGTAAGCCGATACCGAAGCCTCGCTGGTGCGGGTCGTTGATAAATTCTTCCACCTCGGCCAGCGGTTTCAGCTTCTTCCACAGGTAATACACCTGGTTGGTTGGCAGTGGCTGGCATTCCACAATATCGTGAAAACCGATCAGTCCGTCGGGACGCACGAAGCCCTTGTAGTCGTTGTAATCAGCCGTCACGCCCTGCACTGTGTGGTCGCCGTCTATGAACAGGAAGTCGACCTGCGTGCCGTCCAGTTGCGCGGCGACCCGCGCCCTGAATTCCGCGCTGTGCGAGTTGCCGCTCAGCAATGTTACCCGGCAATTCGATCCGGGCGGCGGGAAACGGGTGAACAGGGGGGACTGGTGCGTCATGTCGATCAGGTCGCAGGTGATGACGCGTTCTGCAGCCAGATATGACCAGATCAGCGAGGTGCCGCCGCTGGCGGCGCCGATTTCCAGGATAGTCTTCGGTTCCAGCTGTTGTACCGCCCGCGCCAGAAGGGTGATCTCGGCCGGAATCTGCAGCGTTTTCACCCGCATGTAGCCATGGCCGCCGAAGTTCATCGCCCAGTCGACGACCTCATCAAGTGTGCGCGTCTTCGAATGGTATTCCTCGAGCCGTTTGAAGGCATGGCGGGAGTGAAACGGCTGGCGCAGCGTGCGGCTGAGTCGCTTGATCGAAAGGCTCATCTGTTGCTCGGTTCTTCGTTAGTCGGGTCGATCGCAATTTACCAGCTTGGCGCCTGCAAAAACAGCGTGGCTGCCCGTGGCGGGTGCTGCGGACCCGGGCAGCGCGCCGTGTGACCGGCTCATCCGCGCCGGAACAGATGGATCAGCCGCGCACGGGCCTTGCCATAGCTGTCCTGCAAGCCGCCGGTCAGGCTGTGCCGGCGAAGGGCATGTCGTGAACAGATCCGGTGCTTCGTGTCTCCCGGTAATCCGGCGTGATGGCGCTTTTCGATTTCGCGTGCAAGCACGGCGAACAAATTATACTCGTAAAGTACCCGACGACGGGCCTCGATAATGGCTGGCAGCCGTCGCTCGTATTCCCCGGCGGCGATGGCGGAGCGAATGATGCGTGCCGCGCCGTGCGGGTCGTTCATGTCGACGGGAATGAAACTTTCCGGCGGGAAGTAGTCCGTGGCGTTGGGGCAGCCGCAGTAGAACGGCAATGTCATGCCAAGGAAGGCGTCGGCCAGTTTTTCGGTCCAGTGGTGGGGGCCGATATGGTTCTCGACGGCCACGTGATAGCGGTAGGCATCCAGGGCCTCGGCCTTGTCATCGAGTGGACGTGCCCCGCGACCGTAGACATCCATTTCCGGCAACTCATCCATCAACTGGCGCATGAACCTGTTCCTGCGGTGGTGCAGTGTATGCCGCTGCCGTTTGGGTGAGTACACCATGGAGAGGTCACGGGTCTTGTGCGCCGGCGGCCTCGCAAGCATGTCATCGAACGGGATCTCGTGTGCCTGTCCGACGCCATAAATCCACGCCAGGCCGGCCTGCGAGAATATCCTGTCGCGGTGTGGCAGTGCCCATTCTTCCTGGCTGGTCAGTACGCATCCGAACTGCCGGGTGTAGGGATTGCCGTAATGCTTGATGGAAGAGGGTTCGGTGCGTGGTGAGCAGGGTATGTGCAGCTGCGCATGCCAGCTCTTCACAGCGCCTGTTGCGCGGTACATCAGGCAGGCCGGGCAGGTCTTCGTACACAACCAGCCAGTCATAGTCCCGGTCTTCGGGGGCAAAGCTGAAGTGGCAGTTGCCCCAGGCCGGAACGCCACCGGGAAACTGGTGCATGAAATAGCGTTGCGTTAAAGGACTCAGCAGTTTTACCCGGATGCCGGAGCTCATGGGGCGGTATCACCGGCATCCAGTTGCAGTACCATGTTGGATCGCGTCCTGGCTTTCCCGGTGTAGCCATGTGCCAGCAGCCAGGACAGGATGTCCCGCTTCCAGTCCGTGCCGCTGGTATGTTCGATGATGATCATGCGCGGCCACAGGGAACGGGGTGCCGTGTCGAAAAACGGAAACAGCACGGTATCTTCCATGCCCTCGACATCGATCTTCAGGGCATCTATCCGCTTGATTCCCAGTTCTTCCAGCACCGTGGCCAATGGCCTCACCGGGACGGTTACCTGCCTGCCGTCCAGCTCGTGGTCGCTGATCCTGCCGCCGCCCATGTCGCCCTGCTCGGGTATGAACAGTGTTGCCTGTCCGGTTGAAGCGCCCAGGGCAACCGGCAAGGGCTTGATCCGTTCCCCGTAGCCGTTCGCCGATATATTGAAAAGCCAGTCTTTCCAGGGCCAGCGGATTCGGTTCGACTGCCACAATACGCGCGGCGCCGAAGGCGGCTGCAAAGAGCGAGTAATAGCCGATATTCGCACCGATATCGATGAAGATGCCGCCGTCTGCAACGCGCTCCCGCAGCGCCTCCAGTTCGATTCGATCCCGATTCCGGGAACCGAACAGGATTTTGGCATCGGTGACATTGTCCCACGGGTGCAGTCTGAAGCGCACGCCCTGGTAGGTGATGTCGACGGGTGTGCCGGGATGCCGTGCCCGCCAGGCGCGGGCCAGTACCCTTTTCAGCGGGCCATGCGCCAGCCCCGCCTTTTTTGCCAGTAACAGCAGATGGTCGGTTCCGCGTGGCGCATGGCTGCCCCAGCGCCCGGGGTTTTTGGTCCGATCATTCAATTTGCTGGCCCTGTTGCGCGGTGTTGTGCAGGATTATCCCGTGACACGGCGGCAACGACAACGACTACGTTCCGGAATGATAAAGCGACGGGCTGCCCGGCGGCCGCGTCTTGAAGCGCCGGTGTGCCCACAGGTACTGTTCCGGCTGCCTGCGGATGATGTCTTCGAGCAACTCGTTGATGCGCCGGGTATCCTCCTCGATGTCAGTGCCCGGAAAGTTCTCCAGCGCCGGCAGCAACGTGAGCCGGTAGCCCTGCGCGCCGGGCAGGCGGGTCTGGTAGAACGGCACCACCGGCGAATGCGCCATCTTCGCCAGCGTCGAGGTGGCGGTGATGGTCGCCGCGGGTATGCCGAAGAACGGCACGAACACGCCCTTGCCGATGCCGAAGTCCTGGTCCGGTGCATACCAGACCGGTATGTTCTGGCGCAGGCTCCGGCGCATGCCGAGCAGGTTGTCACGCAGGATGGCCTTGTGGGTGAACCTGTTGCGACCGCGGTGAATGACGTATTCCATGGCGGCGTTCTTGTGTTCACGGTACAGGACCTGGAAGGATGCGAACATCGACAGCAGTCGGCCGCCGATTTCCATGGTGGTGAAATGGGCGCTCAGCAGGACGGCGCCATGGCCTGCCTGCAGGGCGGTGTCCAGGTTCTCGAGGCCCTCTATGGTGACCAGCTTGCGCAGGCGGCGATCGGATACCCACCAGCTCATGCCCATCTCCAGCAAGGCGATACCCATGGAGGCGAAATTCTCGTACGTGATACGTGCGCGTTCCCGTGCCGACAGTTCAGGGAAACACAGGTCGATGTTGATCTGCATGATACGTTTGCGGCGCCCGCCGAAGAGACGCATCAGGTGGCCGAGTACGCGGCCAATCCGGATCTGCAGGCTGAAGGGCAGTCGTGTCAGGCACCACAGCAGCACGACCCCGAGCCAGGTCGGCCAGTAACGCGGTGCGTACAGGCGGGTGCCAAGTGTTGTCGGGCTGCTCATAACAGGTACGGGTCGCGGGATCCGGCTGCCATTGTAACGCCCCGCTGTAACATTTCGCAGTTATTACGGACAGCCGGCGCCTGCAGGAATTTCTATTGGTGTAGGAGCGCTTCTCAAGCGCGATGGATATGCGGGACAGGAAATCGCGGATGAGGTCCACTCCTGCGGGGCGTCGGTTGGTGCAGGGGCCCGGGCCTGTGCTTGATAATGGCCACGGAATCCACGGAAGAACACGGAAAGATAAATCTATATAGACAAGCAGACAGCGTGACCTGCTCTCGTCTCCTTCCTGGATGCCTCTGAAGTACGCATATTGGACTGCGCCGAAGCCGGGAGTGATATGGATGATGGACATTCACTCAATCCGGAAGTCTCCAGTCGGTACATGAATACGAATTATTTCCGTGTTCTTCCGTGGATTCCGTGGCTATTCTTCAGTTTTTAACACGCGATTTGTGCGGGCCCTGCCTGCTCCTGCCTGTCCCATCCGGTCATTCACGCATGAACGGTTGTGCTATGCTGGCGGCAGAAAACAGCCGGTGCCTGTCTTGCGCGTCATCTATACCATCCTGCTCTACCTGCTGGCCCCCGTGGTGCTGTTGCGCCTGGCCTGGCGCGGGCTGCGCTCGCCGGCCTACCTGCGTCGCTGGCCGGAGCGCTTCGGTTTTATCGAGCCGCCACTGGGATCGCAGGTGATCTGGCTGCATGCCGTGTCGGTCGGCGAGGTGCAGGCGGCACAACCCGTGGTCAGGGCCCTGCTCGACCGCTATCCCGATCACTCCATCCTGATAACCACGGTCACCCCGACGGGCTCGGCCAGGGTGCAGGCACTGTTCGGCGGCGAGGTGGCGCATGTCTATGCCCCCTATGACCTGCCGGGTGCAGTGACACGGTTTTTCGACCGTGTCAGGCCGTGCGTGGCAATCATCATGGAAACCGAGTTGTGGCCGAACCTGTTCGCCACCTGCCGGCGCCGGTCCATACCCTTGCTGCTGCTTAACGCGCGCCTGTCAGGGAAATCGATGCGCGGCTACCGGCGCGTGCGCGTGCTGGTCGGCCAGACGCTTGCGGCGGTGTCGCAGATTGCCGCCCAGGGTAACGCCGACGCAAAACGCTTCATCAGTCTGGGCGCGGACAGTACGCGTGTGGTCGTGACCGGCAACCTGAAATTCGAGCAGCGCGTCGTGCCCAGCCTGCTGGAACGTGCCGAGGTGCTGCGCCGCGAATGGGGCGTCGGGCGCCCGGTGTGGATAGCCGCCAGCACCCACGAAGGTGAAGACGAACTGGTGCTCGATGTGTTCCGGCTTTTGCGCAGGCAGTTCGGTGACTGTCTGCTGGTGCTGGTGCCGCGCCATCCGGAGCGCTTCGAGCCGGTCGCGGACCTGTGCCGCAAGCGTGGCCTGAAAACGGTCCTGCGCAGTACACGCGAACCCTGCAGCGACCGGACCCAGGTATTCATCGGCGATTCCATGGGCGAACTGCCGCTGTTCTATGCCGCTTCCGACGTGGCCTTCGTCGGTGGCAGCCTGGTACCTCACGGCGGGCACAACCTGCTGGAGCCGGCTGCGCTTGGCATACCCGCGGTGACCGGACCGCATGTGTTCAATTTCACCGAGATCTGCGACCTGCTGCTGGCAGCCGGGGCCTGCGTCAAAGTGGAAAGCGTGGCCGGGCTGGAACGCACGGTGCGCGAGTGGCTGCAGGACGCCAATGCACGCCACCAGGCCGGGGAGCAGGGGCGCAAGGTCGTGGAAAAGAACCGTGGTGCGCTGGCTGCGGTGCTGGCCATGATCGACCGGCAGATAGTTGATTCCTGTCAGAGTGCCGAGTAGCGCACGCCGCGGCGCGCCGCCATGGCCTCGCCGATTTCGCCTAGCGCCGTGCTGCTGAGACTGCTTGAGGCGAGCGGCAGGAAATCCGTGTTCTCGCGTGCGATATGGTCCCGGGACAATGCACAGAACACCTGTACCGCCTCGCTGAAGGCCGGGTCGCCCCGGGCCTGCGACAGCTGGCGCAGGCCCGGGCGCGATACGGGTCCAGAGCCGGTCGAGTTCGACATGGTCCTTTTTCAGACGATGCACCAGGTCGGCCAGTTTCATGGACTGGCGGTTCAGGCGCGGGAACAGGTCTTCCTCCTCGTCCTGGTGATGGGTGACCGCGTTGGTGGAGAAATAGCGCAGCACCTGCTGAGCGGCCGCCGGATCGGGATCGGTCAGCAGTCCCTCCAGCAGCTCGCAGTGCGCGAGCATTTTTTTGTGGCAGGCGCGCAGCAAGCCGATCGGGTCATCGAAACCGGGCAGTTGTTCAGGCAGGCCGTTGTCGGTCATGGTGTGTTCCGCCGTTCTATCCAATGAATAGATCTGTAGGAGCGCATCTCATGCGCGATCTTTTCCATATTCCATCGCGCATGAGATGCGCTCCTACAATACATCATGCATCTATAGGGGCGGATGCAATCCGCGAACTGGTCGAGTATTGAATACTTAAAAATAGCCACGGAAGAACACGGAAAGATCAATTGATTTATACATGACAGACGATTTTGCCGACGCTCCTTCCCGTTAGCCTTCTATGTGCAGAAACTGGAACGCGAAATAGCGGAACAGGGGGCAGACCACGTTTTTCTGTGTCTTGTATTTCCGTGGCCTTCCGTGGCCATAATCATTCGGGCCTATAATTCACGTCTCACGTCTCACGTCTCACGTCTCACGTCTCACGCAATGGTGCACAGAGTGCACCCTACATTCTTTCCGTGTTGTTCCGTGTGTTTCCATGGCCATTATTTATCGCGCATGAGATGCGCTCCTGCAAAAAACGTCCTGCATTTGTATTTCCGTGTTCTTCCGTGGATTCCGTGGCCATTATCATTCCGAGCTCTAATTCACGTCTCACGCAATGGTGCACAGAGTGCACCCTACAACTCATCCATGACCAGCAGTTCGTTGACCTGCAGCAGGTCTTCCTCGGCGAGGATGCCGGCGGCCTGCTTCAGGCGCAGGGTGCTCAGCAGGTAATCGTAGCGCGAGCGGGCATGATCGCGCCGGGCACGCAGCAGTTCGCGCTGGGCATCGAGCACGTCGACAATATCCCGCGTGCCGACATCGAAGCCCGACTTGGCGGCCTCGTAGGCCTTCTCGTTGGACTCGATTGCACGCTTGAGCGCGCTGACACGGCTGATGCCGCTGACGATGCCACGGTAGTTGTCGCGCGTCTGGCGTTCCGTCGCGCGGTACTGCTGTTCTTTTTCTTCCACGGCCTGCTCGTACAGGGAACGCTGCTGGCGCGTGCGCGAGGTGACCGCGCCGCCCTGGTAAAGGGGCAGGTTGAGTTCCAGTCCGACGCTGCTGTCGTTACGCTCCTGCGAGATGACGCCACCGAAGCTGTTGTCGCGGTAACTGAAGCCGGCAACCATGTCGAGTGATGGATAATGGCCGGAATTTTGCACCTGAATTTCCTGTTTGGCAGTCTCGGTAGCCGCCTGCGCCGCCAGCATCAGCGGGTTTTGCTCGATGGCCGACCTGACCCACTGGTCCTGGTCGGTCGGTTCCGGTACCAGCAGCGGGATTTGGTCGCTGAGTATCTCCAGCGTATCGGGCAGTGATCCGGTCAGCTCGCGCAGGGCCTCCTGTGAATCGGCCAGCAGCTGCTCGGCGCTGATCTCGTCGCTGATCGATATGTCGTAGGCGGCCTGCGCCTTGAGGGTGTCGGTAATGGCCGCGAGGCCGACCTCGAAACGCTGCTGCGCCTGGTCCAGCGTGCGCTGCAGCGCTTCCTTGTCGGCGCGCACGAAGGCGAGGTTGTCACGGGCGCCAAGTACGGCGAAATAGCGCGTCGCCACACGCAGGATAAGCTCCTGCTGCGCCGACGTGAACACGGCATCGGCCTGCGCGATGCGGCTGTCGGCCTGCTGGAGCTGGATGAAACGGTCGCGGCGGAAGACGGGCTGGCGCAGGTTGACGCTGTAGGACTGGTTGGTCGCGTAGGTGGTCGGGCCGCTGGTCCTGGGGTCGTAGCGGTCGCGCGAGGCACTGCCGCTCAATCCCACATCGGGCAACAGCCCGGCGCGGCTCTGCGGTTTTACCTCGAGCGCGGCCTGATATGCCGCCGTGGCGGCGAGGTACTGCGGATCAGCCGCCAGTGCCTTGCGGTAGACGTCGGCAAGGTCGTCGGCCGGCGTGGCCGGGGCTGTCAGCAGGCAGCCAGACAGTAAAAACACCGTGATCGTTTGTTTCATGCGCAGCATAGCTGTTGTCCTTTATAACCTGTTCGAAAATCGTCGGGGACAGACCGCGTTTTGCTTCGACGTTGTTTCCTGTCTTTGCAGCCGGTTCAGAAAAAACGTGGTCTGCCCCCTGTTTCCGTGCAAGCATTCTGCTCAGTAGGTCGGCAGACTCGTGTCCGTGTGGCGTGCCCAGGCATCGATACCACCACTCAGGTTGATGACATTGCTGAAGCCCCTGGCCTTGAGGAACAGGGCGACCTGCCGGCTGCGGATGCCGTGGTGGCAGATTACGACGATCTCCCGGTCCGCATCAAGCGAGTCGGCCTCGACGGGTACCTGGCGCATGGGCATCAACATGGAGTCCTCGAGGTGGACAATGTTGTACTCCCAGGGTTCCCTGACATCCAGCAGCAAGGGCCTGGTCGGCGTACTCTCAAGGTACGCCTTGCACTCGTCGGGGGTCATTTCGCGCATGCAGGAACGGTTGCCGCTAGAAGCTGAAGGATTCGGGTGCGGGTGCGTTGACCAGCGGTGGAATGCAGGTTTCGAACAGCGATTCGCTGGCCCAGTGATTGGCATTGATGCGGGTGACCAGGCGGGCTTCCATGATCGGCAGCGGGCCGGTGATGACGAACAGGCGGCCGCCGTTTTCGAGATTGCTGAAAAACTGCTGGTCCAGTACGGGCAGCGAGCCAGTCACGGCGATAACGCCGTAGTGTCTGCCCGGGTCGATATCAGCGAGGGCGTCGCCGGTCTGCAGGGTGACATTGTCGACGCTCAGCTCCGCCAGGTGCGCCTCGGCCGCCGCGGCAAGGTCGGGCAGGATTTCCACGCTGGTGACATGCCGTCCAAGCCGGGCGAGACACGCCGTCAGGTAGCCGCTGCCGGTGCCGATCTCCAGCACCTCGTCCTCCGGCTGTATGGCCAGCGCCTGCAGCAGGCGGCCCTCGACGTTGGGCTTCATCATGACCTGCTCATGGCCCAGCGGTATATTGGTGTCGGCGAAGGCCAGGGAGCGGTAGCGTTCCGGCACGAAGGCCTCACGGGGAACGTGTGACATGGCCTCCAGAACCTGCGCATCCAGCACATCCCAGGGCCGGACCTGCTGCACGATCATGTTATGACGGGCCTGTTCGATTTCTGCCTGGTTCATCTGTGCGTTGCCGGTTTCGATTGAAGGCCGCCAAGGGTACGGACTTTGTCCCGGGCTGGCAACAATCTGGCTGGGGTAGGAGTCAGGTAATACATTTAAAACAATGGCTTGCTCACATCCGGAGGGAATGTATTGTTGCAAACCGGCGGTCCTTTGGGTACCGTGTAGCCCAGCTGGGGGTGCCCGAAGCGGGCTGAGACTTACCCTTGGAACCTGATCCGGGTCATGCCGGCGTAGGGAAGCTCGATCACTCTCCGGCGCACCCTGTATACCTTTATTGATGAGGACGGCCGCATGAGTGCAATCCCGGAAGATTTCATAAGGAAGACCGCGCAGCTCTCGGCCGATGTCACCCGGCCGTTTCCGAATTCCACCCGTATCTACGTGCAGGGCTCACGCCCGGATATTCGCGTGCCGATGCGCGAAATACACCAGGCCGATACGCCAGCCAGCTTCGGGGTTGAGCAGAATCCCCCGATCACGGTCTACGACACCTCCGGTCCCTACACCGACCCCGCCGCGCGCATTGACCTGCTGGCCGGACTGCCCGACGTGCGCGGCAACTGGATTGCCGAGCGCGGCGATACCGGACTGCTGGACGGGCCGAGTTCCGAATTCGGCCGGGCGCGCCAGCACGATCCCGCGCTGGCCGCGCTGCGATTCGAGCATATCCGCCAGCCGCGCCGGGCGCTGGCAGGCCGCAACGTCACCCAGATGCACTACGCGCGCGAGGGCATCATCACGCCGGAAATGGAATTCGTCGCCATCCGCGAGAACCTGCGCCTGGACGAGCTGCGCGAGAGCGGCCTGCTGAAACAGCACCGCGGTGTCAGTTTCGGCGCCAGTGTGCCCGAGCGCGTGACGCCGGAGTTCGTCCGCGACGAGGTGGCGCGCGGTCGCGCCATCATCCCCGCCAACATCAACCACCCGGAACTGGAGCCGATGATCATCGGCCGCAATTTCCTGGTGAAGATCAACACCAATATCGGCAATTCCGCCGTGACGTCCTCGATCGCCGAGGAAGTCGAGAAAATGGTGTGGTCGGTGCGCTGGGGCGGCGACACGCTGATGGATCTGTCCACCGGCAAGAACATCCACGAGACGCGCGAATGGATCCTGCGCAATGCGCCGGTGCCGGTCGGCACCGTGCCGATCTACCAGGCGCTGGAAAAGGTCGATGGCCGCGCCGAGGACCTGACCTGGGAGATCTTCCGCGACACGCTGATCGAGCAGGCGGAGCAGGGCGTGGACTATTTCACCATCCATGCCGGCGTACGCCTGGCCTGGGTGCCGCTGACCGCGAACCGGGTGACCGGCATCGTCTCGCGTGGCGGCTCGATCATGGCCAAGTGGTGTCTGGCGCATCACCAGGAGAGCTTCCTCTACACGCACTTCGCCGACATCTGCGACATCATGAAGGCCTACGATGTGTCGTTCTCGCTCGGTGACGGCCTGCGTCCCGGCTCGATCGCCGATGCCAACGATGCCGCCCAGTTCGCCGAGCTGGAGACGCTGGGCGAACTGACGCGCATCGCCTGGGAGCACGACGTGCAGGTGATGATCGAGGGCCCGGGCCACGTGCCGATGCAGCTGATCCAGCGAGAACATGGAAAAGGAACTGCAGGACTGTCACGAGGCACCGTTCTACACGCTCGGCCCGCTGACCACCGACATCGCACCCGGCTACGACCACATCACCTCCGCCATCGGCGCGGCGCAGATCGGCTGGTACGGCACGGCCATGCTGTGCTACGTGACACCCAAGGAGCACCTGGGCCTGCCGGACAAGGCAGATGTACGCGAGGGCATCATCACCTACAAGATTGCCGCCCATGCCGCGGACCTGGCCAAGGGGCATCCCGGGGCGCAGGTGCGCGACAACGCCCTGTCCAAGGCGCGTTTCGAGTTCCGCTGGCAGGACCAGTTCAACCTCGGCCTCGACCCGGAGAAGGCGCGCGAATTCCACGATGCCACGCTGCCCAAGGATTCCGCCAAGGTGGCCCACTTCTGCTCCATGTGCGGGCCGAAGTTCTGTTCCATGAAGATCAGCCAGGACGTGCGCGAGTACGCTGCCGGCCGGGGCATCGGCGATATCGACGTCGCCATCGAAACCGGAATGTCCGAAAAGGCCGCCGAGTTCAAGGAAGGTGGCGCGGAAATCTACCGTAAGGCCTAGGCGGTGATTTCATAGCGGAAATCTACCTCAAGGCATAGGCCGTGATTTTATAATGGCCACGGAAGCACACGGAACAACACGGAAAAATTCCTGACTCAATATTAGGGCCAGTACCCTTTTGATATAGATGAGATTGTAGGGTGCGCTGTGCGCACCGACCGGGCTGCAGGTTGCATTGACCAGCATTCATGTAATGATTGTTGTAGGAGCGCAGGCTTCACGAAGGGTAACGGCCACAGAATCCACGGAATTACACGGAAAAATACTCATCAGGGTTCTTTGAGTCATTTTCTTGTCGTGCGCGATTCGACTAAACCACGGAATACAGCGAATGTTATTCAACGGTTATTGGATTCCGGCATTCGCCGGAATGACAAAACCGGAATTCATGCTTCCTGAATCAGAATTTTTCCGTGTAATTCCGTGTGCTTCCGTGGCCATTGATATTTTGATTGTGTGACACGAAGCCGGACGATGTAATATGCGCCAATCCCGAATCTGTCTATTTATTTTCTTTAAGGACGTGCAATGAACCAGACCAACGCCAATTTCAGCGGCCGCATGCTGTTGCGCATGATGGTTCTCGGGGCAATCGTGGTGATTGTCCTGATCGCAAACTATAAATTCATCGACGAGATGTATTTCACCCGCCAGTTGACCGCGGTCGGCTATGCCATCAACGGCGGCATTTTCGGTATCTTTCTGCTCGGACTGGCCAAGATCGTGCTGTCACTGCTGCGCTACATGCGCGAGGAGGTCGCGCTGGACCGCCTCGTCTCCCACCTGGAGAGCGGCGATGACAACCCGATCAAGGGTGTCAATGCACGTTCCATCATCGCGCGCCGTTACCAGACGCTCAGCCGGCTGAGCGAGCAGTATGCGAAGATCAATCACAGCGCGCTCGCCGCCACCCTGCTCGCGGTCGAGAGTACCCGCATCAGCTTCGCCAAGTACGTCAGCAATATCCTGATCCTGACCGGTGTGTTCGGCACCATCGTATCGCTGTCCATTGCACTGGCCGGTGCCTCCAACCTGCTGGAGGATGTCCAGGCCACCAGCAGCATGGGCATGGTGATACACGGCATGTCCACCGCGCTGTCGACTACCTTCACCGCCATCCTGTGCTATCTGTTCTATGGTTATTTCTATCTCAAGCTGGGCGATGCCCAGACCAACGTGCTTGGCAAGGTGGAAGAGATCACCTCGGTTTACCTGTTGCCGAGGTTGTCGCATGACAGCGAGAGCCTGCTGCACGAGGTGACCGGTCTGGTCAGTGGTCTGCGCGAGGCGGCTGAAGGCATGAAGCAGGTGCAGCAGGATTTCGCTGCGGCCGGCGACAGCCTGGATGTGACCATCGGCGGGCTTGCCGAAAGCGTCAGCAAGGTCACGGTCGACATGAATCAGGTCAAGCAGTTGCTGCGCGAGGGGTTCCGGCTGCCGCCTGCCGGTAACTGAGCATGGACGAGGGGTTTATCGATCTCAGGCATGCCGGCGACCACAGTGCCGGCAGCGACAGCTTCTGGCCGTCGTTTACCGACATCATGATGGTGGTGGTGATGATCTTCATGATCACCAGCACCATCCTGATGCTGCGCAACTGGGAACTGGTGCGCGAGCTGCGTGCCACCATCGAGTCGGAACGCCAGGCCGAGGCGCTGGCCAAGACCGCCACCCGCACCAGCGAAACGCTGGAGGAGCGTCTGGCATCGGCGCAGAGCGAGATCTCCGAGCTGCGCATGCAGCTGATGCGCAGCAATGAAATCAACCAGGCAACCGGCCGCGAACTGGTGCAGACGCGCCAGCAGGTGCGGGCGCTGGAAAGCGACCGCAAGGGACTCGAGTTGCGCATGCAGCAGTCGGCGCTGGACCTGCGTCGGGTGCAGGAAACGCTGCAGCAGAAACAGGACGAACTGTCGCGCCAGCAGGCAAAAGTCTCCGAGCTGGAGCAACTCGAACTGGTGCGCAGCGACGAACTGGCCGCGCTTCGGGCACAGTACGCCGAGTCCGAGCTGCTGCTCACCAGCCTGCAGGGCACCTACGACGAGCTCAGCGTCAAGTACAACAAGCTGATCAAGCCGGCACGCAGCGCCGCCGGCAAGTACCTGGTGTCGGTGCGCTACCGCAAGGAGAATGGCAAGTATCAGCTGGAATTCAAGGAAATGGAGAAGGACGATTACAAGACGCTGAGTCGCGCGGAACTCGACAAAAAACTGTCGGCCCTGAAGGGTGAGTACTCCGGTCAGCTCTATGTCAAGGTCATCATTCCCAAGGACAGCGGATTGTCCTACAACGAGGCATGGGGTTTCACCCAGGATATCCTGACCAGTTACGACTACTACTACCAGGAATAGCAGCCCGGTTCATCAGGCAGGGTTGATGCAGATGGCATTATCGGTGCCGGTTGCGGCAATCGCGCTCGATGCTCGTGAAAAATATAATAGCCACGGAAACACACGGAATAACACGGAAAAAGATTTTTCGAATTAATTCTTGTCCAGGTTTTATTTCTCCCTGCTATTGCGCTTCCATATCGGGTTTCGCACCAACAGGATCGTAGAATGCGCCGCCTGCACCGAGCAGATGGGCATGTGGGAATGGAACGACACCCTGCGCCGGCTCACCCACTGGTAAATCCGCACTCTCTGGCAGCCGGTTTGATTTTTCCGTGTTCTTCCGTGGATTCTGTGGCCATATCATCGCGCATGAGATGCACTCCCGCACCCAATTAGACGGTGTAGGGTGCACTCCGTGCACCGTCTCCGGTGCGTAAAACGCACCCTACGCCCCGTTATGAATTCATCTTTTTCCGTGTTCTTCCGTGGATTCCGTGGCCATATCATCGCGCATGAGATGTGCTCCCACACCCAATAGACGGTGTAGGGTGCACTCCGTGCACCGTCGCCGGTGCGTAAAACGCACCCTACGCCCCGTTATGAATTCATCTTTTCCGTGTTCTTCCGTGGATTCCGTGGCCATTCTAATTCGCGCGTTCCCGCGCCAATGGTAGGGTGCGCTATGCGCACCTTGTGGGTGCACGGTGCATGGAGCGCACCCTGTGCCTGAAGCTAGTGCAGGGTTATCACGTCCCCCAGTGCCTGCTGCATTTCCGCCAGGGTCACGTGATGTGCCCGGAACGGTTCGTCGAGTTGCTGGCAGCTCAGGCGGTATACGTCCGGCTGACGGTCGGAGTGCAGCGTGAGCGTCGTCGTCGACATGACCGGGTTGTAGTCGCCGGCCACCATACCGGCCAGCATCAGTCCATCGAGGCCTGCCATGAAGCGGTCGCGGTGAATGCCGGTCACGGTGAAAGTGTCAGGCTGTACCGTGCGTGCGACAGGCGCAACCGTGCGCAATTCCAGTATGCAGTGCGGGTGATATTCCGCGGCGCTGTTGGTCAGCCTGGGTTGACCGGACTGAATATATACGCTGGCGTAATCGGGGTGAACATGCAGTTCCCGGTTGAGCGTCACGGACGTCAGTTCGGGCTGCGGTGTCGGTCCGGTCGGGTAGCTGTAGCCGGGCAGTGACTGGCACGCGCCCAGCAACAGGCTGATGGCAAGCAGGGCAAGGATCCGCATGGTTGACTCCCGTTCGGGCGGTGCCGAACTGCATGCCTGTCTGACTGCCTGGTGGCCGGTTAGTTCTCCGGCAATCGCGCACGCAGGGCATCGCGGTCGATCCACCAGTTGTCACCGACAATGGCATCGAGCATGACCGCCAGCCGGGACAGCAGTTCCGGCACGTCGTTGAGTCCGAGGATCTCCGTCCACATCCTGATCATCTCGGGGTCGTTCTCGATACCGCGATGGCGTTTGGCCACGCCGGCCACCATCTGGTTGGTGAAGAAGGTCAGGCTGTCGTGTTCCTTGCCCTCGGTGCGCAGGCCGGCGATGTAGTGTGCCGTCATGGCAGCGACCGCGCCGCCATCGGATTCGTCCGGGGTCTCGTCGACGATGTGCTGCAGCAGGGCGACGGTCAGGGCCGCCGGCACCGGGTAGGTGATCGACAGCCATACACCGTTGCCGAGTGCTGCCAGTGATTCCGGCTGTTCGCACTGGAACAGGACATTGCAGGATTCGACGGCGTCCTGCCACGCCTCTGCCGCGACAAACACGTCGAACGCTCCGCGCGCCTGCTCCCAGCTGTCTTCGCGTTGCTGCAGCCCGAGCAGGGTCTCGGCCATGTCGAGCTGCAGTTGTGCACGCGCAAGCGGGTCGGCGTCCGGCGGCAGGGCCGCCAGTTGCTGTTGCTGTTCCTTGAGCTGGGCCTTCAGCGAAGGGCGAGAGTCGGACAGGTCGATGCCGCTCTTGTCGCCGATCACCATGTTTTCAGGGTTGATGTCTTTCATTTAGCCGCCTGCTGTCTGGTTGCCGGATACCGCCACACCGACTTCGTGCAGGGAGAACTGCATGCTGGCGAGGTCGCCCAGGATCCAGGTGGCCGGCGCCTTGATGCCACCGACCGTGCCGGGATTCACCAGCCAGGTGCTGCTGCCGGCGAGGTTGTTGATGGTGCGGATGTCCGCCTTGTGATCGTGGCCGCAGCACACCAGGTCCCAGTCGCCGGTGCTGGCCATGGCCTGTGCGTAGTGCGGGTAGTGCACCAGGAATATGCGGCGGCCGGCCAGCTCGATACCGGCATCCTGGCCGTAGTAATGGGTGCGGTTGGCCGGCTTCGACGCGATGCGGCCCATCATGTACAGGTCGCCGCCGTTGTTGCCGTGGATGACGTGCACCGGGACATTGAACGGCCGGATCACTTCCAGCGTACTCGGTGCAACCACGTCGCCGCAGTGCAAAACAGCCTCGGCACCGGCGCCCACGGCCGTCGGCGATGGCGGACTCGAGCAGGGCGCGGTTATCGTGGCTGTCGGAAACGATGCAGATTTTCATGTTTAAAAGGGGTGTAGGAGCGCATCTCATGCGCGATCTTTGTAAATTTAAACGAGATCGCGCATGAGATGCGCTCCTACACCTTATGGATTACAACAACGGCACGATCAGCAGTGCCACGATGTTGATGATCTTGATCAGCGGGTTGATGGCCGGGCCGGCGGTGTCCTTGTAGGGGTCGCCGACGGTGTCACCGGTGACCGCCGCCTTGTGTGCGTCGCAGCCCTTGCCGCCGAAGTTGCCGTCCTCGATGTATTTCTTGGCATTGTCCCAGGCACCGCCGCCGGTGGTCATGGAGATGGCGACGAACAGGCCGGTGACGATGGTGCCGATCAGCAGGCCGCCCAGCGCTTCGGCGCCCAGCGTCAGGCCGACCACGACCGGGACCACGACCGGCAGCAGGGACGGGATGATCATCTCCTTGATGGCGGCCTTGGTCAGCATGTCCACTGCCTTGGAGTAATCCGGCTTCTGGGTGTGGTCCATGATGCCGGGCATTTCGCGGAACTGGCGGCGCACCTCGTTGACGATGCCGCCGGCGGCGCGGCCCACGGCCTCCATCGCCATGGCGCCGAACAGGTAGGGCACCAGGCCGCCGATGAACAGGCCGATCAGCACCATGTGGTTGTCGAGCGAGAAGTTCAGCGCCTTGTCGGTGTGCGCTGCGAGGGCATGGGTGTAGTCGGCGAACAGCACCAGCGCGGCGAGACCGGCGGAGCCGATGGCGTAGCCCTTGGTCACCGCCTTGGTGGTGTTGCCGACGGCGTCCAGCGGATCGGTGATGTTGCGGATCTTCTCGTCCAGCTCGGCCATTTCGGCGATGCCGCCGGCGTTGTCGGTGATCGGGCCGTAGGCGTCGAGCGCCACGATGATGCCGGTCATCGACAGCATGGAGGTCGCGGCGATGGCGATGCCGTACAGGCCGGCCAGTTCATGGGCGCCCCAGATGCTGGCGCAGACCGACCAGCACGGGAACCGCGGTGGACTTCATCGACACGCCCAGGCCGGCGATGACGTTGGTGCCGTCACCGGTGGTGGAGGCCTCGGCGATGTGCCGCACCGGCTGGTACTCGGTGGCGGTGTAGTACTCGGTGATGACCACCATGGCCGCGGTCAGCGCCAGGCCGATCAGCGCGCAGTAGTAGAGCATGCGCGTGGCGATGGATTCACCCTCCAGCATGATGCTGTCGCCCAGCACCCAGGTGGTGACCGGGTAGAAGGCGATGGCCGCCAGCACGCCGGCGACGATCAGGCCGCGGTACAGCGCGTTCATGATCTTGCCGCCCTCGCGTGCCTTGACGAAGAAGGTGCCGATGATGGAGGCGATGATGGACACGCCGCCCAGCACCAGCGGGTACAGCGCGGCCTGCGCTGTGCCGATCAGCAGGCCGCCGAGCAGCATGGTGGCGACCACGGTCACGGCGTAGGTCTCGAACAGGTCGGCGGCCATGCCGGCGCAGTCGCCGACGTTGTCGCCGACGTTGTCGGCGATCACCGCCGGGTTGCGCGGGTCGTCTTCCGGGATGCCGGCCTCGACCTTGCCGACGATGTCCGCGCCGACGTCAGCACCCTTGGTGAAGATGCCGCCGCCGAGTCGCGCGAAGATGGAGATCAGCGAGCCGCCGAAGGCCAGGCCGATCAGCGGGTGCAGCGGGTCCTCGACGCCGCTCATGAGCAGGATGGCGTAGAAACCGGCCACACCGATCAGGCCCAGGCCGACCACCAGCAGGCCGGTGATGGCGCCGCCGCGGAAGGCGATCTGCAGGGCGGCATTCAGGCCGTCGTTGGCGGCCTGCGCGGTGCGCACGTTGGCGCGCACCGAGATGTTCATGCCGATGTAGCCGGCCAGTCCGGAGAACACCGCGCCGATGGCGAAGCCGATGGCGGTGGTCCAGCCGATCTTGGAGAAGCCGATGATGAGCAGCAGCACGATACCCGCCATGCCGATGGTCATGTACTGCCGGTTCAGGTAGGCCTTGGCGCCTTCCTGTATCGCCGCCGGAGATTTCCCGCATGCGGTCATTGCCGGTCGGCTTGGACAGGATCCATTGAATGGACAGCCCGCCATAGACCAGCGCACCCAGGCCGCAGGCCAGTGCAAAAATGAGTTCAGTCGACATCAGGGTTCTCCTTGGTTTGTGGCGGATCAATGGGGTCAGACTCGATTGATCCTGAAGCAGTTCGCGTCGTTAGATATACAGCGGATCAATCGAGTCTGACCCCAGTGTTTAATCGTTTCTTGAATTCAGTACCGGGTTTGAATCCGAACAGCGTTTCCATATCGAACTCCCGGATCAGGGCATCGACGGCCGCCTGGCCGTGATCCGCCTGCACCTCGGCCAGGATCAGCCGGGCCGCGTTCCGGTTATAGCCGCCCCCCATGTTCGCCTGGACTGCGAGCAGTTCACGTGCCTTGGTGAGTGTCACGGGTTTCTCCCTGCACAGCAATAGCCGCAGGGACACGGTGCGCCCGGGCAGCCCCGGTCTGTCACCGTATCCCCGCGGTAGTCAGATTACTTGATTTCGAAATCGCCCAGCTTGCGCTTGACGGCGACGTTCTTCAGCTGCACGTACTTCGGCATGCCATCCTTGCCGTAAGGCGGATAGTCCTCGCCCTTCATCAGCGGCTCGAGATAATCGCGGCATTTGTTCGTGATGCCGAAACCGTCCCGGGTGATGAAGTTCTTCGGCATCATCTTCTCGACGTTGGCGACCTTGGACAGGTCGGCCTCGCCCACCTTCCAGCGGTACGGACTGCTCGAGCTGCGCACCACGGTCGGCATGACCGAGTTCCTGCCGGCCAGCGCCAGCTTCACGGCCGCCTTGCCCATGGCGTAGGCCTGCTCGACGTCGGTCTTGGAGGCGATGTGGCGTGCGGCGCGCTGCAGGTAGTCGGCCACGGCCCAGTGGTACTTGTAACCCAGGCTTTCGCGCACCATGTTGGCGATCACCGGTGCTACGCCGCCGAGCTGGGCATGGCCGAAGGCGTCCTTCAGGCCCTGGTCGGCGAGGAACTTGCCGCTGGCGTCGTGCACGCCTTCGGAGACCACGATGGATACGTAACCGTACTTCTCGACCTTCTCCTTGACCTTGGCCAGGAACGCGGCCTGGTCGAATACGACCTCCGGGAACAGGATGACGATCGGCAGGTCGCAGTCGTCGGTCGTGGCCATGCCGCCGGCCGCGGCGATCCAGCCGGCGTGACGGCCCATCACCTCCAGCACGAACACCTTGGTGGAGGTCTTGGCCATGGAAGCGACGTCGAAGCTGGCCTCGCGGGTGCTGATCGCGATGTACTTGGCCACCGAGCCGAAGCCGGGGCAGTTGTCGGTAATCGGCAGGTCGTTGTCGACCGTCTTCGGCACGTGGATGGCCTGGATCGGGTAACCGGTGGTCTGGGACAGCTGCGAGACCTTCAGGCAGGTATCCGCGGAATCGCCGCCGCCGTTATAGAAGAAGTAACCGATATTGTGCGCCTCGAACACCTCGATCAGCCGCTCGTATTCGCGCTTGTTGGCCTCGAGGCTCTTCATCTTGTAGCGGCAGGAACCGAACGCGCCGCTCGGGGTGTGGCGCAGTGCCGCGATGTCCCTGGCGGATTCCTTGCTGGTGTCGATCAGGTCCTCGGTGAGCGCACCGATGATGCCGTTGCGGCCGGCATAGACCTTGCCGATTTTGTCCTTGTGCTTGCGTGCGGTCTCGATAACACCGCAGGCCGAGGCATTGATGACTGCCGTGACGCCGCCGGACTGGGCGTAGAACGCATTCTTTTTCGCTTTTGCCATTTCCCAACTCTCCCTTGCGAGTAGTTAAATTATTCGGTAATCGGTACTGAATTCAGCGGCTGGTGTCGCGACCGCTGGCCACGTAATCCGCCTGTACCTGCAGCAGCGTCACCACACATTCCGACAGGTCATCGAACTCCTCGATACCGGTGCCGTACATTTCATGCACACGGTAGTAAAACTGGCTGCGGTAGCGCGGTTCGCCGGTCTTGACGAGAATGAAGTGACAACCGTCATGCTCCCAGTAAGCCGCCGGGCAGACGGTCAGTTCCGTAGCATAGGGATTCAGACGCAACTCGGTGTCAGCCAGCTGGGGTTCGATTTTTACGCCGTAACGTTCCTCGAGTGTGGTGCGGATAATCCACAATTCGCTGTCCGTGAAATCTTCGATTGCGCTCATAGCTGAAGGTGCCGGGTTGTGGGTCACTATGGACAGGCTGTCAAAGGGCATGAATTCTAGCTCAAAACCTGATTTATTTCATGAGCTTCGTTGACTTCTACCACGTGCAGGGGGTAGCTTAAACGCTGCCCTGCGGGGCGGCTACGCAAAATTATGTATATCTGTATTCAAAATTCTTCGCCAGAACAGGAAGTTAATAAAATCAACGTGCTAGGGGATATCAACGCATTATGAGGATTGTATTGCTGGGCGCGCCCGGCTCGGGCAAGGGAACACAGGCGAAACTTCTCGAGGATAAATACCAGCTGCCGCAGATATCGACCGGTGACATGCTGCGTGAGGCGGTGGCGGCCGGCTCGGCGCTCGGACGCCAGGCCAAGGTCGCGATGGATGCCGGCCAGCTGGTCAGCGACGACATCGTGCTGGGCATTATTCACGAGCGCATTACCCGTCCGGATACCCGTAACGGCTTCATCCTCGACGGTTTCCCGCGCAACCTGCAGCAGGCCGAGGCGCTCGACCAGTTGCTGACCGGGCTGGGTCGCCCGCTGCACCTGGCCTTGCTGGTGTCCGTCGATGTCGATGCCCTGATCCAGCGACTGGTCGGCCGGCGTACCTGCCTGTCCTGCGGCCAGATGTATAACGTCTTCTACGCACCGCCGCACATGGATGGCCGCTGTGACGCCTGTGGCGGCAAGCTGCGCCACCGCGGTGACGACAACGAGGAAACCATCGGCAACCGCCTGCGCGTCTATGAAGCCCAGACACTGCCGGTCGTGGATTATTACAAGGCGCAGGAGAAGCTGCGCACCGTGCAGGGTGTCGGCGCAGTTGCCGACGTGTTCAAGGCCATCGTGCGCATCGTGGACAAGATCAAGGCAAGCACCAAGACCGAAACACGCCGCAATGACGCCATTCGTGCCGCCATCGCGAAACACAAGGCGACAGGCAAGAAGACTGCCGCAACCGGCACGGCGAAGAAAAAGGCCGCCAAACCGGCCGCGACGAAGAAACAGGCGGCACCCGGGAAGGCCGTGGCGAAGAAAAAGACTGCCGCAGGCGCAAAGCCGGTTAGTGCGAAGAAAAAGGCTGCCGCCGTCGCAAGGCCGGCCGCGGCGAAGAAGAAGGCCGTCGCCCGTGCAAAGCCGGTTGCGGCAAAGAAGAAGGCCGCCGCCAAAAAGAAGGTCGCGGCCAAAAAACCCGCCAGAAAGTCCGCTGCCAGCCGACCGGCCGCCAAAAAGAAACCGGTTGTGAAAAAGAAACCGGCCATCAAAAAGAAAGTGGCGGCAAAGAAGCCGGCGCGCAAAAAGGCGGTTGCGAAGAAGAAATCTGCCGGCAGGAAGCGCTAGTCACGATACGGTCTGCTGCTGTCTGTCGTCGCATTGCGAGTTAGCGGATGGAGCAGCTGATCCGTTTCTGGTTCGGGCTCTGTCTGCTCAGGGCCGCTCCCCAGGATATCCCCGCACCCCGACCGGTACTGGTCGTGTCGCTGGGTTGCTATGCGCTGGTGTCGATGCTGCTGGCGAGCCTGTCCAGCGGTTTGCATGACGGCATCCGGGTGGCGCTGCTGGAACTGGCACTGCTGGTAATGTTCACGGCCGGCCTGCTGTACCTGTTCAACCGGCCGGCGCGAATCGGCCAGACCCTCGCGGCCCTGACCGGCAGCGGCAGCCTGCTGGGATTGCCGGCATTGTTGCTGGTCATGATCGCAGCTTCCGACGCTGCAGCGCCGATGCTGTCAACGGGATGGTTGTTGTTGCTGGTGTGGAATCTGCTGGTCAGTGCCCATATCCTGCGCCATGCACTGTCGAGCTCGCTGGCAATCGGCATCGGGGTTTCCCTGTTGTATTTCATGCTCACCCTGCAGATTATCGGGCGCTTGTTTCCTGCCTAATCTCCCGGCTGGGCCAGCCGTTCAGCCACACTGACTACTGCATTTTTCAACGCCCGACGTCCCGCCAGACAGGACTGGATCAAGTTATTGACCGTGTCCGGATTGACGTAACCAGTGTCACAATTATTTACAGTGATTGTAATCGCGCCGCCATCACAGGCATTTACCATATAAAACATATAATTCAGTTAGTTATTATAAAAACACGACGGTATTCAGGGTGCCAAGGCACCATAGAGTGTAATTATTTATTTACACAAGTGTTCGCTGTTTTTTCATGTGTTCCTCTAAATTACACCCTAGTAGATTGTATTTGTTATGAAAAAATACGGTTGGCACGGAATATGCCAATAGTTTGACTACTGAGCTTCAATCGGCGGGCTGTATATCACTCCCGCTGACTGGTTCGATCAAAGAGGATGATTGATATGTACATTTCAAGGTTCGCTCGAATGATGGCCGGCATCATGCTGCTGGGGCTGGCATCAACTGCCAACGCAATTCCGACGCTGACGTTTGGTGGTCATGTCAGTTACACTGCCTCAACCGGGCTGTTGTCGCTAGACGGCCAGCTGCTTGGCAGCCAGTCAATCATCAAGATGCCTGATTGTGCCAGCAGCTGGCTGAGTCTGAGTACGACACTCATATCACCCTCCAGTGCAAACGGTGTCACCGTGGGTGCCTTTGGTCCCGGTTCAATCAATATCGGTGACAGCAGCGGCAGTTTGCTGACGGGTGGATTCAGTCTTGCCCAGATGGGCGGACTTGATGGCAGCGACCAGGGTGCCCTCTCGCTGCTCTTGACACCGACCGGCGGCAGCCTGTTGTCCTATTTTTCAGATCCTTCCGATTTGTTTGCGATGACGCTCAATCTATCCACGCCATTCGGCGCTGACATCTTCAGCGGCGACTTCACCGGCGACGTTAATGGCAACGTGACTTCAAGGGCGTCTGTGCCTGAGCCAGGAATCATTTCGCTACTGATAGTCGGGCTTGGTTTGTTTGGGATCTCCGGTTGGTACCGACGCGAGACCTGCGTCAGGATCGACTGATCAGTCAAGCAAAGCTTATATCCCGAGTTTCTACAATAATCGCGAACACGCACTATCAAGGAGCTGACAATGCGAAAAACACAATCCAATAAATTACTTACCCTGCTATCGGCGGCACTCATGCTGTTTGGGTCGGCGGGAGTCTCTGCCATCACGACATTTCCGGCACTCGAGCTGAATCCTGTGAGTGTCACCGGCACTGCTTCCGGGGTGAGTATGACTGGCCTGGCACCATTTACCCTGTCAGATCCGACGACTGTCCTGGTCGATCTGATACCGGATCTGTCCTTCACCCTCATATCAAATGGTTCCGGAGCTGGCAGCCTGCAGGTTGCCGGGGGCAGCGCCCTGCAGGCGGATTTCGCAAACCTGACCATCACATACAGCGCTTTATTGCAGACCGCTTTCTGGAATGCCGACCTCACCTATACCGGAGGCAGTCTGGCGGGCAGCCTGACCGGTGGCCGCGTCGAGGGCGCTTTTGGCGGCCTCACGGGATTCGGTGACGGCCTGTCCCTGTTGGGTCAGGATTTCAGCGCCTCGGGCGGTATCGCAAAGGTCGGCGCCGTGGTACCGGTGCCCCCCGCTGTCTGGTTGTTCGGTTCCGGACTGCTGGGACTGGTGGGCGTAGCGCGTAGAAGGTCAGCCGCCTGAATCTGAATACAAGCGCATAGCAACTCCTCGAGCCCCTGCCTGAGCGGGGGCTTTTTTATTGCTGTGTTGCTACACACTGCCTGTTAACCGGTAGTATGGGCATGCTGACCGGTATGCCGGCCTGTATTGGAAATCCCTCTTCCGGTCTGCTTGTACTGCTGCTTTCTGGATGGAATTTGTCACAGTTGGACCCTATCATGCCCCTGCTACCTGCTTACGGGGCTAATATCGCTGCTGACAGTTAAGGAGGCTCTGATTAATTCAATGCTCGTTATTGCGGCGCGAAGCCTGCCCCTGCGAAGGCAGAGGCAGGAATCCAGTAACGGTCTGAATTGTAACGCCTGGATTCCGGGTCTCTCCCCGGATCAAGTCCGGGGTTCGCCCGGAATGACGGTTGAATCAGCGGTTCCTTAAACCCTCTAACTCCGGCCATACGATAAGAACTGACTATGCATATACATATTCTTGGCATTTGCGGGACCTTCATGGGCGGGATCGCGCTGCTTGCGCGCGAGCAGGGTGTGACAGTCAGTGGTTCGGACGCCAATGTGTATCCCCCGATGAGCACGCAACTGGCAGCCCAGGGTATCGGACTTGACGAGGGCTACGATCCGGCGCACCTCACGCCGGCACCGGATTGCGTGGTGATCGGCAATGCGCTGTCGCGCGGCAATCCGGCGGTTGAACACGTCCTGAACGAGGGCATCGCATACAGCTCGGGCCCGCAGTGGCTGGCGGAACACATCCTGCAGGGACGCTGGGTGCTGGCCGTGGCCGGCACCCATGGCAAGACCACGACCGCCAGCATGCTGGCGTGGATACTGGAGCATGCCGGCCTGGCGCCCGGCTTTCTGATCGGCGGTGTGCCGCGCAATTTCGGCATCTCCGCCCGCGCCGGCCATGCGCCCTTTTTCGTGGTCGAGGCGGATGAATACGACACCGCGTTCTTCGACAAGCGATCCAAGTTCGTGCATTACCGGCCGCGCACGCTGGTGCTGAACAACCTCGAATACGACCATGCGGACATTTTCCCGGACCTGGCGGCCATCGAAACCCAGTTCCATCACCTGGTGCGGACCGTGCCTGGCAACGGCCTGATCGTCAGCAACGCCGGCGATGCCAATCTCGCGCGTGTGCTGGCACGTGGCTGCTGGACGCCGGTGGAGCAGGTCACGGCCGTAACCGGCGCTGCACGCTGGCACGCGGCGCTGCAGTCTGCGGACGGCAGCCGCTTCGACGTGTTGCTCGACGGGAAGGTGGCGGGGACGGTGGACTGGACACAGCTCGGTGCGCACAACGTGCACAATGCACTGGCCGCGATTGCGGCTGCCCGGCATGCCGGCGTGCCGGTGGCACAGGCAGTGGCGGCGCTGGCGGAATTCCAGGGTGTCCGGCGGCGCCTGGAAATACGCGGTACGTCGGCCGGGGTGACCGTCTACGATGATTTCGCGCACCACCCGACCGCCATCGCGACCACGTTGCAGGGTTTGCGCAAGCGCGTCGGTGCCGAGCGCATCCTGCTGGTGCTCGAGCCGCGCTCGAATACCATGCAGATGGGCGTGCATCGGGACACACTCGGTGCCGCCATGCACGGGGCGGATGCGGTCTGGCTGTACCAGTCGACGCAGCTCGGCTGGTCGCTGGACGCGATCGCGCGAACGCTGCCGGTGCCGGCGGCCGTGCTGTCCTCGATCGACGAAATGGTGGCGGCCCTGGTCGCGGCCGCGCGTCCGGGCGATCACATCCTGGTCATGAGTAACGGGGGCTTTGGCGGAATCCACGACAAGCTGCTGGCCGCGTTGAAGCACTGACTATGGTATGCAGTAACGCAAACGGCGGTCTTGCGACCGCCGTCTGTTATATCGTGCTATCTGTAAGGGCCACGGGTGCCCGGCAGCAGCTTAGCGTGGTTTTCTGCGCTGACTGAAGCCGATCAGTAACAGGCCGGTGCCAAGCAGGGCGAGAATCGACGGTTCCGGTACGTTAACCGGCGGCGGGCGGCAATCCTTCTTCTTGCAACCCCAATCCTTCTTGCCCCAATCCTTGTTGCCCCAATCCTTGTTGCCCCAGTCATTTATGACTTTTTTGACTTTGTTCTTGTCCAGTTTGGGGTAACCGCCAGGAATGGTCTGCTTGTTCCCCTTGGGCGAGACATACGATTTGCTGCCAAGGACAAACTTGGTAAGGTCCACACTGGTCAGTCCGGGTATCAGTTTGCTGCTCTTGATCGACTTGACAGCGTTGTAACTCTTGCCTTTGATTTGCATTGCCTGTGCCTGGGTGGCAAACAAGCAGGCCGCCAGTACAGTGAGTATGCGTGTAGTAGTATTCATGAATCCTCCATTTCCGACGTTCCATGCGTGGGAAGACATCAATCAATAATCTTCCTGTGCATTACAGAAGCATGAAATATGCCAGATCGGGCGGGCATACGGGTGTGTGTACATATGCTATTGAAAATAATATGAAAATAATGTCAGTAACGCACGGAAGGGTGCTTGCCCGCAAGCCTGGCAGGGGGCGGCATCAGTTGCTTGTGTAAATAATGTTGACAGCTTGGGGTCATTCTAAGCGACTGATTTATACGTGATTAATTACCCCGGCCAAGATTGGCATATAAAAAACCATTCCTTTCATGGTGTTACAATATGGCAGCGGCCTGCCGAGTGAATGTAAATTATCTTGACACTCGCCATTTCGAGTGATAATTAAACAAATTCAGTATCTTATTGGCTGACTACAGGGTGCCTCCCATTAATGAATGACACGCATGTTGATGACCTGCCAGGGCCGGTCGGGGCCGAGTGATGGAGGCAACATCTCCCGTGACTATGACGATCGGCTATTACGGATACCTCAGTGCAGCACTTGGTTTCGGCTTTTTTGCCGTGCTGTTGCTATTCAGCTGGCGCAGCAGCGTTGAAGGCAAGTTGTTGACGGCGGTCGTGTTATGTACCGCGCTTTGGGCGCTGCTTGCAATGACCGTGGTTCACGATGGCCGGTACCCGCCAGTGGCTTACCAGGTGTTCGAGGTCATGCGCTATGTCTTCTGGTACCTGTTTCTGCTCAAGTTGTTCGAGCCGGCGGCCCGGCAAATCGTGGGGCATTCCTTTCTGCAGCGTCATATGCGTGCGGTAGCGGTGGGATTTGGCCTGATTGTCATCTTGATCGAGATGGTCGTCCGGTATGTGCCGCGATTAAGCGATACGTATGATATCTCGGCACTCGGATTCATGGGGCATGTGTTGCTGGCGGTCATCGGGCTGTCAATCATCGAACAGCTGTATCGCAATCTTGCGGTAAATCACCGGCATATGCTCAAGTACCTGTTCATCGGGGCCGGGGTGATTTTCGCATTCGATTTTTATCTTTATACCAACGCCGCGATGTTCAAGGGACTTGACCGCGAACTTTGGGAGGCGCGCGGCTTCATCAACCTGTTCACGGTGCCTCTGCTGGCCCTGTCCGCCGCCCGCAACAAGGACTGGTCGCCAAATATATTCATCTCGCGCGATATCGTGCTGCATACCACGGCCATCGTCGGCAGCGGGCTGTACCTGCTGGTGATGGCAGCGGCCGGCTATTACCTGCAGGAATACGGCGGCAGCTGGGGGCGTGTCGCCAAGATTGCTTTTTTCACGCTTGCAGCGATTTTTCTGATCGCGGTGCTGTTCTCCGTGCAGATACGGCGCCAGTTGCGGGTATTTCTTGGCAAGCACTTTTATCGGAACAAATATGACTACCGCGTGGAATGGCTGTCGCTGACCCGTGCGCTGAGCGAGACCGGCGGGGAAACTGGCCGCTACGAGACGGCCATTCGGGTGCTGGGGCAACTCGTGGATGCGCGGGCGGGATTGCTGTGGTTATGCGACGAACGCGGCGTGTATTCCTGCATGGCAAGCTGGGGGGCGGGGCGTATAGACACCACGGAACCTGCCGATTCCAGTCTGGTTCGATTTCTCGGTGACAACGGTTACGTGATCAATCTGCTGGAGCTGGCGGAACGACCGGATGAATACAGCGGCTTGAAGCTGCCGGCATGGCTCGCTGACATCGAGCAGGGTTGGCTGATTGTACCGCTGCCCGGGACGGAATCCCTGCTGGGATTCGTGGTGCTGGCAAGACCACTGGTAGCCAGGGATGTGAACTGGGAAGACCGGGACCTGCTGAAGACGGCGGCGCGCCAGGTGGCTGGCCACCTGGCCGTTATCATGACATCAGACGCGCTGGCACAGGCGAAACAGTTCGAGGTGTTCAATCGCCTGTCCTCCTACATGGTGCATGATCTGAAGAATATTGCCGCCGGCCTGGAAATGGTCGCCAAGAATGCGGTACGGCACAGGGATAACCCGGAATTCCTGAGCGATGCGTTTGACTCGGTGTCAGCGGCTGCCACGGATATCAAACGCCTGCTTGAACAGTTGCGCAGCAAGAAGGCACTGTCCGGAAAAAATGTGCTGATCGAACTGCCGGCCCTGTTGCAGGACGTAGTCACGCGGCGCTCCAGCAGTGATCCTGTCCCGGTTCTTGAGCTGGCGGATGGTGTATGCCGGGTGACAGCCGACCAGCAGCGTCTTGAAAATGTACTGATACATCTGGTCGAAAATGCCCAGCAGGCGACTACCGCACAGGGGTATGTGCGGATCGGCCTGCGCAGGCAGGACCCGGTATGCGTGGTAGATATCCGGGATGACGGCCACGGGATGGATGACGATTTCATCCGTAACCGCCTGTTCAAACCGTTCGACACCACCAAGGGTAACGCCGGTATGGGTATCGGCATGTACGAAAGCCGCGAGTTCATCCGCGAACTCGGAGGTGAGATTAATGTCAGCAGCTCGCCGGGCAACGGCGCTACTGTCACGCTGTATCTTCCGGCGGCGCAGGATGACCGGAACGCGTTGCCTGTAGACGCGTAGCACGGGTTGCTGGCTGCACTCACCAGGAGAAATGTAATTACAATACACAGGAAAAAAGCATGAATGGCAGTCACCTGAAACCCCTGCTGGTCGTGGAGGACAATCCCGCATTGCAGAAGCAGCTCAAGTGGGCGTTCAATGGTTACGAGGTCCATATCGCGGATACACGTGAATCGGCAATCGACCAGTTACAGCGCTACCGGCCGCACGTAGTCACTCTCGACCTGGGTTTGCCGCCCGATACTGCCAATGCCTCGGAAGGACTTGCAGCGCTGGAGCAGATGCTGCAGCTTGCCCCGCATACCAAGGTTATCGTGGTGACCGGTAATGATGCCCAGGCGGTCGCCCTGAAGGCGGTGTCGCTGGGGGCCTATGACTTCTACCAGAAGCCGGTCGACCCCGAAGTGCTGGCACTCATGGTTGATCGTGCCAACAACCTGTACGATCTGGAGGCCGAGAACCGGCGGCTGCTTGCCGAGCGTTCAGGCAACGCACTCGAGAGCATTCTCTATGCCAGTGCCGAGATGCAGGAGGTGTGCCGGGTGATCGAAAAGGTCGCTCCGACCGATGCGACTACACTGATTACCGGTGAGAGTGGTACCGGCAAGGAGCTGGTTGCGCGTGCCCTGCATGGTCTGAGTTCGCGTCGCAACGGCCCCTTCGTGGCAGTCAACTGTGCGGCCATTCCGGAAACCCTGCTGGAAAGCGAGTTGTTCGGTTATGAAAAAGGCGCATTCACCGGCGCGGTGCGGCAGAAATCGGGCAAGATCGAGCATGCCGGCGGCGGCACATTTTTCCTCGATGAAATCGGCGACATGCCGATGTCGCTGCAGGCCAAGATGCTGCGCTTTCTGCAGGAGCACGAAGTCGAACGACTCGGCGGCAACAGGCAGATACCGGTCGACGTGCGGGTCATCTGCGCCACGCACCGCGATCTGCAGAGCCTGATCGCTGCCGGCAGCTTTCGCGAGGACCTGTACTACCGCGTCACCGAAATCGTCATCCACATACCGGCATTACGGGAACGTGCGGGCGACCGTTTGCTGCTCGCGCGCAGCTTCCTGGAAAAATATTCCGGCGAGAACCACCGCCGCTTTCGCGGGTTCAGCGATCAGGCATGCGAACGTATCGAGGTCTATGACTGGCCAGGCAACGTGCGTGAAATGGAAAACCGCGTCAAGCGCTCGGTCATCATGGCGGAAGGCAAGACCATTACCGAGCAAGACCTGGGGCTGCAGGATGATGATGCGGGTGCGACGCTGTCACTGAGCCTGCGCGAGGCGCGTGAAGCGGCGGAGCAAAAGGTTATCCAGCGTGCACTGGATGTTAACAACTTCAACATGTCCCATGCTGCGGAGGCGCTCGGTATCAGCCGGCCATCGCTGTATAACCTGATGAAGAAGCTGGGTATGGATGGTATTGACAGGAACGGAGCCTGACGGATTGATTCATAACGACGGGCAGTCAGTATACGGGTGGAGAAGTGTGGGCCTGTTGCTGGCCGGCATGATCGGCCTGCTCCTGATCCTGTACCGGGACACGGTACTGTATCTGGGCGGGCTTTGGTCCCGTTTCGGGGATGGGCCCTATGGCCACGGGTTCATCGTACTGGCGGTCGGCCTTTATCTGGTCTATCACCGGCGTGAAAAAATCCTCGCACAGGCGCCATATCCGAGTGCCGGTGCCCTGCTGCTGGTTGCCGCCTGCACAATCGTATGGCTGGCGGCGTCACTTGCGGACGTGCAGGTTGTACAGGTGGTTATCCTGTTGCCATTGATCCTGTCGGTGATATGGGTCGTTACGGGCGCGCGCGTTACCCTGCAATTGCTGTTTCCCGTCATGTTCATCGTCTTTGCACTGCCGGTCTGGGAGCCGCTACTGCCGGTACTGCGTGAAATCACGGCTGCCGGTGCATTTTCCCTGACACACCTGTTCGGTATAACCGCCTACGTGCAGGATTACGAGGTGCAGTTACCAGCAGGGTGGCTATCGATCGAGGCCGCCTGCAGCGGTCTTAACTACCTGCTGGCGTCGCTGACGCTGGGTGTGTTCTATGCCTGGCTGAACTACCGCAATTTCCGGTCCCGTCTGCTGGTAATCGCTATAGTGGCAGGCGCTGCAGTACTGGCGAACATACTGCGCGTGTTCGTCATTATCTACCTGGCCTATCACACGGATATGCAGCACCCGTTCGTGAAAGATCATCTGATGCTTGGCTGGTACCTGTTCGGCGCGCTGGTGCTGGTGTTGCTGTTTGTCGATCACATGATTTACCGTCGCAGGGTGGTGGCGGATGATACGACCGTGGATCACGTCGGCACGACCAGCCGGACAGACTGCGGTTATGATCTCGTGCGGGGCTCGCTGTTGCTGGTTGTCGTTACTGCACTGATCGCGTCCGGGCCTGCCATTGCGTGGTGGGCAAAACACCGCATAGCGGCGACATCAACCGTGGCACTGGTATTGCCGCCCGGGCAATCCGGCTGGGCGGGACCCGACTTGCCAAATGACAGCTGGATGCCTGTTTATCATGGTGCAACCGAACTCCGGCGTAGTTACCATAAGGACGGTATCCGGGTGCTGCTGTATGTCGGCTATTACCCGCAGCAACGCCAGGACAGCGAGTTGATCAATGACCTGAACAGTATCAGCGATAACCAGGCCTGGCAGCAGGCCGGTGCCGGCAAACAGCGTGTCAGCAGTGGCGGGCAGCGAGTGATCGAAGCAGAACTGGTTTCCGCGGGCGGCCAGCGCCGGCTGGTCTGGTACCGATACCGGGTCGCCGGGCACGATACGACCAGCCGCTATGTGGCCAAGGCGTTGCAAGTGACCGGTCTGTTGACCGGGCGACGGAGCGCCGCGATTTACGCTCTCGCAGCAGACCACGACGCGGATATTGCGGATGTACGCCGAGAGCTGGGTGATTTCCTTGCAGCCATGGAACCGATGCTTTCCCGGATCGCAGACGGCCAACCGAGTGAACAGGGGTGGGACAGGTGATGATCTATCGAATGGCGGGAAGCAAATCCGCAATACTGGCACTGCTCGTGCTGTCGCTGCTGGCTTGCAGTGACTGGTTCATGGACGAGCAGCAACTGATGCAGAAAGCTGCTGACTACCTGGCAAATCGCAATATCAATGCCGCCGTCATCGAACTCAAGAATGTTTTACAGGCCAATCCGGACAATGCCAGGGCACGTTACCTGCTCGCCGGTATCAATCTGGATTACGGTGATTACGAGGCCGCTGCAAAGGAATTCAGGCGTGCAGAATCGGCTGGATGGAACAGGGAAGAAACACGCCTGGGCGTCGCCCGCGCGTTGCTGGGTATGGGCCTGTACAGTGAGCTGCGTGATGCCACGCAGCCCGAAGATTCCTGGACGGCGACTGGCCGGGCAAACCTGCTTGCCCTGCAGGCGGTCGCTGAGGCCGGGCTCGACAACCCGGACCGTGCCAGTCTGCTGGTCGAGCAGGCCACGCAGCTGGCCCCCACCGCCCTGCAGGTACAGAAGGTCAGGATCCAGCTGCATATCCTCTCAGAACAACTGGCCGAAGTCCGGGATATCCTGAACTCTGCAGTTGAGAGCTATCCCGACGATCAGGAACTGTTGTTGCTCGATGGCAGCCTGTACCAGTACACCGGTGATGTAAATGCCGCCGCAGACAGCTATCAGCGTGTCATGGATATCGATCCGCCGGGCTTTATCTCCGTCTATGGGCGGAATGCCCGCCTGCAACTCGCGGAGTTGCAGATTATGGCGGGGAAGAACCCGTTGGCCGAGGCAACCCTCAAGCCGTTGTATGGCAGGGACCCCAATGATCCGATTGTCAATTACCTGAGGGGGGTGCTGGCATTCGAGCGGGGTGACTATGAAAAGTCGGGCGAACTGTTGCTCAAGGTGCTGAAACTGGCACCGGAGCATAATCCTACACGCCTGCTGTTTGGCACGGTGAGTTTTGCCAGACAGAATTTTGAGCAGGCCGCCTATTTCCTGTCAAAGTATCTGGCCGCGGAGCCGGAGAACATCGCTGCTCGTAAACTGCTGGCTCGCAGCAAGATCCTGCTCGGGCAGCACGAGGAGGCCGGAGTTATTCTGCAATCGGCGATAACGGAAGACAGCCAGGATGCCGAGCTGCTGGCACTCGCGGGTCTGTCCGAGCTGGGCCGTGGTGAAAAGCAGGCCGGTATAGCCGGTCTGCAGAAGGCGCTCAGCGTCAGTCCGGACAGTGTTGATATTCGAACCGAGCTGGCACGTGCCTACCTTGATTCAGGTGACAGCGGGCTTGCCATCAGCGAGCTCAGATCAATCCTGACCGCAGGCGGCGAGCGGCGGCAGACGCAGGCATTGCTGGTGTTGGCGCACCTTGGTGCCGGCGAGCTCAGCGAGGCAATCAGTCTGGTACTGACCATGGTCGAGGATGATCCGCAAGATCAGGTCCGGCTGACGCTGGCAGGCAACGTATTTGCCGCCAGTGGTGACCGTGCTGAAGCACGCAGATACCTGCAACGTGCACTGGCCAGTAAACCGGAATTTCAACCGGCCCTGCTGTCACTCGCCAACCTGGAAGAGCTGGAGGGCAATTACCAGGCAGCCAGCGACATCTACCTGAAACTGGTCGACCAGCGCGAGGCATCCGCCTTGCCGATGCTGGCACTGGCCCGCGTGGCGGAAGCACAGGGTGACATCGAGGCGATGGTCGACTGGCTGAAACGGGCGGCTGACCATGCACCCGATGATGTAAAACCGCGCCTGTATCTCGCTGAATACTACCTCCGCAACAGCAACATCCTGATGGCACAGTCGCATGCAAACGCAGCGCTGAAGATCGCGCCGCGCCAGCCGGAAGTGCTGCTCCTGCAGGCACGACTGCTCATGGCCGGCAAGGATTACCGCGCTGCCATCACGCCGCTGTCTGATCTGGTCGCAATGCAGCCCGGCCTGGCCAATGCACGCGTCTTGCTGGGGGAGTGTTACCTGGAGCTGGGACGTGTTGCTGAGGCGCGCGAGCAGCTGGAGCTGGCACTGGATGGCAGCCCGGATAACGTGCCGGCGCAATCCTTGCTGGTGCAGCTGGAGATTGCTGGCGGTGCCATCGACCGGGCGCTTGAGCTCTGCCAGCGCATCCAGCAGCAGCGCCCGGAGTTCTACCTGGGTTACGAGCTGGCCGGAGATGCCTACATGGCAAAGGGTGATTTCGAGACGGCGGACAGGGAATATGCGCGCGCACGGGATCGACAGGAATCCGTGGAACTGGTGATCAAGCAGGCGGATAACGCCAGCCGGCAGGGCAAGCATGCTGTCGCTGTCGGTTACCTGCAGGACTGGTTGTCCGGGCACCCGGACGATGTTCAGGCCATGCAGTACCTGGGTATCACGTGGCAGAACACGGAGCAGACAGAACTGGCAATCAGCCAGTACGAGCGTGTGCTGGCAATTGATCCGGATAACACAGTGGCGCTCAACAATCTCGCCGGGCTCTACCAGCAGGCCGGCAAGGCGGAGGCGCTGGGCCTGGCAAAACGGGTCTGGCAGCTTGCCCCTGACAATCCCGGGGTCATGGACACCTATGGCTGGCTGCTGGTCCAGCAGGGTTCACTGCAAGAGGGCAGGCAGATCCTCGAGCGCGCGGTGAAGTTGCTGCCGGATAATGCGGAAGTGCGTTATCACCATGCCGTGGCCGTGTACCGTTCGGGTGACCTGGAAGCCGGGCGGCAATTGCTCAGGACCCTGCTTGGCGAGGTCACGTCCTTTCCAGGACGGGATGAGGCAGAACGACTGCTGGCAAAAGAGAAATAGACGGCTGACGGTATAAAAAGCCACCCGGTCGAGCCGCTTTCAGCGTGCGACACAACAGACCAGGCTGCTTTTCCGGGGTGACGCAGGGCGCCGAAACAACCCGGCCGAGACTACGCAGGGCAACGGCAGCCGGTACCCGGGATACTCGCCGTGCTGTGGTTGAGGAATCCAGTGTGGCCGGGTACAGACCCAATTGCGCCGTGCGGGTGAAAGTCGGTGGCGCTGCCGCTGTAGCCAATCGACCAGATCGTCTGCAGGGGTATGTTTCTGTTCAGAAAGCTGGGAAGTGACAGCACGCTGCCGGGACTCATGTACAAGCCGCTGATGCCGGTTAACTCGCCGCCTGGGGCTGCCCCGAAAATGGCTGGGTTGCCGCCACGCAGGGCGTGTGTGATGGTGACATTTTGTGGATAACGGTATTAATTCCAGGATGTTCTTGTGTAGAATACCCGTCGTCGATTGCGATGTTCGGTGTTGAACGCACTATTCCCAGGTCAATTTCGAATATCAAACTATTAACACATTGATATTCAATACAAATCTTACCTGATTGTCGCCGGTATGCCCACGAATTGAAATATTGCCAACACACGGAAGAGCTGGTGTCGACCTGTGGTGACGTGTGAATGGCGCCTACAAGTAAAGTTGTTATAAAACAGTAAATTATTTAATTGATCGAACAACGGAACACGTGATGCCATGACTGGAAATTCCTGTACCATCACCTTGGTGTTGTTTGTGTAATATCAGTGAAGCCGGACAAGAATGTTGCACCATTGCCGCTACAGTCTCTTACCTGGTAACAACCTCTGGCACGGTGCGAAGGATCAACCAATCTGGAATGAAAACCTGTCTACTACCCGCAATGCAGATGTCTTCAGACCAGTTCTGACAGTGATACAAAGATGATATCGATACACGATCAGATAAATGTTGCCTTTGGCTATCTTCACGGATTGTGGCGTTACCGCTGGTCGGGCCTGCTGATTGCCTGGCTGGTAGCCGTTGTCGGCGGGGTGTATGTGTACTCGATGCCAAACATCTACGCTGCCAAGACTACCGTGCATATTGACACCAGTTCCGTCATGCAGCCCTTGCTGGCGGATCTTGTGATGGAAGCCAGTCCGCGGGACGAAATCGATGTGATGCAAAGTGTCCTGCTCAGCCGGGATAACCTGCTGCAGGTGATCCGTGAAACCGACATGGATCTGAACGTCGACAACCCCCAGGCCCGCGAAATGATGGTGCTTGGGCTGGCAAATTCGATCCAGCTGAACCGGGTAGGCGACACGCGCCGCCGCGCCAGCAACAGCAGTATTTATGAAATCACCTACCAGTCCGCATCGGCGGAACAGGCCTTTAAGGTCGTTTTCAACCTGCTCAATACCCTGATGGAGAACACGCTCAACTCCGGGCGCATGGATACGGAGATGGCGGAAGACTTCCTGAACGAACAGATAAAGGACTACGAAAAGCGGCTTGAATCTGGCGAGGAAAGACTGGCCGAGTTCAAGAAAAAGAATTCCGGCTTCATGCCCAACGAGCAGGGTGGCTACTACGCACGTCTCAACAGCCAGCAGCAGCTCATCGACAACACCAAGTCGGCGCTGGCGCAGGCCAAGCAGCGTTATAACGAACTCAGACGACAGCTGTCCGGCGAATCACCCATGCTGGCTAACAATGCCTATGCACAGGCAACCGCTGCGAAATTGCGCAGGTACCAGGAACAGCTGAACGACATGCTCTCACAGTTCACCGATGAACATCCGGATGTCAAGGCGATGCGTGCGCGCATCGAGGACCTGCAAAATGGTATAGATACGGACGGTGACAGCGCGTCGTTTGTCAGTGATACCGATGTGGCCATGAACCCTGTCTACCAGGATCTCAAGGCGCAGGAGAGTCGTGCCCGTATCGAGGTCAGCACCCTGCAGGTGCAGCTGGCTGAACAGAGCCAGAAGCTGGCGGAGTTGCAGCAATCCATGGATATCATTCCGCAGGTCGAGGCCGACCTCGTCAGGTTGAACCGGGACTATGACATTACCAAGGAACGCTACCTGGCGCTGGTGGAGCGTCGTGAATCGGCCCGGATGGCACAGCAGGTCGAAAAGAACAACAGCGCCCTGATCTTCCGCGTCGTGGATGCGCCGGTTGTGCCGCTGCTGCCAGCGGGTCCCAACCGGCCAATATTGCTGGCGGCAGTGTTTCTGGCTGCACTGGGTGCCGGGTTTGGCTGGTGTGTGTTCCGTTTCCTGCTGTACCCGACCTTTGTGGATTTCAAGCAGTTGCAAAAGATGATCGATCTGCCGGTGCTGGGCACCATCAGCCTGCAAGTGACACCGGAGAAACGCCGGCAGAGGCGCCTGGATATGGCGTCTTTTCTCATGGTGCTTGTCTTAATGTTTGGATTCTTCGGCGCTGTCGTGCTTTATCAGCAGCAGGGATCGCTACAGGCCAGGCAGATGCTTGCCGAAATAAGTGAAGTAATATAGTAAGATGCATGTTAATGACAGTTATGGTCTGAGTCGGCACGCCCGGCAGCCAAAAGCAGCCGAGGCCAAGGTGAGCGAATTGAAGAGTGCGGCTTTGAAAGATTCAGAAACCTCACAGAATGCAGTAAGGATCATGGACCGCTTGCGTGACAGGAACATGCTGGTTCCTGACAGTGCGCTGGGTCCCGATATCCGGGGTGAATACCGCAGGATCAAGCGTCCGCTGCTGTCCAATGCCTTCGGCAAGTCCTCGTCACTGGTTGACCAGGGCAACCTGATCATGGTGACCAGTTCTGTTCCCGGTGAAGGTAAAACCTACACGGCCGTCAACCTCGCGCTGGCACTTGCCCAGGAGCGGGACCATACCGTGCTGCTGGTGGACTGTGACGTCACCAAGCAGGGCATGAGCCGGCTGCTGGGCGTCGAGCAGCGTCGCCCCGATATTACCGACCTGCTGGCCAGCGAGAACATGCCGATCGAGGATGCCTTGCTGAAGACCGATGTGCCCGGCCTCGTTTTGCTGCCGGCAGGCAAGCCCCATGAGTACATCACTGAAATGATGGCCAGTCAACGAATGGCGCGGCTGGTCAGCGAGTTTTCAACCCGTTACACCGATCGTATCGTGGTGTTTGATGCTCCCCCGTTGCTGTCCACGCCGGAATCCCAGGTGCTGGCAGGGCTTGTCGGACAGGTTGTATTCGTCATAGAGGCAGGCAAGACACCCTTTACAATTGTGCAGGACGCCCTGGAGATGGTACCCAGGGACAAGGCCATCGGCCTGTTGCTGAACAAGAGCGAGAGCATCTCTAACCGGGGTGGCTACTATTACAACTATTACGCGGCTTACGGTGACACGGATAGCCCCCCGAAGATACCGGCTAGCGGCGCAGGACGGATAGTTTCCATTTGACAGGTCGTATGCGGGCCTGTACCGGCTGTGACTGATAACCATGATAAGAAACGCGTTAACCGTTGATGTCGAGGACTATTTCCATGTCTCTGCCTTTGCCGGCAGCATCAACCGGGATGACTGGGATAACTACCCGCTGCGGGTGGTAAAGAATACGCAGCGTTTGCTGGAACTGTTTGATAACAGCGGTGTGAAGGCCACGTTTTTCGTGCTGGGGTGGGTTGCCGAACGGGTGCCGGATCTTGTCAGGGAGATTGCCGCGCAGGGTCATGAGGTGGCCTGCCACGGTTACAGTCACCAGCTGGTCTACAATCAGACCCCCGGGGAATTCCGAGAGGAAACCCTGCGTTCCAAGTCACTGCTCGAAGATATTATCCAGACGCCCGTATACGGTTACCGCGCGGCAAGTTATTCAATTACTAACCGTTCCCTGTGGGCGCTGGATACCCTTGCCGAAGCCGGCTTTGCATATGATTCCAGCATATTTCCGGTACGCCATGATCGCTATGGCATCCCTGATGCCCCCAGTTTTCCCTATCACCAGGATACGCCGGCCGGTCACCGTATCGTGGAATTTCCGCTGTCTACGGCACGCCTGCTGGGGGTACGGATGCCGGTTGCCGGTGGTGGCTATTTTCGCCTGTATCCCTATTTCCTGACCCGTACCGGTTTGCGCCAGATCAACCACCAGTCCAGCAAACCGTTTATCTTCTACCTGCATCCGTGGGAGATAGACCACAAGCAGCCCAGGATCGAGGCCCGCTGGTTTTCACGGTTTCGTCATTACAACAACCTGCACCGTTGCGAGGCCCGACTGCTGGCACTGATGAAAGATTTTGAATTTACCACCGCCCGGGAGGTGCTGCAGGACCTGGGTCTGCTGGAGGAGGTCGTTCCGGTTGCAAACCGGGCCTGAATGCTGCGCTCGATTGTGCTCATGCACGGCAAGCCGCATGTCTGAAGCACTCGACACACAAGCGGACATCAGGATTGAATCACGCCCGCTGGATGATCTTCCTGACCTGGCACGGCAGTGGCAGGCACTCGAGGTTGATGCCAAGGCTTCTTTTTTCCAGTCCTGGGGCTGGATCGGTACCTGGCTTGCAGAAGTCGCCAGCGACCTGAACCCCCTGGTGCTCCGGGTTTACGCAGACCAGACAATCATAGGCCTGGGCATCCTGGTGCCTGCAGAGTTACACCGCCATCACGTCATTAATGCCCTGACCCTGTTTCTGAATGAGTATCCACTTGACGGCAGAAACATGGTGCTGGAATACAATGGTCTGCTGGTACGGTGCGGCCACGAGGTGATTGTCTACCGGGCGGCGGTTCAGCATCTGTTGGCCCACTATCCGGCACGCGACGAATTCCACTTCGGTGCACTTGCGGGTGCCGATGCTTATGAACCTTTGCAAGTGGCGGTAGCCGACACAGCGCGTTTGCTGACCAATGAGGTTTCATCGGCCTGGCAGGTGGACCTGGCCGGCCTGCCGCCGGGGCTGGAAGGCTGCCTGGCTCATTTGAGCAAGAACCGCCGTAGCCAGGTCCGGCGCGCCGTGCAACTCTATCAGCAAGACAGTCCGCTCATCCTGGATGAGGCAGCCGATGCAGGACAGGCCCAGGCGTTTCTGGATGGTCTCAAGGTTTTACATACCCAGCGTCGTCAGGCGAGAGGTCAGCGGGGTGCTTTTGCCAATCCGCGCTGGGAAGCCTTTCACCGTGCCCTGATTCGGGATCGCTTTGCGAGCGGTGAGATTCAGCTGTTGTGTGTGCGCAATGCCAGTCACGTAATCGGTTATCTCTACAATTTCCTGTGGCGCGGGCGTGTCTATGTCCAGCAGACGGGATTTGCTATGTCAGCGGACAAACGCCTGCAGCCGGGCTACGTGGTGCATATACTTGCCATGCAGCACAATCGGGAGCAGGGGATGGACGTCTATGATCTCATGCATGGCAATGAGCTGTACAAGTCGATCCTTTGTAATCGTAGCGAGCCGCTGTACTGGGTTGTCCTGCAGCGTGGGCGCACCCGGTTTCTGCTGGAGAGACTGGCGGGTGCGGTAGTCCGGCGTTGCCGATCACTGCTGCGCTAGCAAGGCAGTACTATTGCTTCGCGGCAGATAAGGGTTTTCCACCCTTGAAGTATTCTATCCAGGTACAGTACTGGATAAAGTCTTCCATGCTGCCGGGCAGCCCCAGCCGGGGCAGGTTGAACAGCTGTTGCGGATGATTTCTCCTTGGTTGGACCGGTTCCGGTGTTGTGGAAACGGCACCAAGAAAGCCAAGATTTTTGAGCAGCGCGATTTCCCGCTGACCGAAATCATTCTGACGTCCATTCGGATAACAAAACACCTTGAGAGGATGCTGCAGTTCCGCCTGCAGCCTGTTCCAGGCATCTTCGATCTCATGCTGCAGTGATTCCGGGTCGAGTCTGGAGAGGATATTGTGTGAGACCGAGTGCGGTGCGAAGCGAACACCCCTGCGCTCCAGGATGCGGGCCATATTCCAGTCCATGGGCCGGTACGCTGCGGGCGGGTCTTCCGGGATCCTGACCTCGGCAGCCACTTCGAGTTGCCGTATGGCATCCGGAACTTCCACTGCCGGGATACTTCGCAGCATGTCCAGCAAGGCGCGTTTCGCCTGCCGGCGGTCATCGTTTGCGCCGAGACTGACCACGACAGGTTTGCCACCAAGGTCCAGATTCAGCGCGGGCTGCCGGGTCGTTTGCGTCAACCAGGCTATCTTGGCATCCCATGGCCAGAGTGCCTGGTCCAGCATGCCGGTAACGACGAAGAATGTCAGGGGGCAGTCAAATTCCCGGAAGATGGGGGCTGCGATCTCGGCCTGGTCGACATAGCCATCGTCCATGGTAAAGACCACGGGTCTGGGTGGCAGCCTGTCATTGTTCATCAGTGCAACAAGCAGTTGCTCCAGGGAGATGAAGGTGTAGCGGTTCTCTGCCAGGTAGGTCAGGCAACGCCGTAGATACTCGGATGTGACCGCGCCTGTCTGCGTGTTCTCATCCAGCGTGATGCGATGCAGCATGAAAACCGGAATGCCGGAACCAAGCAGACGCATGGCCAGTGCAGCAATCGGGCGACTGGCGAGAACCGGTACAAGCCATTTTTTCAGAGTATTCTTCAATTTTAATGAGCTAATTCCGGTGATGGGCTATCAAGGTAGATACTTGACCAGGGATGGGCCGATACGGTTCGCAACCGGCACGGGCAGGCGCTTCCACAGGCTGATGGCCAGTGCGTATTTCGGATTATCCGGATTCAGTTCGGGGAGCTCGGCCGCGTCATTCAGCCAGTAGTGCCAGTACAACTGGACGGGTTGTGCACCCCACTGCTGCTTGAACCGGTAAGTACCTGAATCCCGGCTGGAGCGGCCGAAATCAAAAACCGTGTATTGATGGTCAATGGCGAATTTCAGCACCTCCCAGTAGAGCAGCATATTCATGCTCAGGTGGTTTACCTGCCGGATGGATGATGCCCAGGGGATCTCCAGTCGCCCTCGATAACCCAGCAGAAAAGCGGCGGCTACAGGCCGATTATGCAGGTGTATGCTGATGATTCTGCTGTGCTCTGTGAACGTCTGCAAAATATTCCTGAAGAAGGCCTTGCCATATACAGGTGTACCGAGGTCACGCATATTGCGTGTGAACACGGCATAGAAATCATCCAGGCATTCCAGTCCACCACACCTGACATCAGGCTGTTCGCGTTGTGGACGCCTGATCTGTGCACGCAGCTTGGAGGAGAAGCTGTGCCAGAGCACATCCTGCTCTTTGGGCAGTGTCAGCAGCATGCAGACCTTGTTGCTGCGCACGGGCAGGCCCTCGCGGGGCAGGGTGTCGCGGTATTCGATGTGATCGATGCCTGCCTGCGCGGCGTGTGCATTGGCGGCTTCCATCAGTCGCTGTTCGATCAGGGGGTGATCGGCGACAGCGCCGCCATAATTGAAATATGGCATGGAAATCATAAAGTTACCAAACAGCCGGCTGTTCAGGTGTGCCAGTGGCAGGACACCGACTACTCCCTTGTTACGGTCGCGGGCAAGCAGGTAGAGGCAGTCATGGCCGAACGTCTTGTGAATCAGCTCCCGCCATTCTGACCGGTGATAAATGGATGCGGCCGGGTTGCTGGCAACATAGGTATTCCATTCTGCCAGCCCGGCATCCAGGTGTTCGATGCTGAGATCCTGTTCATCAACGGCAGACGCTGAATAACGGTGAGTATCAAATGCCGGTGCCGGCGGGTTTGGGGATTCCTCGCCGGCCGGTGGAAGATCAAAATATTTCAGAAGATCTTCTTCAACGTGCAACTGCTGGTTCACGATGGCCTTGAGCTGCGCACTGTGTTCTTGCATGGTGTGGATAAGCGTATCGATGGGCTCACCCTGTTTTTTCGCGGTGCCAATTAGCCTGGAGAGTTTTTGTGTCTGTGCCTGAATGTCCTGGTGTTGCCGTTTGAGGTCGTCGTGCCGTTCGGCAAGCTGGCTGATCGCTTGCAGTTTCTGGGTGTCCGCATTCCGGTACAAAGCCCGGTAGGCGGTTACAGGATTGCTTATAATCTGATTCCTGTCCCTGTGATCCTGAGTTGTCACTTTACATCCACCCCGAGAGTCTGGCCAGTAACGCCGTCTGGTCGCGGGCAATATCATTATGAATGCCGATTCGGGACAGCAGGTAACAATCAGTAGCCGCTGTGTTCCAGCCGCTTTGTGTCGTGACTGCGCCAACGTAACGCTGTCTGACCAGTTCAAGTGCGTCCGACGTGAAATCCCCATTGGGAAAGCAATACGTCATCAGCCGCCTTGCCGGTATTTTCCTCAATCGACTGTCTTGCTGTTGGTGATTTCCCGCTGCATCAGGTCTGCCAGTGTGTCCACATACAGGCGTACATGATGGCAGGTATGGCGGCCGATTTCGACCAGACTTGAGTCCAGTATTTGCCTCACCTGATGCCACTTCAGCAACGAAGCCGGCTTGCAGGTGGATCCCATTGCCTGTGTAGTCTGAACAGCACCCAGCCGGGCATGGATATCCTGGTCCGAGATTGCCTTGCTGGTGGTGATGATTTGGTCAGTGGTTCGGTGTCGGGTAATTGCCAGGACCTGTGGAGTGTCGCGAGTGGGTGCAGGTGGGCCAACCCCGGTTGCCTCATGCTACACGCTACGCCCAATACTACGTTTGACTGGATTCGTCCGGTCAGTTATTTGCAGGAGAGCCTGTCAGGCTGGTCGAACTTGGGCTGGTAATAACGTATATTCCCATGCAGCAAACATAGTGAATAAATTCCTTTTCCAGTAAACCATATGAAGAATCTTATTTTTCCCCCTCCCCAGTACCTCGGTGCCGGATATCGGTTGAAGGCTGGGATGACGGGATAAAAATATGAAAACTATCCTCCATGTCATCGACACCACCGGTCCCGGTGGTGCCGAAACGTTATTTATTGACCTGGCAACCCGGTTGCCAAAGGAAAAATATCGATCGCTAGTGGTCATCCGGGGAAAGGGCTGGGTTTATGAAGAACTCTGCCGGCGGGGCATGGACCCCATCCTGCTCGATGCCAAGGGTTCGTTTAACTGGCGGTATCTGGCCGGACTACGCACACTTATCCGCCGTGAGCGGGTTGAACTGATTCAGTCACATTTGCTGGGTTCAAACGTATATTGTTCGCTGGCCGGCCTGCTTACACGGACGCCGGTTGTGGCCACGTTTCATGGATCTGTCGATATCGGAAAAAACGAGCGATTGCTGGGTCTGAAGTATGCCGCGATCAGTGCCGGTGCCAGTTCCATCGTTGCGGTGACCGACAGCCTGCGCGACGATATTCTTGATAGAACCTCGCTCAAGCCGAAAAAGATGCAGGTAATCTACAATGGTATTGATACCTCGCTATTTCAGCGCCCCCGGTCGGGTGCCCTGCGACGGAAATACGGGTGGTCCGACGACGATATCATTATTGGCAGTCTGGGTAATATCAGGCCAGCCAAAGGCTATGACATCCTGCTACGTGCAGCCGCCCTGCTGAAACAGAGTCCTCATTCCTTCCGCTTTGTAATCGCGGGCCAGGAAGACAAGGGCAGGCTTTTCCATGATCTGCTTGTGCTTAGGGAAGAGCTGGGTCTCGAGGAGAATGTCCAGTTCCTGGGTTTTCTCGATGATCCTGCCGAGTTTCTGGCCAGTGTTGACCTATTCCTTTCGTCATCAATATCCGAAGGGCTGCCACTGTCAGTAATACAGGCCATGGTTGCAGGTCTGCCAATTATTGCGACGCGGTGCGGTGGTTTTCTTAAGCTCATAGCCGACGGTCAGAACGGTTGTCTGGTAGATGTAGGTGACCCGGCGGCACTTGCCACTGGTATAGAGCTGGTAGCTGGTAATGCTGAGCTGCAGGAAAAATTTGCAGAAAATGCACGGAAATATGCCGAATCCACATATGGAATTAACGTGATGCTCGCAGCATATGAGAAGATTTACGATAGCCTGATAAACACCGAGGATGTACACCTATCCTGATATATGAGCGGATTATTGTCTTCCATCTCAATATTCTTTCCTGGATTAGAACTTAGACTTTATGCTTACTCAGCGGATTCTTTTTACTTCACTAATATTGTTATTGGTGGGGCTGCCAGTTTTATTTCTTTCGGATAACAAAGGTTTGTTATTTGTCGGGAAATTTTTAATATTTGCCTCAGTCGCTATTCCCATAGTCACTTATGTTGTGGTGAAAACAATTGGGTTGGTAAGAGCGAAGGCATTATTAATCAACGTGGTAATTTTAGGCATAACGACAATCTTGTGCCTGGGTGTTGCAGAAATATTTGTTCGATACCTGTTTGACGATATTACGACGACAGGAGATAACACCAGTTATTTTGCACAACGCTGGAAGGAAAATCATCTACCTTTAATAAACCAGTACGGCTTTCGTGAGCGCGAAATATCAAAACAAAAAGACCCCGGTGTGTATCGCATTGCGATAGTTGGTGATTCATACACTTACGGACAAGGCATACCGGAAGATGACAGATTTTCCGCAAGAATAGAGCGCCAACTAAACAGTGTCAGTAAAAGATACGAAGTGTTGAATTTTGGCAGGCCGGGTGCAGAGACGATTGACCATATTCGTATGCTTGAAGATGTCTTTGAGGTGAAGCCGGATTACATTCTTCTGCAGTGGTTTTCAAATGATGTAGAAGGCCATCAAAAGTCTGGGCGGCCAAAGCCCTACCGTCTCTTTCCCTCGGATTACTTGTCAGGCTGGCTGCATAAGAACTCGGCACTTTTCTATCTGATCAACGCAAAATGGAGTCAACTGCAAAGCCAGACAGGGATAATCGAAACATATCAAGACAGTATGTTGAGACGTTTTTCTGATCCTGACAGTGCGGACTCCCGCAGGGCTAACCAGGAACTGAATGAATTCATTGCTCTGGTAAAAAACAGTAATATCCCGACGGGTATTGTTATGTTTCCTAATCTTGTCGAGACGGGTAATTCTGTCGAGAATTATCCCTATGGCTTCCTGTTTGATCGGGTAATGGATGCCTGTGTACGGAATGATATTCAGTGTCTTGACCTGCGTCCCGTATTTGCCCATATATCACCCGCTACGCAGCTCTGGGCCAATCGGCTAGATCCACACCCTGGCTCACTGGCAAACGAAATGGCTGCTGAAGCCATCCTGGAGACGTTTGGTAGTCAGTGGAAATAAAAGGTCACCCAGGCCCTTGCCTTTCGATGTGCAAGGTTAACGAACTGGTTGATGGGGAACACGTTTTTGAGAGTCGTGCTTTAGTTTTCGCTAGACAGTGGAAAGTAACAGAGTTGCTGCGGTGATATCTTTCAACAGAGTGAATATCTGCCAGAGTCACCATAATCAAAGTCGGAATCAGGTGGTTCTTCATTAAAGCAGCGACGCGAGAGCCTGCCAGGAGAAGCCTCCCGGAAACGAGGGTTAGTCAAGAATATCTCTTACATACTGCTTGATTTCGTACCAGGCCGGGCCTAAATCTCCGCGCCGATTCACTTCATGCCGGGTCCTGAATGGTGAGGGTGTAATGAAACGCCTTATAGCGCCCGCCTTCCGGCTAAGCGTGTAGCGCCGGTCGCGAAGCGTCAGATACAGACTGTCCAGATCGCCCAGTAGCCAGCGAAGCCGTGTGCCGATCTTATAATCATCCACCGGATCGGGGTGTTCCCCGCACGCCATTTGGTACAGCAGATAAGGGAAGTCTACACCGGCATCTATAGCCAGTTGGAGCGAGCCCCAGAACCGCGTGTTCACCTCCATTAGATTGGGCGTACCGTCAGGAGCCACTTTGAACTCGACCATGGCGATACCATGCCAGCCAGCACTGTTCAGCAATGAAAGTGCGTGTGAGTGTAATACCGGATCCAGCGCAACGCTTTCTGACAAGACGCTGACACCGCCGCAGGGGGGTTTCTCGCGCATACGGCGATGGGCAAAGAACGCGACAGGGTTGCCTCGATCGTATAATGCGAATATCCCCTCTCCATGACCCGCTACACATTCCTGGATTAAAAACGGATGTGCACTGAACGCCGGCTCAGAAGAAAGAATATTCTCTGCGTCCAATGGATTATCAGCGAACCGTACAGAAGCACCAATCCATTGACCGTGGTGGAGTAGCCAGGATTTGCCGGGTTTGAGAACCACGGGGTAGGGCAGTTCGTCGAGGCGAACTGGGAGTGAGGCAGGGTTGTCGGCGTACCAGGTCCGGGGAATGGGAATATTCAGCGACTCCGCCAAGCGCATCAGGTGGCACTTGTCAGCCAGCGAGTCGACTGTCTTCATGTCCGGAAAAGGGAGGATAGTGCCGGGTAAAGTGGTTTGCTGTTCAAGCAGCAGGGTGGTTGTCAATTCAGTCATCGGCAACACGATATCGATATGATGCTCGTTTGCCAGGCCAGCTAGAACATCAACGAACTGATCCGGATATAGTCTGGGCGATGGATAGACTAAATGCCGTTTCGAGAAACGGGAGCATCCGGCAAGCGCGGCCGGGGTCTCCTCTGCTGTGAACACAGGGACACCCCGCTTGCCCAATGAGCGGGTTACCGCGAGGGCGCTGCGCTGTGCCGCATCTAGTACAAGAACGCGTTTCATGCAATGAAATAGGCCTCACATGACAGCTTGAAAAAGGATCCAATCAGTACTCGAATTTTTATCTGCTCACTACGAATAACTAGTTCCAGACGCTGCTACAGTATCAGCGGTGACTTCACACATTATAAACAAGCCAATTTTAATGAACCACTGGATCAAGGATAATAGGTTCACGACGGGGCCTGGTCAGCTACTGGCGGATGCAATATCCTGCTGGCTGGATCGGACGTAATTATCAGCAAATTGACTGGAAATCAGTAGAACGACTGGTATTTATTTGCAAGAGGGAATATCTGCAGAAGCGCTTACGCAGAAGCCGTATCCCGATCATGCGGCCTTGAAGCAATTCCTGCGGTATTGATACTTCCAAGGTGCACCGGCGCATGCAACGGCCATGCAGCTGCAGATAAGATGGGTTATGACCTGCACAACCAAGGACAACGCCGATACAGATATTTACTGATTCAACAAAGCGATCTGCTCATTGCCATGGAACCATGGCAGGCCATATACCTTGAAAATAAATATGGAAAAAACAACGCATGCAGCTTGCTGGGCTTGTGGGGCGCGAATCCGCAGCCTTATATACATGATCCGTTTGCTTCCAATGCGGCCTATTTCGATAAATGCTTTGCAGGCATAGAGTCTTCAGTCGATGAAATTACCGGCAAAATCAAACAAACGGCCGAAATCCCTATCACGGATTATTACGCGCTCAAGCTCAGATCAATCTGGAAGGGGTTGTCAAGCAGGAGAGTCCTGCGTTTTGGTGGCTATGTATATATTTTATTCTTGAATATGTAAGACCACAGTCACTATATCCAATCATTGATATCCTTCCATGGGGCCAGCTTGCATTATTAGTAGCTTGTGTATTTGCGATAACTGATACAAAAGTAAAGTGGGTCAAAAGCTCTGGAAATTTTCTATTCATTGTTTACTTTATTGTCGTATTACTGTCTGCCATATTTGCATTTAAGCCAGCCCTAGCATTCTCTAAATTCGATATTGTTACCAATTGGCTGGTTCTTTATTTCTTAATTATTACTATTATCAATACAGAAAAAAGATATATTGTCTTCATGCTAATCTTCTTTTTAGTCAATTTTAAAATGTCTCAGTTTGGTTTTCGTAGTTTTTTACTCAGAGGCTATAGTGCTTGGGGAGTGTCAGGGTCGCCCGGATGGTTCAAGGATTCCGGTGATTTGGGTATCCAAATGACAATATTTGTTTCGCTCGCAACTGGATTTCTCTTGGCGTTAAAAGGCTACTGGAATAATTATAAAAAACTTTTTTTTTATTTCTTACCGGTAACAGGAATATTTACGATAATTGCAACAAGTTCACGTGGAGCAATGTTAGGTGTTATTGCAGCAGGAACATGGTTTCTGATCAAAAGTAAACTGGGTCTTAAAGCTTTAGTTGGGGCTGTTATAATTGCAAGTATTATTTATGCTCTGGTACCCGAAAGAATGTTTCAAGAATTTGAGGTTGCTGGGGAAGACGCCACTTCTGTTATGAGGTTGGCACTATGGGATTTTGGTTTGGAAGTAATGCGAGAATATCCTATGTTTGGTATTGGGTATTCTAATTGGGTAGATTATTGTTGGTATATGAATCCTTATGGGATAAATAATAGTGGTCGGTGTTCTGTACAGCACAATACTCTAGTACAGTCAGTTTCCGAAACAGGGATAACAGGCTTTATTCTCTACGCTTCAATTATAATTTTTATATTTATTACTAACTACCGCACTAGAATAAATGCTAAACGACATAATAATAAATTTATGTTTTATACTGCGCATGGACTTGATGGAGGATTGATTTCTTATTTGATTTCGAGCTTTTTCTTTAGCGTATTGTTTTACCCAATATTTTGGGTACAGTTAGCTTTGACTGTTGCATTGCATGCGATATCAAAAAATGTATTAAATGATGCGGTAGCAAAAGGCGGAAATTTAAACCGACTATCTTCAAGCACGCATGCACAGTAGTTAATTGGATCTACGCGGATTAGTGTGGGTGACGAACTATGATTTCATAGCGGTACAGCCCTATAATTCCAGTGTTATATCATCTTCCGGTTAGCAAGAAACGTGTTTTATTTTTAGTTGCAGGTTGACCGTA
>CAVVHS010000003.1:0-221883 GCA_963748215.1 uncultured Gammaproteobacteria bacterium | reverse complement strand
TCGCCCAGGCCACCGCCTCTTGGGTACAATAACTGCCCGTGCCTGACCCGGCCTTACCAGACACCGATCGCCGTTGTGCGATTGACTAACGAGCACCGTCGCGATGCATACCGCCCAGTCGAGGAACGCCCCCTGCCCCTGCGGCAGCGGCAAGAAATTCAAGCGCTGTTGCGGCTCCGACAGCGCAGGGTACACCGCAGCGCCCGACCAGCTGAACCAGGTCATCCGGCATTACCAGCAGGGCAACCTGCAAGCCGCCGGGCAACTGGCCGAGCAGCTGTTGCGCAGCAACCCCGGCGATGCAAGCCTTGCCGAGATCAGCGCCGTCATTGCCCTGCAGACCGGCAGGCCGGAACTTGCCATCGAGCGATTCGAACAGCAAATCGCGCTGCAGCCGGATAACGCCCTGGCACACAGCAACCTGTGCATGGCACTGCACAGTCTCGGCAGGGATGAAGAAGCTTACCTCAGCGGCCAGCGAGCCATTAAACTGGATCCGCAACTCGCCGACGCCTGGAACAACCTGGGCAATATCTATAAATCCGGCAATCACCTGCTGGGTGCACTCGAACACTATGAAAAGGCACTCCAGCTCGACAGCTCCGATCCCGAGCTGCACGTCAATGCAGGCACGGTCAGCCAGCTGCTGGGCGACCTTGACACCGCGGAACAACGCTACCGCGATGCACTGAAGATCAGCCCGACGTTTGCGTTCGCGCATAACAACCTGGGTGCGGCGATGCAACAACAGGAACGCTACGGCGAGGCAGAAGCCGAATTCCGGACCGCAACAAAACTGCAGCCGGACAACCCGGAATTTCTTACCAACCTCGGTTCATTGATGATCGACCACGGCGATGCCGACATGGCACGCAAATACCTCGAAAGTGCCATCAAGCTCGACCCTGACTATGCCGGCGCCTACGTCAGTCTTGGCAACCTGTATGACCGGCTGAATGATTCGGACAATACCCGCAAGTACTACGAAAAGGCGCTCCTGCTGGACCCGGAAAATTCGACCGTTCACTGCAACATGGCTTACCGGCTGCACGAGCTCGGCGACCAGAACGAGGCTGTCGAGCACTTCATACGCGCCCTGAAAAGCAATCCGAACTCGGCAAAGGGCCTCGCGGGCCTGGGCAAGGCCATGCTGAGCGAGGACAAGGTCGAGCAGGCCGCAGAGTATATCGGGAAAGCCCTGGTGCTTGCCCCCTGGGATATACATGCGCATATCGCGAGAGCGCACCTGCTCGCCAGTCAGCGCGACAGGGGTGCTTCCGCCGCCGAATGGCGCTATGTGATCGAACACCAGCCCGGCATGCCCGATGGTTATATAGGCCTTGGAAAACACTATTCAGATCTCGGGCAGTACGACGCGGCACGAGCCCAGTTCCATCTGGCAGAGTTACATGATGCGGCCGGCCTGCGTCTTTACCAGGCATGGAGCCAGATGGAAGAACACGTGCACAACCTCGATGAAGCCGAACGGCTTGCAAAAAAGGCCGCCGAATTCGATGCAAGCTATTCGGGGCTCGCCATTCTCCAGTCCATGCTGGCAAGACGGCGCAAGGATCATACAGCCGCCCTGGACATTCTTAACCAGACCGACAGCGCAGCTATCGACAACAAACATATCAAGGCCAGCTATCTGTTCGAACGCGGCATTGTGCTGGACAAGTTGGGCCAGTACCCGGAGGCATTTACTGCCTTTGAAGAAGCCAACCAGGCGAAGAACAGCTATGCCGGAAGGGTCTATGACCCGAAGAAGGACGAGCAGAAGTTTACCCGCTGGAAAGCAACATTCAGTGCGGAAAACTGGCAGCGGCTGAGCAGCCTGATGGTCCCGGCAGATGAAAACAGCCTGCAGCCGGTGTTCATTGTCGGCTTCCCGCGCTCAGGCACCAGCCTGCTGGAACAGATCCTCGGCTCGCATCCGCAGATCGCACCGGCCGGCGAGCTCGAGTTTATCAATGACCTGTCCGGGGATAAGGGGCATGAAATCACGGGCAGCAAGCTGGCCTACCCTGCCTTCCTGCTGGACAGGGAGGCACCTTTGACACAGCAACACCTGCTGGAAATGCGTGATTATTACCTGTCCGGCATCAAGACACTGGGCGTGGTCGACAGCAACACCCGCTGGGTGACCGACAAGATGCCGCACAATGCAGTACATGCCGGCCTGATCAAGCTGCTGTTTCCACAGTCAGCGGTCATTCACATATCCCGGCATCCATTCAATTCCTGCCTGTCTGCCTTTTTCTCCAACTTCAAACCGGCACACCGCTACACTTCGAGTTTCGAAAGTACCGCGTTGCATTACAAGCAGGTGATGGACATGCTGCTACATTACCGCAGCATCGGCATCGAGTTCCTGGAAATACACTACGAAGACCTGGTCGCGGAGCAGGAAGCGGTGACACGCCGGGTTCTGGACTACATCGGCGCACCCTGGAGTGATGCCTGCCTGCAACATCACAAGAGTGTACGCGTGGTTAAAACGGCCAGTTACGAGCAGGTCACGCAGAAGATCTATACGTCCTCACTCTATCGTTACCGCAACTATCACGAAGCCGTGCAGCGCATCATTCCCATACTCGGACCCACGATCGAGCAATTTGGCTATACCACTGACTGACCTCGAAACACCGGTTGTCCGGATCTGCGCTCACGCAGAGCCTGCATAAACGATCTCACGCTTGCTGCATCCGACCAGCCCGTCACTCGATCCAAATCCACCACAAGGGTGGGTTTAGCATTCATTAGACCATACACCCGGGTCCTCACGGTCTCGCTGCATGGTTTGGCGTGGCGGACCAGGATGGCTCCGGGCATGACTCAGGCCAGTATCTCGACCGCTACGCGGTTTCACCTTATCCCTACTCATTGCGTAAAGGATACTGGCCACGGAAGAACACAGAGATATCATTGCATGCTGCAGTGTGCACTCCGTGCACCAGTAACGGTGCGTAAAACGCACCCTACGACTCCTGCATCGGCAACCGCTGCCTAGCTACTCACCCATCGACCAACAGCCACGTCCGCACGGACCACCATTCTTAAAACCATACAGCCGAGTCCTCCCGGACTCGCTGCAGGATTTGGCATGGCGGACCAGGATTACTCGGGGCGCTATCTACGCGGGGCATTACGCCCCGCGCACCTCTGCGGGCCGCCGCCGCACGCGGCGACGTTCAACCTCGCTTCGCTCGGTTGTCGAACCTGAGGTTCTCATCCCAGTCCGCACCATTCAATACAGCAAAAGGGCCCTGATGGGCCACTATTTTTAAAACCATACAGCCGAGTCCTCCCGGACTCGCTGCATGATTTGGCATGGCGGACCAGGATTACTCCGGGAGTTTATCTACGCGGGGCATTACGCCCCGCGCACCTCTTCGGGCCAGCGTCGCGTTGCGACACTGTTCAAACCGCGATGTTCAGGATGAACGAGTGCCGCGAAACACAGGGATGTGCGAGAGCGGCCTCCCGGCGATTTTGTCGAACCTGACTAGCTCCTCACCCATCGACCACCAGCCAACAAATAACCCCGCCACAAGGGCGGGGTTATTTGTTGGCTGGTGGACTAGGATTACTCGGGGCGAAGCGCCCCTCGCCCTGCGGGCCGCCGCCGCACGCGGCGACGTTCAACCTCGCTTCGCTCGGTTGTCGAACCTGAGGTTCTCATCCCAGTCCGCACCATTCAATACAGCAAAAGGGCCCTGATGGGCCCTTTTGCTGTATGGCTGGCGGACTAGGATTCGAACCTAGATTAGAGGAGTCAGAGTCCTCTGTCCTGCCGTTAGACGATCCGCCAACAAGCGGTAACGCGTTAGCGCTTGGAGTACTGCGGTGCGCGGCGTGCCTTGTGCAGGCCGACCTTCTTGCGCTCGACCTGGCGCGCATCGCGGGTTACGAAACCGGCACGACGCAGCGTCGGCCGCAACTGGCCGTCGTATTCCATCAGGGCACGGGTGATGCCATGACGAATAGCGCCGGCCTGGCCACTCATGCCGCCACCCTTGACGGTGACCATGATATCGAAGCTGTCGGACATGTTGGTCGTTTCCAGTGGCTGACGCACGATCATGCGCGCGGTTTCACGACCGAAATACTGGTCCAGGGGACGGTTGTTCACCGTAATGCCGCCACTGCCCTTGCGCAGGAATACGCGCGCGGTGGAGGTCTTGCGTCGTCCGGTACTGTAATAGGTATCGCTCATTCTGGTATTCCTGTACTGGTGGCCTTGGCCACCCTGCTATTGCTTAGAAGTCGAGAGGCTTGGGCTGCTGCGCGGCATGCATGTGTTCCGGGCCGCTGTACACTTTCAGCTTGCGGTACATGGCACGACCCAACGGGTTTTTCGGCAGCATGCCCTTGACGGCGATTTCAATGACCCGTCCAGGCGCCCGTTCCTGCATCTTGGCAAAACTGGCCGACTTCAGGTTGCCGATATAGCCGGTATGGTGGTGATACATCTTGTCGGTGAACTTGCGACCGGTGACATGCACCTTGTCAGCATTCACGACAATAATATAGTCACCGGTGTCGACGTGAGGGGTATAGATGGGCTTGTGCTTGCCACGCAGGCGGCGCGCCACTTCACTTGCCAGGCGACCCAGGGTTTTTCCCTTCGCATCAATAACATACCAGTCCCGGTTCACTTCGTTCGGTTTTGCAGTAAATGTGTTCATGAGTCTTGCTCTGGACCGCGCAAATCAAAGAGCGGGGATGTTACAAAAATCGGCCCGAACATACAAGGCATCCCCTGCACACCCCCCTGTATTCAATGAATCGGTGCCTGCACTGCTTGGGACGCCGGCCGGGTAAAATGCCGCCCCGCGCTTCCCCAGGCGATGACCGTAGACAGCCCGGCCCCAGGACACTCTGCGGGAAAGGCTGTCCGGATATTGCAGAAACAGGGCAGCAAGACAACGGAGAAGCGCCCTTCAGGCAAAAAAAAGCGCGGCTCGAAAGCCGCGCTAATAAAACCTCCTTGGGGGGAGGTGGAGGAGCGCTGACCGGCCAAAATAGGGGGGCAGGCCAATCAGCGTGTTAGTATTTTCTAATATAACGTTTAAACTGTCAAGTGACATTCTGTCGCACCCTGCGTCGTCGCCCGGATCGACTCAACTAATTGATATACATATCTTATATAACCAATGAGGTGCAGGGGCGGATTTTTCACCGTCGCGCCGTGTGTACCGCAACCCATGACCGGGGCTCATTCGCTAGATACGCAGCCGCTCGACGATGCGGCCGTTGACCAGGTGTTCCTGGATGATTTCCTCGATATCTTCGCGGTCCAGATAGGTGTACCAGACGGCTTCGGGGTACACCACCAGCACCGGGCCCTCGGCACAACGGTCCAGACATCCGGCCGTATTGATGCGCACCCCGCCCGCCCCGGCCAGGCCCAGCTCCTTGCTGCGTTGCTTCGCGTAATCGCGCAGGGCCTGCGCATCATGGCGCTGGCAGCAGGCACTGCCATCGGCACGCAGGTTGGTACAGAAAAAGACGTGGTAGCGGTAGTACGACATGGGGAAACGATACCGTGTCGCCGTGGCCAGGGAAAGCCGTGGCGATGAAGACGGTAAACAATCTTCGTGCTATCTTGGCAGCATGATGCAGCGCGGACTGTCTTTTTTTGACGGAATCATTCTCCAGGCAGACCAGGCGCTGCGAACCGTATTCGGAGAACCGACGGGGTCGGGACGTGCCAACCCGGCCGAATCAGCCACGGATGACAAACTCTCCTCGACGGAACGCGCGGAAAGCCTGTGCCTGATGCGTGTCAATCATGCGGGCGAAGTATGCGCGCAGGCCCTGTACCAGGGACAGGCGCTTACCGCACGCCGCGCCGAGACGCGCGGCCAGATGCAACAGGCGGCGGCAGAAGAAAACGATCACCTCACCTGGTGCCGGCAGCGCGTAAATGACCTGGGTGGCCACACCAGCCTGCTCAACCCCGTATGGTATACCGGGTCACTGGCAATCGGCGCATGCTCCGGCCTGCTGGGCGACAAGTGGAGCCTGGGTTTCCTTGCCGAGACCGAACAGCAGGTCGTCAATCACCTCGACGGGCACCTGCAACGCCTGTCCAGCGGGGACCGCAAATCACGGGCTATTGTCGAGCAAATGAAAATCGACGAGGCGAAGCACCGCAATACTGCCGTCAGTGCCGGCGGCGTGAAGCTGCCCGAACCGGTAAAGAAGCTGATGGCACTGGCGTCGCGCGTGATGACGTTGACGGCCTACCGCATCTAGCCTTCTGTACTTGCATTGCGGCAGCCGGCAATGCCGCGGGATTACCTGCCTCTCCCGCGCAGGTTCCTGCCGTAATATATCTCGAGCATTTCCTTGTTGACGTTCGCCCGGATCTGGCGCTTTTCGACTGTAGTCAAATCTTCCTTGGCATCACCGAACAGGTAGTTCTCCAGGTCGAACTCCTTCAGACACATCTTGGTGTGGAAAATATTTTCCTGGTACACGTTGACGTCGATCATCTGGTAACGCTCGATCGTATCCTTTGACAGGTAATTCTGGATCGAGTCGATCTTGTGATCGATATAATGCTTGCGTCCACGCACGTCACGGGTAAACCCGCGCACACGGTAATCCAGGGTCACGATATCCGATTCGAAGCTGTGGATCAGGTAATTCAACGCCTTCAGTGGCGAAATGCGGCCACAGGTCGACACATCGATGTCGGCGCGAAAGGTACTTATGCCGTTGTCAGGGTGACTCTCCGGGTAGGTATGCACCGTGATATGACTCTTGTCGAGGTGCGAAACCACCGACTCCGGAAGGGGGCCGGGCGCCTCGGTGTTCGAGAGATGCCCCGAGGTGAGCGGTTCCTCGGAGATCAGCATGGTGACGCTGGCGCCCTGCGGTTCATAGTCCTGCCGGGCGGTATTGAGGATAGTGGCGCCGATAATCTCAGCGACATCCGAGAGGATGTCGGTCAGACGATCCGCGTTGTAGGCATCATCGATATACTCGATGTATTCACGACGCTGTTTCCTGGTGCGCGCATAGCAGATATCGTAGATATTGAAGCTGAGCGTTTTGGTCAGGTTATTGAAACCATGTAACTTGAGTTTACGCATTGGCCTGGCTTTTGTTCCGGTGCCGGGAAGTAACAAACGGCGGGTGATGAATGACCTGGACGACGGTCCCTTCCGGATCGCTGCAGTAGAAACTGCGCGCGCCATCACGATGCGTCCTGGGCACCGCAATTATGGCAACATTGTGCGCTTTTAGGAACTCGTGCCATTCGTCCACCTGACCCGCGGTGGCGACGAAGAACCCGATGTGATCGAGCCGCTGCCCGCTGCCGGCGGGCACGTGGCCAGCGACACGATGCAGGGCAAGATTGTCATGACCGGATGTCAGGTAGAGGTTATCAGGATCCGGCCGCCATTCCTCGACCATTCCCAGCAGGCCGATGTAGAAGGCCTCGCAGGCAGCCATGTCGTGGACATTCAGGGCAACATGATGCATGCCCAGTGTCGCAGCAGGCCGCTGCATCAGTCCGCCACTCCCGCCGTGCGAATTTCGAAATCGTGGGTTATCTCCGCCACCTTGCCCAGCATGATCGAAGCCGAGCAGTACTTGTCGGCCGAAAGCTCGACGGCGCGCGCGACCTGTTTCTCGGGCAGATCACGCCCGGTCACCACGAAGTGAACATGGATGCGGGTGAACACCCTGGGCTCGGTTGCAGCGCGCTCGGCGTCGAGCTCGACCACGCAGTCCGTCACCGGCTGCCTGGCCTTTTTCAGGATGTGGACGACATCGTAGGCCGTGCACCCGCCCATGCCGAGCAGCAGCATCTCCATGGGGCGGATTCCCAGGTCACGCCCACCGCCCTCGGGCGGCCCGTCCATGACCACCGCGTGGCCGCTGCCGGATTCACCCAGAAAGGTGGCCGCCTCGACCCATTTGACCCGTGCCCTCATGATGTCGATCCAGCCGTGGAAAATGCGAAGCCTATCACAGAATCCGCCCCGGATATCAGTCGGATAAACACCTAAAGCTACGGAATACCGGCCCGATATAAGAAGCATGCAAACGCTCATACTCCCCTTTGTGGACGACTTAACCCTCCCCGGCACGACGGTCAATCCCTGCGTGGAACGGTTTCTGGAACACTGCCACCGACGCAAGTACCCGAACAAGAGCGTAATCATCTACGCCGGAGACCAGCCGGATGTTCTCTACTACATCGTGAAGGGCTCGGTGAGTGTGCTGATCGAGGACGAGGAAGGCCACGAAATTGTACTGGCCTACATCAACGGCGGCGGCTTTTTCGGGGAAATGGGCCTGTTCGGGGAGCACGCCAACCGCAGCGCATGGATCAGGAGCCGCAGCGAATGCGAAGTCGCGGAAATCAGCTACGCCCGGTTCCGCACCCTCGCACGCGAAGACCCGGACATCCTGCTGGAACTCACAGCACAAATGGCCACCCGTCTGCGCAAGACCAGCCGCAAGGTCAGCAACCTGGCCTTTCTAGACGTCACCGGTCGTATTGCACATACACTGCTGGAACTGTGCAAGGAGCCGGACGCCATGACCCATCCGGACGGCATGCAGATCAAGGTCACCCGCCAGGAACTGGGGCGCATTGTCGGCTGCTCGCGTGAAATGGCCGGTCGCGTACTGAAGGCCCTCGGCGAACAGGGCCATGTCTCGGTCAAGGGCAAGACCATCGTGGTATTCGGCACCCGCTAGGATTTATACCCGGCCGAACAACTCGGCCAGCTTTTCACCCGGATCTGCCGCTCTCATGAACGCCTCCCCGACCAGGAAGGCATTCACGCCTCTGGAGCGCATTAGTCCCACGTCGGCCGGCGTGTGAATCCCGCTTTCGGTTACCACAATCCGGTCATCCGTGATCCGGCCGAGAAATCCCAACGTCACATCGAGGCTAGTTTCAAAGGAACGCAGGTCGCGGTTGTTGATACCTATCATGGGCGCGGGTATTTCCAGTGCTCGATCTAGCTCCTCCCGGTCGTGGACCTCGATCAGCACATCCATGCCCAGGTGCACTGCCAGCTGATAAAGTTCCTCCAGCATCGCATCGCCCAGCGCCGCGACAATCAGCAGAATACAGTCAGCACCCAAAACACGTGCCTCGTACACCTGGTAGGGATCGATCACGAAATCCTTGCGCAATACCGGCAACGAACAGGCAGCCCGCGCCTGTTGCAGATAGCTGTCATCGCCCTTGAAAAAATCAACATCGGTCAGTACCGACAGGCAGGCAGCACCGGCACGCGCATAGCTGACCGCGATCTGCACCGGGTCGAAGTCCTCGCGTAAAATGCCGCGACTGGGCGACGCCTTCTTGATCTCGGCGATAACGGCTGGCTGTCCTGCGGCGATCTTGCGTTGCAGACTGCTGACGAAGCCGCGCGGCTCATCGGCGTTCGCCACACGCTCACCCAGAGCCTGCAGGCTGACGATGCGATTGCGCGCATCGATTTCCTCGACCTTGCGGGCGAGAATGCGTTTCAGGATATCCGGGGTATCACGCATGGATCAGGCTGCGTTCGACACTTCAATGAGCGCCTGAAATGTCTGCTGCGCCTTGCCGCTGGCAATGGTCTTGCCGGCCAGCTCCACCCCCTCTGCCAGCGTGGCGGCAAGACCGGCCGCGTAAATTGCCGCACCGGCGTTAAGCGCCACGATATCGCGGGCCGGCCCCGGCACTCCTGCGAAGACGTCATTGATCATGGCCAGGCTCGCCTGCGCATCACTCACGGCAATCGTGGCCAGGTCCGCATGCTGCATGCCGAAATCGGCTGGTGAAACCGTGTACACGGTGATCACGCCATCTTTCAGCTCCGCGATCCGCGTCGGGCCTGAAATACTGATTTCGTCCAGACCGTCCTCGGCATGCACCACCAGCACATGCTCGCTGCCGAGTTGCTTGAGCACCCGCGCCAGCGGTTCCACCCAGAGCGGACTGAACACACCGAGCACCTGGTTCGGTGCGCCGGCCGGATTGGTCAACGGGCCAAGCAGATTGAACAGGGTACGCACGCGCATTTCCCGGCGCGGCCCGATGGCGTGTTTCATGGCACTGTGATGCTGCGGTGCGAACAGGAAGCCGACGCCCACCCGGTCGATACAGGCAGCGACCTGTTCGGAGTCAAGGTCGAGCCTGACACCGGCCGCCTCCAGCACATCCGCACTTCCGGAACTGCTGGAAACCGAGCGATTGCCATGCTTCGCCACCCGCGCACCTGCGGCAGCCGTCACGATGGCGCTGGCAGTGGAAATATTGAATGTGCTGGCACCGTCACCACCGGTGCCGCAGGTATCGACGAGATGCGGACCGCTGACATTCACATGGGTGGCCAATTCCCGCATGACCCTTGCGGCTGCGGCAATTTCCTCGACCGTCTCGCCCTTCATTCGCAATCCGACCAGAAAACCGCCGATCTGGGCCGGGGTCGCCTGTCCGGTCATGATCAGTCGCATGACCTCTTCCATATCCCGGGCACACAGATCGCGATGATCGATGACAGCGGCGATAGCTTGTGGCAAATCCATCAGTCTGGTCCGTTCTCAGGGTTATCTGTTTTACTGGGTGAGGAAATTGCGCAACAGTTCGTGGCCACAGCCGGTCAGGATCGATTCCGGGTGAAACTGCACGCCCTCGACCGCCATGTCTTTGTGACGCACTCCCATGATCTCGTCGAGTCCGACATCGGGATCTTCCGTCCAGGCCGTGACTTCCAGGCAGTCCGGCAGCGAGTCCTTCTCGATCACCAGCGAATGGTAACGGGTGGCCTCGAACGGTTGCGGCAGGCCGTGGAATACACCGACATCACTGTGGTGAATCATGGATGTCTTGCCATGCATGATGGCCCGTGCATGGCCGATCCTGCCACCGAATGCCTGGCCGATACTCTGGTGTCCGAGGCAGACACCCAGAATCGGCAAGCGACCCGCGAATGTCCTGATCGTGTCGATCGATATACCGGCTTCATTCGGCGTGCAGGGCCCGGGAGAGATGACGATCTTCTCCGGCGCCAGCTCCTCAATCTGCGCGATCGTGATCTGGTCGTTACGGTGCACAACGACATCCGCACCCAGTTCTCCCAGATACTGGACCAGGTTGTAGGTGAACGAATCGTAGTTGTCGATCATGAGGAGCATGTGCTCATTATCCCTGTAAATAGAGTATCCGGGCAATACGGCATGGCAGTCTGGCCGACCTGTTTGCAAGACCTGCCGGACACCGGCGACCCTTGAATCAGTGTCTGCCGGTCAGCCCCCGGCAGGCCATGGCGACTGCGCGAAAAATCGCGCGCCCCTTGTTCATGGTTTCGTCCCACTCGTTCTCCGGGATGGAATCGGCGACGATCCCGGCGCCGGCCTGGATATGCAGCGTACCGTCCTTGATCACGGCAGTGCGTATCGCGATTGCCGTATCCATATTGCCCGACCAGGACAGGTAGCCGACCGCGCCCGCATAAACGCCACGCTTGACCGGCTCCAGCTCGTCGATGATTTCCATGGCGCGGATCTTCGGCGCGCCGCTTACCGTGCCGGCCGGGAAGGTGGCACGCAATACATCCATCGCTTCAAGCTCCGGGCGCAACTGACCGACCACGTTGGAAACGATATGCATGACATGGGAATACCGTTCGATCGCCATCTTTTCAGTCACCTTGACGCTGCCGACGACGCTGACGCGACCGACATCATTGCGTCCCAGGTCGATCAGCATCAGATGCTCCGCGAGTTCCTTCGGATCAGCCAGCAGGTCCTGCTCCAGCGCCAGGTCCTGCGCTGCATCGTGGCCGCGCGGCCGTGTCCCGGCAATGGGCCGCACGGTCACCTGGCCTGCCTCGACATGCACCAGGATTTCCGGCGACGAACCCACAATATGAAAATCACCCAGGTCCAGGTAGTACATGTAGGGCGAGGGATTGAGCCGGCGCAGGGCCCGGTACAGGTCGAGCGGAGCCGCACTGAACGGAATCGACATGCGCTGCGACAACACCACCTGCATGGCATCGCCTTCGACAATATAGTCCTTGATGCGCATGACAGCCGACTCGAATCCGGCCCGCGTGAACCCGGACACGAAATCGGCCTCCGTGACCTGCTCCCCGGCAGCCGCACCCGACTCGTAGGCCGGCGTGGCATCATGCAGACGGGCCACCAGCTCATCCAGACGACGCTGCCCTGCCTCCAGCGCCTGCTCCGCCGCCGGATCAACGTGCACGATCAGCTGCAGCGTACCCGCCAGGTTGTCGAATACCAGCAATTCGTCCGACACCATGAGCAGGACATCCGGACAACCGACCGGGTCCGGCTTGTCGAAAGCCGCCAGTCGCGGTTCGATGTAGCGGACCGTGTCATAACCGAAATACCCGACCAGCCCGCCGTTGAATCGTGGCAGATCGGGCAATTCAGCCACCCTGTAGCGCGACTGGAATGCAGCAACCCATGCCAGCGGATCCTCGGCGGTTGCCGTCTCGACCACCGACCCGTCTTTCAGGACGGTGATGTCATGACCGGTGACACGCAGCACCGTGGAGCACGGCAGTCCGATGATGGAATAGCGCCCCCATTTTTCACCGCCATGCACTGACTCGAACAGGTAGGAATAGGGCCCGTGCGCCAGCTTGACGAAGGTGCTGAGCGGGGTATCGAGGTCGGCAAGCACCTCGCGGGTCACGGGGATTCGATTGTATCCCTGGTCAACCAGGGCGTTGAATTGTTCAGGCGTCATCACGCTCACCATTGAGATATCCGGATTGCATACAGTCCCAGCAACAACATGACGCTTGCCAGCATCCGCCGGGGCTGTACAGCACCGAATGGGTCTCTCCAGTGATCTGCATGGATATCAGACTGCCTTTTCGAGCAGCGGATAAATCTCTGTTAACGAGTCAATCACGGCATCCGGGTGTGCATCATGGATATCGACACCATGATTGTAGCCATAGCTCATGCACACGATCTTGAAGCCGGCTGCCCGCGCCGCCGCGACATCGCTGACCGAATCACCGATCATCAGCGCGTCACCGGGCTGGCAACCGAAAAATGCCGCTGCATGCAGCAGGGGTTCCGGATCCGGCTTCTTGTTGGCCAATGTATCACCGCTGATAACGATAGCGAAATCTTCAAACACGCCCAGATCCTTTAACAAGGGCTCGGTGAACTGTGCGGCCTTGTTGGTGACGCAGCCGAGCTGGTAGCCGGCCGACTTGAGCAGGTCGATACCTTCCCGCACCCCCGGGTACAGGCACGAGCGTTTGGAGGTGTTTTCAGCATACAGCTCCAGGAACAGCGGGTAGGCCCGCTCGAAATCCGCCTCGGGCGGCTCCCCGTCAAGTTGACCGACCAGGGCGCGTCGCACCAGCCGCTCGACGCCGTTGCCGACCCAGTCACGCACCCGCACCTCGCCACATGCCGGGCGCCCGAGCCGGTCCATCATGGCATCCACGCAATACGCAAGATCAGGCACGCTGTCGACCAGCGTCCCGTCCACGTCTATCAGGATCATTTCCGGTCTGCGCATGTCAGGACAGATCAGCCAACGGCCCTGGCGATCTCGGCACGCATCGCGGCAATGGTGGTCTTGTAGTCGTCAGCGCCGAAAATCGCCGAACCGGCAACGAAAGTGTCTGCACCGGCGGCAGCGATCTCGCCGATATTGTCCACCTTGACGCCACCGTCGATTTCCAGGCGAATGTCACGCCCGCTCTCGTCGATAATTCGACGCGCTTCGCGTAACTTGGTGAGCGCCTCGGGAATGAAGCTCTGTCCACCAAATCCCGGGTTCACGGACATCAACAGGATCATATCCACCTTGTCGATGACATGCTTCAGATAGTCCAGCGGGGTCGCCGGGTTGAATACGAGGCCGGACTTGCAGCCGCAGTCATGTACCAGCGACAGGGAGCGATCGATGTGCTCACTGGCCTCGGGATGAAAGGTGATGTAGGTGGCACCGGCCTTGGCGAAATCCGGAATGATCCGGTCGACCGGCTTGACCATCAGGTGTACGTCGATATCCGCGGTGACCCCGTGCTTGCGCAGCGCCTCGCACACCAGCGGGCCGATGGTCAGGTTGGGTACATAATGGTTGTCCATGACGTCGAAATGCACGATATCAGCACCGGCATCGAGTACATGGGTCACTTCCTCGCCCAGACGGGCAAAGTCAGCAGACAGGATGGAAGGTGCTATCTTGTAGTCGGCCATGCTGTTGTCCTCACGAATATTTTTCTGCCCGCACGCGCGGGTTTGCGTAAAAATGAAACGCGAACTTTACCCGAATGACAGGGGATTTTCAGCTACCGCCCCCGGCGAGTATGGCCATTACAGCCCCCCGCCCGTATCCGCGACCGGCACCAATCAAGAGCAACATATCAATTAACTGATTTTGATAGCTTTATTGATGTCCACCCGGCATCCCTGCCCAAGCCGAACCCGCTTGAGCCCGGGCGTGCTCAACCCGCACAGGCCTGATGCACCATGCCTCCGGGAATATTAGCTGCATCCACTCCCTGTCAGGCCAGGCGCATGGACAGTTAGTCAGGAATGGCGGCAGCAATGCGGTTTAAAACACAACCTTAGCCGACTTGTGCCCGGGTTCTGAAATGCGCGATCGGCCGCCCCGTACAGATGTGCTTGCCATTCCCTCTGGCAAGTCTTATAAAAGGGAAAAATGCACATGTCAGAAACGGAATTAACTTGATTCGTACGATGACCACCTGATCAACTAACAACCTGAACATGCAGCGAGGGGTACCGAGATGAGCTTTACACCACGCATCGGGGACTGGTACCAGGCCATCAATGGCGACAAGTTCGAAATCGTCGCACTTGATGAAGACGAAGCAACGCTCGAAATCCAGCACTATGACGGTGCGGTCGAGGAGATCGATTTCGAGAGCTGGGATGAAATGGAACTCACCGGCATAGAACCACCCGAGGACTGGTCCGGCTCCTATGATCTGGAACGCGACGACTACGGCGTGGACCTGGAGCTGACAAGCCCGACCGCACACATGAATCCGTTCGACGAAATCGAATGAACCAGCCCGTATCATCAGCGGCAAACTGCCGCTGGTAAGCCGCCCTCAACTGTCGTATGCGTGTGCCGATAACCCTGTTACTTGCGGTAACAGGAGGCACAGCATGGCAATTATCTACGACCTGTCCACGGGCAAGGTTATCTCCGAATACGAGGCCATTACCGCCGCCGGCAAACCCCGGCATGAGCCAGAATACGCTGCCGGCCTGCAACCGCTGGAGACTGCCTGTTGCCCGGAAGACGCGAATCCCTGCGACGCCTACATGGTACTGCTGCAGCGCCTGCTGAAGGATCTCTGAAAGACTATTACCGTGGCTGCCGATTCCGGCAGGCAACGAGCTGCCAGCGCCACCGCAAGACCGGAATCCTGCATCCCCGCCTCGATTGGCTAATTTCGACATACCCGCACGTCACATACTGCCAGCACGCTATCGCGGGTTTCGGCAATCTCAGACATCGGGACAGATTTACAGCAAGCATCGCACCAGAAATTGCCGAAGGTGGGAACAGGCCTGCCACATTCACGGCATGTCAGCCGCTCCGCGCCGGGAACAAAGCTCGTGCCGCAGGAGAAATACGGCTTCCTCATCGATCATAAGGGGTACCGGTCTCAGCACATCACCAATACAGGGACCAGCAATGCACACACCGTCATGCACCCTGAACAGGGCCGCGTGGGTCGAACACTGAATATGAGCCAGGTCCAGGCTCAGGAAACGGTCCGGCACCCAGTCCAGCGGTGCGCCGGTATGCGGACAACTGTTGAGATACCCGAATATTCCGTCGGTTGTGCGCACGAGAAAGATGTCACTGCGGTGATCGCCGCATGCCACGGTCAGACCGCGGCTTCCCGGCACGCTGATGTCATCAAGTCGGCAGAGCAGGATTCGGTCAGTTGATTCTTGCATGCAGGCAGACTACGGCGGCGCGTGTCGATGTCAACCACGTCACCTCACCCTGCACATCGCCGGGCATGCTCAGGCGGGAATAAGCCTCAATTTTCCCGAACCACACGGAAGCCAAGATTGTCGAGCCGGGTATCCTGATCAAGCTGCCCGCGCTTGGCACTGCGCAGCGTGTCCAGCGGGCTCGTATATCCACCGCCGCGCACCACGCGCTGGGTGCAATGCGGCCTTACCCAGGCACTGCCGTCCAGCGGTGCGCCCTCGTAGCTGTCGTGGTAACAGTCGGAGGTCCACTCCTGAACATTGCCTGCCATGTCATACAGGCCGAAGGCATTGGCAGGGAACTGGCCGACCCGGGCGGTGCGTACCCCATCCCACACGCTGCCGCAGTTATGGCAGTTCGCCCAGACCCCGTCCGTCGCCTCGGCATCCTCAGCAGCCATCCACCAGTACATCCAGTAACTCCCGCCGCGGGCGGCATATTCCCACTCCGCCTCACTGGGCAGACGATATCGATGTCCGGTCTGTGCAGACAGCCAGCCAACGAAATCCTGCGCATCCGCCCAGGAGACGTTGATGACCGGCTGATCACCACGACCCCAGGTTTCATCGTAGGGCAGACGACGGCCGGTGGCTCGTGCAAACCGGTCGTACTCGGCGAATGTCACTTCGTATTTACCAATGGAAAACCCCGGCAGCTTGACAAGGTGGCGCGGACCTTCCTCGTAATTCAGCGAGTTGCCGTAACTGCCCATAAAATAGCCGGCCACGGCGAGTTCCACCAGCACCGGACCCTCGCCACCGTTTTTCAGGGTATCGCTGTAGGTGCGCAGCACAGACTGTCTGGCGGGGCGTGTCGACTTAGGCATGACTGACGAACCGGCTGCACTTTTCGCCATCAAAGTATCAGCAGTCTCGTTCACCTTCCGCTCCGGGGGCGATGCCTGCACGGCAGGCGGTATTCCAGCCATGTGCTGTGCAAGCTGTTGCCCGTCAATCCTTGCCTGAACGTCCGCCGGGACAGGCTGTTGTCTCGGCTCAGGCATCAGGGGTTGTGGCGAGACCTGCACAGGCCGCCGGGCAGCCATGCGGTCGCTGGATGGCCCTGTTTTAACAGGCGCATTCCCGGTTTCAGCAACAGTCCGCGGCACTTCAGGTGGCGCGGTCGCCGCAATATCCGGACCGGAGTGCTGACTGCCGACCAGCCACCATCCTGCGGCAGCAATTGCACCTGCCACCAGCAATCCAGCCAGACCGCCCAGACCGACTGGCAGGCGCCTGCCGGCAACATCGGCATCAATTACAGGTGCCTGCGTCGAGGTGGTTCGTGACTGGCTGGCCGGACCGAAATTAAGTGGCGTACTGGCGTGCTGCGCGCTGCCGCGGGACTCCTTTGTGTCGATCTCGTCCAGCGACGGGATATGCAACGGCGCGTCCTCACCGGATGTATTCTCGAGCTGGGCAAGCAGGGCGTTTCGTTCGTTGAGCAGTCTGTCACGCGCGGCCTCCGCCTCGGCACGCAAGCGAACGGCTATTTCGACATTCTTGCGTGTCTCGTCGAGTTGCTTGCGCAGACGTGCCGGGTCTTCAAGTTGCCCGGGCCCTGAGACATTCATCAGGCCGCGCGAGACTTCCACCTCTCCACGCAGCGTGTTGACCTTTTCACGCAGCCCGTTTTGTTCTTCCAGGGCACTGTCACGCTCCCGGGTCAGCTGCCTGAGCTGTGATTCGAGCTGCTTGATGGCGGTTTCCGCCTGCCGGTACTGCTCCTCCATCAGCTTGATATCGGCCTGGTGGCGCTCTCTTTCCTGGTGACGGAACACCACCATTTCGGCGTGCGCCTGTTGCAGTTCCTGCTGCACCTTAGCGAGCTGTTCTTCGATAGCGGCATGGGCATCGAGCACGCCCTGCAGACGGTTGCGTTCTTCCGCACGCACCGCATCCACCGCCCCCTCGATCACGTCTGACTGCTTGCTGAAATTTACCTCATGTTCCGTGGCGACCGCCGTAAGCTGTTCTTTGAGCTCGCGCTGGCGCGCCGCCATCTGCGCCCGCTCCTCTGCGCGGGCCTGGCGCTCGGCATGCAATTCGTCGCGCAGGTTATCCATATCCTCCTGCGCACTGACCCGTGACTTCTGATAGTCGCGGGACGTCTGCTCCAGCTGCTTCCGCAGGCGATCAATCTGGCCCTGCATCTCTTTTTCAATATCATTCTTGCGTTTCAGATCCTCATGCGACTTCCTTGCGGTATCCTGGTAGTCATGCTCAAGACTCTTGACGCGATCATCTCCCTGCTCAACCAGCATCTGCAGGTCATGCACCTGTTGACGGGCCACCTCGAGCTCGTCGCGCAGAATACCCAGATCGACATCCTTCTGGCTCGATTCAACACATGAACTCTCGAGTTGCGTATCCCTTGCATCGCTCTCTGCCTGTAACACGGCAAGCCGTTGCTGCTCGAGTTCCAGCGCCTTCTTGATACTTGCGAGCTGTTCTTCAGCAACGCTGTCACGCGCCTTGAGCTGAACCCGCAGCGACTCAACAGTTTTCCTGAGTTCCGCATCACCTTCTTCCCGGCTTGCCAGGCGTTCTTTCAAGTCATCGCGCTCACGCGTGATACTTTCCAGTTCGCTGGACGGCTCTTCGGGGGTCACGGGCTCAATTACAATATTTTCTATTCCGTCATCTTCGGCAGTAGCTGACTGCGACAGTGCGTGACGCAACTGCTCCACCTCTTCCTGCAGGGAGGAGGATATGGTCAGAAGTGAGTTTCGCTCAGCACCAAGTGACTCCAGTTGTTCCGCCTGTCGGACAACTCGCGCCTGAAGTTCGTCAATCTGCCGCGTGGACACCTGCCCGGAATCGCCGATGTCCGCTTCTGCGCCATCAGACTGGTCAAGTCCCGCCTGCAATTCACCCTTCAATGTCACCGCCCCTCCCGGGCATCACGCTGGAATTCACGGGACTGGCAGCATCTTCCTGCACAACGGACAGGCCTTCCGTCATTCTGCACATCGATTCGCGCATGGCGTCAAGGGTGTGCGTAAACTGTTGAATTTGCTCCTCGACCTGATGCTTCTCTCCTGCAACGGACTGCAGGATCTTCTTCAAATGAATGATCTCCGTCCGCGCATTCCTCAGTTCGGCCTGCATTTTCTCAACCTGCACGCGCTCTTTATCCCAGCCCGTTGCGTTCCCTGCCTGTAATACAACATCTTCCGCGCGCGCACCGCGCTGCCGATCATCCGGGGCCCTGGCGCCATCCAGAGCCATATCGAGCTGCCGCTGCAGGCGCAGACACTGCGCCTCGTACTGCTCCTTCTCGCTGCACAGCTTGTGATACTGCATCTTTCCCTGCTCGAGTTCTTCAGAGAGGGCCTGTAGCTCGTCCGCATGCTTCTCGCGCAGGCTTTCGTAACGCTCATTAAAGCCCTGCTTGTCTTCCTCCAACCGGTTTACGCGGCTATAGAATTCGCCAAGTTTCTCACCCGACTCGGCAAGCTCATCGCACACCATTTCCAGCTGCTGCTCGACCCTTTGCCTGGCCTGCCGCTCCTCTTCGTACTTGACCAGCAGCAACTCAAACTGCCCGTCGTTACCTGCCCCGGATTGCTCCGCGCCTGAAGCCGGAACGGAATCGCCTTGGATAATACCGACGGCAACCGGTAGACCAGTCATGCCACCGGTCAGAACGTAGACATCGAATCCTTTGTGACTGAGCACGAAGGCTGCTGAGTCGCTGCGACTGCCGGTATCACAGCAAATGACATACTTTGCGTTATATACCAGTTCCGGCATTTCGCCCCTGAGGGCGGACAGGGGAATATTGACGCTGTCGTCGAACGAGCCACACTCGTACTCATCCGGTGTTCGCACATCGACCCACACCGCACCGTCGTCGACCAGGCGTCTCGCCTCGTCGAAATCAATATATTTGACCAGCTGTGTTTTCAGAAGATCGACGAAGTCCTTTTTCGCAAGACACATCAGCAGTCCATCGGTCAACATAGTGACTGATGCATTACGCCTGGACTCGGATACCAGTGACTCCTCCCCGAACGAATCGCCATTCCCGAGTTCGGCGAGTACTTTTTCCGGTGCGCCGGGGTTTTCCCTGCGGGTTACCGCGCAGCGGCCTTCGTGGATGGTATAGAAATGCTTACCTTCGCTATCCTGGGCAATGATGACCTGGCCTTTTTTCACCTCGACCGGCTTGAATCTCATCAATAGCGCCTGAAGCATCGATGGAGGCAATCTGACGAATGCCTTGGATTGCAGCATCCGCGTCATCCAGTCACTGTTATCGGCAGCACCGATATCGACCACCACGGATGCATTGGACGGGTCCCAGGTAAGAAACACATCGAGCAACCCGGAGTCGATGCTCGCGATCACGCAGCGGGTCACCGCTCGTGCAGCGTACTGGCGAGGCTGTAGATTGGAGATCGGGTGGCGACTCTGCTCGGTACCCGCCTTGACCTCACCGGCGATTTTGCGAAAGCCGTCGATGAGATTGAGCGTTCCTTCCAGCAGGAAAATCGTATGATTGTCACGATCTCCCTTGCGGAACAGGTAGTGTCCGGCCTTGACTGTCTCAATGAGGATTTTCTCCGACAGCTCCCCGAATCTTTCCGGTGACAGTGAATTCAGGGGAACCAGATCATGGAGAATTTTCGTGTTTTCCTCGGTTTTCTCTGCTGCGTGCATAGTCACCCTGTGTGCTGCCTTAATACGGTAAGAATCTGTTCCTGCTGAGGCACCTCAACGGCAAGAGCCGCATTCACCGTATCGGCTAACACCGACTGTTATTAAGACAAGTACAGGGACCCGCGGCCGCTGTCCTGTCCAGGCAGATGACAGCTTGCAGAAGCACGCAGGGCGATGGAGAAATTGCACCGTAAAGTTTGATCGTCATCACAGTATTCGTCCGGAATCAGGGTACTTTGCCGATGCATCGCTGTTTAGCCGGATTCATGACACGCGGTTACTCACCTGATCCAGCGCGTGATCGCCAGACGAGGCTGCCAGGTCGCTCCAACACGCTTTCGCCACAGCCGGCTCCCACGGCAGCGATCATGCACCCCGCCACATTTGCAGCATTCATGACCGACAATGCGCACGCCACTGACCGCTCAGGACCACCAGAAACTCGCACGGATGACACTTTGACAAGTTTATGCAGCTGCGGTCATGCGCGGCATGGGAAAGGCACATACATCCCGTTACTGTCGACCGGATGTCCGCGACGTCATACGTCGAAACGGACATCGAGTATTACGACCCGGGACCAGCGCCACCGAGACCATTGCCAAGGCACTTGCACACATTGCCTTAGAGACTGTATTTGCTGTGATTTTATATGCGACAGGCATGGCTCAGCCAGCACCCTCACGCAGCGCCACGGTCAGCATGTGCAATGTCCTGCGGGAAGAGCATAGAGCACTGCAAGACAACACGAAGAAAATCGCGCGCTGCGAAACACAGCACCGCGAACATGCTGAAGCCACCAAGTACTACAAAGAAAGGCATTTAATGCAGCAAAAGACTTTCACATTTCGTTTATTGTGCTATCTTACGCGTGCTGTTACATCTATCACCCAACGAGGAGTTACTTCGAATGGCAAAAAAGAAAGCGACGGCCAAGAAAAAGACAGCCACCAGGGCTGCTGCAAAGCCAACGACCAAGTCAGAAACGCTTAACTTCATTGCTGACAAAACCGGTCTCACCAAGAAGGATGTCGGCGCCGTGTTTGACAACCTCGCAGTTCTGATGAAGCGCGACCTCAAGCGAGGCCCGGGCGTGTACACCGTTCCCGGCCTCATGAAGGTCAAGGTGGCACGCAAGCCTGCGACCCGGGCTCGCAAGGGCGTGAACCCGTTCACCGGCGAAGAAATGATGTTCAAGGCCAAGCCGGCGCGTAACGTGGTCAAGGTCCTGCCACTCAAGAACCTGAAGGAAATGGTATAAAAAACAGCATTATACGGGGCTGCTAGACAGCCCCGCCTCTTTTCGGCCTATTGCCGGCCGTCAACCATCCTGCTGCTTTACCTTGCCGCGAATGAACTGGCTGTGCGGCACATACAGCAAGTCAGCCACCTTCCGGACCAGGTGTTCTTCATGGACGTGCACTTCACCGTCCAGGAATGTTATCTCCCACAACCGGTGCACGATTTCTATCCTGTCTTCCAGGCTGCATTCGCTGGTGATGAGCCGGGTGAATGGAAACAGCGATGTCACATGATCGGCCTGCTGCTCCGCCTGTTTGCATATATCGAGAGCATCATCCGGAGTTACAGCATGGATCTCCCCGACAATGCGCTTGATCCGCTGCCGCTCCGCAGCGGTAACTTCGGTGTCGGCGGCCGCTACTTCCATCAGCAGGGCAGCCGTTGCGACCTGCAGCGCCCGCTCCGCATCCTGTCCGGCTTCGGAAGTTGGCGGCAGATGCCTTTTTAGCAATGACTGTATAGTGCTGATCATCCGCAGATTATAAGCCGTAAGACGCCGCATTTCCCGGGTATGGCATGTTTATCCACGAGGCGGGAAACTAGTTGATGTGCCGGCCGGATTGGTAATGGCCACGCTCGAATTGTGTGAAAAACTCGCCCAGCAGGGGGTGGCTGATGGGTTCGTTAGTGTCATCTTCCTGGAGGTTGCGCTCGGCGACATAGGTTTCACGCCCGCTGTCATGCACCAGCACGCGGTACCAGGGTTCATCCTTGGGCGGTCGGCTCCTGGCCATGGCCTGATACCACTCCTCCTGGCCGAGGAACTCCGCATCGACATCAATGATCACACCCCGGTAATCAAACAACCGGTGATGAATGCATTGTCCGATTGAAAATCTGGCCTGCTTCATGACTGGCTCCTGCACGTTCTGGTTGTGCCTTGTAGTTGCGACAGTTGCCGCGCTGGCAAGTTCGCGCACATCGAAACTTCCGGCATATAATAGTCACGGCTCACACACACCAGAAATGGAATTTAATGACTGAATTTCAAACAGTTAATGAAAATAAAGTGGTTACCGTACAGTACTCGCTGACCAATGCCGAGGGCGTGGTTGTGCGTGAGGCGACCGCCAGGCCGGTCAGCTATTTGCACGGCACCGGGGCGCTGCCCCGTAAGCTCGAACAGCGGCTGGAATCGCGCGCAATCGGCGATGTGGTTCGAGCCCGCCTGTTGCCCGACGACGCCTTTGGCAAACGCAACATCGAACTGGTATGCGAGATGCCGCTGAGCGGCTTTCCTCCCGGCGAGACCATCGAGAAAGGAGGACGAGTCATGGGTCACGACGACGACGGCAGGGAGATCCTGTTTACCGTGACCGACATTCTTGACGGTATCGCGCATCTTGACGGCAACCATCCACTGGCTGGCCAGACGCTGGTGTTCGAGGTCGAGATCCAGGGCATCCGCGATGCGACCCCGGACGAACTGCGCACCGGCAAGGTCATGAACGACGCCGGCTAGCGGTCAACCCGAAACCGCATTCCCTGGTAAAACAGCTGAATGCTGCCGGCCCCGATCTTTTCCAGTACCGCGCCAGTGCTCAGCGTATCGCCTTCGCGGTACTTCTTCAGATCGATCAGTACAAAGCGCCGGGCAGGTTCCTCGGAGTAAACATGGACATCGATGTGTGGCAGCGCGAAACCGCTGCGAAACTCGATCGGCAGCTCACTCCACTCCGGCAACTGCGAATCAGCCTCACCGGCTGACAAGGGCGCCGCTGACTTGACCACCTGCGGCGCCCGGTCCGGCCTGGCAACCGCCCGGTCCGGCTGCGCAGTAACAACAGCAGGTGGCGGAAGCTGCACCTTCGGTCGCTTTTCGCGCGGCGTCTCGGGCACCGGCTTGTCCAGCCGCTGCAACGATTCCGTGGCTGCTTGCGTGATTCGTGCCGGCGCATCAGACGACGCATGGTCGACCGTCTCCGCCTGACCGGAAATCCCGGATGTATCGCGCCCAAACAGGTACAGGAGCAGGGCAGCATTGAACAACAGCAGCGCCGCAACCACCCACGGCCAGCGACCTGCACTGGAGATCCTGCGTACGCCCCAGTGCGCGGCCTCGAGATCGGGCACATCGCCCAGGTTTCGTTCGCGATCGGCCTTCTTAAGTGCATCAAGGATATAGGACATGTGTCAGTCCGCGCGTACCCGTTGTAAAAACGGCACGCCCTCCCGTCCGGCGCTGGAGTTCAGATGTATCAGGGTGTTTGTTCCGACAATACCATCGGCGATCAGACCGCGGCTGCGCTGGAATTCCAGCACCTGCTTTTGCAGCGCAAAATCGAACACATTGACATCGGCAGCCGGAATCGTGGTCCCCTGCGCAATTTCCAGCTGCTGCCGCAGCCAGTTCACATCCGGGCTACGGTCGCCCATTCTCAGATACAGACGGCCGGTCGGTGTGGCCTGTAACAACAGGGTATAATCTCCGTACCAGTAACGGTCCACCTGCTCGACGCTAGTACGATACAGCGCATTCCCCATCACGAGTTCCACTTCGGATCCATCGAGATGCCTCAGAAATACCGGGATCCGGCCACCATCGGGGGCAGTGAGCCTCAATATTGCAGGGCGGTTGAATTGCCTCAAGCTGTTCCAGTTACCCTGTTCCTCAAGGCACAGCAGGCCGTATTGCCGAGCGAAGTCACAAAAATCGGGCTTCACACTCGCGGGCAGATCGACCGCCCATGCCGCCAGCAACCCGGTCCAGGCAGCGCGATACCAGGAACCATCCGCCGATTCGAGCAGGGAGTCCAGCGTGGCGGCGGGCTGTACCGTATTGTTTTGCGGCAGCTCCCTGGTTAAAGTCGCGGTTGACACGGGCTGCTCCACCGCCTCTACCGGTGCAAGCCCCGCAGCGGCAACCGCCGCCGCCATTGCCACGCTTTCCGGTGCGAGATCAGCCCTGCCGGTTGCGGGTGACAGGGCAGATTCGCTGGCGGCCTGCCAGGGCAGGTACTGCCAGGCAAGGACTCCTAAAACCGCCAGGAACAGGCTGCCGGCAAATGCCGGCAGCCACCAGGATGTGGCGGAATCGCCGGATTCTTCAGCCAGCACCTCACGGGCCGCCTTGCGCACGATCTTGCTGTCCACCTGTGAGCTGCCTTCCACGTAGGCACCCAGCAAGGCACGGTCGCAAAGTACATTGATCAGCCGGGGTATCCCACCCGAGAGTTCATGAATCCGGTCAACCGACCGTTTGTCAAAAATGGTTTTCGATGCTCCGCAGATCTGCAAGCGATGGCGAATATAGGCATCCGCCTCATCCCGCGAGATCGGTTCGAGATGGTAGCGGGCGGTAACACGCTGGGAGAGTTGCCGCATGTCCTCACGCGCCAGAAACTTGCGCAGCTCTGGCTGCCCGATCAGGATAATCTGCAGGAGTTTCTGTGTCGCCGTCTCCAGGTTGGTCAGCAGCCGCACCTGTTCTAGCACGTCGGCCGACAGGTTCTGAGCCTCGTCAATGATCAGCACGATACGTCGACCACGGGCAAAGGCGTCGAGCAGGTATCGATTGAGTATATCTACCAGTGTCTTGACGCTGCTGGATTCAGCCGGATAACTGATACCCAGCTCATCACAGACCGTGGCAATCAGCTCCGTGGCCGTCACCTTTGGATTCAGGACCATGGCGATGTCGACGTTCTCAGGCACCTGTTCCAGCAGGCAACGGCAGATGGTGGTCTTGCCCGTACCCACCTCACCGGTCAGCTGTACGAACCCGCCACCCTCACCGAGTCCATACAATAGATGCGCCAGCGCTTCGCGGTGCCGCGCACTCATATACAAGAAGCGGGGATCGGGCGTTATCGAAAACGGCCGCTCACTCAAATCAAAATGCTTGAGATACATTGTCCATCTATCTGTTAACAACCAGAGGGTCTGAATGTGGCAAACACGGCAGCCTGATATACCCGGAGCATCGGAATCACCCGTTCCCCCGCAGCCGCATAGCGACAAACTCTATGAAACTCAATAATATCCTTTCCCGGCTTCCGGTTGCGACTATTATATTCACCAGCCGCACCCTGCTGGCATCGCTCAACAGGCGAGCATCCAAACCGGCATTCGGGCGGCGTCTGTCTGAACAGATTATCGATGCGATCCTGGGCGGCGAGCCCGGTTACCTCGAAGCCGATAACCAACAGTTGCTGGCCATTCACACCCGGCCGGAGTGGAATCAGGCGCCTGGCGCAGCGGTAATCCTGCATGGTCGCGGTAGCCACCCGTTACGAATCAGACTTCAGCCAGACGCTGGTGCTGCGGATGCCGGTTTTGGAATTAATCCGACATATTTATGACTACTTGCCACTGATGCCGACATTCGATACCTACGCGACCTGGGCTGCCAGCGCATCGCACTAATCGCGCGCTGCTGCGCCGCCCCTCTGAGAGCAGCCTGGATTGACCAGCACAGGACGTGGTAGTAGCTGCCTGCGCAGAATCGGCACGGGTGCGGCAGACTACCGGCAGCCGATAGAGCGGCCCTTTGCCTTGCACATTCGCGGGTACCGATGCTGAATATTCACCGCACCTGCCGTATTCGCCTGGCAGGCGAATCGGGAGCCGGTCTAGGCGCCATTGACGTGCACTCAAGACTCAACCAGGTAGAGGCCGCCACTCGCCATCCAAACGATCTCGCACAGAATTAACCCGTAATATATATGTAACTTTTGAATACCATCTGATTTTTTCAGAAAATCGTGTTGTTTCGCAATCAATCTGCGCGTGCGCCCAGCCACCATACGAGCCGATAACCTGCCTGCTGCAGCAAATCTGAGCCCCGCCGTCCTTGTCGACGCATCCATAGCTACACAAATCATACCCGGCATGATCAGAACCCGACGCGTTTCACCGAATTTTCATCTGCTTGTTTATAATAGCTTCAAGATTTTCGCAGGCGCTGCCGATACTATGCGGTACGCGGGGCTACATGCATCATGCGACGGCTTTATTTGTTTATATATTATTGTTTTATTTAGAGTTATCATTGACAACTCGCATGAAGGCTGATCTAGTAATGCACATGGTGTTTGTCTTTACCTCGGTGTGGACAGCCCGAGTCAGCGGCATGGATGAAGTCGAATATGCAGCGTACTAATACACAAGCGGGATTCACCCTGATCGAACTCATGATTACACTGGTCGTGGGTGTGATTTTGCTGGTGGTCGCCGTGCCAAGTTTCCTGAATTTTCAGAAGGACAACCGGCGTATCACCCAGCTCAACGAGCTGGTCAGCGGCCTGAACCTGGCCAGAAGCGAGGCAACCAAGAGTAATGCGACCGTTGGATTTTGCCCCAGCTCGACGCCATGGATAGCATGTTCAGGTGCAATTTACGACAATGGCTGGATTGTATTTCTAAATACCGACGCTGACAGCCCGCCGGTTGTCGATGGCGGTGAAAGGATTCTGCGTGTTCACTCCGGTGTCACCACCACGGGTGCCAGCCTGCGGGCAACCGGCATCACAACCGGGGTAAATTTTGCTCCGACCGGGCGGGCAACTGGCGGTGGCAGTATTACCTATTGTGATGACCGTGGCGTTAGCAAGTCAGCCAGCGTAAATGTAAGCCTGGTGGGTATTATCACATCGTCAAAACCCGGCCCCGGATGTCCGTGAGAAACAGTATGAAACATTCAAGACAACAGACGGGGTTCTCCTTGCTTGAAGTGCTGATTGCACTCATCGTGCTGTCCATCGGCCTGCTGGGACACTCCAAGATACAGGCGCTGAGCGTTCGCGCGGGCACCGACGCCCATTTACAGACCGAGGCAACCTTTCTCGCCAATGACATGATCGAGCGCATGCGCGCCAACCGGCCATCCGTTACCAGCGATTACTACGCGGGCATCAATTACGCTGCGATCGACTGCACCGGGGCACCGGCCAAGATCTGCAGCGAGGGGACGGCGGGCGCCGCCGCGGATTGCACCTCGTCCGAAATGGCCGATGAAGATGCCTTCGACTGGTTTTGTGAAGTCACGGCGACACTGCCGGGCGGCAGCGTCGCGGTAAGCTCGGCAGCCGGGATCTACTCGGTCGCGGTCAGCTGGAACGGTCTCGACGAAGATGGCGCCGTGCAGCCCAGGTCTGTCGCGACAACCTTGATACCATAGGCAATCATGATGCGTCAGAAAGGTTTTACACTGGTTGAAATGATGATCGCGATCGTGATCGGCCTGTTGCTGATCGCAGGGACGATGAGCGTATTTCTCAGCACCAAGCAGGGTTACCGCATGACCAGCGGAATGTCCCTCATGCAGGCAACCGGGCGCGCCACCCTTGACCTGTTGACGAGGGAGATAATGATCTCAGGCTTTCCCCAGGAAGATGTCATTGACACCTTTGTCTCCGCGCTGAGCACGGATGGCGGCGGCGGAAACAGCGACACGTTCACCGTGCATTATCGGTCAACTGTTGATTGCCTGGGCAACGCCGCGCCCGTTTACGCAGATGGACAGCAGTACGCCAAAAACCAGTACTTCGTCCAGGTAGTGGCGGGCACCAGTAACCTGATGTGCCAGCCTCGCGCCGAAGACGATTCCGCCATCGGTGCGGCTGCCGTCGTCGTCGCTGGCATCGAGAACCTGCAGATACTCTATGGCGAAGACAACGACCCAACGGACGGCATCCCCAATGCCACCCGTTACGTCGTGGCCGGCAATGTCGCCAACTGGGCCAACCTGGTCAGCGCCAAGATCGGTATTGTGGTGAACTCACAGAACGTCATCGCTACGACCAATGACTCGGCCAGCTTTTCCCTCATCGGGCAAACCGCGAACGCTGCGGCAGGCGACCGTCTGCGGCGGCGCGCCTACAGCACGACCACCGTGATCAGAAACAGGATGTAGCAAACATGAACAGCGTCCATTTCAAATGCACTCACACAGGCATGCCGTCACGCAACAGGCAGGATGGTGCCGCGCTGTTCATCGGCCTGATGATACTGGTGGTAATCGCCATAATCGGTGTCAGCGGCGTGCGCTCGGTGGTCATGGAAAAAAACATGGCCACCAACAATCAGTATCACATGCTGGTATTTCAGGCTGCCGAATCCGCGATTGAGGGCACGCTCGCTGACAGTACCGCTTTTGTGGACGCCATCAACACACCGACCAGCGGTACGTGGCCGACACGCAGTTATGCCCTGACACAGGGTTCCTCGGCCCAGCCCGTCACCAGCAGCGCAACCATTGAGGTTGGCACACCAACCATACCGATAGGCTACTCGATAGGTGAATTCGTGGCCTACCCTTTCACGATCACTGCCGATGGCGCGATCGCATCAATCAATGCCGCGGACACCCATGTCCAGACGGCCAGCAAGATCTCGCCCTACCTGGAATAAGGAAGAACAGAATTGTGATAACCAACACTATTTTTAACATGCCGGCGAGTACCCTCGGTATTACCGGCACTGCGATGCAGCAAGGAGGATCGCTATGAAATCCCTGAAAATATTCGGCCTTGCCACAGCTCTGCTGTGGTGCATGGGCCTGCATGCGGAACTGATCGCAGTACAGGAAGCCATTGAAGCGCACGATATCAAGGTCATGGTTCATAGCAGCGGGGATGGCTACGTGCTGGCACGCAGTTGCGCCTCCTGCCCGTTCACCCGCCTGGACATCGACCGCAACACGGCGGTCACGGTAGACGGTAAACCGGTCAAGGTCAGCAAGCGTATAGAAAAACACTGGTCCGGCGGTATTGTCATCTACGACATCAAGACCAACCATGTTGCGCGCCTGAAACTCTAGTCAAAGGCTACAGGATCAAAGAAGAGGGAATTGGCCATGTTTACGTTCACAATCAAGTCAAGGGCGATGTTGCTGACGTTTATCGTCTCGGCAATCACAGGATTCCCGCTGCTGGCGGACGATACCGAGGTCTATCTCGGTGATCTCGCCTTCACGACCAATATACGACCGAATGTGCTGTTCATCATCGACACCTCGGGCAGTATGGATACCGACGTTCAGCTCACGACGGGCAACTACGATCCCGCTACCACCTATACCGGCGCCTGCAATGCAAGCTACGTCTACTGGGCCTCGGCAGCCGACAACGGTGTTGCGCCCACTTGCCCGCCATCAACTGCAGGCACAAACAGACGTGGCTACATCGATACCAGCTCGAATAATTGCGCTGATTCATTCGCGGCATTGTCATCGAGTGGCCCGGGGCGCTACACCGGCACCCTGGCGCGCTACAATATCAGGTGGGGCGAGGATCGCTGGCAAAACCTGAGCGAAAGCGACCATTCCGAGATCATCGATTGCAAGGCCGACTATAGCGTGCACGGTGACGGGGGCGCCAGCGGCAACTACCCGGCCGACCAGAATGATGGCGGTCCGTATAACACCACCGCCACCAATGCGATTAACTGGAATTCGACCGGTAGTGTCTACACGCTGTATTCCGCCAACTACCTGAACTGGATCAACTCAACCGGCGTTGCCACGCTCGAGAAACGGCTGAAGATCGTCCAGGACGTATTCGGCGACCTGGTCGACAGCACCTCGGGCATCAATGCCGGCCTGATGCGCTTCGATGACAAGAGCCAGAGCCAGAATAAGGGCGGCTATTTCCTGCTGCCCATGCAAATACTGGACAGCAGCTCACGCCCGACGTTCAAGGCCGCGGCCAACGGCATGACGGCAGACGGCTACACACCGCTGGCAGAGACCCTCTATGAGGCGGCACGTTATTTCCGCGGCGAGAATGTCAAGTTCGGCAACAGCACCACACCGGGCACCAACCACAGTGGCGTTCTGGATCCATCCGACAGCACACTGTATGCAAGCCCGATTGAGTACCAGTGCCAGCAAAACTATATCGTGCTGCTGACCGACGGCGACCCGACCTATGACGACAGTGCTGACGCCGATATCGCGGCCCTGCCGGATTTTGCGGCCACGGCGGGAAGTTGTGCTTTCGACGATAGCGACCCAAATGCTATTGAAGACTGCCTTGATGAGGTGGCCCAGTACCTGTTCGACTATGACCAGCGCACCGACCTGGATGACGTGCAGAACGTCTCCACCTACACCATCGGTTTCGCCACCAACCAGAAGTTGCTGCAGGACGCGGCCAACAAGGGTGGCGGCAAGTACTACACCGCTGACGACACCGTCCAGCTCACCACCGCCTTTACCCAGATCATCTCCGACATCCTGGCGGTGAATACCACCTTCGTGGCGCCGGCGGTACCGGTGAATGCCTTCAACCGCCTGACCCACCGCGAGGAGCTGTACTTTGCCCTGTTCCGCCCGGAGAAATACCCGCAGTGGTCCGGCAACATGAAACAATACAAGCTCGCCGGCACTCCGCCGATCATCACCGATGCCACCGGCGCCGCCGCGGTCGACGCCACCACCGGCTTCTTCTCTACCTCATCGGCCAGCTTCTGGACCTCGGGTCCCGATGCACCGGACGGCGATGACGTTCAAAAGGGTGGCGCCGCGGGCGAGCTGGCACTGACGCGCAATATGTACACCTACTCCGGTACCACCGCGCCGAACGACGAGGACCTGACTGCAACAGCCAATCAGTTTCACGAGTCTAATTCGGCGGTGACCGCAACCATGCTGGGCAATCCAAGCATGACCAGCACCTACCGCAACGACCTGCTGCAATGGGCGCGCGGTGTCGACCTGTTCGATATCGACGAGGATGGCAGCACGACGGATGCACGGCGCCAGATGGGTGACCCGCTGCACAGCAATCCGGTGGTCGTCAACTACGGCGGCACCGATGCCAATCCGGACATCGCCCTCTTCATTGCGACCAATGAAGGCGTGTTGCATGCCATCGATACCACGGATGGCAGCGAACTGTTTTCCTTCATACCGCAGGAGCTCCTGCCGAACCTGGACATCCTGTACAACAACAGTGGTGCCAACAGCCATCCGTACGGTCTGGACGGCCCGCTGACCGTCTGGGCAAACGACGTGAATAACAACGGCGTGCTGGAAGACAGCAGCGGCAATACGGAAACCGGTGAGCATGCCTACCTCTACGTCGGCATGCGCCGTGGCGGTAGCAACTACTACGCACTGGACGTCACCGACCGCAGTACACCTGAGTTGAAATGGATGATCCAGGGCGGCACCGGCAACTTTACCCAGCTGGGCCAGACCTGGTCAAAGATGCAACTCGCACGCATCAAGAGCAGCGGCAACAAGCGCACCGTCCTGATCTTCGGCGGCGGGTACGATACCAACCAGGATACCGAGACCGCGACCAACGACAGCGTCGGCAACGCCGTCTACATGGTCGACGCGGACACCGGCGCACGCCTGTGGTGGGCCGGCGAAAGCGGTTCAGGTGCGAACCTGACGTCAAACGCTATGGACTACAGCATACCGGCACCGGTCATGACAGGCGACATCAATGCCGACGGCTACACCGATATCATGTTTGCCGTGGACATGGGTGGCCAGGTATGGCGTTTCGATTTCGACAACAGCGGCAGCAACACGACTATTGACGGTGGTGTGGTCGCCCAGCTGGCGGGAACCGGTACCGATGAGCATCGCCGCTTCTACGTCAAGCCGGACGTCTCGCTGATCAAGGTCAACGGCGTGGTGACCTATGCTGTCGCCATCGGCTCCGGCTACCGTGCCCATCCGCTCAGCACGGTTACACAGGACCGCTTCCACATGCTGTTCATCGGCAACGTCTATTCACCACCGTCGAGCTACAGCTCGCCACTGGATGAATCCGACCTGCTGGATGTTACGACTGACCTGAGCCCGAACCTGGCATCGAGCAGTGGCTGGCGCCTCGACCTGGAGGCTGGTGAAAAGGTCCTGGCAAATTCCCTGACGGTGGACGGCACGGTGCTGTTCACCACCTACAAGCCGGATTCGAATCTGGTGAATTCCTGCGCCCCCAGCCAGGGTGTCGGTCGCCTGTATGCCATCAATGCGTACGATGCGACACCGACCAAAAATCTCGACGGGGTGGGCTCGCTCAACAGTCTCACGGCAACCGATCGCTACAAGACCCTGGTCCGTGGCGGTATCCAGCCCGAGCCACGGTTGATCTTCACCGATGATGATCATCCGATACTGGTGGTTGGCCCGGAGAAGGTTGATGACATCGACCTGTTCAACCCGATCAGGCGCACTTCGTGGACAGACTAACCGGTACGGGGACTATGCCCATGAAACGGGAACGCGGTTTTTCGCTGATCGAGCTGATGATCGCGCTGGTGATAATGGCCATCCTGACGGCCATCGCCTACCCGAGCTATACCAACCAGGTGTTGAAGTCGCGTCGTGCCGATGGCATCGCCGCACTCAACCGCGCGGCGATGGAGATGGAGAGCTGTCGTTCTGACAACGACGGGAGCTATCTCAACTGTGAGACGTTACGCGGTATCCACAACCGTACCTCAGAGGATGGCTTCTATCTCATCACCGCCCCCGCTTCTGCAACGGCAACCGCCTATTCGTTCGATGCCGACCCTCAGGGCGTCCAGCTGGCCAAGGACAAGCAGTGCACAAAGCTGACGATCAACTCACTGGGCGTCCGGGGCTACTCGGGCACCGCGCCCAGCGCCGATACCTGCTGGGGACAGTAGCACGATGATAAAAGGCGCAGGGAGAGGACCTCTCCCTGCGCCTTTGCTTTTGCCTGGCTGAAACTAGATATCGCGTGCGGCACCATCACGGTGGCGATCCACCACCGGCGAATGCAGTACCATGTCCATGCCGCGCCAGCTGTCCATATCCACCGACTGACGCTTGCCACTGATATCTTCCAGGATGATGCGGCTGTGCCGTCCCGTCGAGAACACGATGGCGCGTACCTGGATCAGCTGGCCTGCCAGATTGCTGTACCAGTAGCCGGGTATCGGCTTTTGTTGCAGAAACATCCTGCCTCCTTCGCCCGAGACTGTTCTTGTTGTCGGACTGTTATTGTTCTTGCACCTGATGGCATTCTACACCCGAAATGCCATGCTTATGTTATAGCCCGCCGGCTAGAAGCTGGGCAATCGGCCTAAGGTACTAACTTCAGCCAGCCCGGCGGGCATACAAGCCGTATACTATACAAATCAATATATTATGGATGATATACCCGTGGACAGGGAAACTGCCCACCTGGGCCAGCCTGCTTGCGAACCTTGTCCACCGCCCACCGGGCCGCAGGCGACTACCGCTACCCGCCCGCTTATCTCAGGATAACAGCCCTATCCGCACTTCGACTCGCCACAGTTGAGGCAGGTCAGACAGCCATCCATCTGGATCGCGGCCTTGGTGTGGCACTTGGCACAAAGCTGTGCACCTTCGGGAAAATCTCCCGCATCGCCGCTGTCCTCCGTGCCCTTGGCCGCCTCGTACTGGGCACGTTTCTCGGCAACCAGCTTCATCTGGTGCTCGTCCAGTCCATCATCCTTCAGCAACCCGATCATGCGCATGTGGCATTCGATTGCGTCACCGATTTCGGCCACCAGTGAGGGCATGTACTTGCCGCCCTTCTTGAAGTAACCGCCACGCGGATCGAATACCGAGCGCAGTTCCTCCACCAGGAAGGTCACGTCACCGCCCTTGCGGAACACGGCGGAAATAATCCGGGTCAGCGCGACTATCCACTGGAAGTGATCCATGTTCTTCGAATTGATGAAGATCTCGAACGGTCTGCGCAGCTCGTTGCTGGTACCGTGGTTGAGCACGATATCGTTGATAGTGACATACAGCGCATGCTCGGACAGCGGAGTCTTGACCTTGTAGGTAGAACCGATCAGCATCTCCGGGCGTTCGAGCTTCTCATGCAGGTGGACAATGTTGTCCTCTGGCTCTACAGCCGGTGCCGGCTGTTGTGGCTCGTTACGGTCTCCAACCTTGTATCCCACTATCTTTTTTTCAATACGAATAGCCATTCTGTACTCCTGAAAAATCTCTGATTACCGGATCGACACGCAAATCATGATGCAGTAATTCGCTAGAACTTGCCGTAATAGCCTTCTTTCAATGCATCGTACAGGTTCGCGGCGGTATGGGTCTCACCGTCATATTCGACCTCATCGTTACCCTTGAGACTGACCTTGCTGCCGTCCTCCAGGGTAAATTCATAGACAGTGTTTTCCAGGTCCTTGCCCTTTACCAGCACACCCTGGAAAGCTTCCGGATTGAAACGGAAGGTCGTGCAGCCCTTCAGGCCCTGCTTGTAGGCATAGAGGTAGATATCCTTGAAGTCCTCGAACCGATAATCCGTCGGCACGTTCGCGGTCTTGGAAATCGAGGAATCCACCCATTTTTGTGCGGCCGCCTGGATGTCGACGTGCTGATTCGGCGTAACCTCGTCCGCGGCAATGAAATAGTCCGGCAACGCATCGCTCTCGCCTTCCATGCTGGCATTGGCGTTCGGATTCACCAGCTCGCGATAGGCAAGCAGCTCGAAAGAGAAAACGTCTATCTTTTCCTTGGTCTTGCGTCCTTCGCGGATCACGTTGCGAAAATAATGATGCGCAAAACTCGGCTCGATACCGTTGCTGGCGTTGTTGGCCAGCGACAGCGAAATCGTGCCGGTCGGCGCGATCGAGCTGTGATGCGTAAAGCGCGCACCGGATTCGGCAAGCTGTTCCACCAGCGCCGGATCGACGCTCGCGACGCGCTGCATGTAGCGGCTGTAGCGCGCATGCAGCACCTTGCCCTTGACGGTGTCGCCGGGCAGGTAACCGTCGCGACGCATCTCCGGACGCTTGCGCAGCATTTCCTCGGTTACCGTGAAGTCTTCGTCCATAATCGGTGCCGGGCCCTTCTCCTTCGCGAGGTCCAGCGCCACCTGCCAGCCGGTCAGGGCCAGTTCGCGACTGACACGTTCGGTAAATTCCACTGAATCCGACTCGCCGTATTTCATGCGCAGCATGGTGACGGTGGAGCCGAGACCGAGAAATCCCATGCCGTGACGGCGCTTGCGATGGATCTCGTCGCGCTGGCCATCCAGCGGCAGGCCGTTGATCTCGACCACGTTGTCGAGCATGCGGGTAAAAATCGCGACCACCTTGCGAAATTCCTTCCAGTCGAACTCGGCACGCTTGCCAAACGGCTTGCGCACGAACTTGGTCAGGTTGATCGAGCCCAGCAGGCAGGAACCATAGGGCGGCAGCGGCTGCTCGCCGCAGGGATTGGTGGCGCGGATATTTTCGCAGAACCAGTTGTTGTTCATCTCGTTGACCTTGTCGATCAGGATGAAACCGGGTTCGGCAAAGTCATAGGTGGAGCTCATGATCATGTCCCACAGGCGCAGCGCCGGTACGGACTTGTATACCTTGCAGGCCACCAGTCCGGCGTTATTGGTGATGTAATCCCCCTTGTACGGCCACTCACGCCAGATAACCTGCTCCGGGTTGTTCAGGTCGATCCCCTCTTCCTGCTCCTGGCGGCTGATCGGAAACGCCAGCTTCCACTCCGCATCGTTCTGGACCGCATCCATGAACTCGGTGGTGATCAGCAACGACAGGTTGAACTGGCGCAGCCGGCCGTCCTCGCGCTTGGCGCGGATAAAATCCATGACATCCGGATGGCCGACATCGAAGGTAGCCATCTGGGCACCGCGGCGGCCGCCGGCCGAGGACACGGTAAAGCACATCTTGTCGTAGATATCCATGAACGACAGCGGGCCGGAGGTGTACGCGCCGGCCCCGGACACGTAGGCGCCCCGCGGACGCAGGGTGGAGAATTCGTAGCCGATGCCACAACCGGCCTTCAGGGTCAGGCCGGCCTCGTGCACCTTCTCCAGGATGTTGTTCATGGAATCCTGCACAATGCCGGACACGGTGCAATTGATGGTCGAGGTGGCCGGCTTGTGCTCCTGCGCGCCGGCATTGGAGGTGATGCGTCCGGCGGGGATCGCACCATGCCGCAGTGCCCAGAGGAATTCACGGTACCAGGACTCGCGTGCCTCCGGCGTAGCCTCGACGTCGGCCAGGGCCCGTGCGACACGCTGATAGGTGTCATCGATGGTCTCATCGACCGGCGTGCCATCCTTGGCCTTCAGGCGATATTTCTTTTCCCAGATATCCTGCGATGCCGGCTGCATTGGAATCTCAGTGACGCTGGTCGGGACTGCTTCGAGATGTGCCATCGTGGTCATGTGTCCTGTCGTCCTCCTTCTATTGTTACATTCTTGTACAGGAATGTGTTTTTGCCGCCTTGCTGTCGGGATATACCGGAGCCGGGGGTCTGGTTCAGACCAACACAACATATTGTGTCGAGAGGAAGGAGATTATTCAGCCCGGGACGCCCTGTCAAGGGCATTTTATATGGGCCTATAAATATAATAAATACAGATAGTTATCGATATTTTCGAGGCGTCGGAAAGGCGTCGCCAAGGCAGGAATGCAATAACAGCCAAACACAATATATTGTGTTTCTAATATTCACGGATACTACCGGAATCACACCTGCAGCTAGACTTTTGTCTACAAAACAGGGGCCTGACAGGTCAGGGGGGGTGTTCGTGCTGCCCCTGCTGTTCAGCGGGGGGGTGCGCATGATGCCCATGCTTCGCGGGAATAGCAAGCAGCATGGCGACCCCCATCAGGATCACCAGGATACCGGCTGCCTTGCGCACCCGCGCATCCCGCACCCAGCGCCCCAACGAGCCGAATGCGACCCCCATCACCAGCATGGTCGGCAAGGTGCCGACACCGAATACCAGCATGATCGCGCCGCCTTCCGGACCCGAACCGCTGGCCAGCGCCAGCGCCAGTACCGAGTACACCATGCCGCAGGGCAGCCAGCCCCAGACCAGCCCCAGCAACAGCGCCTGTCCGGCATGACGCACCGGAATAAAACGCCTTCCCAGCGGCTCGATATGGCGCCACACGTGCGCACCCGCCCGTTCCAGCCATTGCAACGCCTGCCACCAGCCACCCAGGTAGAGTCCCAGCAGAATCATGATGGTGGCGGCAATGATCCCGCCGACCGGAAAGCCCCCGGTCAATCCCATTGTCGTGGCCTGCTGGCCCAGCAGGCCGGCCAGCAGGCCGGCCATGCCGTAACTGGCGATGCGGCCCGTATTGTAGGCCAGCTGGGCCGCGACCAGGCGGGAACGGGAATGACGCATGTCGTCGGACAGCCCGGAGGTCAGGGCACCGACAATGCCGCCGCACATGCCGATACAGTGCGTTCCGCCGAGCAGGCCGACAAGGCCGGCAGCGCCTAGGGTTTCGAGGTTCATGGTGATGCGCCAGGGTCAAGCAAGCCAGTTTCGTATCCGGGCATACTGCACTGCCAGCGGATGGATATGAACCGGCAGGTGGACATTGTGAGCAGCCTGGACACCCGTGTCGAGCAGGACCGGCGAGTCATATTATCGCAGCGCCCGCCGGGCGCGAAAAACGCAATCAAGGGCCGTCATGTTCCGCTGGCGGGACGCGATGCAGGCGCGTCTATTGAACCGGCCCAAGCAGCAACGGCGCGGTCTGCGGCTGCTGCAGCGTGCCGGACAGGCGCCAGTCATCGGCCTCCAGCTGCACATACCAGTGCCCCTTGCCGAGCGCCACGATCTTGCCCTGGTAATTACCGGTGCCCGTATGGCGTAACTGGACGACCTGGTCAAAGCCGGCACGGGTCGGATGCAGCAGCGACAATCTGACAGTCTCCGGCCAGCCGCCGTTGATCGCGCTGAGTTGCAGCTGTACGGCATTACCCTGATACAGGACGAGACTGGCATTCAGTTTATAACGGGCCGCCGCATCGTCGCGTGCCAGATCGAGGTTGATGGCCTTGCCACGTTTGTAATAATCGTCCACCACCAGCCCGTCACTGGTGCTGACAGCAAGGTAGAGCGTGAACATGCCAGCGATCACGGCCGTCATCGGCAACGCGATCACCAGCCACACCCAGGGTTCCTTGTACCAGCGCTTGGGCTGCTTTCCTGCCATTGCATGCATGCCTAGCGCGGTCCGAGGAAACGCGCGGATTCCGTTGCCGACAGTGCCGGCGCATCGTCCGCCACCAGCGTGAACTCGATCTCGCTGCTGCGCATCTTGAGCTCGGCCTCGTCGACTTGCAGGCGCACCGGCAACTCCAGTACATCGCCCGATTCAACACGTATTTCCGGCAGATCCATGCGCAGCTCCAGCCCCGGCACGCCGCTGACAGTCAGCGTATAGCGGTGCGCGGTGTCATCCATATTGAGGACCTTCAGAATATAGACGTTTTCGATCAGGCCGGTGCTGGTTTCGCGGTAAAGCTGGTTGCGATCGCGGATGACATCCAGCCCCAGCGACACGCGCTGGCTGAATGTCCAGGCGAACAGTACCATGATGCCAAGCATGATCAGCGCATAGATAACGATGCGCGGACGCAGGATATGCGAGGGCTTGCCATGCATGGCATTTTCCGTAGTGTACTTGATGAGCCCTTTCTCATAGCCCATTTTTTCCATCACGTCATCGCAGGCATCGATACACGCCGAGCAGGCAATACACTCGTATTGCAGGCCATTGCGGATGTCGATGCCGGTCGGACATACCTGTACGCACAGGGTACAGTCGATACAGTCGCCCAGGTTCAACGCCCTGGGATCCGCGCTGCGCTTGCGTGAACCGCGCGGCTCGCCGCGTTCGGGGATGTAGGAGACGATCAGGGTGTCCCTGTCGAACATGGCGCTCTGGAAGCGGGCATACGGACACATGTACTTGCAGACCTGCTCGCGCATGAATCCGGCATTACCGTAGGTGGCAAAGCCGTAGAAAATGACCCAGAAGGTTTCCCACGGACCGAGTTCGAATGACACCAGGCGCTGGCCGAGTTCGATGATCGGCGTGAAATAGCCGACGAAGGTAAAGCCGGTCCAGCCTGCGAAGGCCAGCCACAGGAACTGCTTGGTTGCCTTGAGGCGGAACTTGCGTACATCCATCGGCCTGGCGTCGAGCTTCTGCTGCCTGCCACGGTCGCCCTCGACCTTGCGCTCTATCCATAAAAACGCCTCGGTCCACACCGTTTGGGGACAGGCATATCCGCACCAGACACGCCCGGCGATGGCGGTCACGAAGAACAGCAACAGGCCGGAAATGATCAGCAACGCGGCGAGGTAGATGAAATCCTGGGGCCACAAGGTGATGAAAAAAATGTGGAATTTGCGTGCCGGCAGATCCAGCAGCAACGCCTGCTGACCGTCCCAGCGCAGCCAGGGGGTGATGTAGTAAATACCCAGCAGGCTGAGCACACCCAGCACACGCAGGCGCGCGAACAGCCCGTGCACCTCGCGCGGATAGATCTTCGCCGCCTTGGCGTAGAGGGATTTTTCAACCTGCTCGTCGGCATTACCCGTCGCTACAGGCGTTTTCTGATCGGCCGCCGCCATGAGTTCAGACTACCGGCCCCGGTTTTCCGGGTCTTGTCGCATGCAGTTGGTGATGGCGAAATACAGCGTACCGATACCGGAGATCGTCGAGATAAGCCAGAAGAACAGAAAACCGATGGAATAGATACCGAGACGGCTGACATCCGTATCTTCACCAAACGGATACAGGTCCGCCGGATCAAATGCGGAGAAGAACAATCCCGTAGCCACGATGGCAACGAGGAACGACGGCCACAGCACGGCAATACACTTTTGAGTCCTGGGTATTTCCTTTTCCTGTGCCATAACCGTCGATCGCCACTCTGTCCGGGCGGTTATTCCTTTTCGGCGGCCTGCCCGGTCGACAGACTGTAGACGTAGGCTGCCAGCAGGTGTGACTTCTCCTTGCCCAGGAACTCGAGATGCGCCGGCATCTGGCCGTTGCGACCCAGGGTAAGCGATTCCATCACAGCGGCCCGGGAACCACCATACAGCCAGATATTGTCCGTCAGGTTCGGCGCACCCAGCGCCTGGTTACCCGTGCCATCCATGCCATGACAGGCCACGCACAGCTGCTGGAATTTTTCCTGGCCACGACTCACGGCAGCCGGATCCGCATCGCGGCCGCCCAGGCTGAAGACATATTCAGTCATGTCTGCAACACCTTCCGGGCCACCCAGCGCCTGCTCCCAGGCCGGCATGACACCGTTACGGCCATTGAGAATGGAAGTCTGAATGGCATCCGGCGTACCGCCATACAGCCAGTCATTGTCGCGCAGGTTCGGGAAGCCGCGTGCGCCGCGCGCATCGGAGCCATGACAGGTCGCACAGTAGTTCACGAACATGCGCTCACCCATGCGGCGCGCCTCGGGATCAGCGGCCACTGCGACCAGGTCCATGCCGGCGTATTTCTCGAACAGCGGCCCGTACTGGGCGTCGGCCAGGTCGATCTCGCGCTGGTACTGCCCCAGCGAAGTCCAGCCCAGCAGGCCCTTGAACGTACCCAGGCCGGGATACAGCGCCAGATAGCCGATACCGAAGAACAGCGTGAGGTAGAACATGTTCAGCCACCAGCGCGGCAGCGGATTGTTCAGCTCGACCAGTGTTTCATCCCAGACATGCCCCATCTCCTTGCCCTGCTCTTCCGGGCGTATGTCGGTAGACAGCCAGCGGATGATCATAAAACACGCGATGATTCCGGCAACGGTCGGGATGATGATGTACCAGTTCCAGAAGCTGCTGGTGAAATCAGCCATGGGGATTCTCCTTGGAATGTTTATCTGCCGGCACCATCTCGTCATCGTCCTCGAACGGGATATTCGCCGCTTCTTCAAAGCGCTGCTTGCGCTTGCCGCTCCAGGCCCAGATGACGATCCCGACGAACACTACCAGTACGACCACCGTCCAGATTTCCTGTATCAGCGTTTGACTCATGAAAATTATCTCCGGGTCTTGATCGCCGTACCCAGCCCTTGCAGGTAGGCAATCATGGCGTCCATCTCGGTCTTGCCTTCGAGGGCCTGCGGCGCGCTCTCGATCTCTGCATCCGTGTACGGAGCACCCAGCATACGCAGTACTTCCATTTTCTTCTTGATAGCCGAGGCATCGGCTGCATTCTTTTCCAGCCACGGGTAACCCGGCATGATCGACTCGGGCACGACGTCACGCGGATTGACCAGATGCACGCGGTGCCACTCGTCACTGTAGCGGCCACCTACCCGGTGCAGATCGGGACCGGTACGCTTGGAACCCCACTGGAACGGCCGGTCGTAGACATACTCTCCGGCGACGGAATAATGCCCGTAGCGTTCCGTCTCGGCACGGAACGGCCGGATCATTTGTGAATGGCACAGATAGCAGCCTTCCCGCACATAGACATCGCGCCCCGCCAGCCGCAGCGGCGTGTAGGGCTCCAGCCCGGCGACCGCCTGGGTGGTGGAATGCTGGAAGAACAGTGGCACGATCTGCACCAGTCCGCCAACGGAGACCACCAGGATGATCAGGATGATCATCAGGCCGATATTTTTTTCAATCTTGTCGTGTCCTGTCGCCATGATCGTCTCCTTAATGAGCCGCAGCCGCGGCCGGTGCCGGGATGGTGCCGACGGCCGGCTTGGCGCCTGCAATGGTCTTCCAGACATTCCAGGCCATCACCAGGGTGCCGAACAGGAAGAAGGCACCGCCCAGGAAACGCACGATGTAGTACGGATGCATGGCCTGTACCGATTCAACAAAGCTGTAGGTCAGCGTGCCGTCCAGGTTGGTCGCACGCCACATCAGGCCCTGCATGATGCCGGCCACCCACATGGAAGCGATGTACAGCACGATACCGATGGTCGAGGTCCAGAAATGCACCTCCACCAGTTTCAGGCTGTACAGCTCGCGATTGAACAGGCGCGGAATCAGGTAGTACAGGCTGCCAAGGGAAATCAGCGCCACCCAGCCCAGCGCACCGGAATGCACGTGGCCGATGGTCCAGTCGGTGAAATGCGACAGCGCGTTCACCGTCTTGATGGACATCATCGGTCCCTCGAAGGTGGACATGCCGTAGAACGAGATCGACACAATCAGCAGGCGCAGCACCGGGTCGGTACGCAGCTTCTCCCAGGCGCCGGACAGCGTCATGATGCCGTTGATCATGCCGCCCCAGCTCGGCGCCAGCAGGATCAGCGACATCACCATACCGAGCGACTGCGCCCAGTCCGGCAGTGCCGTGTAGTGCAGATGGTGCGGGCCGGCCCAGATATAGGTGAAGATCAGCGCCCAGAAGTGCACCACCGACAGGCGGTAGGAGTACACCGGGCGTCCCGCCTGCTTGGGGACGAAGTAGTACATCATGCCCAGGAAGCCGGCCGTCAGGAAGAAACCCACCGCGTTATGGCCGTACCACCACTGGATCATGGCATCCTGCACGCCGGCATAGGCGGAGTAGGATTTCAGCAGGGAGACCGGTACGGCGGCACTGTTGAAGATATGCAGGATCGCGACGGTGAGGATAAATGCGCCATAGAACCAGTTCGCGACATAGATATGCTGCACGCGGCGTTTCATGATGGTGCCGAAGAACACGATGGCATAGCTTACCCATACCACCGCGATCAGGATATCGATCGGCCATTCCAGCTCGGCGTATTCCTTGCTGCTCGTGATACCGAGCGGCAGCGTGATGGCAGCAGAAAGAATGATCAGCTGCCAGCCCCAGAAGGTGAAGGCCGCCAGTTTGTCACTGATCAGCCGCACGTGGCAGGTGCGCTGCACCACATAATAGGAGGTCGCAAACAGTGCGGAGCCGCCGAATGCGAAGATCACCGCATTGGTATGCAGCGGGCGCAGGCGGCCGAAGGTCAGCCAGGGTATGTCGAAGTTGAGCACCGGCCACGCCAGCTGGGCTGCGATCAAAACGCCCACCGCCATGCCGACGATACCCCAGATAATGGTCATGATGGCGAACTGCCTGACCACCGTATAGTTATACGTTTGCTGATCGGTCATGCCGACCTCCCTGATTCTGAATTGTAAAAACAGTTACAAAACGCGCAGCCCCGCCCGCAGACGGAAAGTCGGCCTGATGTCAGCTGGTGAACTGCGGCTCCAGCCCCATTCCCCACAAAATGGCAGTCACGGCGAGCAGGGCAACGAAGGCCACCAGGCCAACGGCGAGCACTGCACTGGAGAACAGAAAACCGCGGTCTTCCGAAATCCCCATCATGATGGGCACGCCGGTGTAGAGCAGGTAGACGGTATAGGTCAGCGCCACGATGCCGACCACCAGGTTCACCCACAGCACCGGGTACAGCTCCATGATGCCGATGAGAAACAGCGGGGTCGCCGTGTAGGCCGCCAGCACCACACATTGCGATAACGGCACTTCCGCACCGTAGGTGCTACCCATCCAGTAGATCATATAGCCCATGGCGTACACGCCGACCAGCATGGCCAGATAATAGAGCATGGATATGATCGCTGCGCTCTGCGTGGTCAGCTTGACCGGGTCACCGGCGCCGATCTGCCAGCCGAACTGGGTGGTACCGATAAACCCCGAAATGGCTGGAATGGCCGCAAGGATCAGGACGTGGATTGCGTAACACTTGCCAATGGTACATTCATCCGTGCGAATGGCTTCCCATTCACGCTTTGGATTGACGAACAAACCCCAGACATGTTGCAGCATTGGTCAGTCTCCCCGTATTTTGTTGATTGTGCGCGGCTTTCGCCGCGCACAATCGGGACGCCAGTATCCTTCAGACCACAGACTGGATCAACCAGCCGGTATCAGAACTTCTTACCGACGCTGAACATGTAAACCCATGGGTCGATCGAGACGCTGTATTTTCCTGCCAAACCGCTATTGGTACCGCTGATGGTGGCATCGGTATCGATGTCGATATAGAACACCTGGGCACCAACCGTCCAGTCATTCTGCAGCTCATAGTCGACACCGAGCTCTCCGGCCAGGCCCCAGGAACTGTCCAGATTGAGTGAGTCACCCGCCAGGGCGCCCGTCGTGCCTTCATCGAAGAAATAGGTGTAGTTGATACCGGCGCCGACGTAGGGATGCAGCTTGGATCCGGTGTCGAAGTGGTACTGCACGGTCACCGTCGGCGGCAGGTGCTTGGTGTCACCCACCTTGCCGACAGCGGCAAGACTCCCGCTACCTTCGATGTCATGATCGAAAGGCCAGGCAACGAGCAAGCCGATGCCGATATTATTGGTGGCCATCCAGGTCCCGGTGAGGCCCAGGCTCCAGGCATCATCGGCCTCGACATTGCCATTCGGCGACACAACCGTGCCATCACCGGTCGGGTACACGCCGGCCGCACCGGCGCGCAGCAGGATATCACCGGCCTGCCAGGCCTGGGCGGACGTGGCGATGAGCGTAGCCAGCAGCGTGGTTGCAATACGTAGTTTCATGATCATTCTCCTGTTCAGTGGATTTGTCACACGCCACGCCATGCACCGGGCGCAGGTAATAAAACTGTAATGTGGTGGGTATTATTGACAGGCGGGAGCGGATGTTAATTGACCTGCATCAAGTACATTAGAAAATTATAATACAGTTCCTCTGCATGCTATTTGACGGTACGCTATGGTCAGCCAGCGCGCCTGCAGCGCCTTGAAAAACAGATGATTACCACGGTAACCACAGTGTCCCCGCCAACACCGGCAACCGCCGGACTCCCGCAAGCCGCCACCGAGGCAGAGGCGGCCGATTGCTTTCATTGCGGTCTGCCGGTGCCGCCCGGTCTCGACCTGAGGGTCAGTATCAACGGCCGCGATGAACCCATGTGCTGCCCTGGTTGCCAGGCCGTCGCACAGGCCATCATCGATGCCGGCCATACCGACTTCTATCGCCACCGCACCCGGGTTTCCAACACCGGCACGGCGCTGGTGCCGGAATTTATCCAGCAGACACAGGTCTATGACCATCCCGAGATCCAGAAGACCTTCGTACGCAGCACCGGCGCACACGAACACGAGGCCGCGCTGATTCTCGAAGGTATCGTATGCGCGGCCTGCATATGGCTGAACGAGCGCCACGTGAGCCGCCTGCCGGGCGTGCTGGAAGTGCAGATCAACTACGCGACACACCGTGCGCGCGTCCGCTGGGATGACTCCAGGATCAAGCTGAGCGACATCCTGCAGGCGATCCACAACATCGGCTACACCGCGCATCCCTACGATCCCGCCCGGCAGCAACTGGCGCGCGAGCGCGAGCGCCGCACGCAGCTCAAGCGTATCGGCATCGCCGGCGTGCTGGGCATGCAGGTCATGATGCTGTCGATCACGCTCTACATTGGCGACTGGTCCGGGATGGAGGACGAATTCCGGCGCTTTTTCCGCTGGATCGGGCTGCTGCTGACCACGCCGGTGCTGCTGTACGCGGGCGCCCCGTTCCTGCGCGGTGCGTGGCGCGACCTGCGCAACCGCAGCGTCGGCATGGACGTACCGGTGGCGCTCGGCATCCTGGTCGCCTTCGGAGGCAGCGTGCATGCCACGCTCACCGGTCGCGGCGAGGTGTACTACGACTCAGTGGTCATGTTCATCTTTTTCCTGCTGGTGAGCCGCTACTTCGAACTCATGGCGCGCAAGCGCGGAGCGGAAATCGCCGAGAACCTGGCCCACGCCCTGCCCGCCATGGCGACCCGCCTGACCGGGGTCGACGGCAGGGACACGCAGGACATCATCCCGGCCAGCGAACTGCAGCCGGGCGACCGGGTACTGATCAGGCCGGGCGCGGCGGTCCCGGCCGACGGTACGGTCGAGTCGGGCAACTCCGGCGTCAGCGAGGCCCTGTTGAGCGGCGAAAGCACGCCGCTCGCCAAGGCACCCGGCGCCCGCCTGGTCGGCGGCAGCATCAACATGGACAGCCCGCTGGTCATGCGCGTGGACAAGACCGGGCTGGATACCGTGCTGGCCGAGATCACGCGCCTGCTGGAACGCGCCCAGCAGGAAAAGCCGGCCATCACCCGGCTCGCCGACCGCGCGGCCGCCTGGTTCGTGGTGGGCGTCCTGCTGCTGGCGGGCGCGGTCGGACTGTACTGGTGGCAGCAGGCACCGGACCACTGGCTGCCGATACTGGTATCGGTGCTGGTGGTTACCTGCCCGTGTGCGCTGTCGCTGGCCACGCCCACCGCCATCAGCGCCGCCACCGGCACGCTGCTCGCCCAGGGCCTGCTGACCACCGGCAGCGCCCGCCTCGAAACCCTGGCGCGCGCGACCCATGTCGTCTTCGACAAGACCGGCACGCTGACCGTCGGCACCCCGGCAATCGTCGCTATCGAGCGCGATTCCGACCTCGACGAACAGCAACTGCTGTGGATAGCCGCCGCGCTGGAGGCGCATTCCGAACACGCCGCGGCCAGGGCCATCTGCGACCGCGTCGACGGCAATCCGCTCACGGCGCGCGATATCACCAACTATCCCGGCGCCGGCATCAGCGGCCGGCTGCACGACGGCACCTGGTTCATCGGCAACGCCGCCTTCGTGCGGGAACACAGCACGGCCGGCAAGGACTTCGCCTTGCCGGCTGCGGACGGCGCCACGCACATCCTGCTGGCGGATACGCAGCGGGTACATGCACGCCTGTCACTGCGCGACGAAATCCGGCCCGATGCACAGGCAGCGATCCGCGCCTTGCAGCACAGCGGCAAACAGGTGATCCTGATGAGCGGCGACAACCCGGCCGCCGCGCACGCCGTCGCCGATGGGCTGGGCATCGATACGGTCCTCGCCGACATGAAACCGGCGGACAAGCTGCGCGAGGTGCAGCGCCTGCAGCAGCAGGGGGCCGTCGTGGTGATGGTCGGCGACGGCATCAATGACGCGCCGGTACTGGGCGCAGCGGATGTCTCGATTGCCATGCAGGCGGCCGCGCAAATCAGTCAGGCCAGTGCCGACATGATCCTGCTCTCGAACCGGCTGGAAGGCCTGTCGAACGGTATGCGGCTGGCCCGGCACACGCTGCGTGTCATCCGGCAGAACCTCGGCTGGGCGATCGCGTACAACCTGATCGCGCTGCCGGCCGCGGCACTGGGCTACGTTGCGCCGTGGATGGCCGCCATCGGCATGTCATCAAGCTCGCTGCTCGTGGTATTGAACGCCCTGCGCCTGACACGCGGAAGATAACCCATGGAAATCATATACCTGCTGATTCCCCTGTCGATCATCCTGGTCGGCGTGATTATCTGGGTGTTCATCTGGGCCATCCGTTCGGGTCAGTTCGATGACCTGGAGGGGCCGGCCCACCAGATACTCATGGACGACGATTCGCCGCAGGAAGAACCCGGCGAAGACGAGACGGGAGAGAAAAAATAACGCACGCGGGATCTGTAGGATGCACTTCGTGCACCATTTACGGTGCGTAAAACGCACCCTACATCTGGATTTCTGTCAGAGCGCAGGATCTGTAGGGTGCACTCCGTGCACCATTGCCTCGTGCGCCCTATCCGGTGCGTAAAACGCACCCTACACCTGGAATTCCAGGTGCGTAGAACGCACCCTATACGTGGAGCATCAGCTGGATGACCGACTTGGTGGCGAAGCCGACGATGCCCAACCCCAGCGACAGGAAAATCACCAGGGTACCGAAGCGCCCGGCACCGGATTCCTTTGCCAGGCGGTACATGACAAACAGCATGTACAACACCAGACCGCCAACCCCGAGGTTCAGCGAAATCGACTCGAACTGTTCAATACTCACACGCCGGTGCCCGCTGCATCCGTGAAGGCGAGATGGTAGATACGTGAAAAGCCCTGCCCGGCCAGCAGACGCGCGGCCCGCACACAGGCAACCGGGTGCGCGCCGTAGACAATCACCGGCTCGTGCTTGTCGAGGTGCCTGAAATCGTAGGACAGCGCTTCGACCGGAAGGTTAAGCGCACCGGGCAGCGCGTCGCGGATGAAATCGTCCGGTGAGCGGACGTCAACCAGCTGGCAGCCACCTGCCAGCAGGATTGCGGCAGACCCGCCGTTCAGCGTTTCGCTGCCGGCCAGGCCCAGGGTATGCAGTGCGAGGTTCATGACTTGTCACCTCCCTGCGCCCGGTCCTGTGTGTCCTGCGTACCGTGCATGCGCGTGGCAGCCAGGCCACAGACCTTCACCATGCAAAAGCGCACGAAGACTGCCAGCATGATGATGAACACAACCAGTGCAGTAACCGTCAAGCTATCGATGTGCATATAACACCTCCTCAGACCCGCCAGGAACTACAGCTAACAGTTATATTAGTATTTAATTATATTTTGTCAATATCAACAGGGGCCGGCACAGTTGCACGCAACAAGGCGCGTGATTTATCGATGTTTTTTAGCTGGGTGGGATTTTTAGCCGTTCGGAGACGCTGACCGCCCAATACGGGACAAGATCAGCCACGAGTAAACGCCGCCAGCCGCGCAAGCCGGAAGCGAACCGCCCTGTGTACCGGGCACCCGCCCGAACGGCAATCAGGAGCGGGTCAGCAAGGTTTGTCAGTCACACCGGGTTCTTCATCACGCAGCGGTCCACCGCACGAACCGAACACACAAAAACGTACGACGAGTCCGAACTCGAAAATGAAGATCACCAGTGCCGTAATAGTCAGGTTGTCAAAATACATTTCACACCTCCATGTACGGAGGTTTTATAGCATATAAGTAAATTCATTAAAATATGATGAATCGCAAACTTTATGCATGCATACATCACAATAAAATTGTCTGCCCCAATACGGGGCAGACAACACACTTCAAACAGCAGAGCAACGCTCACACACGCGCATCACAGCGCCTTCTTGCAGAAGTACCAGTCGACGCATTCGTAATCCCTCGTTGATGCGCGCCTCGGCCGCCTCCGCGGTTGCCGGCGGCGGCACGATCACCTTGTCACCCGGCTGCCAGCCTTCCGGTGTCGCCACCTTGTTGGCATCCGACGTTTGCAGAGCGGTAACCAGGCGCAGGAATTCATCGATCGAACGGCCGTTGGTCATCGGGTAGTACACCATCGCCCGCAACACGCCCTTGTCATCGATGACGAAGGTCGCGCGCACCGCCGAGGTATCGCTGGTACCCGGCTGCACCATGCCGTAGCTGTTGGCGACCGACATGGACAGATCGGCGATGATCGGGAACGGAATGTCGACGCCAAACTTCTCCTTGATGTTGCGCACCCAGGCGAGGTGCGCATAGTGGCTGTCGATCGATAGGCCCAGCAACTCGGTGTTCAGGGCCTGGAATTCCGCGTGGCGCCTGGCGAAGGCGATGAACTCGGTGGTACACACCGGGGTGAAATCCGCAGGATGCGAGAACAGCACCAGCCACTTGCCACGGTAATCCGCAAGCTTCTTCACCCCAAGGTAGTGACGGCCTCGAAGTCCGGTGCCGGGCGGTTCAGTTGCGGCAGGGTCGCCGCGTGTTGTTCGGTATTCACAGTTTCCATGGTCATTTCCTCGTCGGATGATGGTAGGGTTTGATTGCTGATCAGTACAGTCTGGGGAGGTCGCCCTTCCATAGATCCAATGAATAACAGCTATGCTTCCCATAGCCTGTGTTAATTACACGACTGGCGCTCCCGGCTCTCCGGACAGGCGAATTTCGTGACGGCCGGGGCATGCGGGAAATCCGCCCGGGGAAACTGTCCGCCGATCAAATCGCCACAGCGGGCCGCCACCGCTACGACCACGCAAGGTGATCAAGGGGCCTCTGCCAGGCGTGCCTCGCTGTCACAATTCCGTAACAAAACGACGCGACCCGACAAGGAACGATGGCTTGTAACAGTTGTTGCGGGCGTGATGACTTGCGCCCTATGATTGCCGCCCATGGAAAACCAGAATACGATCGTCGAACTTCAGGAGTGGACGGCCACACTGGCCGAGTCCGTCAGACGGGTGGCCTTCCAGATCCTCGAATACCTGCCATCGATTCTCGGGGCCGTGGTGCTGCTGCTGGTCGGCTGGGGTGTGGCGCGCCTGCTGCGGTATACAACGGAAAAGATCACCGAGAAGACCCTGGTGCGGCTTGCACACACTCGGCCGATGGATACGCGTATCAAGCAGCCGCAGTCCTACAGCGCGGCGCCACGCATCGCCAGTCGCATCGTGTTCTGGGTGACCATGCTCTTCTTCATCCTTGCGGCGGCCGAGGTGCTCGAACTGAAGGTGATCTCGGGGCTGCTCGGCGGCGTCACCGCCTACCTGCCGCGCCTGCTGGCGGGACTGCTGATTCTCTTCATCGGCTTGTGGTTTGGCGAGGCAACACGGGCCGTCCTCACCCGCACCAGCATCAGGATAGGCGTCGAACAGGGTGAAATCCTCGGCCGCCTGGGCCAGGTACTGGTCCTGCTGGTCGTTTTCTCTGTCGCCGCCGGACAGATCGGTATCGACAACACCGTGCTGGTGGCACTGGTCGCGACGCTGTTCGGCGTGACACTCGGCGCGATTGCACTTGCCTTCGCCTTTGGCGCGAAGACCACCATCGCCAACATGCTGGGTGCGCAGTCCATTGCACAGGCATACCAGGCAGGCGATACGATTCGCATCGGTGATATCGAGGGGAAAATCCTGCGCATCACCCGCACGAGCCTCATCCTCGAGACCCGGGACGGGCAGGCACTGATCCCGGCCAAGCGCTTCAGCGAACAGGAGTCGGTCAATATTTCCGGTAGCAGCGGCGCATGAATCCCTATTCCCGCCTGAGTTCGGCCATACTGAAAAACCAGCCCGCGGCTGCAGCGCGCGTACTCGAGAATTATCCCGCCGAAACAGTGGCACGCTACCTGACAGCCGCCAGCCTGGAAACCGCCGGCCAGGTCGTCAGTCATTTCACGCCGGGTTACGCGGCAAGCTGCCTTGCCGCCCTGGAACCCGCACCCGCCGGCCGCATCCTCGGCGGGCTCCTGCCGGATTCCCAGATCACGCTGTTGCGCCAGCTCGATCACGACAAGCGCGAGTCCCTGCTGGGCGAAATGCGACCGGACATCGCCGCATCCATACAGCGTCTGCTGCCCTGGCCTGACGGCACGGCCGGCGCCCTGATGGAAGCACCGCTGGCCAGCGTGCCTGAGGATCTATCGGTTCGACATGCCCTGAAACGCATCAAGCGCATCCGGCGCGGCATGAAATTCTATCTCTATGCCACCAATACCAGGGGACAGCTGGCGGGTGTGGTGACCCTGCACGAGTTGCTCAATTCACTGCCGAACAGCACGATCAGCCAGGTGATGGACAGGCATGTCACCAGCCTTCCCCCCACGCTGTCGATACAGGCCGTGCTTGACAGTCCCTACTGGCAGGAATATCACGCCATGCCGGTTACGGATGGAAACAACATCCTGCTCGGCGTGATCCGGCAGAAGAGCCTGCGGCGCCTCGAGGAACAGCTGCGACAGACGGGCGCCATCAGCAACGGCCTGGGTACAGTCATGGCCGTGGGGGAATTGTTCTCCGTCACGGCAGTCCAGTTGCTGTCCGCCCTGATCAACACCGGCAGATCACTGGCGGAGCGGGATCCCCGTGACTGAGCTGCGGACCATCTCGCATGCCCTGACGGATGCCTTCATCGAGAAATTCCCCCAGGAGGCGACCGAGGCGCTGGAAACGGCGCCCGCCGACGAAATCGTCCAGCTGTTGCACTCCCTGCCACCGGACCGGGGGGCACAGATCCTGGGGCGCATATCGACGGCACTCGCCACGTCGGTATTGAAAAAACTGCAGCCGGATCAAGCCAGGCGAAACCTGACCGTCATGGACCCGGTTGGCGCGGCGTTGCTGCTCGGCAGCCTGGACCCGGAAAGCAGGGAGCTGCAACTGGACAGGCTGGATGCAGGGCTGGCCAGGGAACTCCGCGATCTCATGTCCTATCCGCAGGCCAGCGCGGGACGCCTGATGCAGCCCCGCCCGCCGAGCATTCCCGCACGTCTGACCGTCAAGCAGGCATTGCACCGCTTGCGCCGACTGCCGGCGCGCGACACGGCCGTCCTGGTGGTGACGGATGACAGCGGCAGATTGCTCGGCCTGGTAGACCTGGCGGACGTCGTCCACGCAGACCCCGGCGCCCGGCTCGAGACCCTCGTGCAAATCACCACCCCGGTGCGCGTAAATGCGCTGACACCCCGGGAAGAAATCATTGACCTGTTCTCGCGCTACCGGCTCAGGCTGCTGCCGGTCGTCGACATCGAGAACCGCCTGCTCGGCATCATCCGCCAGTCCACCGTGATCAAGGCCGCACAGGAAGAGGCGGCAGCGGACCTGCAGGCCATGGTCGGCGTGAGCCGCGATGAGCGGGCGCTGTCCTCCCCCCTGCTCGCGATGCGCAAGCGCCTGCCCTGGCTCAATATCAACCTGCTGACCGCCTTTCTGGCCGCCTCGGTGGTCGGAATTTTCGAGGACACCATTGCGCAATTCACGGCGCTGGCCGTGTTGTTGCCGGTCGTTGCCGGGCAGTCCGGCAATACGGGCGCACAGGCCCTGGCCGTCATTATGCGCGGACTGGCGGTGCGGGAGATCCGGGTACGTCACTGGCAACGCGTACTGCTGAAGGAAGTGCTGGCCGGCATATTGAATGGCATGGCCATCGCGCTGGTTACGTCGCTCGGTGTCCTGTTGTGGAGCCGCTCGGCCGGTCTCGCCGCAGTGATCGGCGTGGCCATGGTGATATCCATGGCACTGGCGGGTCTGTCCGGCGCCGCAATCCCGCTGCTGCTGACGCGCCTGGGCCAGGACCCGGCCCAGTCGGCCTCCATCATCCTCACAACGGTGACCGACGTGGTCGGCTTCTTCAGCTTCCTCGGTCTGGCATCATTGTTCTCCGGATTGTTGTAAAGTACGCAACGTTCCTTTCCGCCGCGACCGGCGAGTTGGGCTCCCCGCTATTGTCGACAATCGATATGGTTCACGCACCCGGTAAATCTTCCAGCGCGCTCGCCCTGCTCGTACTGCTGGCAGCCGCATTACTGCCTTGCCAGGCACCTGCACAGCCGCAGGAACACCCGGTCCAGGGCGCCGCCGATGTCAGGCTGCAGACCGCGGCGGAGAATCTGGCATCCATCCAGCGCTCCGTCGAGGCAAAGCGCAGCACCCTTCGCGAGCTCAGGGAACAGCTGAAAACGCTGGAGGAAGCAACCGAGCGGCAGGAAGTCGAACGGAAGATCGAGCGCATCAGGAATGAAGTAGCGGAACTGCAGCAGTCATTCGAGCATATCGCGCTTGGCAATATCAATCTGTCGGTCCTGGCGGACCAGCCCGAACAGCCGATCGACTGGCGCGTGGAAATCGAGCAGATCAGCCGTCCGCTCCTGTCTTCAGCTCAAGGAACTGACCGCGAAACCGCGCCAGCTGGACAGCCTGCGCAGGGATATCGAGCGACAGGAAAACCAGCTCAAGGTAATCGACAAGGCGCTGGAATCGATCCGGTTATTCTCGACCCAGGATCTCCCGCCCGCGGCAGCCGACCCGATCAGGCAGTTACTGGTCACTTGGGAGCAGCGCCGGGACGATACGGAACGCGCCCTGGAGATATCCCGTTTCAAGCGCGACAGCCTGAAATCGGAAGGCATTGCGTGGCGGGCGTCGAGCGGGGAAGCGATTAAGGAATTTTTCACCGGGCGCGGCCTCACCCTGCTGCTGGCCGTTGCCATCGGCACGCTCATCTGGCTGATCCTGAAGCTGATGCTCAAGTTCTACCTGGGATGGGCCTATCGGACCCCGCGCGATATCGGCGTCACCCGGGCCCCGCTGGTACTTTACAGCTTCCGGCTGGCCACGGCAGCCCTCATCATAGTGGCCACGCTCATGGTGTTTTATGTGCGTGGCGACGTACTGTTTCTCACCCTCGCCCTGATCGCGCTGGCCGGCGCCGCGCTCGCCCTGCGACAGACCCTCCCCCGCTACGCCGCGGAAATACGGCTGTTGCTGGGTGTCGGCCCGGTGCGCGAAAACGAACGGCTGGTGCTGGACGGCATTCCGCTCCTGGTGGAATCACTCAGCGTCTTTTCGGTGCTGAGGAACCCCGCCCTCGAGGGCGTCGTGCGGCTGCCCCTGCATGCCATGAATGACTTTGCATCGCGGCCTGCCGGGGAGGAACCCTGGTTCCCCTGCCAGCCCGGCGACTTCCTGCTCCTCGACAACGGCAGTCTCGGCAGGGTGTTGCGCCAGACCATCGAACTGGTCGAGATCGGTATTCAGGACGCCGTGCTCCAGGTCCGCACCCGCGACCTGCTCGGTCAGAATGTCCGTAACCTGTCGCGCGAGGGGTTCGGCATCGCCGGCACCTTCGGTATCGACTACCAGCACCAGGCCATCTGCCTGGACACGGTGCCCGGCCGCTTCCGCGAGGCGATTCTCGAGCGCTTCCGGCAGGCGGGATTCGGCGACGACATCCGTGACATCCTGGTCGAATTCAAGATCGCCGGTGCCAGTTCGCTGGACTACCAGATCTACCTGGTGCTGAAGGGCAGCGCAGCGAAGGCGTATTTCAAGGCCCAGCGCCTGGTGCAGCAGGCCTGCGTGGACACCTGCAACCGCGAAGGCTGGGTGATCCCGTTCACCCAGATCACCGTTCACACTGCGGAGTCCGGACAGGATCAAGTGGCTGGCGCCACCGCGCAACAAGCTGCCCGCCCGGCCGCAGGCTGAGCCTGGCACGGCCGGAGCCCGCAGGAACAGCGCCGTCAGTCGCCACGCGGCCCGCTATCAACGCGGGCATATCTCCCGCGAACCGTTGCGCATCAAGTGGGTTCGCATAGGCCTCGGCAATTGCTCCATGCATCGCCCAGGGCGCCTACTGTTGGTGCTCTCGGCTCTGGCATGGCCCAGACCAGCTTCTCGACCCGGGCAATGACCGTAAAAATGATCTCACCTTCTCCATGGACGCGTGCATCCATGCAGTCATGCGCTCCTGCACCCCGTTAGTTGAACCCGTAGCAAACGCGTTCCGTGAAGATCTTATGCACCGGCGACTCCGCAGGAGCAATTGTCACGTGGTCAGCCGCCGGTAGATATCCGACACCTTGAGCGGCAGCTTGCGCACCTCGTCGATGACGGCATAGTTCACCGCGCCGTACATATGCGGCAGGTAGTCGCGCGCCTCGCTGTCGATGGTGATGCAGAAGGAGTGGATCCCCATGCGCTTCGCCTCGACCAGCGCCTGGCGCGTGTCCTCGATGCCGTAGGCGCCGCGGTAGGTATCGTAGTCATCCGGCTTGCCGTCGGACAGCGTGATCAGCAGCTTGGTGCGCGCCTCGACCTCGTTCAGCAGGTGGCACAGGTGACGGATGGTCACGCCCATGCGCGTGTAGTCCCTGGGGCGGATGCCGGCTATACGCCCGCGCACCTCGTCGGTATAGGCCTCGTCGAAGCGCTTCACGCGGTACACCTCGCAGCGCTTGCGCGTCATGCCGGAGAAACCGTAGATGGCATAGCGGTCACCGAGGGTTTCCAGCGACTCGCACAGCAGCACCAGCGACTCGCGCTCGGCGTCATTGATCCAGCCCTTGGTGGAACCGCTCATGTCGACCATGAACATCACCGCGATGTCACGCTCCAGCTTGTGCATCTTGGTGAACAGGTGCTCGGTCATTTCCATGCCCATGGTGGAGTCGGCATAGGCCTCGACCAGCGCATCGATATCGACGTTGTCGCCGTAGGGCTGCTTCTTGAGCAGCTTGTCCTCGCCACGCAGCGCCTCGAAGGTACGGCGCAGGTGCGCTGTCAGGCCGCGGTATTTCTGCAGCGTGTCGCGCACGAAGCTGTCATCGGCCGGGCTGACCTCCAGTTCGCGCAACACCGCCCAGTTCTTGCGGTAGTTCTGGCGCTCGTAGTCCCACTCGTTGTAGAGGAACGCACCCTCCTCGTGGTAGGTCCCCTTCCACACGTCCTCGACATTCTGTGCGCCGATCGCCTCCGCCAGGTAGGCGCCGTCGCCGGCCGCGTACAGGTAGTCCTCCGGGATCTCGCCCAGGTCCTGGAAGATCGAGGCCATGGTGCCCTTCACGTTGTCGGGCGGCGCGACCGGCTTGCCGTCCAGCTCCATCCGGTACACGAAACCATCCGGGTTTTCGTCCGACTCGACCCGCTTCAGCTCGAACGGCAGGCGCCGCTCGCCGCTGTCGGGTTCCTCCTGCGCGGCCGCGGGCTCTTCCTCCACCGCCTCCTCCGCCTCGTGCAGGTCCTGCGCCAGGCGCAGCATATGCAGGCGGAACGCCTGCCGATCGGCATCGATGCGCGCGCTGCGCACCTTCTCCACCAGGTCCGGACGCATGACGCCGTGGTAGAGGGTATGGCCCGGGAGCGGCTTATTGATGAGCCGCTGCAGCCAGACCAGCGTGTCCTCGACCCGCGCCTCCGGGCGCGCCAGTGCCGCGGCCGCTTCCCGCCAGTCGGGATCGAGTTCGAACACGCTGTCGGCACGGAAGCGCTCGAGGTGACGGTACAACCCCGGCAGCGTATCGCGTATGCGCGCATCCAGACGCAGCGTCTCCAGCACATGGAAACACTGCACGGTATGACCGGCATCGGCAAACCGGCCGAACACCTCGGCCGGCTCGATGCGCCAGGTGCCATACCAGGTCTGCGCCCACTGGTGCACGACCATGACCTTGTAGAGCTGGAAATTGTCATCACGCGCCGCGTAGTGCGCGACGGTGGCCGGCAGGAAGATCGTCTCGGTATCGGTATACGCCTGCTCGCCGCACTCGATTTTCAGGCGCCGCCCGCTCAGGCCGTGCACGAACATCTCCAGCACGCTCACCACCTCATCGAACGCCACGCCGGTCGCGCGCGCCTTGTGCTCGTGCGCAAAACGCTCCACGTCCCTGAATGTCGCCACCGCCGGGTGCAGGCCCTTCGTGTCGTAGATATCCATGCACGCCAGCAGCCAGGCCTCGACCCCGGCCATGTCCATCAGGCGCAGCGCCGGGCAGACATGCGAGACGAAGTTCAGCGCCATGCCGGAACTGGTGCGCCCCACCACGCTCACCCAGTGCAGCACGAAATCCTGCTGGTCGCGCGGGAAGCCGGCCAGCGCCCGCGCCGGTTCCTCGGCCGCACCCAGCGAGATCATGTGGATATCGAGCCGCTCCTCCAGCTGCGCGGCGGTCAGCGGCAGGCCGCTGGTCTGCAGGAACTCGGTGGCGTCGTACCAGCGTGCCGCGACGCCGGCCGGCAACACGCGCCCGTCTGCGGTCTGCACGCCAAGATGCAGCGGTTCGATCGTGCAGCCGGGCAATGCCTCGCGCAGCAGCTGGCCCAGGCCTTCGGCCTTCCAGGTGATCGCACCGCCGTCGGTCGACAGCCATACGCCGAGCGAGTTTTTCGACAGCAGCCGGGGCAGGTACTTCACCAGCTTCGCCATGTCGACCTCGCGGTCCCACATCTGCCCGCGCGGCCCGTGACCGACGGGCGGGATCGGCAGGATCACCATCTCGAACCGCCGCTGGCTGCGCAGCAGGTGTTCGACGTGGTCCATCACGTCGTCGTGCACATATTCGATATTGCGCGTACCGGCATGCACGCGCGCCAGGGACAACATGTCGGTGTTGGCATCAACGTGCACCACGGAGGCGCCGGCCTGCAGTGCCAGCGCGGAAACGTAGCCGTTGCCGCCGAACAGGTTGAGCAGGTTGATTTCCTCGAGGTCATAGCAACCGTCGATGCGCTGGCGTACCCATTGCGCACAGGGGATATCGCGGCCGCGAAGGCCGACATGCCCGCGCGCGTCCGGCCGGCACAAGACATCCTGGTCGCCGATCCTGGCCGTCCACTCGCGCGGCAGGCCGTCGCGCGTCGGTTGCCAGTGCCCCTGCACGCCGAGATCGGCGACATAGACCCAGTCCGCGCTCCACTGGCGGTCGGCGGGCAGGCCGGTCGCCTGCCGGTCCGGGCTGTCCACCCGGTAGTTTCCCCAGCGCTCCAGCTTGCGCCCACCGCCGAAGTCGATGAGCTCATAGTCATCGAACGGCGTCGCGGTGATGGCATCGCGAGTGTCGGCCTCGGGAACGGTGGGGAGCTGGACCATGGTTCGGGATGTTATCAGATCAAACCAGAATCGGGATTAACAGGATTGGGTAATCCTCCACTAGCACGGCAAAAAGCGGGCTATCCGGATTGCGATTCCGGCCGGCAGGACGTGCCGCTGGTTTTTTTCCATCCAGTGCATGACATTGCGGATAGCAGGCGCTACGCTATGGCGCTTCTGCAGGGACCGCCCGGAAACACAGCAATGCACATAACCAGAAATGCTGTAATGTTAATTTTCACCATGGGGATCGGGCTGGCCGCAGGCGTGCTGCTCAAACCGTACATCACCAGCGCACTCGCCATCCATCCCGAACTCACGCTGCGTGCAGGCACAGACGCAGTCGCTACCACACGGGAAATCGCGGCCAAAGATATCTTCCAGCAGGCCGTGCAGGGCAGTGTACGGGACAAGGGACTGTTCCTGGACAACCTGCTGCTGGCGCTGAACACCTACAAGAATCCGGGCGCTGTAAACGGAGAGTATTTGAAAGATTTCGCGCAAACGTATGACACGCTGGCCGGGCTGCTGCAGGATGACAGCGAGTACGTGGCGGAACCCGCCGCGTCGATTGCCAACGTGCTGGCACTCATGCAGCGCACCACCGAAATCCCGGCGATTTCTGAATCCGAGGCCATCAAGGCTGCACTGGAAAACGTCATCGCACACAGCGAACACGACACGGTGCGGGGTCGCGCTATCGATGCCTGGGTGCTCATGTATCCGCCGGATGACGCCATGATCGGCACACTGGAAATGATCCTGCAGGGCGACATGGACCGGTTCCCCGAATCGCACGCCGCGGCATTCAGGGCCTATGGCATCTACAAGCGGCGCTACGGTTACCGGCTGCCGGAATCCACGGTAGCCAGCGCGAAACACCTGCTGGAGCACCCCTCGCAGTCCGTGCGCGTCAAGGCCGAGTATGCACTGGCGGAAATCGGCGGCGCCTCGGTGCTACCGACGCTCATCACGCAACTGGAACAGGCCGGCAACAGCAGCGAAGGCCGCATGCTGACGGCACTGATCCTGAGTCTTGACAACAGCCAGGCCACCATCGACAGACTGAACCGGATTACGGCAAAGGCGAAGTAGCCCGGGCCCCGGAGTGGGCTTTATATCTGCAGGTTCTCCACGGCCAGCTCGGCTTCGGTTTTCATGCCGAACTTTTTCATCAGCCAGCTCGGCGGGCAAAAGCCGGTAAACGAACTCTGCAGGCAGTTGAACCCGATGAACAGGGTCAACCAGGTCCAGTTGGGATGATGGAACAGCGCCAGCAACGAGGTCAGCATGACCATGGTGCCGCCAAAGGCAAACAGTGTGCGTTCTACGGACATCGTATTTACTCCTGAAAAACCGGATCAGATCCCGGGTGTGACAATACGAACAACCATCGGGTGACGGCCCCTGTTTTTCAAGCCTGTCAGCGCCTCGCCACCCAGGTATCGGCGAGGCCCAGTTGCACGCGGATAGCACCGGCCTCCGCGCTGGCCGCACGGTAGGAGTCGAAACCCGGCACGCGCAAACGGTACACCGTGCTGCCGTTGACCTCGGCCTTGACCTGTTCCACGGCCACACCCGCGTCGACGAACTCCGCCAGCTTGCTGCTGGCAATACGCCGGCTGTTATAGGAAGCCAGGTTGATGACCCAGTCACCCTCGCCGGGCGGCTGGAGCTTCGGCGCCGGTTGCTGCACCGGCGCTGGCGGCGGTTCGGTCGCCGGTAAGGGTGTCGCGGCCGGCACGGTCGCCCTGCGCACCGGGTGCGCGGCCAGCACGACGCCCGGCCGGACTGGCTGGTACTCCGAAGGCAGCCGGTCGGTGCGCGCGCTTGTCAGGTAGTCACCGCGCGCCGAGCCGGCCGCGACCTGCAGGGCCTCGACGCGTTGCGCGAGCTGTTGCAGGCCGGCCTCCAGCGCCAGCAGGCGCTGCTCCGGGGAACTATCGGTGCCTGCGTTCGGCAATGACGCGGCGGCGGGTTTCGCCGGCCCGCCGGTGCTGCAGGCAACCAGCAGCAGCGCCATGCCCGAGAGCGCACCGACACGTATGTTCGGGATACTGCCTGCTGCCCGCATTACTCACCTCCTCCGCCCTGCGCAACTGTTTTATCCTGTCCGAACCAGCGACTGAACCAGGACCGCGCACCGGCCGCACCTGACACCCCGCTTACCGTTGCGGTGCCAGCATCGTCACCCGTGGTATCGACTGCAACCGGATCCGTCGCATCGCCGAGCAGTACCTGCGGCCGGTCGGCGTGACCGTCATACCAGGCGCGCGCCAGCCGTTGTGCCTCGACCAGCTGCAGCCCGGTAATCTGCCCCGCGAGCTTGTCGCGATTCCTGATGCCGTTCTCGTTGCCACTGGCACCGGCCAGGTTGAACCATTTGTGTGCCAGCACATAGTCCTGTGGCACACCGCGCCCGCTGACATACAGGTTGCCGAGATTGTTCTGTGCCCGCGGCTCGCCCCGCTCGGCTGCCGCGCGGTACCAGCGTGCCGCCTCGTGATAGTCGCGCTCCACGCCGACACCTTCCCGGTACATGAGGCCGAGATTGTACTGGGCGCGGGCATGCCCCAGCCAGGCGGCGTCCTGCAGCCAGTGAAACGCCAGCGCCGGGTCCTGATCGACGCCCTTGCCGGTGCGGTACAGCATGCCCAGGTAATACTGCGCTTCGGCATCGTCCTGCTGTGCGGCACGTGTCAGCCAGCGGATGGCCATATCCGTGTCGACTGGTGCACCGGTACCGTTCAGAAACATCAGGCCCAGCTGGCGCTGGGCCGGTGCATACGCCTGGTCGGCCGCCTTGCGGTACAGGGCGTTGGCATGCCGCACATCACGCGACGCCACCTCACCCTGCGCATTGTGCTCCGCCAGCAGGTACTGCGCCGCGGCCAGTCCCTGGTCGGCTGCGGCGCGCAGTAACCGGACGACCTCGGTATCGTCGCCGCCCCTTGCGCGCTTATCGCGGTAGAGCAATGCCAGGTTGAGCTGTGCAGCGGCGTGCCCCGCGGCGGCGGCGGCGCGGTACCACTGCGCCGCGCGCTCGTCATCGCGGGGCACATCGCGCCCTTGTGCATAGAGATAACCAAGACAGAAGCGGGCATCGGCGTTGCCCTGCGCAGCGGCACGCTGCAGCCAGTCGAGCGCAGCCTGTGGATCGGGGTGCTGGCCGAGACCGTCCAGCAACAGGATGGCGGTGTTGTATTGTGCCGCGCCGTCACCGGCCTCGGCCAGTGACTGCCACACCTGCAACGCCGTCACGTAGTCACCCTCTTGCCAGGCCTGTTCGGCCTGCCGCGAGTCGCAGCGTGCGGCACCGGCGAACAGCAACAGTGCGATACCCGTGATTGTCAGCGTGCGAGCCGGTAGCATCGCCGGGCCATCCCCCTCCCTGAGTGATGGCCGTATTCTACCCGTATCCCGTTGAAAGAAAAGGTGCCGCGACCGGTCGAATAAAAAGGCGGACGTGAAAGAAAGGACAACCGGTCATCACGCCTGGGTGATGTTGTCAGATTGACCGCATTGAGCGTTGCGCTACCAGGCCTTGCGGTACTCGAGCAATACGGTGCGGTCACTGCTGGCGGTGTCCCTGAATACCATGCCGACGGTCTTGCTTTCGTTCAGGTTCACGCGCCGGTCGGTTGCCGCCACGGCAACGGCCGCACCGAGCAATCCGACGGTCTTGCCATAGTCGCCGGCCTTTGCCAGCAAGCGACCGGAGACAACCTGCAACTGCTGCTGCACCATTTCCCGGTTGTTATCCACGGTATGCTGGTACTCGTGCGATGCCATCCCCGGGCTGGTCTGCTGCCACAGGGGGCGTTCCGTCGGGGCCGCGGCATACAGGGTTTTTTCCCTGTCGTCCGCATGGACGGCCGCGGAACACGCCAGGGCACAAAGCATGCTTGTTATGTAATTGCGCATCTCTCCACCCTCCTGTAGCTGAATGACGTGCCGCCACTGTGAGGCAATATCCTACCCCGGCATCCGGGAGTTGCATAGAAGCTTATCCCACTGGGCCGGTAATTCAATTGCACCAAAGTCGGATACCCTGACAGCGGACATTTTTTACATAACAATCAGGCAGATATACATAAGTAACGGGCCGGCGACGCCATTCCCGACCTCCTTGCGGCGCATGAATGGGCAACCAAAGAGCAACTGGAGCATCCGTACGCGCGATGCAAACAGGAGGACCGGGAACTGGAAGATCAGATGCGGGATGAAATGATGAACACCACGGGCATGGGACACATGCTGAAAATGCAGCTGGAGATGGAACAGAAGTACGGCTATCCGGACCTGCACCCCGCCGGTAAGACCGGATTCTCATGAAATGCATCTCGACGTAACGGGTCAGACCCCACACACACCAAAGGTTGTAAGGGCAGTGTGTTTCCTCGGCCCCGGGGAAACACTGCCCTGACGTTCGTATACCGTGTGTCAGCGCTTCCCGTCACTGACCTGTTGAGATCACTTCCCACGAGCCATCCGGGTTGCGGCAGGCAGTACCATAGGCCTCCTCTCTCCGACCGCCGATAGCGACATTCTGCTGGAATTCGCGGCAGTAGCGCCCCGAAGGAGTCGTGCCTTCACGCGTGGCGATTACCGCACCGCTGGCGCCGCCGTTCTCCCAGATGATCGGTTCGCCGAGCGGCGCCGTTGTCGCGGAAATCTGTGCCGCCTCGTACTCGCGCTGCTGCGCCTCGTTAAGGTAATTCAGGAGGCCCAGCGTAATGGCGGTGAAAGCCAGCCACTTGTAGGCATCATCGTCACGATAATAATGTCCATAACCAGAATACCAGTGGCCGTAGGGACGCACGATCACCACATCACGGTATTTGCGTATCCGGTTACGCGGTTTGCCACGGTAAACGACCTGCGGCGACTTGCGGTAATCCCGGTAGCGATAGTCGGGTGCGTAGCGCCTGTCCTGTACCCTGGGCTCATAGCCGGAATCCCTGTGCTTGCCCCAGGAAATGCGATCGTCACGGTCCCTGCGATCATCGCGCTTGTCCCGCCGGTCATCGCGCTTGTCCCGCCGGTCATCGCGGCTGTCCCGGTGATCATCGCGGTCAGAATACCCGCCCGGGCGATCGGCGAACGCCGGCCCGGTAACTGACGTCAACAGCATGCTCGCCACCAACCCGCTGGAGCACAGACGTTTCGCCCAACTTATGCTTTTTGTCATGGTAATCAACCTCTTTGAATTGAGAATTTCAGACACTGCCCGAGACAGGCCTGGTCCGGGTGGAGTATGTAACGTGATTCATACCGCGATCATATACCGCTTGCAGGGAGTATAGATCCTGTCCCTGGCGCCTGCCTGCAGTGTATTAACGCCACGATCGTGATTCAGTCAACAGTTCCAAGCGGTACGGGTTCAGGAAAACAGCCCGGGATATCCATTATGCGCGGTGTCATCCAGGCGTGTGCGCCCGCCATATACCGGGCACACCCCGCGCTGGCAGTCGGTACTGCAAGTCATCCTGGCCTGATCCTGTCGAATCTCACGAACGGTTCACTCGTCTGAGCTGTTGCATGCCATCAGTCATTGCAGGGTTATATCCGGCCTCACGTCACGAGACCAGTCCCCGCGAATTGCGGTCTGTATCACACCGCCATGCGCCTCCCTGATTGTTTGTGTAATGCAGTTACAGAAATGCAACAGGGATCTCACCCGGACAGTGACAGCTGTCGACGCGACAGAATACGTGGCTCGCTACTGTACAACGCACACAGGCCTAGTTAGTACCGGACCGTGTGTGGTGACAGTTCTCCATCAACAGCAGAACCTGTCGTGAGCGTGCATCTGCCAGTGGCTTGGCGAGTGAACATAGATCCTTTTGGGCAGTCCAGGGACATATTTGTCCTTGTCAGGAGTGACACAATGAAGACGAGACAATTTCTACATCCAGTATTTTCTCTTGTGCTTTCAGTGGGTTTTTGCACTGTCCAGGCACTCTACGCATCGACAGCAGTCGCAGACACATTACTTTCCGAGAACTTCGACGATGGAGGCGGGATCAACTCCGTTTTCAATTTCACGAACAGTAGCGGGCAGGTGCCAACCATGATGGGTGGAGGACCTACCGGGAATTTCGCACGTCTGACCAACCTGAGCACATCCAACATCAATTCACTTGCGTTCGATCTGGCACCGGGGTCACTGGGCCCGGGATTCACTGTTTTCGTTGATTTCCGCATGACCAGCGACGCTGATGCAATGGCCGCGGGCAACCCCTTTGATCAGGCTGCAGACGGTTTGGGAATCGGCCTGTTTGACACCAGCCTGTTCCCGGCGACTGGCCCCCTCAATCCCTTGTCTATCTGGGAAGATCCCACGCAAGACGCGCCGGCAGGCTCCGTGATGATGGGTTTCGACATCTTCAGTTTCTCGGCCTTTGGGGGGAACAATGTACGCACGACAGGACTGTCGGGCAGCGTCGAGCAGCTGGCGGATCTGACTGCGCCATTCACCCTCAACCAGAATGTCTTTCACCAGGCACAGTGGAGCTTCACCAACGAGGGAGCCGATGCCAAGATGGCACTGACCCTGGTTGAAGACGTAAATGGAACCGCTACCGTGCACAATCTGTTGAGCGGCATTCTCGTTCCAGGCTTTGACCTCGATACCTTCAACGGCCGCCTGGTCCTGGGTGGGCGTACGGGAGCCGGCTTTGCCAATGGAGACTTCGACAATATCCGGATCCAGTCTGTGCCCGTTCCGCCTGCCGCAATACTGCTCTTCTCCGGGCTGATCGGTCTCATCGTCGTGGGTCGCCGTGACAGCTTGATGAAAACGGTATAGGGCCGGAAACCTGCGACCGGAGCACCGGGTTCCTGTCGATACCGGTGATGGTAGTGCGCATGCCGGCGCTGATACGTGAACAGACTGTTACCAGCCGCATACACCTATGCACGCAATAACAGGCGGGGGCCGGCAACTAGAAGGCCGGCATATGCACGGCCCCGAAACAGCCAACAGGAACCTTGACACGGATATGCCTGTGCAACACATGATGCAAACCGCGGCAGACCTCTGGCGATCGGACACGGCCAGGCACGATGTGCCGCCAGCACCAGCCGGTCCGCCGCGCGCCGGGCAGTTCAGGATCGATTATTCACAGGCTCAGTCCGTCACGCTCGATACCGGCGTATTACGTGAAAAACCATGTCCTGACCGGTAACGCACCCGGCCCCTTCGCGTAGCCCTGTCACCTGCTGCGCACGCAGGTCCTGCGCCGCTTCAGGGAAAACAGCTGGAATAGTCTCGCCATCACCAGCGCGCGCGAAGGCGCGGGTAAGACACTCACCGCCATCAACCTGCGCCAGCGCGCGGTACTGGGACATCTGGTACTTCCGGAAGGCTGGGTACTGGGCGACTACCTGGCTGATGATGTGGCCGTGGAAAAACTGCTCATCAGGTCCGCTCACTTCGACGAGCTGCTGATATTGCCGGGCGGAGAACCGCTGCACGATTCATACGGGCCGCTGAATTCGCGACAGATGAAACAGCTCACCCTGGACCTGAAGACACGTGCGCACAACCACATCGTTATCTCTGACCTGCCCCCGGTACTGGCATCGACCGAGGCAGCTTCCCTGGCCCGGCAGGCGGACACCACCCTGCTGGTCATCGAGGATGGCGTCACGACGAAACAGGATACGGAACTCGCCGTCGAGATGATCGGCAGCGACCATCTTGCAGGCACGGTTCTGAACAAGGCGCATGCACCCTGCAGGAAAAACGGCGGATTTTACTTCCAGTAACTCTCTGATTAATTCGTAAATCACGTGAGTGCGAGCACGCTGTACCGGGAAGTACCCGTGGTCGCTCTCGCACATGGCCCGGGCAGACACTCCAAAACATGCATTGCCAGCGCCGTTTCCAGGACGACAGACCTGCATTCCCCAAACCGGCCGGCACCTTCGTCTGCCACCCGATCGGCGTTAATCTGGTGCGTTAGCGACCGGCATGCACCAGTTGAGCGCAGCATGCGGTGTGCCGCGCCGGCACGCCTATTCACTTGCGCTTGTGAATGAACCACTTACAGAAATCGGGTTTCTGGCATGTTATTTGCAGAATACAGTTAGCCCGGTTAGCCGAAATACCGGCATACCCGGCGGGGTCGGGACGACTCCAGCCGCCTTACGCTGGATTGACCCGGGCAGCGGCATGACATCACCATCTGGACAAGGGGGGACCTGTCGATGATACGGACGATCTACTCATCCATCTGCGGGGCACTGATATTTATCGCGGCCCTGATCCCGGCAGCAATACTGGTCATGGACAAGACCGGCTTCTGAAGCAGGCTTCGCTGTGAGGAGCCTGACTGCCTTTTCACTGCACAGTTAGCTATCCCTGCAGCGCCCTGGCATGCCAGGCCGGCTGTTTGCCGATGAACGTGACGAAATGGAAGCTGTGGTCGTAGCCTTCCCTGCGTAGGCCACCTGCATATCCTGCGAGTACAGCTGTTCGGCCAGGAACTCGCATCGGTGCGGTTCAGGCCCGACAGCCGTAGACGGCAGGGACCTTTGCCGTTTCGGCCTGCGGTGGCAGGTACACTGATCAGGTCATGCTGCACTGACAGCTCGTGGACGGATGCCGGCAGCGGATCAACCAGCCGCCGAATGCCTGGATACTTTCGCTCTGTTTCAGCATTTGAAAGCCCCCGGGATGCTCGAGAATTCCTAGAAGATAATCACGGAGCGGATGCTTTCGCCGCTGTGCATCAGGTCGAAGGCCCGGTTGATATCCTCCAGCGGCATGGTGTGGGTCACCATCCTGTCCAGCTCGATTTCACCACCCAGGTAGCGGCCCACGTAGCCGGGCAGCTCGGTGCGTCCCTTCACACCGCCGAACGCAGTGCCCTTCCAGGTGCGGCCGGTGACCAGCTGGAAGGGACGGGTGCTGATTTCCTGGCCGGCGCCGGCCACGCCGATGATGGTCGAGACGCCCCAGCCCATGTGGGTACACTCCAGCGCCTCGCGCATCACGTGCACATTGCCGATGCATTCGAAGGAATAGTCGACACCGCCACTGGTCATTTCCACGATGGCTTCCCTGACGCTGCCGCTCAATTCCTTCGGGTTGACGAAATCCGTCGCGCCCAGCGCCTGGGCCATGTCCCACTTGCCCGGATTGATATCCACGGCGATGATGCGTTCCGCCCCGGCCATCACGGCGCCCTGGATACAGGACAGGCCGATACCGCCGAGGCCGAATACCGCCACCGTGGAACCGGGTTCAACCTTTGCCGTGTTAACCACCGCGCCGATGCCGGTGGTGACACCGCAGCCCAGCAGGCAGACCTTGTCCAGCGGCGCCGCCGGGTTGATCTTGGCCAGGGCGATCTCCGGGACCACAGTGTATTCGGAAAACGTCGAGCAGCCCATGTAGTGGTAAATCGGCTTGCCGTTCATGGAAAAGCGCCGCGTGCCGTCGGGCATGAAGCCGGTCCACACCGTGGAGGCAATGGACTGGCACAGGTTGGTCTTTGTTGACCGGCAGTACTCGCATTCACCGCACTCGGGTATGTACAGCGGTATCACGTGATCGCCCGGCCGCAGGCCCTTGACGCCGGGACCGCACTCCACCACTTCGCAGCCGCCCTCGTGGCCCAGCACGGCCGGGAACACGCCTTCGGGATCGTCACCGGACAGGGTGAACGCATCCGTATGGCAGACACCCGAGGCGATGACCCTGAGCAGCACCTCGCCCTGTTTTGGGCCTTCGACATCGATCATTTCAATCGACAGGGGCTGTTTTGCCTCCCAGGCAACGGCGGCTTTTGCTTTCATCGGGCTCGTCCTCGATCAGTAAGTGTTGGTTGCTGGTGGAACGATAAGGAAATGAATGCGATTTGTCACACTCCCTGCCGTCTGATTGCACCAGGCGCGGCCACCCGGGCATGCCGGCAGCCGAAGACGGGATGCCCGTGGACGAGATCGCAGATCGCCTTGACGCGCGACCTCCCGGGCTGAATCTGTCCGAACTGCGCCCAGTCCGGGACCGGGGTCGGCTGGGTGGTGGTGATGTGGTCTGCAACAACGAGAACGGTGAGGCGGGTGAAAAGGACGTTCAGCGCCGTCATCATGGGGCCGGTTTCAGACGTGTACATTGACTCGCACACGGCCCGGATCGGCATGCTGAACACACCCATGAGGCGGAAATATATAGAAACACGGCCATCACGGGCAATGACAGCTTGCGGCAGGAACCTTGAATTTCCGGATTATCGTTTAGTCCGACAGGTAGTATTCCACCGTCGAGACCACCCGCACTCTTTTTATTTGCGGGTTGTTCTGGTCCCGGTCCGAAATGCTGAACTGCCCCTGCGAAGCGCGCCTGATCTTTCCCAGCGTGCTTTGTGAATCGGCCGCGAATTTCTCCGCAACCTCCCGCGCCTGGCGCGTCGCCTCCTCGATCATTGCCGGCTTGACCTCGTTAAGGCGGGTGAACAGGTACTCCGTCCGGGCCTGGTAGTTGGCACCGGAAAACACGATGCCCTGCTTGCCCAGTTCGGACAGCCTGGCCATGACCGCTCGTGCGGTCACGATCTTGTTCGTATAGACGGTGACTGTCTGCACCGCCGCGTAGCGGAACTCGGCCCGTTTCTCGCCGTATTGCTGCGCTGACTTGTCGGTAATGGTGGGAGACGCCACGCTGATTTCATCCGCCGTCAAGCCGCTTGCCTCCAGGAATCCCCGGATCCGGGTGGTGCTGGCCTCGATGGAACCATACAGTTCGGCCAGATCGTTGCTGGCCGCGGTGAACTGGATCGGCCAGATGACGATATCGGCGTCGATCTCGCGCTCCGACAGGCCCTTGACCGTCACGCTCCGTTCGTACTCCTTGAAGCTGATCGCCGCCTCACCCAGCAGATAACCCAGGGCAAGCAGGCCGAGGAAGATGGACAGGCCCAGGATGAATGATGCGGTTCTGCTATGTTCCTGCATGCGGGGGTTCCCTGTCAGCGAGTTGCTGCGCACACCATTCCGGATAGGGCGGATGTCCGGATGACTGGCGCCCAGGCGCCATTTTCATTTATTCCGTCGGGCGTTGCCACTACCGGCACAATAAAACACACCCCGCGTCATCCATGAGCGGGGTGTGAAAGTGGCTTATTGGGAGGAGACTTATTATGTGTGCCACGGTTAATACGATAGCGGCAGCAGCAGCACCCGTATATTGTCCTTTGGTACCAGCGGGCAAACACGCCCGGCACCGTCCTGTCCATTGCGCCGATAAAGTCACCTGTTTTGATCAAGCCGGTGGATTGCCGAATCGATTACATGGCCCGGCGCCTCGCCATGAAGAATGCCGTGCGCCGCCATCAGGACTTCGGCAAACACTGCAGACTTTGCGTTATCCGAAAAGGCGGTGACAGGCCTTCGATCAATTGACTCCGCTCCCTGACCCCGCGGGGAGTCGGAAGGAAAAGGTCGTCCCCCTGCCGAGATCGCTGCTGACCTGGATCACGCTGCCGTGCAGCTCCAGGATACGTCGCACGATGGCCAGCCCGAGTCCGGCGTTGTCACTGCCCGAGCGGTGCTTGTCGCGCTGATAGAAGCGCTCGAAGATACGCGGCATATCCTCTTCCGGTATGCCGCAGCCGGTGTCCGCCACCTGCACCACGACGTTGCCGGAGTCCACATCCACGCCGATGCGGATGCGACCGCCAGCCGGTGTGTGGCGCAAACCGTTTTCCAGCAGGTTTTCCAGCACCCGTTGCATCATGCCGATGTCGCCGTACACCGGTGGCGTGTCCGGGTTGAGGTCGACATCCAGCGTGATGGATTTCTCGCGGGCACGCAGCAGGTATTTCTGGCACACGTCCTGCACCAGTTCGCACATCGAGAACGGTTCGGCGTACACCACCGACTCGCAGGAATCCAGCCGCGCCAGCTCGAACAGCTCCTCCACCATGTCGGCCAGCCGCTGGCTGTGAGCGAGTGCCGTCTGCAGGTATTCGCGCTGCTGCCGTTCATCCAGCGTGCCGTGCTGCAGGTCCAGCGTTTCGAGGTAACCGCGCAGCGTGGTCAGGGGCGTGCGCAGATCGTGCGAAATGTTCGCCACCATTTCGCGGCGCATGCTGTCCATGCGCCTGAGTGTATCCAGCTGCGTGCCGATCTTGTCGGCCATGGCGTTGAACTGCCGACCGAGGGTATCGATTTCATCATCCGATGTGCCCGGATAGCGCCCGGCAACGCTCGCATCGGTCTGCTCGCCGCTGTAGCGGCGCATGACATTGCCGAGCACGCGCAGGCGCCGGGTGAGCACGGCGAATACCAGCAGACCGCCACCCAGCGCCGTGACCAGCGCAATCATCAACACTGCCAGCGCGGAGTCGAGGATGTAGCTGCTGCCGATCATCCCGGCAACGTGCTCGTACTGCTCGCCGCCGAGCACGATGTACAGGTAGCCCTGCACGCCCGCGGCACCCGGCACAGCGGCCGCGGAGAACACCTTGCGGCCCGTGCTGCTGCGCGGGTCGTCGCCCCGGACGGGGTAACGTGCGTCACCTGACAGGTAGGCACGAATCGGTTCCAGCGCAACGCGCTCGCGCTGCACGGCGCCGGGCGGTGCGTTGTAGCTGAGGATGATGCCGGCCGCATCCAGCAGGTAGACCTCGATACTCGGATTGATCACCATCATCTGGTCAAACAAAGCATCCAGCGAAGGCCGGTTGATGCCCGCACCCTCGAACAACCGGTGCTTCTCCACGATGTACGTGGCGAGATCACGGTTCAGCTTCTGCGCGACCTCCTGCTGGTAGAGCGTGCTGGATCGCCCGATCACCTGGATCAGGATCACGCCGACGACGCACAGCAGGACAAACAGGGTCAGTGCCAGCCGGCTGTAGAGGGTGCGCAGCATCACGCCATCGCCTGCCCGGCTGCGCTGCAGGCAAACTTGTAGCCAACGCCCCAGACGGTGAGCACGTAACGCGGTCGGGCCGGATCCTGCTCGATTTTCGCGCGCAGGCGGTTGATGTGCGAATTGACGGTGTGTTCGTAGCCGGCATGGCCATAGCCCCAAACACTGTCGAGCAGCTGACCTCGCGTGAACACCCGTTCCGGATGACTGGCAAAGTGCCAGAGCAGATCGAACTCGCGCGCAGTCAGCTCGACCGCCTGGCCGCCGATGTGTACCTGGCGCAGATCCGGATCGATGTGCAACTCCCCGCAATGCAGCGGCTGGCCCGACGGCATCGCCTCCGCAGGCTGGTACTGCCCGGCGCGGCGCAGCATGGCATTCACCCGCGCCACCAGTTCCGGCACGCTGAACGGCTTGGTCAGGTAATCATCGGCGCCAACCTCGAGGCCAAGCACGCGGTCCAGCTCCGAGGTGCGCGCCGTCAGCATCAGCACCGGCGTAAAGACTTTCCCGTCACGCAAGCGGCGACAGATATCCAGCCCGTCGATACCGGGCAGCATCAGGTCGAGAATGACCAGGTCAAAGCGTCCGGTCAACGCCTGTTCGAGACCGACCCGGCCGTCGGCCGCATGCTCGACCAGCAACTGCTTGCCGCTCAGGTTCACCATCACCAGCCGCGCGATGTCCGCGTTGTCTTCAATGACCAGGATGCGCTTCGTCATGTTCAAACAGACAGTCCTTGCGGCAGGAGATTCATAATAATGACCTATGAAGCACTGATTGTGGCGTCATTGCGAGCGAAGCGAAGCAACCTGTTAAAGCTTTCTTTATCAATCAGCCGGGGATTGCTTCGTCATTCCATTCCTCGCCATGACGGTTGATACGCCCTGATCAGTGGTTCGTCCATTGCCAGCCTAGCAGGCAGCTATCACGCAAATATCACGGCCGTGATGCATGAACCAGGGCCAGTCCCGCGGTCGGCAGGGTGCGTTTCACGCACCGGGCATGGCGCACACAGCGCACCTGCCCGGGAAAGCGTAACAGCAGGGTGCGTTTCACGCACGTGCATAGCGCATCCTGTTCCGGGAGCGTGACTCCAGTCACGCGACTTCATCTCGTGAACGAATTGTGATAGTTCCGGGATGGTTCCGTGAACTCTCGAGACTAGTCTTTCATTGCGCATACCCGGGCTCTGCTTGCAACCCGGACCCAGCCAATGGTCAGTATTTCTTCAGGAGGAACACGATGAAAGCAAACTTCAAAACTCATTTATCCGTCATGGCGGGGCTGGCAACCGCATTACTCGGTACTGCGGCCCTGGCTGCCGATTACAGTCGCGGCCATACCTACGATGTCACCATTACCAACCTGACCCGGGGCGTATCCTTTACCCCCATTCTCGTGGCCAGTCACCGGCCGGCAGATCACCTGTTGTTCAACGCCGGCGAGGCGGCGAGCGAAGCCCTGGCCGCCCTGGCCGAAGGCGGAGACACAGTGCCATTGAACGATGCCCTGGACGCAAATCCGATCGTCAGAAGCACCGCCACGTCCGACGGCCTGCTGGATCCCGGCGTGTCCGTGACCATCCAGATCACGACCGGATCAGCGCGCGACCGCATTTCCCTGGCCTCCATGCTGATCCCGACCAATGATGCCTTCTTCTCGTTCCAGAACCTGCCGCTGCCGAATGGCCGCAGCAGCAGCGTCGCGTATGGCCCTGCCTACGATGCCGGCAGCGAGCCCAACGACGAGCTTTGCATCAGCATCCCGGGCCCCGTGTGTGGTGGTACAGGCGGCTCACCCGGCGTGGGCGGCGAAGGTTTCGTGCATGTTCACAGCGGTATTCACGGCATTGGCAACCTGGAACCCGCACTCTATGACTGGCGCAACCCGGTTGCGCGCGTCGTCATTCAGAAGACCAGGTAGTTGTGTAATAACGGGGCCGGATACTTTTTCTGATGGAAATTGTATCCGGCCCACGTTGATCACTTCACCGGCGCCATAATGTGCTGGTAAGGTGTATCCGCCCACATGATGTAGGGAACGGATGTGTCGGGGTCAGCGCTCTTCGGATACTGATCGTAGAAGCTGGCATCGGCACCCACGACCATCACGTGCGGACCGGTATTGATCCAGTGATTGTTGCCCTCGGGTTTGGTGGTATACGGATCCGTATTGCTGGCATCCGTTCCACCGGCCAGCATGTACATGAAGCCGGGTTTGCCTTGCGGAGGTGCGACATGAGCAACCCAGGCATGCACCCAGGCCATGGCATTTTCATCCATGCACATGGGGTCGGGGCCGGGCGTCGCCGGATTGTCTGCCATGCAGGTAAACCCATTGCTGCCGGCGCGCAAGGTGCGCATGCTGCCGTCAGCCTCCATGGCCACTATGCTGGCGTTCTGCGCCACCTCGTCCGGCGCCGCGGTCATCGCACTTGCAATCATTTTCCCGTCAGTGGCTGGCGCCACCACGCTTTCGGCATGCACATTTACCGTCAACACCAGTGCCGATACCAGCAGCATACCGCTTGCAGTACTGTATATTTCACGCATTAAAGTCTCCTCGGGGTTGGGATGCCGGACACCATGCCGGCGCTTCCCGGTGGTGCGCCGCATGCCGGTCCCGGGGCACGCGTGAGTCAATGTCCCCGGGGTAATGCGCGGTGCCGGTTCAACCGGCGCCGCAGCATGCGTTACACCGCTCTGAGTATAAGAAAACGTCCTGGCGGTTTACTGCCTGGTAACCGGTCATTCAAAAAATATAGTTGCCGGGGAACTTGAGTCGGCCGCAACACCACATACGGCATGGAAAATGCCCGGCCGAAAAAACCGGGCTGGGAATCTCCCCCCACTGCCGGGGTGGCGCGGGTTGGGGATCGAGCGGCTCCGGCACCTTTGCTGCCTTCCGGATCTACCTCCTGTTTTTATGTGATAGTGCGGGCTGCATGCTGCCCGCACTACCGACGGTGTCAGCTCATCGGGCGGGCAGTTCGTGAAACTTCACCCCCACCATTGCTTCCGCGAGGGGAAAACCCCTAATATCCCGGTGAGTCACTCATCGTCTGTACCTGATCCGCAACAATCAACATCGCACGAGGGAAATGCCAATGCAAACCGTTCTCTGGAAAAAAGCCGGTATATTCATGCTGGTGATCAACTTCATCTTTACCACCTTCCCCGCCGCATCCTACGCCGGCCTGGTCGGTACCGATCAGATTCTCTCCGCCGATACCCGCAACCGGCACATGACCGAGATCCAGAACGTGCTGGCCCGGGACGATGTGAGAACGCAGATGCTGGACCTGGGCGTCAACCCTGCGGACGTGGAAGTGCGCCTCAACGCCCTCACCGATGCAGAACTGGCGCAACTGTCCACCGGGATGCGGGAGCTGCCGGCAGGTGGCAACGTCGTCGCGGTGATCGGCATTGTTTTCATCGTGCTACTGATCCTGGAACTGCTGGGCGTGACAAACGTCTTCACCCGGATCTAGCACAGCAAAAAAGGGGCCGGGTACTTCTTTATATACCGTATCCGGCCCCTGAACCCTGCGGATGGATGATATGAAGGTACGCTACCTGATAATTGTCTGCCTGTTACTGGCCGGTTGCCAGTCCATGGCGACCGACGACCGCAGTTCGATCTGGTTCAAGATGCCGTCCGGCACGAAACTGGTGCTGAACCGGGAGCTGACCATTCCGGCACAGCGGGCGCATATCATGCTGCAGCACGGGAAGCCTCTCCCGGCGGCCAGCAGTTCCGAGGTTGCCTGTCGTTTCGAGGTCAGGGATCTCGGCCCCCGCGTCATCCAGCCCGACACCTTCCTGATCACCGCCTACAGCAGTCAGCAGGAGTGGGAAAACCACCCGCATACCAAGCGTTTCTACAAGACCATCCGACTGAAGTCGGAGCGCCAGCCCGGGATCATGCCGATGGTTTGCGAGTACTTCGACTGGCCGCTTCAGGGGCGACCGGTCACCCAGGCGCAGATCGAGGAGGCGCTGGGCGATTATTTCACTTTCAGGTTTCCCGAATAACACCCGGCCGGAATGAGGCCAGGCAGGTCGTCTGACCGAATACTGCTGCCTGCCGCAACCTTTATTTCACAAGGTAGACACCGGCAGCAGGCTCGGATGTGAGCACATCCATCCGGGTGCCCCCGAACCCGATGTTATCCATACGTCTTGCCAGGGACGGGACGGTATCACCGCAACGGTCTTCGGCAGACACGGTCTGCGCAAGCCAGTGGCCGACAGTGTCAGCCTGCAGACCGGCGCGCAACACCGAGGCCATGCCTGAATGTATCTTGTCCAGGACCCGGCTATTCCTAGCCGCATACTTCCTGACGACAGGCCAGTATTTTTCCCTGAGGTAGTATTGGCACACCATCTGGGTGGTGATCGTGTCCAGCACTTCCTCGTCGCTGAACAACTCCATCGCATAGTGGTCCGCGGCCAGTTCGTCGAGGCACGCCGCGGGCGCGGCGATCATGTTGTAGACCGGCGCATAGACAGCATAAAACCACGCGACCGGCTGATAACCGAACCCTTGCATGCTCGCCAGATCACAGTACTGCGGCCATATGCCACGCAGTTGATACAGCCAGTTTTCCAGCCGGTTGTAACGCATCGAGAACTGACCCAGCCGCCGCGCCAGGGCGCATTGAAAGCGGGTCACTGACAGACACTGCAACAGTGGCTGACCGATTACGAGGGTAGTCGTTGTGCGCACGGGCAGTGCAAAGCGCAGGGTTTTCAGAATATCCACGCCGAAGTCACTGGACAGCACGATGTGGTCGATGCGGGTACCGCGGTAGTGCCTGGACTGGTCCGCGACCAGCCGGAACAGTGCCGAATGTGTCGTGCTGTCGAGGGTATTGCCTGCGGACAACGCCGGCCTGAACCTGTACAGGCGGTAGCTGACCAGGGCGGAGCACGCACCAACGACCAGCCAGGTGAACACCCGGCCCCAGGCCATGTCCGAACCGCTGCTGACCACCTCATAGAGGCCATGGCCACTGGCGAATACGAGCCACGGAAACAGCAGAAGCCACAGATAACCGGCGAGCGCGCTGGTGGCAGCAAACAGCAGGTAGAGGCGCGGATGAGATTCCGACAGGGACTGGCTCCATGCGCCGACCGCCTGCAGGAAGGGCTTTCGCCAGGCCAGCGCCGGCATGGAAAGGCTTTTCCAGGCAGGATCTGCAGCGGTAAACGAGCGGGCCATAGAGCAATTCTAGTCATCAGCCAAATCAATGCCGAGACAGTTATCACGCTTGAAAGTCGCGCCAGAGCACACTTTCCCTGCCGGCAGGAGATCCAAGGCCCTGTCTGTCAGATCCGGCAACAGCTAGCGCGGCAGGCACAGGAAATCTCCGGAATGACCGGGCATGCGGATCCTGATTATTCAAAGTAAACTGCAGACTGACTCAACCCTGATACACGAGAATGAAAGCAATACTTTTTACCATCACCCTGCTGACCGTGCTTGGCGGTTTCCAGGCGAGTGCTGTTGCGGCGGACGATGTTGCAGCGCTGCTTGCGGCCGACGCGGCACCTGCGGGCGTCGTCTTCGAAATCGTCAGCGGCGATGCGGACAGGCTGGGCAAATTGCTGCCCGGGTTGCGCACCGACATCGAGCGCCTGCGCGCGCGTTTCCCCGGGCTCCCGGTCGCCGTCGTCAGCCACGGCGAGGAACAGTTCGCCCTGACCACGGAGAACAGGGCAAAGGAGCCTGAACTGCACGCCATTGCCGAGGACATGGTGACCGGCAAGGACGTGGACCTGCACGTCTGCGGCACCTACGCCGGCTGGTTCGGTGTCGACCCCGGGGAATTCCCAAATTATGTCGATGTGGCTGCCACCGGTCCCGCTCAGATCAACGACTACCGTGCACTGGGCTATGTCCTCATCACTCTGCCCTGAACAGGATGTCGTTTTAACAGTCAGCAGGGGCCGGACACATTTTTGTTATAAAGCATCCGTCCCATTTTTCGCAGACACCCTTTTATCCTGGAGTGAAAGTTTCTCCGGCCACCATATTGGTGAACCCCGTTGATTCTCCTGATATTTCAGAAATGCCGTGAATGGCCGAACAGCATTTCCTGATAGAGATTTTTCTCGTCCCGGCAAGCATCGGGCGGGGTTTCGGAGTCGTTCATGAAAAGTCTGGGTATTTCAAGGGAGATTCGGGTCATGCGTTCCGCCACGACGGTATTTTCCAGTGCCCTGGCAATCACATTTTTCTATTTCACTATTGTCCTGATCGAGTCAGGCAACGTCGGCGTCAGGAAGACCCTCGGCAAGGTCAACCCGGAAGAAGTCACGCCCGGCCTGAATCTGAAAGTGCCCATGGTCACCCGGATTACCGAGTTTGTCGGCAAGGAGATTGCGATCGATCTCGTCGATCTGACGCCCAAGGCGGCGGATAATCTCTCCCTGCGTGACATGGATGTGACGGTCTTCTACAAGGCGGACAGCGCACAAATCGCCGATCTGTACGTCAAGTATGCCAACGCGCATTATTACGACGGTGAGTCCGACAGCTATTTCCCGGCCTACCACCTGGTTCTCCGTGAGGCACGTCGCTCGACCTATGAAACGGTTGCCGAGATTGACTCGCTGACCATGCACAAGGTACGCGACCAGATCGCCGGGTCCATCAAGCTTCGCCTGCAGGAAACACTGGACAGCAATGACCCCGGCGTATTCACGGTCACCCGCGTCGTCATCCGTTCGGTACTTACCGATCCCTCTATCGAGGAATCGATCCGAGAAGCGGTTGCCAACCAGAAACGGCTGGAAGCCAAACAGGTCATGGTAGAAATCGAACGCAAGAATGCCGAGATCGAGGCCATCCGCGCCGAAGGCGTTGCCAGGGCCAATGGCATCATCAACAAGACCCTGACGTCCGAGTACCTGCAGCACGAACTCAACCTTACGCTGCAGAAGTTTGCGGAGACCGGTGCCAATACCATCGTGGTACCGGCCAATATGCACGGTTTCGATATGATCCTGCCCACCGACAAGCTGACGCAGCGCTGAGGCCGGCAGTGAACACAGGGGACTGAGGGAACAGCATTTAATCCTTCCATCCCCTGAAAGTTTCGAACCGGGCCAGCCCTGCCATGCACCAGTCAAACCCGCTCAAATCGATCAATAAACTGGTTTTCTATACCAGCCTGCTGTTGCTGCTGGCATCCTGCTGGCAGCGCAACGAGTTCCCCGTAGACCTGTCTGTCGCACCGGCCTTGCTGGCGCCGCCGCTACAGCGCGCCGTCAGCATGCAGCCCTTCACGGTTGCGAATAACGGCACTGACTACCGTATCGAGCCGCATTACCAGTATGACCTGCATGGCCTGGTGGTTTCCTACGCACACCATAACGGCAACTACAGCCTGCACCGCCTGTGGAATGACCATATCAACGTCGCCGATGTGTGCGTGGTCTGGAGCGACAATACCAGCGGTTCCGACCTGAACCGCATCAAGTTCTGGAACGGGAAATTTACCTGCAACTTCCAGACCGATGATGCGGGCACCTGGGAACGCTTCAGGCAAGACCAGATATCCAACAACCACCTGTTGACGGACGACGTCCGCCTGCGCAAGCAGATCAAACGGGTGCGCATCGGTGACCAGGTCCGGATCCGCGGCTGGCTGGTCAATTATTCCAATGACGCGGGATTTTCCAGGGGCACCAGCACCACCCGCAGCGATAAAGGCAACGGGGCCTGCGAGACGATTTACCTGAAGGAGTTCGAAATCCTGCAACCGCTCGATAACGGCTGGCGCACCCTGATGAACCTCGCGCTGGCGGGCGTCATCGGCAGCAGCCTGCTGTGGCTGGTCGCGGTGATGCGCGGTCATTTCTAAGCCGCGCCCTGACGCACTGCGTAAACAGGGGACGGATGGATTATGTATTGAACCCTCCGCCCCCTTTTGTGATTACAGGTCTTCGGTAAACTCCTGACCGCTGACGTGACGCAGCCACCAGTCGGCCGGTGTTACCGGGTTACCATCGCGGTCCATGACAGAAAGCGAAGGACAGCTGCCCGCCTCGCCACTGATAGTGACCAGGTCTCCGTCAAAACTCTTGAAACTGGTATCGACGGCATCACCGTAGGTCGGCGCCTGCTGCAGCAGTATCCCGACGGCGACGCGCTCACCCATGCGTAACGAGTCATAGTAATCCGAGTAATAATGGACGCCTGCCATATTGCGCCCGATGGAAATATTCGCCGCCAGTTTGTCGAGCTCACCCTGGATGGTCAGCGCCCCCTTGAACTTGCGGTCCCTGACGAGCCGCGATCCATCACTGTTCGGCACATACACAATCGGCTTGCCATCGCCATCGAGGAGTTTCCGCTCGCTGCCGCTGTCGCAGTCTTCGAACATTTCGAAAAATGCCTTGAGCATCGTCACGCAACCACCGGCGACCGTCGCATGTCCTGCACCATAGGCGGGGTGCATCGGCGAACCTTCCGGAAAGGCCATCGGCAACAACAGGTTGCACTTGTCAAAGGCCGCTGGCGTGATGCCGCGCGGCAGGCAGCTGTCGCCACCACAGTGGAGTTGACGCATTTTCTGCATGCGCGCGCCGTTCTGCAGCTTGTTGTGTTGGGCCAAAGCCTGCTGCAGGGCGGCAGGTATTTCGGCAAGCATGCCGGCAAACGCCGGCGCGGCGCAACCCAGCTTCTCGCCCTTGCCAAGGCAGGACAACGTGAACCGACCGCCCATGGCCTCGGGTCGCGCACGACGATGGTAGTTGAACTTCTGGCGCCGCACCGCCTTCAGACAACGCGTCGCCACTTCGGTGACCAGGGACAGGATGTGTGGCCCGCCAAAGGTGGCGAAGGCATCGCGATGCCCGGATGGACTGGGTTCCGGGAAGCCCTTTGAGTGCGGCACCCCCATCGCCAGCATGATCAGGCAGGCATTCAGGTACGCCTCGTACAGTGCGTCATAATGCACATAAGTGGCAAGATCACGCGGTGTGGTAATGAACCGCCGGCCGCGTTCAAATAAATCAGCATTTTTCAGGTTTGCCCCGTTCTGCACATCCAGCCAGCTGCACCAGTCGGTCATGTAGTCCAGGCAATTCTTGTGCGACAGGGCGCGCTGGTCGACAATCAGCGAGCCATAGGGGATGTAACCATCCTGCAGGTCGAATGCCGCATTCAGTGCCGGGTAGCTGGCTGCCCCGCCCCCGTCGCAGGCCACCGATGCGCTGCCGATCAGCATGAACTGCGAGATGTACGGCCCGGTCTGGGCACCTTTGGTTGAACCACGGAACGCTGTTTCCGGACTCAGGCTGCCGTCATCGGACAGCGTGCGGGCATGGCGCCGATTGCGCTCGAAACGATTGAGGTCGCTGTCATCAACGGTACACGGGGTCGAGGAAACCCGTTTTTTGCCGGAATAGAAAGGCATGCTGTTCAGCAGCTTGACGATCTGTGCAGCCGACAGAATTGACTTGCCCGGCTTCGATGCACTGGCACACAGCTGTTGATCCCCGCCAGAGCAGATCGTGGTAAACGGCACATCGCGCAGTAACGCAAGGCCATACACCTCGGCCATCTCGGCGGCCAGCTCGCTGGAACCGACACGGGGTGCCGGCGCCATGCCGACGGCACCGGAATCCGGGCCCTCCAGTTCGTACACATGGCCGGCACGCGGACTTTCCCAGCCACGCCACTCGACGTCTATCTTTCCCTTGCAAGTAGTCTTTTTCTTGCAGTGATATTCCACATGGTGCGTTTTGGCTGTTGCGACGTGCTTTTCAAACAGTGTGCGATCCGGCGAATTGATCGCCTCGACAAAACAGTGATAGTCGGCGTTGTGCTTCAGAATGCCCCAGTGGTCATGCAGCAGGCCCTTGGTAAAATTCGCAGGGTAGCGGTCTGCATGGTCTGCTTCTTCGCCGTTACTGCGCGTCAGCGCCTGCGGTTGCAGACGCGAAACTTCGGTGGCGAGATCGCGGATTTGTCTGGCCAAACGTGCACGTTCCGAACCTGCAGGATCCGGCTCCGCAAAGGGTAATTTCATATCAGACCTCCTTCAGCTGATTAGTATCGCCAAGCTATCCGTAATGACACGCCGAAACTATAGCGTCCGTCACATACACAAGCGAGTTTATAATCATCAGAAAAGAGTACTAATACATTCGTATTACATGTGCAGCAAAACAATCGGGGGCAGAGCCACTGCTGTTCCACATTCTTTGACTGAAAGCACAGCAAGTCAATGAATGTACGCGTTGCACGGAGTAGTTCATAGCGACAGGACATGAAACCTATGCATCACTGCAAGAACAGTGCGTCCATTCTCGGCAATTGCTCCATGCGTTGCTCTCGGCCCTGGCATGGCCCAGGCCAGTCTCTCGATCGCTGCGCGATCTCACCTTCTCCTGCTTCGCCCTGCCGAGTCCATCGACGTAGTCATGCATCCATGCAGTCGTCCCGTGGGGAGAGGGAGCATGTGGGACAGCCGTGGGTCAGAGCACAATTAGTCCTAAGGAATCTCTGATGAATTCGTCATCCCGGCGCATGCCGGGATGACCATGAGTGAATCAATCAGGGGTTCGCTAATATTAAAGAAAATTATGCTCTGACCCCGTCTATTCAGGAATCATGAGAAGGTTTTTGCGCGAGAAATTCTGTCGGGGGGAGCAGTTCATCCCGCGGAAATTTCGCCAGCGTCACGACGCGGGGCAACTCTTCACCGATTGTCACTTCGGTCAGGTCGATCTTGTTGCATGACTGGGATGAATGCTCGTCGATCTTGATGCCCATCTTGTTCAATCGGAGCGATGTCTTTCGAATTTGGATGAAATCATCCGGACGATTGAACACGGCGTACACCTGTTTGAGCGACTCTTCCGGCGCGACCAGCCGGGAATTCAGGAGCGCTTCCTCAACCTTTTTCAACTTGTCCCTGATTGCGTCCGCCTCACCCGCCGATCTGGAATCAATCGGAGTCTGTTCGCCTGTATCCCCCATTCTTTGCTGGAGGCGCCTTAACCTTGTATTCAGTATCTGACGTTCCTGCTGCAGGCGGTGGTTCCTCACCTTCAGTGACATGATGCGCCCAAGCGCATTTGTACCCAGCCCTTCGAACAGACAGTTCTTGAGGCCCTGCCGGGTTTCGGCCTCGGTCGGGGCAGGTGTATAGATCCGGTGATCCGAGAAGCAGACGGCAGTCTGCGGAACGTCATGTCTCAGTACATCGCCTTCAAGCTCCACTCCCATGACTGTTTTTTCTGACTTGTGCATACACAGGAGCGCATAGCAATGCGACATTTCATAGCTGCGGTAATCCTCCATGAACTCCCGTATTTCGGAGCTGTGGCTAAAGACTGTCTGCAAATCCTTTACGTTTACAAAGAAGGCGTTCACATAGGGGTCGGCGACGAAGGTCGTCCGACTGACGCCTATGGCGCCGGGGATTTCCGCAATAAGCTGATTGGTATAATCCAGCGAGGCTGTGATCGCGTCGTACAGTTTCCTTTGGTAGCCGCGGACGTACCGGATCGTGGGATCGACACCCTCCACCACCCTTTCGAGGGTCTCCTTTATGCGTACCGACTCCTTGCGAACGGACTCCCTTGCGTCTAATTTCCGGCGCATTGACCCGATGGTGCCGGAAAACACCTGGCTTACCAAATTCTTCATTGAACACCCCCATGTTTTTATTAACCGGTATCAAGCGCTCGCTCGACTGGTTTTAGTAAACTATAGCCCACCCCTGAGCTAAACTATAAATCAGGCAGGGTAATAAATGAATGCCACGATTCATCCGGAGCATGACAGGACTGCGAAATGGGGCAATTCAAATCAATCCATCAACAAGCACCTGAACTACAACAACAAATGGCAGAACTATCCGGCGGAGGGGAAAGACTATGTCTGGGTTATCAGAAAGAGATGCGGGAATCATACTGGCGCTCCTGAAGCGGTTCGAGGCGCAGCGGCTCCCGACGCTTCTTGCGCTCAAGGAAAAAGTGGATAACAACGGCGCACTAAGCGATGCGGACATCGAGTTTCTCGGCAGAGTCATTGACGATGCCTCGCGTACCTTGCCAATGACGGAAGGCCATCCGGAACTGCATAATTTCTGCACCCGGGTGGTCCACCTCTACGACCAGATAACAGCAAGGGCGCTCGAGAACGAAGAGCAGGGCCCATAGCTTGCCGAGGGGACAGGCAAAAGGGAACGCAGGAAATAATAGTCAATACCTCCGCCCTTTTTTTCCGGTCTTCATCGACAATGCGTTCAAACGCATCCGGTAAACGAGAAGCTCTCCAACCCATTTTTATCCCATTTCCAGCCCGGCAAATGAAAACATCAAAAGTCTTCATTGGATTGATCAATCCGAAAAGTCCGGACAATGTGGGCGCGGTCATGCGTGCTGCCGGCAACTTTCGCGCCGATGGTGTTATTTATACCGGGACACGTTACCCGCTCGCTATACAGCGCAATTCATATGCGCCGAATATGCGTCGCAAGGTAAGCCAGGACATCCCCCTGTCCGGAGTGGCATGCCTGCTTGACGATGTGCCCGGGGATATGGAAATCGTCTGTGTTGAATTTGCCGAAAACGCGACACCCTTACCCGGGTATCAGCACCCGCACAATGCTTTCTATATCTTCGGCCCCGAAGATGGTGCGATCAGCCAGGACGTGATCGACAGGGCGAATGCAGTCGTTTACGTACCTACCACAGGCTGCATGAACCTGGCCGCAACGGTGACCGTTGTTCTTTACGACAGGCTGACCAAATCGTCGCAAAACTTTGAAGGCAATGAACCTGTTCGTCAAAACCGCGATATCAATAACCGGCTAAAGGTTAAAGGGTCCGGTTAAATTTCCTGATCTCACCTCCTGCGCCCGAACAGCGACGGGTTGCAGCACACAAAGCCGGCGCACCCTGCAACCGAAAACAGTGAGGCGCCGGTTATTTGACGAATCAATCGAGCCCGACCCACTTGATTCAAGGATGAGGCGAAATGGCCGATGACGGGTGATCGAGAAATGGGGGGCATTTCTATGATAAGAAATATCTGCGCTGGTGTTTGTGCTGGCATGATGATCATCATGGCGACGATTCCGGTCGTCATTCTCTTCATCGAAAGAGCCATTTTCTAGGGGGCAGGATCACCGGCTGCCCCACATCATCACAAGGAAAGTTTATTCACTGCGACTATTCCAGTGGTTGGATGGTGTTGTGTGGTACGTGGACATGAAAATCCCGAACAACAGGATGCTATACCCGCCAAGGCGGGAATCCAGCAAGTCGCTGGTCAGCAGGGGCACATGATATCCTGGATTCGCGCCTTCGCGGGAATGACGGCTATGTGGGGCAGCAGTGGGGCCGGATACATTTTCCGATGCGCATTCCGGGGCATGACTGATTTTTTATGTCATGACCCGCGCGGCAATGACGCCTTCAGACGGGAGACCGAACCTGCCCTGGCAATCACACCGGGCAACGGTCAAAGGGCAGAGCCGGAAAATCACCGGACTGTATATGAATGCGGCGGCGCATTGCCCGCCCCCAACAACTTCTCCGGCCCGGAAGATGCAGTCGGCCCCATCAGACAGGCATGCCGTCCTGCAACAGGACCGGGCCTTCCCTGTACATGAACTCGATGAATGTTTTGGCGACCACCGAGAGCCGCTTCCCGCGGGGATAACCGACGACCACTGCCAGGGTATGGGAAAGCCCTGCACATCCAGCACGGTCAGTTCTTTCATATCGCACGCTGTCAGCGTGTGCAGCGACAGAACGGCGATGCCCAGTCCGCCCGTGATACCCTGCTTGATCGATTGATTGCTGCCCAGCTCCACGCGGACCTTGAGTGCGTGGCCGGCCTCGGCAAACTTCTGCTCAAGCGCGATCCGGGTACCGGAACCCTGTTCGCGTAAAATGAACAATTCATCCGCGATTTCCGTGATCGATAGCGCCTTCCTGCCTGCAAGGCGGTGACCGGCAGGCGCGACAACGACCATGGGGTTCATCAGGTAAGGCTGGAATTCGAGTTCGCTCGATGCCGGCGGTTTGCCGATCAGATACAGATCATCCCTGTTATTGGCCATTCTATCCAGTATGTGCTCGCGGTTGGTCACTTCCAGGGCCACCTTGATTCCGGGCCAGGTGCTGCAGAACCTGCCAAGCAGGCGCGGCGCAAAGTAATTGGCCGTGGTGACGACAGCGATCCGCAATTGCCCGGTGCGCAATCCCTTCTGGTCATCGATCTGCATCTCGAAGCGGCCCAGGGTTTCCAGGATATCCCGTGCGCCACTGTTGAGCGCGCTGCCGGCATCGGTTATGGATATCCGCTTGCCGACCTACTCTGTGAGCGGCAGGCCGACATCGGATTCGAGTTTTTTCAACTGCATCGAGACGGTCGGCTGGGTCAGGTGCAGTTCCTGTGCGGCGCGCGTGTAGCTCAGCAGCCGGGCGACCGCCTCGAACACCTGCAACTGGCGCAGGCTGATCCGGCGGGCGAGTTTGCTGGCAATCGGATTATCCATAGATATAAAACTATCACGTGGATCAATAATATCGATTTTTATTTATGCCGTGCACCCCTATACTCGAATACCTGAGTGTTTTTGTCAGGAACTTTTCCCGGCATGGCCGATGGTCACAGAGCGAGGACAACGTCATGGATAACAGCCACTTGGATACTTCACACCGCGGTACCCTGGCGTACATGGCCCCCGCACAGGGCACACACAGCGGCGGACCGGCCTACCGGCCCGAACGGCAGGCGAGGATCCGGTTTCTCATGGAGTCGGCGGCCTATCTCGGCCTGAAGGTTGGCCGGGACGAGCTGGTCCGGCGTTTCATGTGGCAACCGGCCGGCAATCGGGCAACTGGACACGGCTGACCTGTCGTTCCCGGCCCGGCGTTAGTACACGAACATTCCGCAACGCGTTGCAAGGAGGTCTACCATGCCGTACAAATGGCTACAGATCAAAGGCGACCCCTCAGGCAGGGCCTTCCTGTTCCAGCAGTCCCGCATCGAAAGCCTGTTCGACAGCGACATCGACCGTATCCACGACATCGTGCATGCGCTGCTGACGAAAAAGGGGGCCTTCCATGTGAAGATGCACTACTCCTCCAGCCAGCTGACCTGCTGGTTTGCCGATGACGCCTTCAGGTACCGCGTGTACGTGAAAGAGGAAGTGCTGGCCGACGGTTTCCTGGACCAGTTCCCCGACAACAGCATCGATCACCTGCAACCCGTGATCGATGCGGAAGATACGACCGCGATCCTGAAGGAGTTCAGGCGGCTGCGCACCACGGACCAGACAATCTACCTGCGCAACGGCTCGATCAATCGCGTGAACGGCATGATCGGCATGACGTTCTCCTGCGACGGTGCCCACTACATCGATCACAAGACGTTTTTCGAGAAGCTGGATACCTTCGCGGCAGCAGACTGCGAACAGCTGGCTGCGGGTTTCGGCTAGTCACGATCAACGACGCCAGCCACTACAGGGACCGGATACATTCTGCTGAAAATGTGTCCGGTCCCCATAATTGCCCGGGGCAACCGGGGTCAGAGCACAATGACTCCTGATCTTAATGAAAATTGTGCTCTGGCCCCTTATTGATCATGAAACCGATACCCTTCAACAATACCTACGTCAACCTTGGCGAGGATTTTTACGTGAGGTCCCCGCCCTCGCCCGTGGCGAATCCGGCAATGATCGTTTTCAATCAGGCGCTGGGCGATGCACTCGGGCTATCGGACACGGGCCTGAACTCACCCGAGGGCACCGCCATCCTCGCCGGCAACCGTGTCCCCGCGGGCGCCGAGCCCCTGGCCATGGCCTATGCCGGCCACCAGTTCGGGAACTTCGTTCCGCAACTCGGGGATGGCCGCGCCCTTCTGCTGGGCCAGGTTGCCGCCCCGGGCGGCGCTCGCCATGACATACACCTGAAGGGGTCCGGGCGCACCGCCTTCTCGCGCGGCGGTGACGGACGTGCCGCGCTGGGGCCGGTACTGCGCGAATACCTGGTCAGCGAGGCCATGGCAAAACTCGGCGTGCCGACCACGCGGGCACTGGCCGCCGTGACGACGGGCGAACGGGTCGCCCGGCAGGAAATGTTACCCGGCGGCATAGTCACCCGCACGGCCCGAAGCTTTGTGCGGGTCGGCACCTTCGAGTATTTCTCATCGAGAGGCAATCTGGACGCCGTCACAAAACTGGCCGACTATGTTATCGAACACAACTATCCCGCGTGTCGCGATGCAGCAAACCCTTACCTGGCCTGGCTTGAGGCAATTATCGACCGGCAGGCGGCTCTGATCGCACAGTGGATGCAGATCGGTTTTATCCACGGCGTGATGAATACCGACAATATGTCGATTGCGGGCGAAACCATTGACTATGGGCCCTGTGCGTTCATGGATCATTATGCCCACAACCAGGTCTACAGCTCCATCGATCGCCACGGGCGTTATGCCTATAACAACCAGCCGAACATCGGATTATGGAACCTGACGCGCCTGGCAGAATCACTCCTGCCCTTGCTGGCTGACGACACCGGGGCTGCTGTCGAGACTGCAACTGGCGCATTGGAAAACTATGCCGGGCACTACGAGGATTACTGGCTCGACGGAATGCGCGCGAAAACCGGCCTGCAGACCCGCCACGACGATGACAAGGCGCTGATCGATGAGCTGTTTGATGTGTTGGCCGCAAATCGCGCAGACTTCACGCTGACGTTTCATTATTTATCAACGCTGGCAATGGAGCCTGCGGACCAGGACAGGGATATACGCGCCTTGTTTGATAAGCCTGAGCAATTCGATCACTGGGCACAGCAATGGCGTGCGCGCCTGCACCAGGAAGGCAGCATTGATACCACCCGCCAGGCAGGAATGCGGGCAGTCAACCCCGTGTATATTCCCAGAAACCACCAGATAGAAGCCGCCATCCGGGCAGCGGAAGATCATGGTGATTTTTCAGTGTTTCATCAGCTCCATGCGGTATTGCAACAGCCTTACGAATTACAGGCAGAGAAAGATATATACAGGTTACCGCCGGAACCGGATGAGGTTGTTCAGCAGACCTTCTGCGGGACGTAGTGGCATTGGCGTCAGAGCACGGGTTGTCCTGATATCGGGATGTGTATGCTCTGAACCCATTTACGTTACAGGAGCACTTGAGCATGCGTATCCACACCGCAATTGTTTTCACTATCGTTGCAACACTGCTTTTTGCCTGCGAAGAACAAAAACCTGCCACTGCTATCGACCCCATGACGGGGCTAAAATGCTTCGAGGCGCATCGCGCCTCGCTTCCGCCCGGGACACAGTATGAAGGTGTCGACAAGGTCACCGGCGATCAAATCACGATAAAGATCATGAATGGCATTGATATAGTAACGATGGAATGCCGAACCAACCCGGACGGTTCAGTGAGTACCTCAAGTAACCAGTAGCAAAGGCAATTAGGGTCATGACACACACATCCTGATATCAGAGTACATTGCGATCTGGCCCCGTTTTATTTCACCATTTGCGGCTCTCTGAGACCCGTGATTACCTTGCCGTTCATAAGCACGATGAAATAGCGAGGCTTTGGCTTGCCGTCGACCTCTATTCTCATCTTGACCAGGTAGTGCCAGTGTTTCTTATGGTGCGGAATCTGCTTTAATTCAATCCCGGTCAATGATGCATTGCCTGCTTCCGGATCGGATGCAATGTGCTTCTGTATGGCTTCAAGAGCGCCTGCTATCGATAGTGGCGGCGCGCCTTCAAATGGCTGCCAGTACAACGCGTCGTCGATGTCGCCTTCATCGATGGAAGCGACAATCCTCGCGTTGTCGATGAACTCGATAATTTCTACTGGAAATCCGTAAGCCTGTATGTTCGCGCTGAATATAAACAGCGATAGAAGCAACATTCTTGATGGCATAGCAATTTCTCCGATTACCCGGGTCAGCATTGGGCTGCGTATCAGGTCACTCGCTCAATCAGACCCGTCAGGGTTTATGTGCAGTTGAACAGCCGGCGCGGACCTGCCATCCGGCTTGCGATTGCAAGGCTGGCATATTGTAAACGGGATCAGAGGTAAATTTATCCTGATATTTTCGACAATTGTGCTTTACCCCCGCTTATTTCACAGCGCCGGGGGCATGCAGGGGAATTCACTCAGACCATGCCAACTTCCTGGGTCAGCTCAGTCAGCATTCCCAAGCAACTTTCCCCGCTTAACGATCTCGGCTCAAAGTTCTCCGTGACGGCGTATTTCAACAGGGTCGGCCTGGTGACAGATGATGCCTGCACATACCCCATGGACCATTTCGAAAATGCTCGCGCGGAAAGTATACGATAATCAAGAAGCAGGGGATTCATATGCCGCTTGTCCCCGACAATTCTTGCATAGGTTTTACTTACAACTTCACGCGACCCTTCCAGGCATTGAACAACGTTATCATTGAACAACAACAATACGCCTGTGATTCCGTCCCTTTCATTATTAACACGTGAAACCTCAAGAATATCCATGAAATCCATACTACCAGTCATTTCACTGGTGTAGGTCAAGCTCACTAGAAACATATCATCACCTGTGTAATTTGGTGGGTAATTGGGTTCAGAGCACACATCCTAATATTAGGGTAAATTGTGCTCTGAACCCATTTATTATGTTTTCTTGATATAGTCCCACCTGCATGCGCAAACACACCCGCAGGCTTTACCACATTCCGCTCGCAGCAATGCTGGCTGTGGTGGCCTTGTGGTCCTGCTCCACCAGCCCACCGCAAAATCTCCACGACAGTTGCGAGATCTTCGACGACAAGGGTGGCTGGTACAAAGACGCCAAGCGTGCCTACGAACAGTGGGGCGTGCCGATTCATGTACAGCTTGCCATCATCTACCAGGAATCGAAATTCGTGGATGACGCCAAGCCACCGCGCGACTACCTGCTGTGGGTCATTCCCTGGGGGCGGGTGTCATCCGCCTACGGCTATGCCCAGGCCAAGGACGATACCTGGGACTGGTACCGTGAGAAATCCGGTAACCGTTTCGCGGACCGCGACGACTTTGCTGACGCCGTGGACTTCATCGCCTGGTACGGCAACATGAGCCACCGCATGCTGGGCATCTCCAAGTGGGACGCCTACACCCAGTACCTGGCCTATCACGAAGGACAGGGCGGCTACAAACGCAAGACCTATAACAAGAAACCCTGGCTGATCAAAGTCGCGCATACGGTGGACGACCGCGCCAAGCGTTACCATACCCAACTGGCGCGCTGCGAAGACGAACTGGACAGCGGCTGGAGCCTGTGGCCGTTTTGAGGGAGGAGTGGCTCGCTGTTCTTAAAGTGAGTGCACCTGGGAAATATCAGGAGAAAATGTGCTCTGACACTCTTTCATTTGCGGGGTGGATGCGGATGTGCCGGTCCAGGCCCTTGTGAAGAATGCCAGCCATGCGCCTGCCAGCAAGAGCATCCAGGACATATTGCTGGATATGCGCCGGCAGGGTGAACAGGTAACGGTCGTGGTCGACGAATTTTGCGATGCCGAGGGAATCGTCAGCATCGAAGACATCCTGGAGGAGATCGTGAAGGATATACAGGATGAGTATGATGCCGGCGAGCCAAGCACGGCCTGATCCGACGGCAGCATAACGGCTGCCTGCTGGTCAATGCGCGCGTGGAACTGTCCGCGCTGGAAGAGGAACCGGGTATCGAATTGACGAAAGGCCGCTACGCCAGCCTCGCGGGCCATTTACTGGAGAAAGCAGGCGAGGTTTTGCAGGCAGGCAGCAGCTTCGAGCACAAGGGCCTGCAATTCACCGTACCGCGCGGGAGCGCCCGGTCGGTCAAGGAAGCCGGGATTAATATCCTATAATCTGTGGGAGGTCCAGCCTGACCCGTTTATTCGGTATCTGACCCCCGGTCCTCATCCTTAGCGATTGTTCAGAAATGCATGAGCAGCCGCCAGCCTTGCCACCGGTACGCGGGGTGCTGAACAGGAAACATAGTTCAGGCCGGCACGCTGGCAAAAATCGATGGAAGCCGGGTGCCCCCCATGTTCGCCACAGATACCGACGGAAAGATCCGGCTTGACTTCGCGTCCCCATTGCATGGCCAGTTGCATCAATTTTCCAACGCCTTTTTCATCCAGCACCTCGAACGGGTTGTCCTTGAGAATCGCATTCTGGTTGTACATGGGCAGGAACTTGTTCTCGGCATCCTCGCGCGAGAACGAGAAGACGGCCTGGGTCAGGTCATTGGTGCCGAATGAGAAAAATTCTGCCCGAGCGGCCAGCGAGTCTGCACGCATGCAGGCGCGCACCACTTCGATCATGGTGCCAAAGCGGCAGTTCAGTTTCTGCCCGCTTTGTTGCTCCACACTGGACTTGATTTCATCCATGTATTCCCGCACCCATTTCAGCTCTTCCGCCGAGCATACCTGCGGTACCATCATTTGTGGATGAACCTCAATCCCCTTGGCAACGCATTCGGCCTCGGCCTCCAGTATTGCCCTGATCTGCATTCGATAGATTTCGGGGTAGGTGATACCCAGACGCACACCGCGGTGTCCCAGCATCGGGTTAACCTCTGTCAGGGCGCGGACCTTGCGCAGCATCAGCGCCTTCGTTTCCAGGGCTTTCTCGATCAATGAAACATCGACCATCTCCGGAATCTTTTCTTCGCTCCTGTTTTTCTTCGACAACAGCATCAACGCGCCGCTGAGCACCTCCAGCCCCTGTACCGAGTTTTTCAGATGTTCCAGTTTTTCAATATCGTCCCTGAGCTGTTCCTCGCCGGGCAGAAATTCATGGATAGGCGGATCCAGCAGACGGATGGTGACCGGCAGTGGCGACATGGTCTCAAACAGCTTTCTGAAGTCGGAGCGCTGGATCGGCAGCAAGCGATCGAGCGCCTCTTGACGCTGCTCGGTGGTATCCGCGACGATCATTTCTATCACGATAGGCAGGCGATCCAGTGCATTGAACATGCGTTCAGTACGGCACAGGCCGATGCCCCTGGCACCGAATTTCAACGCGCGTGCGGCATCTTCCGGCGTATCCGCATTTGCCATCACTCGCAGATAGGCGATGTCATCAGCCCATGACAGCAATTGATTGAGTTCGCTGGAAAACTCCGGTTCCACGGTCGGTATCTCGCCGAAATAGACATTGCCATTGGAACCGTCAATGGTGATCATATCGCCTTCACGGATAAGCTGGCCGCTGACGTAGGCTTCGCGTTTTTGCACATCGACATGTATGCCCTCGGCGCCTGCCACACAAGGCTTGCCCATGCCGCGCGCCACGACGGCGGCATGCGAGGTTTTGCCGCCACGGCTGGTTAAAATACCCTGCGCGGCAAAAAAGCCATGGATGTCTTCAGGCTTGGTTTCTTCCCTCACCAGAATGACCTTGATGCCAAGCACCTTACCCAGGTGTTCAGCACGGTCGGCTTCAAATACGACCTGCCCGACCGCCGCACCGGGTGAGGCAGGAAGACCCTGCGCCACCGGCTGGGCCTGTACATTTCCGTCCAGCCGCGGATACAGCATCTGCTCCAGATGATCCGGATTGATGCGCAGCAGGGCCTGCTCCCTGTCGATCAGGCCTTCGTCAACCATCTCCACCGAGCTGCGCACCATGGCCGTGGCATTCATCTTGCCATTGCGGGTTTGCAGGCAATAAAGCGTGCCACGCTCGATGGTGAATTCAAAATCCTGGATTTCCCTGTAATGGCTTTCGAGCCGGTTACGTAGCTCGGCCAGTTGCCGCGCCATCTCCGGCATTTCCTCGTCCAGCTTGTCGATGGGCTTTGGCGTGCGTATGCCGGCAACTACATCCTCGCCCTGGGCATTCACCAGGTATTCGCCGAACAGGCGGTTTTCACCAGTGCCCGGATTGCGCGTGAAAGCGACCCCGGTGGCGGAATCATTGCCGCGATTGCCGAACACCATGGTGCAGATATTCACCGCCGTGCCATTGGCCATGGCCGGGGTAATGTGAAACTCGCGCCGATAATCCACCGCGCGTTTTCCCATCCACGAATTGAATACCGCCTTGATCGACAGCTCCAGTTGCTCGTAGGGGTCCTCGGGAAATGGACGCCCGGCGTGAGCCTGGAACAGTTGCAGGAACCGGTCGCAGATTTCATGCAGGTTGTCGGCGGAGAGACCAACATCCTCCGTTACACGGGCAGCCTGTTTGACCATTTCGAATTCCGCATCGAACAAATCATCCGGTATGCCCATCGCGACCTTGCCAAAAAGCTGGATAAACCGGCGGTAGGCGTCATATCCGAACCGGGCGTCTCTGGTTTGTACGATCTCTCCCTGTAAAGTCTGGCTGTTCAAACCCAGGTTCAGGATCGTGTCCATCATGCCCGGCATCGACAGTGCCGAGCCACTCCTGACCGAAACCAGAAGCGGGTTTTCCGCATTACCGAAGCCTTTCCCCGTCGACTGCTCCAGTTGCATCATCTGTTCCCTGACCTGCCCCATCACCTCGGCTGGCAAATCATGGTCGGCGGAATCCAGGTAATACAGGCAGGCTTCGGTGGAGATCACAAAACCGGGTGGTACGTTCAGGCCAATCTGCGTCATTTCACACAGATTGGCACCCTTGCCACCCAATAATTTCTTGTTTTCACCATCGCCTTCGGTGAAGGCATAGACCCATTTTTTCATTGCTTTATCCTGAGAATAACTAAAGGAAACAACCACCCATTGCGTGTTCAGGCGGGAGAACCAGGAGGATTTATCCGCCAAGGCATACTACGGGAAACGCGGCACACCCAGCAAGACACAAAACAGAAAAAGCAGATCAATGGGGTCAGACTCCATTGATTCACATCAGCAGCCCGGCAATGACAACACCTTCCACCAGCGAACCGACCAACAGAATACCCAGTTCGAAAGCTGCCAGGCACAGGGGTTCGCCAAGCAGCGTGATATAAATGAACCATTCCTGAACCAGCCAGTACATCACCCAGAGCGCGAGCCCCCACCAGACACCTTTTCCAATCCAGAACTCACCCGGTATCGGTGGCCTGAGAATGGCGAACAGGACACCATGCAGCCCGCTCAGAACGACCAGACCGGCAACCGATAGGGCAATGTTTCTCTGCGGGGTCAGCGAGATAAACAGCTGGCTCTGCACCTCGGGGTTATAGAGAATTTCTCTGACCCGCGTACTGGAGAACAATGCGCCAAGCAATGCATTTCCGGCAAATCCCCCGGCCCAACCGGCGACCAGTGATCGCAGTATCATTTTTTTTCACTTACCACCTCCTCAACAGGGTCAGGCTCGATTGATTTGTTGATTCCCTTGCCATGCGGATCCCTTCTACGCAAAATCGCGCTCCTCATTACCAATACGTTTGAGAACGATAAAACGGATGGAAAATGCACTGACAAGCTGTTTCGAAAGGATCCGGGGAGAATTGCACGCGTATCTCTGCCGACTGGTGGTCCGGCCCCAGGTAGCTGAAGATTTACTGCAGACGACCTATCTGCGCTGCCTCGAAGCATCGGACCACCTGCCCGAAACAGGCGATGGAATACGCGCCTGGTTATTCAAGGTGGCCACCAATCTGGCGTTCGATGAGTTGCGAAAACATTCAACATGGCGGGAGAACATGATCCTGGATTTACGCGATGCTGCAGAGGCCAACCCCGCATTAATCGAACAGTCAAAGGCCCTGGCCAGCACCCCGGAGACAAGGGCAATCGCACGTGAACATCTTGTAGCCTGCCTGGCATGTACATTGCGCAATCTTCCGGAACAGAAGGCTGCTGCATTGCTGCTCAGGGAAGTACACGGTTTCACCAGCGACGAAGTTGCAGATTTACTCGACGCGTCACCTGGACAAGCCAAGAACTGGCTGCAGGAGGCCAGGCACTACATGACAGCGCACTACGGTACGATTTGCACGCTGATCTCCAAGACTGGCGTGTGCCACCAATGCATCGAACTGGATGACTTTTTTCCGCCGGACAGGGCAATCCCTTATCCGGTATTACGAATATCGCTTCACGCCTCAGGATTGCCACCGAGCTTCGTGACAGCCCCTGGGGAACCTGGCACAGGATGGTATTGGAACTGCTGGACGAATTGACCTGATAAAAAAGGGCCTGAAGACATTTTCGAAACACGTGATCAGTGCACAATTTATACTAATATCAGGATGTGTGTGCTCTGAACCCGTTTATTCATTGTTTATTCCAGGTGGAGCAGTTATGAAAAAAATATGGACGTCCGGATATTTTTTCATGGTACTCGCGGTCATCAGTCATGGCGCGCTTGCCGAGGGCATCGACCTGGACTGTGAGACCTTATCAAGGCAGATCGTTGACCGCCTGAATACAGAAGAACTGCTGGCCCAGTCCGAACCTGGCAGGCAGCGCGCGCTTGCCATAACCCTGGATCTGTGCCGCGGCACCGAAGCATCCGCACAGCAGCAGCACGAGACTGGCAAGCAGGAGGCACTGGATAACTGGTTCTTTGAACAGCACCCCGAAAAGCCTGGCAACAAGCGATTGAAGAACCTGAAGCGTTGAGCATATTGGCAATGGAGTCAGATTCCACTAGTCAGACATCTTGTTGACGAATCAATCGAGTCTGACCCCATTGATTCCTTTGAAACCTCGTACCTCCGTACAATTCACGCATAGCTGGAATTCCTTTAGGCTGAATCCGTGCCCTGCCCACGTCTGTGACGGACGCATGAAACCAATAACAAGCCTGACAAAGGATATGAAAACGCCATGGCGACCCCGGCTCAACGCCCCAGGATTATCGCTTCCTATCTATTGATGGTCGCCATCGTGGCATCCGTGATCGTCCAGAGTCGGCATCACACAGCTGAAGAGGGCAGCCCCGGCTATACCATGGATTCAGACATTGTCACCATCGATGTCGAGGCGGATTCGGGGATATACGAGACTCTGCCCGAATCGGATGATTCAGACCCTGATCCTCAGCCGCCACCCGTGGAGAAGCCGAAGGACACCCTGTTCGCAGCCTCGAATGCAATCGATGCTGCCCGGCCCGCCGCCACGAAAGCACGTGTCAACTGGCACGTAAACCTTGCTTCACACACAGCGCCTGACATTGCGAATGAAATGGTCGAACGCATCAGGGCTGCCGGATTCGATGCAGCACACCAACGTGTAGATCACAACGGCCGGCAGTTCTGGCGAGTCTATGTCCGGGGATTCCCGTCAAGACAAGCCGCGACGGTCCAGGCCGCGAATATAGCCACCAGGCTCGGACTGAAAGATTACTGGATCAGTAAGGCATCCTGACTGGATAATGCGGATAAAGGGGGCTGGATACATTTTTGTAATAATGTATCCAGCCTTTTTTTATTTAAATCAAAATCAATGGTGTCAGACTCGATTGAATAGACGTTCGGTTGACGTATCAATCGAGTCTGACCCTGTTGATGCTGGACCACCTGTTTGTCACTTCACCTGTCACCGGCACCGGCAAGCCGACCCGCATCTGGGTACTGGGCGATTCCGGCACAGCAAATGCCGATGCACAGGCCGTGGCCAATGCCTACAGCTCATTACCGGCAGCACCCACACCGACCTGTGGCTGATGCTGGGCGATAACGCCTATAACAGTGGTACTGACAGTGAATACCAGACCGCTGTTTTCGACACCTACCCGCAGATGCTGCGTAAATCCGTGCTCTGGGCAACACTGGGTAATCATGATGGAATTTCGGCGTCCTCAGCCACACAGACTGGACCCTACTACAACATTTTTACTTTACCGACAGCCGGCGAAGCGGGTGGCCTGGCCAGTGGCACCGAGGCTTACTATTCCTTTGATTACGGCAACATCCATTTTATCTGCCTGGATTCCCACGAGTCAGACCGTTTTTCGACCGGGGCCATGATGACATGGGTGAGCGCTGACATTGCAGCGACATCGCAGCAGTGGATTATCGCCTTCTGGCATCACCCTCCCTATTCCAAGGGCAGTCACGATTCCGATACCGAGTCGCAATTGATTGAAATGCGCCAGAACGCACTGCCGATCCTGGAAGCGGCCGGTGTGGACCTGGTGTTGTCCGGTCACAGTCATTCCTATGAGCGGTCATTCCTGCTCAACGGCCACTACGGCAGCTCCGATACGCTTACCAATGCCATGAAGATCGACGCCGGCAACGGTCAGGAAGGCGGGGACGGTGCTTACAAGGCGGTTTATGATGAAGTCGATCCCTATCAGGGCGCCGTCTACATCACGGCCGGCAGTTCCGGCAAGATCAGCGGCGGCCCCCTGGAACATCCGGTAATGGTCCATGCATCCCTTAATTTGCTTGGCTCACTGGTGCTGGATATTGACGGCAACCGCCTGGATGCAACATTTGTCCGGAGTGATGGCACCACCCCGGATTCTTTCACCATTCTCAAGAACCCCGATAACTGTCCGTCAATTGCCAACCCCGGCCAGGCGGACGCTGACGGCGATGGACTCGGGACGCCTGCGATCCTGATGACGATAACGATGGCCTCAGTGACGTATTCGAGGGGACTATCGGCACAAATCCGTTACTCGTCGATTCGGATGGAGACAACCTGAGTGACTACGATGAAGTGAATTACGATGGTAATCCCGCGTCATACAACCCGATTACCGACCTCAACCCGCTGTCCACAGATACTGATGGCGATGGCATCCAGGATGATATTGATCTTTCGCCACACAGTGATGGCGACGTTGCTCCGTCAGGTTCGCCGGATGGCATGGTGAATGCCGGGGATTTACTGTTGATGCAACGGATTGTACTTGGTCTCGAAACAGCCACTTCTGTCGACCTGGAACACGGTGATCTTTACCCGGCTGGCGCACCGGATGGCCAAATTGACTTGTCAGACCTGCTGTTGATGTTTCCATTACTTGGCTGGTAACACAGGGCGTAAAGCGGCCGGAGACATTTTTGTAATAATGTATCCACTCCAGGTGGGCAGGTCGCTTGATTCGCCATGGATCCGGGAACATCCGTTGACGAGAAAGGAAAAGGGCATTTATTCTGCCTGTTCCCGACGCTCTTGTAACATAAAGGTATGAACATCATGACCAGTGTCCTTAAGCCCCTGCTATTTCTGTTTGCGTTACTTGCGACTTTCGTTCTTTCAGTTCCGTGTACTCTCGCACAAGGCGACGCGCAACGGCAGATGGAACTCGCGCGGCAGATCCAGGAATTAATGGAGGCCGGCAAGCAAGAAGAAGCCATGAAACTGTATGAGCAAATGATGCGCCAGTCATTCAGTGGCAAGGTCCGGCTTGCCGGTATCATCGTGGATGGGCAAGGCAAGCCTCTGGATGATGTGGTGATGGAGATCGTTACGCTGGAGTATGACTCACTCCAAAGCACGGACCTGAAAGAGAGCAGCCGGGAGCAGCCGGTGAACGGGTCGTTTGAATATGCCTGTGATGCCTGTGCCGGCGTCCGGCTGGAGTTCAATAAGGACGGTTACTACCGCGAACGAGTGGAGTATGTCACCTATGCCGATGACAACCCGAACCGGGAGATCATCAAGACCGATGAGAAGGTAGTGCTGGAGAAGCGCGGTGTGCGAGTGGCGCTGGAACACTATAGCGGCATGCTGATCGTGAGCCAGGATCGGAATGAAGTGTTACCGCTGTCGTTTGGCCAGACTTCCCGGGCGGAACCGATTAGCCGACTGACAGAAACAGCAACGCTCAGAAAATTCGACGGGGATATCCTCTACCTGGAACTGAAGGTGAAAAAAACGGCGAACGGGGAGATTGCCACCCAGGAGGTACGGCGGCCCGGTACGAGTAGCAGCTTCAGGAAACCGGTCGAACCGATACTGGATTTCGGCCCTGCCGATGGCGGTGTAATCCTTTTCCAGCCGCAGAGTCGATATGTGCGCAAGATCGACCTGGAAATGAAGCGCGCACCGGTTGACGGTTACCAGCCAACCCTGGCGCTGGATCTCGAAACCGATGACACGCAATATTTCTTTTGTCGCATCGGCAAGCGTTATTGCCGGGGCTCGGTAAATCCCGTTTCAGTAAATCGCAGTTCCAATGGACAATATGCCGGCGCACATGTTTCCATTCGATTGAATCCCACGGCCGGTGATACGAACCTGGAGCAGTAGCCTGCCCGTTGCGGTTGGGTATTAGATTCGCTGCCGGGTCGGTGCTGCTCTCATGGCCCTCGTCGGCGCGCCTTCCTGTCCTTTTGTGGCGCACCATACCCAACGGAGACGAATTGCAATTTCACTACAGATCCCACAGCGCCGTGAACATGATCGTCTTGCTGATCGCTTTGCTGGTATTTGGCGCGATCGGATGGATGGGCCGGGAGTTCTACCTCTGGCGGCAAACGCAACAGCCCTTCGACTACGGAACACCCACACCGCTCGCTGACGAAGCGCCGATGGAAACGGCGGTTTGCCGGATTCGAAAGGAGCTTGCAGCCTTGCAGGAAACCGCTTGTTGCCAGGCATGTGTACCACGGTGCCTGGACGGAGCACAAGTTCGCTGCCGGGAAATTTACATGGGGACCTTTTCATGAAATCAGACTGACCGCCCCTGCACAGGCTTTTACTCGCGCACATTCCAGGACCGAATTGATCGCCGCTCTGGCGCCGCTGCTTGCCGAACAGGGGTTGGGTGGGCGGGCCGCTGCCATTCTTGCCGCATTGCCAGTGCACACGAAGTCCGCACTTTCCGGCACGAGCGCGCTTGCAGAGGCGGTGAAGCACGCGCAGGGCGGCGATCCGGCCGCACCCGTCAGATGGCCGCCCGACGGCGTCGGGATCGCCGAAACACGCGTCCCCGTTACGCTCTATGGACTGACCAACATGGGTAAGCATCTGGAACGATCCGTACCCCGGGATTCGTCCGGCACCTTCGAGGCCCGGCTTGAACGCATTTTGCTGGCGAGTTCAAAATTGCCCATGCAACTCATCAGGCCGACGTCGACTCCTCCTGACGCGCCGATTCCCAGGGGACGCGCGACGTATCAGGATATGGTCGCTTACGCACCAGTGCCCGAAGTCGATCCACGATTCGGGACGTTCCTGGAATCCTACCCTCGTCTGGACAGCCTTATCGCCTTGTATCCACTGGGCCCGGGAGTGCAACTTATCTGGGCCAGCCAGACGCAGGACCGATACTGGCCACTGGTGAGCGGGGTACCGCTGATCAAAGGGATAAATCCGAAGGAGGACTTCCTCCACGAAGTCGCTTCAGAACTCATCGGGATGTGCGACTGATCAATGGGGTCGGATCCCGGTTGTTTGTTCTTTCCCATAATGCGCCGCGATTACACCCCGGTTTCGGCTGCCATTCCCTGGCTCATCTGTTTTGCCAACCCGGCAAGTTCGTTGTCGATCATCAACAGGCCCTGACCCTGGTCACCGAACAGGCGCAGGCGGCCGAGTATGTCGTTCACGGTCGCCTCTTCCTCGATCTGTTCGGTGATGAACCACTGCAGGAACACGTTGGTCGCGTGGTCCCTTTCCTGAAGGGCCTTGTCCACTAGCTCGTTGATGGCTCCCGTTACTTCACGCTCGTGCGCCAGCGTCTGCTCGAACATGTGCATGATGCCCTCCGAGTTGGCCGGCGGAGCAGCAATTTCGCTGAAGTGGACCTCGGCGTCCTGATCGACGAGGTAGCGGTAAATCTTCAAGGCGTGGGCCATCTCCTCTCCGTGCTTGGCAAAGAACCAGGCGGCCGCGCCTTTGAGATTCGCCGTCTCGGCCTGCGCGGACAGGCCCAGATAGAAGTACGCCGAGTACATCTCGCGATTGATCTGGGCGTTGAGACTGGCCGCCATGTCTTTCGAAATCATCGGTTACCTCCTGAATACAGTTTTTTTTCGCAGCCTGGCAACGCAAGCGCATTAGATAATGGTGCAAAAGCACATTTCCGGCTGATATTAGCGAAAAATGCATCCTGACAACCTTTACTTCGCTGAATCCATGCCGTCACGGGATAGAATACACCATTCCCCGGACACACAACGGAAGCAGAGTATGAGCAAACACATCGGTATCCTCACCGCAGGCGGCGACAGCCCCGGACTCAACGCCGCGATCAGGGGCGTCGCCAGGGCGGCCATGAAAGAGTACGGCATGCAGGTGATCGGCTTCCGGGACGGTTTCCGCGGACTGGTGGAAAACCGCACAGTGCGTCTGGAAAGCGGCTCCCTTTCCGGCATCCTCACGGTCGGTGGCACCATTCTCGGCACCAGCCGCGACAAGCCGCACAAGATGAAGGTGGGCGGCAAGACCCAGGACATGACCGACGTCATTGTCGAAAACTACCAGGCCAACCACCTGGATGCACTGGTCTGTCTCGGCGGTGGCGGCACACAGAAGAACGCGTTGCAGCTGAAGCAGAAAGGCCTCAACATCATCACCCTGCCCAAGACTATCGACAACGATGTTTTCGGCACCGATGTCACCTTCGGCTTCGATACCGCGCTGGGCATCGCCACCGATGCCATCGACCGCCTGCACAGCACCGCGCACAGCCACCATCGCATCATCGTGGTCGAGATCATGGGCCACAGTTCCGGCTGGCTGGCACTGGGCGCGGGCATCGCCGGCGGCGCCGACGTGATCCTGCTGCCCGAGATTCCGTACAACATCGACAGCATCGCCGAGGCGATCCTGCAGCGCATGAAGAGCGGCAGGAACTTCAGTATCGTCGCCGTTGCAGAGGGAGCGATGTCACTGGACGAGGCTGAGGCTGTGCGCACTACCAGGCAGAAACTGCAGGAGACCGTCGACAACGATGACAAAAAGGCGCGCAAGAAGGCCAAGGAAGCACTCCGCAAAATGGAGACCGGGCGTGTCGATCACGCCCTCAAGCTGGCCCACCAGCTCGAGGAACGCACCGGGCTGGAAAGCCGCCCGACCATTCTTGGCCATCTTCAGCGCGGCGGTACGCCATCGGCGGCCGACCGGCTGCTGGCTACCCGGCTGGGCACCGCCTGTGCCGACCTGATCAATGAAGGCGTCAGCGGCGTGATGGTGGCCGCCAGAGGCGAAGGCGCCGAGGCCATGCCACTGGAAGAGGTCGCAGGCCGCAAGAAACTGGTGCCGCCTGATCATCCCTGGCTGGTGAGCGCGCGACGGGTTGGTACGAACCTGGGAGATTGACTACCGGCGCCAATCAAAAGAGTCAGACCTCTTTGATTTGACGCAATATTGACGAATCAATCGAGTCTGACCCTATTGATTCGTCGTGCTGACGGGTCCTGCCGGTAGAACTGCACCAGCTGTTCGTACACGGCCGGATACGTGGCACGCAGGCGGCGCGGCGCTTCGAAGAAGTATTCACTGAACACGGCGAAGCACTCGGCGGGCGATTCCGCTGCGTAATCGTCGATCGGCGTTTCCTCGTCGCGCTCGATGCGCCCGCGCAAATCCTCATAGGCCTGCGTGAAGGCCTCGGTCCAGCGCCTGACTGACATGCCCCGATGCAGCGGCGGAAACCCGTCCGGCACACCGTTGCGCATATCCAGCTTGTGCGCGCATTCGTGGATCACCACGTTGTAGCCTTCCCAGGCGGACTGTGCATGCACGTCCCTGAGCGAGATCACCAGCGGCCCGCGCTCCCAGGCCTCCCCTGCGCGCAGGTCGCGCCCGGTGTGCACGACACCTGCCTCGTCCTCTTCTTCGTAATCGACGAGGAACTCATCCGGGTACACGATCACGGTGGTCCATTCGTCATAGGCATCGATACCGAGATCCAGGATCGGCAGGCAGGCGTTGACGGCAATGAGCAGCCGGTCCTGCAGGGCTATCTCGGCGTGGCCCGCAGCCTCGAACACCTTCTCGCGCAAAAAAAGCGAAACGAGCCGGCGCAGGCGAGCCTGCTCCCCGATGTCCATACCGTTACAGGCCGGCAGGCGTTCGAGCACTTGCGTGAAATCGGATTCAGGGACCAGGCTGTCGCGCAGATAACGCCCGCGCCGCCAACGCTTGAACCAGGCAGGCATGTCAGTGACTCATGAATCAGCAGGGGCAGACTCGACTTTACCGGGCCGCGTCATACCTAAGGACAATATCAACCCGTTACTGCCAGGCGTACTGTAGGAAACAGACATAACAAGCCAGCCTCACCAGGAAATCAGAAACGGATATATGTTCATACGCTTGACCGTCATGAAGAAATCACAACCATTCTGTGCAATTTTTGCGTCTTTTATTGCAGCCTTGCTAGTCCTGGCACCAGCCGCGTTCGCCGGCGACGCCGTCTATGTACACCCGAACAGTCAAAGCGCGGACAATCAGGACACCAGGCTGTGGACCATTCCGCCGATCAGCAAGCGCTGGGGCAAACCGTACAGATCCAGCCACTGGACTATTCCCAGGTCAGCAGCCGTTCTGCTGCCTCCTGACGAGAATGATCATTCCTCCAGGGCACATAACGGTACAAAGCAGCACTGATTCGGTAAAGCCGCACCGGGCACTGCATTAGTATCTGAATACCACCGGCAGGCTGCTGCGCCCGACCGCTCTAGCGTGCTACTCGAATTCGGCCCGTTCTATCTCGAGCAATGCGAGACTGATGTGCTTGCCAATTTCATCCTGGAAACCCGACCAGTCCCGGTAAGCCGACAGACTCTCGACGACAGCATCTTTCATTTCGAAGTCGCTCATACCCTCGGCGTACAATTCGGCGACTTTTTCATAAAGTATCTTCAGGTAATCACAGAAGGGCCTGACCACCTCCGGACCGCCCGATGCACCGTGACCGGGGATATAGTGTGTCAACTTCAGATCCAGCGCCTGTTGACAGGCAGACAGATTGCCCCTGAAAGACCCGTCGTCCATACGACCGATGCGCATATACAGGGCGTTATCGCCGGTTGCCAGCAGCGAATCCTCGACAACCTCGATCATCGCGTCTGTCCTGGTGTGCGCCCAGTCTGACAGATAGACCCTGAACGTCACATCACCCACGTTGATCTCCTGGCCATCCTTCAGCGGCAGGTCGGGAATGACGGCTTCGGTGCCCCTGGATGCGCCCTTGGTCATCTGCTCCATGATTGCGACCCAGCTTTTTGCCTCACCCGCATTCGCCTGCTCGATCATCACCGGGTGTGCGTGGAAACGGGCAGCTGGATACACTTCCCGGATGGCCTGGTTACCCAGCCAGTGATCGCCGTGAATATGCGAGGCGAACACATGAGTCACGGGCAGGTCCGTGAACTGCCTGATCTGTCGCAGCACCATGCGCCCTGTTTCGAGCGTGGAACCCGGGTCGATGACCACCACACCACTGCGGGTAATCACGAAGGCGGGATTATTCATAAAGCCCTGATTGTCGGGATTGGGCAATTCCGTCGGGCCATGTATTACCCAGACACGGTCGCTGAGCCGCTCCGCCGCAAAATCGGGAAGCGGATCCGCTGCCCACGCAGCCAGTGACATGGTTGACAAAAAGAGGGTAACTGCCGCTTGCAACTGTTTCATATCGATCACCTTGTTCTTTGCGCCCGACGTTAGCGGACCCTGCACACGTGCCACTCACCCGGCAATCGGGACCTGAGCACAATTAACTCTAATATTAGGAGAAATTGTGCTCTGGTCCCATTTATTTGTTGAGTCTGACCCGGTTGATTTTTCCTATTGATTTTTCAGCTCGATGTACACGAGGTGTGAGTCAAAGCCGGAGACGTCTGTGCCGGCGTAGTCCGGCGGGGTCCGCACCTTTGTCACACCGAAGCGAGCCATGTCCCGGGCCGAGAGAAAATAATAGTTGGTGACTTTGTAGGGCGGCTGCTTCCCGATCCAGCACAGGTATTCATCGACCCCGATGCGCTCGAAGAAATCCCGCTCCAGGTGAGCCAGCCTCTCGGCCTGCGTGCGCACATGCTGTCTGGCGGTGGCGTCATCTTCCCCGAGGCGTTCCATGCGCCCGGCGATATCGTCCTGCCAGAGTCCGGTCCGCACCAGGTGATTGTAATTCCCGTGCCATGCGACGACTGCGCCCGGATGGATGGTCTTGTGCTTTCCCGCAGGGAAAACGTAATTGGCGCAGGATGACAGGCAGTATTCCGGAACCTCCACGTCGATGCCGCTTTCATGAATCCACAGACCCAGCGCGATACCGGCTTCGACCTCGCCGCCAGCGGAGGTAATCATCAACCGGTTGACAGCCCTGCCGGATACGAGACCAAATAATTCCTGATTCTGTATGGCGGCGATGGGGCCTGTGTAGTAGACAGTTTCTGCCTCCAGGCGAATGTCGGCTGTGGCAGGATGCGCGCCACAGAGCAGCATGGCGGGCAGGAGGCGAAGGATCGAACGCATTTGTTCTGTGGTATGTGATGGCTTGATTGTGAATGTAATGTATCCGGCCCCTTAATTGGAAGCGGTCACGGGCAGCAAGAACCCGGGAGACTGACTGCCCGGGTTCAAAGCGGCAATCAGGGACAAGCAGATTTAAGGAAACTCTGATTAACTCAATGCTCGTCATTCCGGCATGCGCCGGAATCCAGTAACGGCGTGAACTGCCACACCTGGATTCCGGGTCTCCCCCCCCCGGATCAAGTCCTGGGTTCGCCCGGAATGACGGATTAATCAGAGCTTCCTTAATCCTGATATCAGGGAAAATTGTGCCCTGCCCCCGTTTATTCGTATTTTTCAATCGACTAGTATTCTGTCGGATTATTGCGAGTTCAAGGAGAAACGGCATGGGCTTGAGACCGGCTGGAACACATGCCTCTGCAATTGTGCTCACACTGGCTGTGTTGGTCGGGCCAGCCTGTACGCAAACCACGGCCACGCAAGATCCGGGCCTCAAGGAACACCGTTTCCACGAGCGTGTCGCGTTGCCGGGATACCCGGAACGGCCCTATGACATTTTCGTTCCAGGCGGCCTGAAAACGCCGGCACCAGCACTTCTTGTCCTCCATGGTGGCGGCTCGGACGCAATTAATGCCATTCGCGTGACCTGTCCAGACGGCAAACTTACACATCAGGATTGCATCACAAACCACGCGGCCCGCAATGCTTATATCATCGTTATTCCCCGAGGCACGTCGCGCCGGCTGTTGAAACGCATTCGTACGTGGAACGCCGGCGGCGGTGATATTGACAAGCAATGGATTTGCACGTCAGGACTGGCGTGTGAAAATAATGTCGATGATATTGGCTACTTCAACGCGTTGCTTGATGCGCTGACGGCCAGTCACCCAGTTGACATGCGACGGGTCTATGTAACGGGAATATCGAACGGCGCCGCTATGGCACATCGTTTGGCTTGTGAAATGCCACACCGGATTGCGGCAATCGCGGCAGTGGCCGGCGCCAACCAGGTGAGCGCCGTTCAAGGTTGCAAACCGGATCGGCCTGTTCCAGTTCTGCAGATACATGGAACGGCCGATTGCGCCTGGCGCTACGGCGGGGGTACGCCGAGCTGTAAGGGTGCGAAGGGTTTCGAAGGCGCATACATAGGTGTAGAACGCAGCATGCGCGTGTGGCGTGAAATCAACGGCTGTTCCAATGAAGTAACAGCAACAGACTTGATGGATCAATTCGATGACGGTACGCAGGTAACCCGGCTCGATTGGCATCGCTGCCAGGCACCGCTCGTCGGCTACCGCATCAATGGCGGCGGGCATACCTGGCCCAACGGGTTCCAGTATTTGCCGGAGGAGAGAATCGGTCCGGTCACACGCGAACTGACAAACGACCACATCTGGACGTTCCTGTCCTCCCACAAATTGCCGTTATAGAAAACGGTGTCAGAGTACATTTTTCCTGATACAGAATCAGTCATTTCCCCCATATTCGGCCCTTCCCGGCGATCACCATTGCGGCATCGGGACGATGACTGCCGGCAATAGCGATGGGAAGGGACAATGTGTTCTGACACCCATTTATCGCAAACATGATATAGAACGAATAAGCATGGCAAATATCGAAATCAATATTCTGACGCTTCTGGCAAAAGGCGTGTTCGTGCTGATATCAGCCCTTTGTCTTGCCTCAATACTCAAGGACGCAATGGCAGAGAAGTGCTGGCGCAGTGCGCGTCCGGTATTTATCTGGCTGGCATGGGGCCTGGTGACGTTCATTTGTGCATTACTGATCATGCTGCTGGCAAACGCACACACTCATGTTTCCGAGACAACGCTGGCGATCAGGATTATTGCCATGGTTTATCTGGTTACAGGGATGGCGCTGGTTGTAAAACTTGCGAAACGACTCAAATAGCAGTTGGCTTCAGAGCACCTTTTGTCTCATTCAGCCTCCGCTCAATGCCTGGAAGATATAGACCGTCCCGTCGTCCGGAACACGGTCAGAGAGCGTCTTCCTGTCAATCAGTATCCTGTCATTGATACTCAGATTCACATGCCTTCGCAGCGCGCCATGCTCGTCGAGCACGTAATCGGTAAATCCCGGGGCCAGTTCGTTGACCGCACACAAGACTTCCGCAACCGAACCCGCATTCACCCTGATCACCCGGCTCTCGAGCGCCGGGAAGAACCGGTACAGATGCCGTGTCATTTCAACCGTCGGCATGGCGCTCAGCCAAATCGCACCGAATACACCGGCGGGAAGTTGTTACCCAGGCATCGCCAGGATTCGCCGCGGTCTTCCGACAGGTAGACGTTACCGGTCGTACTGCCGAAACAGAGGCAGTCACCCGATGCATCGAGACCATGTCGCAGGACGATGTCGTAGGCGTTGTCCTGCGGCAACCCGTTACGAAAAGCCCGCCATGACTGCCCGCCGTCGGTTGTCTGCGCGACAAACAGGCCGCCGTCAATCGCCATGCGCTCGGAATCCGCGCGGGCGGGCACAACCCAGGCCCTTCGGCCGTCCTGTGCATCGACCGCGATCGGGAAACCGAAATGCACATCGGCCTCCGGCTGGCTGACCTTTTTCCAGTGCCGGGCACCGTCATCACTGTAAAAGACACCGCAATGATTTTGCTGCCAGAGATGATCAGGCTGCCCGGAACAAGCGGTCACAAAATGCGGATCGTGGCCCCACTCCGACGCCGGGTCCGGCATGTAGTCATTTGTCATACCCTGGTTACGGCCCGCCCAGGTCTTGCCACCGTCGGTGGTCTCGATCACACCGGCGGTTGATACCGCGACATGGAGATGATCGGGATCGCGCGGGTCGACGATGATCGAGTGAATACCGGGTTCGAACACGCCGTAATCAATACTCGCCGGCGTACCGTGCCAGCGGTTTTCGCTGGTGGCATCGCCCGCAAAGAGGTCACCGCCGCGGCTATCGTGGTTCCACAGTGGCCGGTTGAGATCCCAGCTGTCACCGCCATCATCGCCGACAAAAAGCCCACCCGGGATTGTGCCGGCGTACAGCCGGCCCGGCTGCTGCGGGCCGCCAAAGGCAATGTGCCAGATCTTGTAGACCGTTGCGTCACCGTACTCGGGTGCACCCGCCGGCGCTTCCGGGTCGAAATCCGGGGTCGGCAGGTACTTTTTGATGTAGCGCGCACCTGCCGGATACTTGACCGGCGCTACGTCCTCCCAGGTGGCGCCACCGTCTCGCGAACGTGACAGCTTGGGACCCCAGTGGCCATGGTCCAGTGACGACCACAATATTCCGTCACGCGGGTCACGTGCCGCGTAACAGACCGGGATACCTTTATGCGCAATGGGTCGGGGACGCCAGACACCCCCGGCACGATCAACGATCACCGTACCCTTGCGCGTACCCAGCAATAGCATGTCCGGCATATTCCAAACCTCGCAATCTTTGACAGTATTGGGGTCAGAGCACACACATACTAATAATAGGAAAAGATTTTGCTCTGACCCCGTTTATTTCCATCGAACACCAGAATGGTTCAAAAAAAGTAGCAATGCACCAGAAACAGGCATTTTTCGTTCCAGTGAATTTATTAGTTATTGATTTATATAGCCTGGTAATTGGCATCAATCCTGCTTATCCCCCAGTACCAGGGATAATTATCAGGAAGTGCCATGACTACCAATCTCAGCCACGGATTACTGCCAGCAGGCCGCTACGTCGTAAATCATGACATCATGCACTGCACGGCGGATGGCGTTGTCGGAAACGATCTTTATTCCGGTCGTGCACTCGGGCTTAGCGAGCCTGAGGATTTCATACAGCTGCACCCCGTGCTCAAACCTCTCTGGAAAGACATTGCGAGTCATTATCGCCGTATCGGACTGAGCCACAGTGAAAACGTGATCTGGAACCTGAGCCTGGAGGAGTTGGCCCGACACAAGGGTTACAAGCCCTCCGTATTTTATTTCGGGCCGGCGGAATGCAAGGCCTGGAATGACCGGGAATGGCTGGAAACCGTCGAATTCATTAACTCGAAAAACAATTTCATGGCGCTTGCGGAAGAACTGGGTATCGACGTGCCACAGACGCAATGTTTTGACAGTGTTGGTGAAATAAGCGAGATGGACATCATCTCATTCAATATGCCCTGTTATCTGAAGGCAGCGATTTCAGTTTCCGGTGTCGGCATCTATCGCTGCGCCAACCGTGAAGAACTGCGCAATGCGATGAAAGAATTTTCCAGCGATGTGCCGGTTCAGCTGCAGGAAGAAATCAGAACTGATGTATTCCTCAACATGCAGTATCGAATTATTGGCGACCGGCTTTTACGACTGGCCGCGAGCGAGCAAATTCTTGAGGGATGCGCCCACCAGGGCAACCGTTTCCCGTCCCACCATGAGCCATGGGAGGCCGTCGAACCGATGGCCCTCTGGCTCAAGGAGCGGGGCATGAAAGGTATCTTTGCTTTTGATCTCGCGGTAGTAAAAACGCCTGATGGTATCCGTTTTCCAGCGATCGAGTGCAATCCGAGGTTTAATGGTGCGTCCTATCCGAGCCTGATAGCACAGAAACTGGATATTCCGGAATGGAGTGCACTGACCTTCAAGACCCGGTACCGGAAGCTGTCCGAACTGGATATCAGCGACCTCGAGTTCGACATGAAAACAGGAGAAGGACTTGTCATTGTCAATTGGGGAACCATATTTAAGGGTAAGCTCGTGCTGTTGCTGGCCGGCTCTCCAGAATACCAGGAAGCACTCATGAAAGAGATTCAGTCCCGGTTATAGAGATCTTCTTTTTCGGGAATTCTGTATACCGATGTGTGACAATGTACGGGTGATAAATAACAACCTGCTCATCCCATGAACACCCCCGGCGCCTACTCCCTGATGGTACATGGTGGTGCCGGCGCGCTTGATAACGTCAGAGACGATAAAACCGCGTTTCGTTACCTCGATAGTATTCGCAGGACCCTCGAACATGGCCGTGACATCATGGAGCTGGGAGGTTCGGCGCTGCAGGCGGTAGAAGCCTGCGCATCACTTCTGGAAGACGACCCGGTTTTCAATGCCGGTTGCGGTTCTGTGTTGAATGAAAACGGCAAGGTAGAAATGGACGCGGCCATCATGGATGGCCGTGACCTGTCGGCCGGCGCCGTCGCGGCAGTCGATAATATTGCCAATCCTGTCCAGCTCGCACGCCTGGTCATGACAGAAAGCGAACATGTCATGCTTATTTCCGAAGGTGCGATGCGCTTTGCTGACCATAGCGGTATGGAGCGCGTGCCCGAAAACTATTTCTATACAACTGAACGCGTGGAACAACTTCGCCAGGCGCGCCTGAAACACAAGGTCATGCTCGACCATGATGATACCGAGGAAGACTCGGAAGACCAGAAATATGGAACCATCGGGGCAATCGCCCGTGATCCGGAAGGCAACATGGCTGCCGCAACTTCAACCGGCGGCATCGTTAACAAGCGTATGGGTCGCGTGGGTGATTCACCGATCATTGGAGCCGGTGTTTATGCTGACAATGAGACCTGTGCCGTTTCCGCTACCGGTTTCGGCGAAGATTTCATGCGCTCCGTCATTGCAAAAACCATCTCTGATTTCATTTTCATGAAAGGCATGGATGCAAAACAGGCAACGGATGCCGGCATCGAATATCTGGTGCGCAAGGTAAAAGGGCGCGGCGGTGTCATTGTCATCGATAAAGACGGCAATTGCTCCAGCGGATTCACCACGAAGAAAATGATTCATGGCTGGATTGAAAAGGGGGGCGAGACCTGTTGTCGATTCTAATCAATGGGGTCAGACTCGATTGATTTTTCGTCGTTCCTGGAATCTCGCGGATTTTCTGTCCCCACCTCGCAATTTCGGCGCCGTCTGACGCATGAGCAGGTCTTCGATTTCCAGCCTGAACCGGTCATCGCCCAACACCCACGCCTTGTTGGTTGCCTCCCGAATGGCATCGACAGCAACCTCCTCCAACACAGTCCTGAACAGCACGCGGTAAGCTCGATAACGCTGCTCCGCCGATTCGGCCAGTTGCAGGTAGAGATAATGCGGGGTAACCAGCACGTTCGGCTCACCCAGTGCATTGCAGCGATAGCTGGACCAGCGATACGCATCTGGCCGGACGACCATGCCGGCACGCACCGGGTTTAGCTCGATATAGCGGTAACAGGTCAGCAGATACGGCTCCGTGTCCAGCAATGCTGCCTTGTAGCGGCCTTCCCATAATGTGCCGGTACGGCGATAGCGGTAATTGAAATACTGTACATACCTGCGACCGAGTGACTGCATGACCTTGCTGATCCCCGCCTCACAATCAGGCGTCATCAGCAAGTGCACATGGTTAGTCATCAGAACATAAGCATGGACATAACAGGCAAACCGCTCGCACGCATCTTTCAGCGTGTCCAGATAAAACCGGTAGTCTGCCTCATCGGCAAAAATGACATGGCGGTTGTTTCCGCGCTGAATCACATGCTGGGGATGTCCCGGCAGAACAAAACGTGGTTGACGCGCCACAACGCACCTCCTGTGCCCGCAAACCGGCAGGCTACAGCAAGGACGCTAGCGCATCAGGAGAGGAGAAACAGTCAGACGCTGTCTATTTGACGAATCAATCGAGTCTGACCCTATTGATTGAGCGCCTGGTAGAATTCCGTGGCAGTCATGTAACCCTGGTGACCGAACACCTCCTTGCCATCCTCAAGGAAATAGATGGTGGGTGTGGCCCAGGTTGGCGTTTTAAGTGTGAGGCCATCCAGCTGCGAGGCCATGCGATAGGTCATGGGGATGCTGCCCCGATACTGGCTGCTTACATCCCGCTTGAACCTTTCACACAAGGGACAGTGCTCGGCTTCCAGCACCAGGATCTGCCTGCCTTCAAGCAATGCGCTGTTGTCGGTCGGGATCAATACGACTTTTTCGAAGGTCACGCCCGTCGCATGGTTCGGGCAATAGCCGTTGGGATTCTTCGCGAGATAATCCTGGTGATTGTCCTCGGCCCGGTGAAATTCCTGCAGCGGCTTGATCTCTGTAACGATAGCGCCGTATCCCGCGGCTGTTAACAACGCCTGGTACTGGTCCCGGGTATGCTGCGCCACTTCGCGTTGTTCATCGTCCGTGTAGAGAACAATAGACCGGTACTGGGTGCCGACGTCATTGCCCTGCCGGTTTTTCTGCGTCGGGTCGTGGTGCTCGAAGAAATGCCGCAACAGCGCCCCGGTACTGATTACTTCAGAGTTGTAGCGCACCTCGACCACCTCGGCGTAATTGTCGGGGTCGTGCCGGTACTTGGACCGTGTGATTTCCCTGTAGACGGGCTTTATGTTGCGGCCATCGGCATAGCCGGATACCGCGTCGATCACGCCGGGCAGGGCCTCGTAGCCTTTTTCGGCACCCCAGAAGCAACCGGAACCCAGTACGATAGTTTTGACATGCCGACTGGCCAGCTCACCGTCATGGTCCGGCATCGCGGCAAGCGTCACCGTCAGTAGAGACAGCAGGCCGACCAGCAGCGCGAAGATTCTGTTCGATAACATCGTGTTGTTCTCCTGGATGACAAGACAAGTTGGGTGTGCATCTGACAGGAAAGAGCCTTTTCAACCGGCAAAGTTCACGGTCCGGCGAAAATGTTATCTTTGCGTGATAATTTAAAAGGACGAAGTAGAACGGTGTCAGAGCATATTTTTCGCTTAAATAAGGGAAATATGTGCTCCGACACCCTTTTATTATTTCGACTCAATTGATTTGGTTAGGATTTTTTCACCCGCTCAATTCGGCTTTGGGTGGAATCAAAAATACTATATTCTTATTTAAAACCTGCCGTTGTGAGATATCGAGATGCTTAAGAGAACCGTGGTTATTTTTGCTGTCGCAGCGTTCCTTGGGGGGGCAGTACCGACCCAAACCGCCCAGGCACGGGGTTATTATTATGATGATGATGATGACATTTGGGATCTGATGAATCCCTCCTGGTGGTACGACGAGATGTTCGATGACGATGATGATGACTGGCGGTACTACCGGCACCGTCCTTACAATCCCTACTGGGGCGGTCCCTATTACTGGCGTCCTCCACCGACCGTGATACATATACAACCGGAACCTATGCACTCGGAACCGCAAAATCCCGAGACCGAACCACCCGATTAACCGGATCAACGGATCAATGGGGTCAGACTCGATTGATTCGTCAAAGTCGCGTCTAATCAAAGGAGGCTGACCCCATAGATCAATAGATATTCAATCATGCAACTTGCAATGGCACCCAGGACACCTCACATTCTCCTGATTCAGTGGCAACATAGGCAGAATCATCTGCAATAGTGATGGAAAGATCCATCGTACGCTGCGCCAGCGCCGCCAATGCCTGAATGCTTTCCCACTGAAACTGAAAGATTGACACAGTCAGCTCATTGAGCTTTGCTCGCCCCTGATCCCACCAAACATCCGATTTGGAATTAAAGCTATAAACCTTAACTGCCGGAGAAAGTCGTGTTGCCTTTTTTATCCTATCAACAGCCGGCTCCCCTACATCGACCCATAATGCAAGTTGACCGTCCAGTGTGCGAACCCATATGTCGGGTTCGTCCACGGCGCAAAGTCCTTTTGTAAACACCAGTTGTTCCTGTGCATTGATACAAAATGCCAGAACACGCACCATCATTCGTTCAAGTGTTTCAGATGGGTGTTGGGCAATCGTTAAATTCAGTGTGTCATAATAATCCCGGTCGACATCAGAAAGCGCGATTCTTAATTTATATATTCTTGGCTTTAATGCCATAAGCCCACCCAATGAATCAAAGGGGTCAGACTCCTTTGATTAGACGCAATATTGACGAATCAATCGAGTCTGACCCATTTGATTTTGTTTTTATCTACCGCTCTCAATCCACTTCCGAATTCGGTTGGAGTCGCCGAAGGGTGTCAGCTTGCCAAAGGAGTTGAGCAGCACAATGGTGAGTGGCTGGTCGTCAATCTCAGCCTGCATCACGAGGCTGCGCCCGGACTCGTTGATGTAACCTGTCTTGCTGAGCTGGATGTCCCAGGTCTTGTTCCTCAGCAGGCGGTTGGTGTTATTGAACATGAGTTCACCGCGACCCTTGTATGGCCTGACTGTGGCTGAGCGGGTAGTGGTGGCATTACGAATTAGCGGGTAGGACATGGCAGCGCGCACCATTCTGGCTGTGTCACGAGCGGAGGCAACATTACCGGGATCAAGCCCAGCCGGATCTTTAAAATGACTGGTCTGCATACCAAGCGCATCAGCCTTTTTGTTCATGGCTTCGACAAATGCCGCTTTACCCTCAGGCCATGTGCGGGCAAGTGCATTGGCTGCCCGGTTTTCAGATGACATCAGTGCCAGTTTCAACATCTGTTTGCGTGTCAGTAATGCGCCATACTTCAGCCGCGAACCGGTCAGCTGAATCAGATCCCGGTCATCTTTGGTGATGGTAATCTTTTCCTGTAAATCGAGGTCGCTGTCCAGGATAACCATCGCCGTCATCAGCTTGGTAATCGAGGCGATGGGGCGAGGGTCACTCACATGCCTGGAATAGACTTCTTCGCCATTCTGATCCAGCACCAGCACCGCGGCCGACTTGAGCTTCAGTTTATTCGGGTTCAGCGCGCTCCAGCGAGGTGCCGTGACAACCTGCGAGGTTGTGCTGGCCTCCAGTCCTGCCAGCTGCACAGTGGTATCCGCAGCGCTTCCGGGCCCTGTGAAAAAGATGAGTGATAGAAAGCTGAGAAGGGTCTTCATGATCAACATCGCTATCGGCTATCAGGCGCATCCATTTAGACTGTATCGAATGCATGCTGAAACAACAGATCGAGGCACAACCCAAGGGACGACCACTTTCCAAGGACAGGCTCGAATATTAGAGAAAAATGTGCTCTGACACCATATATTTCTAAAAACGATGACATCGACGCAACCAAGAGAGTCGACACCTATGCCCGAGAACTTTTATCGGTTCGACAAGACCGAAGTCGAGAGTATCTCCGCACTCAAAGGCGCAAACAGCTGGTACACGATCAACGATGCCGGGAACCAGCCGCTCTTTGCCTGTCATGTCGTCGGCAGCTGCCTCGGAGGTACAACGACGTTCCACCGCTCTCGTGGCGATGACCAGGTGCTTTTTCGCCTCGAACCTAAGCGCAAAATCCTGAACCTGACACACTACGTTTCCGAGGGCACAAGCGGCGCGCGGCTGGCCACGATCGGGCTGTTCACGTCGCACGGGATGAAAGTCAGCACACCCAACGATCAGGAACTCTATCGAATCGTCGATCCGCAGGGAAAACTCGACAAGTTCATGCAGGACGTTCTCGAGGGTTGCTGCACCGCATACGCGATCGTTGACGGGGATCGCATCATCGGCAACATCGAGCGTCACCCGCGACCGGAACAGGAACACAAAGAGCCACCCCAGGGCCTGTTTGGAAAGCTGCTTAGGAGTGCCATGAAGGCGCTCGGGCGCGACTGGTGCATCGAACTCAAGGAGGATGGCCGCGCAATCAGCGACCCCCGGCCGCTGCTGGCAACGATGATTCTGCTACTGGAACAGACCATAGCAAGCGACCAGGCGAACTGAATGGGACGGAGGCGTTCATGGTTCGTTCGCGTCCTGACGGTTGCACTGGTTGGAACTGCACTGGCGATCACCGCCGTGTCGATCTCCATCGTGCCATCCTTGTCCGGAACGGTTACAGACCTTGAAGGCCGGTCAGTTGCCAAAGCTTTCGTTGCCTATCGTTACAAAGGCTCGCGATTCAACTTCGTCGATAGCCTGAGCTATTACAGGCCTGGCGAAGTCCTGCTGACGGATGCGAACGCGTCCTACGACGTGCCCGGATTCGTGCAGCTCCACCAGCCCCTGGACGGCGAACTCGTACCCTGGATCGAATGGGTCTACGTACCCGAACTGCATCACCTGTTCGGGCCAATAGCGCCGGCCACCGAGACCCGACCGGGCCTTGTAGAGAATGACCGTACCAATCGCGTCGTGCGGCTCGCGGACCTCACCGACGATCCGGAACGCTGGTCTCAGACGATTCGGGAGCTCGACCGGCTGAGCTACGCAGCACACGCCGAAGCAGCCGATTCGAGCTCCCAAATCGAAATGACAGAAGCGGTCCGGGTATCCCTTCGGCAATGTCTTCAAACGGAGTTCGATCAGTTCCTCGAGCGGCACGCGGATACCCCCCGCGGTATGCCGGACATGCCGGACCTCGAATACCTGTCCGAGGAAGAACGGCGTGGGCGAATCGAACGGGTTCTGCAGGACCTCGAGCGCAATCCGGTGTGGGGACCGCACATGGAAGATCTCTGGCCCGAGTTGGCAGCGCGGGGCAAATGAACCGGCACTGTATCAATGGCGTCAGATCCCAGTTATATAACAGGGGACAGACCACGTTTCCCTGGCGGTCTGTATATCTGAAAACGTGGTCCGTCCCCTATTACTCTCGAAAAGGAGAAACAGTCAGGCGCTGGCTATTTAAAGATTCAATCGAGTCTGACCCTATTGATTCCTATTGATTCAGGCGTCCAGTTCCGGATAGTGCCGGAAGATCCCGTCTTCGTTGAACGGCAGACGCCGCCTGGAGGCGAGATACGCGGCGACGTTCGGCCGCTGCGCAACGCGTGAATGCAGTCCCATCAGGCCAGGGATCTCCGGCGCAAGACGCGCCATCATGTTCGGGAACGCATATCCCAGTCCCTCGATGACCTGGAACATCGACAAGTCGACATAGCTGAATGTGCGCCCGACCATGTAACCGCGACCGCCCCTATTGCGCTGCAGCACATTTTCGAAGTAACCCAGCAACTCGGGTGCGCGCTCCCTGGTGAAGAATCCGGCACGCCGTACGGCCTCGGTTTTCTGCGCCTCGTAATAGAGACTCATGGCGACCGGGTGATGGGTGTCATGCACATCGACCACGAGATCTTCCACGGTGAGTTGCAACTGGTGCACCCACAGCCGGCCTGCAGCGGAGTCGGGCACCAGTCCCAGGTGTGGGCCCAGGAAATGCAGAATATTCGCGGTCTGCGCGATGAGCTGCCTGCCCGCCCGCAGGAAGGGGGGCGCGAAAGGCAGGCGCACCAGCTCCGGGTCAGTCATCAGACGCAGCATGGCATCAATGCCCAGGCCACGCCCGCGTTCCCGCGCCACGTCCAAATAATCGGCGCCCGTATCCTCCAGTGCCAGCCGCACGAATTCCCCGCGTCCCTGGATGGATGGCCAGTAGAATAGTTCATAACGCATGGCACAACTCCGTGATTCCCGACCGTATCACGTAGAAAGTGGCATCAGAGCATTTATCCTGTTTATAGTATGAAAATACGTGCTCTGACAACCTGTATCAGATGATTGTCATGGCAGTATCCTGCCGGATCAATGGAGTCTGAACCTGGCGATTGGAATACAATGTCACCCATGGCTGTCAGGAAACCCGTTCTGATTCTGCAACTGCGACCGGAAGACATCACGTCCGACAGTGAATATGCCTGCATACTGAAATACGGCGGCTTACAGGCCGGTGACACCTGCAGGAAACGCATCGAGCTGCGAGGCATCCCTGATAACCTGAACCCGGAAGACTATTCCGCGATCATTGTCGGTGGCAGCCCGTTCGATATCAGCACCCAGGAAGACAGAAAATCCGGCATCCAGAAAAAGATCGAGGCCGATTTCAACCGGCTACTGGAACAGGTCGTCGCACGGGACTTTCCCTTTCTCGGCGCCTGCTCCGGCAACGGCCTGCTGGGCAACTACCTCGGCACCCGTATCTCGACAATGCACGGCGAAGCCGTGGGTTGCGTCACGCTGGATATTACCGAGGCCGGCAAACAGGACAAACTGCTTCGGGGTTTTCCTGATCAGATCGACGTTTTGCTCGGACACAAGGAGGCCGTCGACACCCTTCCCGAAGGGGCGACGTTACTGATGAAAGGCAGCGGCTGCCCGATACAGATGTTTCGCATCGGCGAAAACGTGTATGCCACCCAGTTCCACCCGGAAGGAGACGCCGAAGAATTTGTATTGCGTATCGACACCTACCGCAATCACGGCTATTTCGAACCACATGAAGCGGAAGAACTGAAAAAGCGAGTCAGCCAGAAGCCCACCCTGCATGCCCAGGAAATTCTCAGGCGGTTTGTTGAATGGTATTGCCGTTGAACAAACTGCACATTCAGACTGCTGCCAGTAGCCTATCCCGTCCCCAGATCAATGGGGGCTGTCTCCATTTATCAGACATCTTGTTGACGAATCAATCGAGTCTGACCCTATTGATTCGACAATTTACCGGGAAATCGTGGCCTGTCCCCTATTTACCTGCCTGCCGCGCTTCCAGTTGTTCGCAGGCCTCCAGCCAGTCACGTTCCAGGGCTTCACTCTCCCGATCGACGTCCGCCTTCTCCCGCAGCAGTTCATTCAGCCGGGTCTTGTTCTCCATGCGATAGAGTCCGGGTTCAGCGAGGCACTTCTCGAGTTCATGCTGCCGCGCGTGCATGCCGGCAAGCGCGGCTTCCGCCTTCGAGATTTTCTCGCGCAGCGGCCGCGACTGTCGGCGCTGTTCGGCCTCCTGGCGCTTTTTCTCCTTGCGCCGGGCCGCGCCACTCGGGCCATCGGCGTTTACTGGCACAACCCGGCTCTGGCGGTTCTGCATGGTCAGCCACTGTGGGTAATCATCCAGGCTGTCCGGAAATTCCTCCACCCTGCCGGCGTACACCAGCACCAGCCGGTCGCTGGTAACACGCAGCAGATGGCGGTCGTGCGAAACCAGCACCATGGCGCCGGCGAAGTCCTGCAGGGCCGTGGCCAGCGCCTGACGCATTTCCAGGTCCAGATGGTTGGTGGGCTCATCGAGCAGCAGCAGGTTCGGCCGCTGATAGACCAGCAGCGCCAGCACCAGTCGCGATTTCTCTCCGCCCGAAAACGGACCGGTCGGTGCCAGCGCCTGGTCGGCGGGAAAGCCGAAGCCGCCGAGATAATCGCGCAGTTCCTGCTCACGTGCCTTCGGATCGATCCGCAGCAGGTGCGCTAGAGGCGAGGCCTGCGCATCGAGCTGCTCGACCTGGTGCTGGGCGAAATAGCCGATCCGCAGGTCCTGCGCCGGCTCGCGCCTGCCCTGCTGCGGCTCGATCACGCCGGCCAGCAGCTTGATCAGCGTGGATTTGCCGGCGCCGTTGGGACCCAGCAGGCCGATGCGTTCGCCCGGGGAGAGGCTGAGTTCAACGCCGCCGATGACGGTTGTCTCGCCGTAGCCGGCGGCCACCGCGCGCAGGCGCAGCAGCGGGTCCGGCAATTTCGCAGGCTCGCGCAGGCTGAAGTGGAACGGTGAGTCTACGTGCGCCGGGGCAATCAGTTCCATGCGCTGCAGGGCCTTCAGACGACTCTGGGCCTGGCGCGCCTTGGTGGCTTTGGCACGGAAGCGCTCGACAAAGGAATGCATGTGAGCGATCTCGCGCTGCTGTTTCTCGTATTGCGCCTGCTGGCCGGCCAGGTATTCCGCGCGCCGGCGTTCGAACGCCGAATAGTTGCCGCTGTAGAGCGTGAGTCGCTGGCGCTCGATGTGGGCGATATGGCTGGCCACGCTGTCGAGGAAATCCCGGTCGTGCGAGATCAGCAGCAGCGTGCCGGCATAGGCGCACAGCCAGTTTTCCAGCCAGATGACTGCATCAAGGTCCAGATGGTTGGTGGGCTCGTCAAGCAGCAGCAGGTCCGAGCGGCACATGAGCGCGCGGGCGAGGTTCAGCCGCATGCGCCAGCCGCCCGAGAAATCGCTGACCGGACGGTCCTCGTCGGCGCTGCTGAAACCCAGGCCATGCAGCAACTGCGCGGCGCGGCTACGTGCCGTGTAGCCGCCGATGGCATCAAACTGCGCGTGCAGTGTGCCGAGCTGCTCGCCATCATGCCGGTCTTCCGCTGCGGCGAGCGCAGCCTCGACCGCACGCAGCCCCTCGTCCCCGTCGAGCACGTACTCGATGGCCGCACGCGCCTCGGCCAGCATCTCCTGCGCCACATGGGCGATCACCCAGTCGGCCGGATACCGGCACGCGCCGGCATCGGCATGCAGTTCGTCGCGGATCAGGGCGAACAGGCTCGACTTGCCGGTGCCGTTCGTGCCGGTGACGCCGACCTTCCATCCCGGGTGGATCTGCAGGGTGGCGTTCTCGAACAGCAGCCGTGGCCCGCGTCTCAGGGCAAGATTGTCAAATTGCAGCATGGCCGCCATTGTAGCGCCCCGGACGACAAATGGCTGTCTCCGCTCGCCGCCGGCCATAAACTCCTGGCCGGCAAATTTTTCTCTAAAAAAGATCAAAAATCAAAGGGGTCAGACTCCATTGATTAGACGCAGAATTGACGAATCAATGGAGTCTGACCCTATTGATTTATATCGATCGACACGGGACAGCGTTATGAATTCCTGACGAATCATTTCGCGCTGGCAGCCACTACCATTGCAGCCATCTACAAGCAACGCTGGCAGATCGAACTGTTCTTCAAATGGATAAAGCAGAACCTGAAAATACGCAGCTTCCTGGGCACCAGCAGAAATGCCGTACTGACCCAAATCTGGGTTTCGATTTGTGTATATTTGCTGCTTGCCTACTTGAAATATTTGTCACGAGTTGGTGCGTCCATGCAGCACATCCTGCGCCTGCTTCAACTCAACCTGTTTATGCGGCGTGACCTGATGGCACTGCTTCGAGGTGATTCTACGGATCAGAAACCACTCGATACACCGCAACTCTGCCTGGTATGAAAAGTTTATGGGACAGCAGTGGTGCCGGATACATTTTCGGCGACACATTTTATTGCTTAATTATTTCCTGAATCTCTATCCGGAACATCTATCAAAAAACCGACGCACTCAACTCATGCACCGCCGTCAACATCTCCGCATCGTCGGTGAGTGCTTCAGCAATACAACTCCTGCACGCCACCACCGGGTTAATCCCCGAGTGGATCAACTTCGCCGCATGCACCAGCAACCGCGTGCTCGCCCCCTCCTCCAGCCCGCTACCTTTCAGGTTGCGCGTCATCTGCGCGAACTTGATGAGCTGTTCGGCGGTCTTCTGGTCGATGCCGGTTTCGTTGACGAGGATCTTGGTTTCGAGTTGCGCTGACGGGTAGTCGAACTCCAGTGCCACGAAGCGCTGGCGGGTGGACTGCTTGAGGTCCTTGAGCACGCTCTGGTAGCCGGGGTTGTAGGAGATGGCCATGCAGAACTCGGGGCCGGCCTCGATCACCTGGCCGAGCTTTTCCATGGGCAGCACGCGGCGGTCGTCGGCGAGCGGGTGGATGACCACGGTGGTGTCCTTGCGCGCCTCGACGACCTCGTCGAGGTAGCAGATGGCGCCGCTGCGCACGGCGCGCGCCAGGGGCCCGTCGACCCAGACGGTCTCGCCGCCGGTGATGAGGTAGCGCCCGACCAGGTCAGAAGCGGTCAGGTCGTCGTGGCAGGACACGGTGATCAGCGGGCGCTTGAGGCGCCAGGCCATGTGTTCCATGAAGCGCGTCTTGCCGCAGCCGGTCGGGCCCTTGAGCAGGACAGGTAACTGATTTTTATAGGCCGCTTCGAAGATGGTGATCTCGTCGCCGACCGGTTCGTAGTAGGGTTCCTGCTCGATGAAATATTCTTCGGGTTTGATGGTGCGGACGGTCACTTTGATTCCAACTCCGTGATTTATTTAGTCGATGAGGCATCTTGCCATAGCGGGGACGGGGAGCACAGGGGCGGGTCTGTTGCCAGGAGCTTGATTGATATCCCCTCTCCCAACCCTCCCCCAGAAGGGGGAGGGAGCAAGCGGGACGTGTGTGCTGAGCTCGGTGAAAAAAGATCGCGCTCGCAAATCACACCTGCGAGCAAGCATGTGGGCGTAGGGTGCACTTTGTGCACCGTTTCCGGTGCGTGAAACGCACCCTACAAATTTGCCGATCGCGCTCCTGCGGGTAGCTGACCGATGCGGTTCGCGGGCTCAGCACATTCTACAGTCTATGGACGTCATTATTATGGCGAATTGGTGACTGCGAGCTGTTTCGCTACCTTTACAAAAAAGTTCGCGGACGCGGTCCACTCCTACAATCGAGCATTCGTTAGCTCTGTGGGCTCTGCGTCCTCTGTGGCATTTTTCCTTTGCGCCTTCGCGTCTCTCGGCAACTACTCCTGCGTCGCCTAAAGCGCCTACTGTTGGTGCTCTACCTCCTACATCGCCCAGGCCAGTCTCTCGACCGGTTCCCGGCCTCACCTCCTCCTTGTAGTCGTGCGCGAGGCCAGGCCTGACCGCGCCGCGACGGCGCGAGGCCATACCTTATATATCGTTTCTATTTCTGCATCGCAAAATTCGATAGCTTTCACCACCTTGTATATATGGCGCGGTATTGGCAGACGCGGTAAGGTTATCGCCCTGTTTTCCTGCCCCGACTCGTGCGCGCAGGCTTGCGCCAGCCACCGTGGCCGATTCGGAAAACCAAAGAATTCATGTAGTTATATGCGCCCCTGGCGTTTACTGGAGGGATAACAATGTCGGATGTAATCGCAACCAACCAGACCATTCTGGTGGTGGGAGGCGGCATCAGCGGCGTCACCGCCGCCATCGAGGCTGCCGAATGCGGCAAGCAGGTGATACTCGTGGAGAAGAACCCGTCCCTGGGCGGCCGGGTCAGCCAGCTTTACAAGTATTTCCCCAAGCTATGTCATCCCGTCCTGCGGCCTGGAAATCAACCTGCGCCGCATCAAGGCCAACCGCAACCTGACGCGTGCTGACCATGTCAGAGGTCTCCGCGGTCAGCGGCGAGGCCGGCAACTACAGCGTCACGCTGAAGACCCACCCGCGCTACGTGAACGACAACTGCACCGCCTGCGGCGAGTGCGAAAAGGCCGTGGAAAGCGAATTCGACAACGAGTACGACTACGGCATGAAACAAGCGCAAGGGCGCCTACCTGCCGTTCAACATGGCCTACCCGCAGCGCTATGTCATTGATCCGCAGATCATCGGCACGCCGGACGCCGACAAGGCGAAGGCCGCGTGCAAGTACGACGCCATCGACCTGGACATGCAGGAATCCGAGGCCACGCTGACCGTCGGCGCCATCATCTGGGCCACCGGCTGGCAGCCGTACGACGCCGACAAGATCCAGCCCTACGGCCACGATCGCTTCGCCAACGTGATCACCAGCGTCGAATTCGAGCGCATGCTCGACCCGTTCGGCCCGACCGGCGGCAAGATCGTGCGCCCGAGCGACGGCAAGGAGGCGAAGAACGTCGCCTTCATCCAGTGCGCCGGCTCGCGTGACCGCAACCACCTCAAGCACTGCTCGCGCATCTGCTGCATGGCCTCGCTCAAGCAGACCACCTACCTGCGCGAGAAGTACGCCGACGACTTCAAGGCCACCGTCTACTACATCGACATCCGCGCCATCGACCGCATCGACGACTTCTACCAGAAGGTGCAGGACGACGCGAACGTGACCTTCATCAAGTCCAAGGTCGCCAACATCACCGAGGACAAGGCCAGCGGCAACCCGATCCTGCACGGCGTGGACACCGAGGGCTACCACCGCTACAGCAACCCGCACGATCTGTGCGTGCTGGCGGTCGGCATGGAGCCGAGCGTGGCGAAGGACAGCTTCCCCATCGACGTCGTGGTGAACGACAACGGCTTCATCGAGGCGGATGAAAAGAACGGCGGTATTTTCGCGGCCGGGTGTTCATCCGACGCGCTGGATGTGAACCGCGCGGTACAGAGCGCAACGGCAAGTGCATTACGGGCAATCCAGGTCGTGAACCGGGTTGCCGGAGCGGAGGGCTGAACATGGCAGACGAAATCAAGGTAGGCGCCTATATCTGCAAGGGCTGCGGCCTGGGCGAGCGGCTCGACTGCGGCCAGCTGGCCACCATCGCCGAGCGCGAGGGCAAGGCCAAGCTGGTGCGCGAGCACGACTTCCTGTGCAACGCCGAAGGCGTGGCCATGATCCAGAACGACATCGACAACGAGGGTGTCAACAAGGTCATGATCGCGGCCTGTTCGCGACGTTCCAAGAACGAGGCCTTCAACTTCGAGAACGTCGCCATCAGCCGCGCCAACCTGCGCGAGGGCGTGATCTGGTCGCGTCCGGACACCGACGAGGCGCGCGAGCTCACCCAGGAGATGGCCGCCGACTACGTGCGCATGGGCTGTTCCGAAATCAAGTACATGACCCTGCCGCAGGTCAACGAGGCGGCGGCCAGCAACGATCACCTGCTGGTGGTCGGTGGCGGTATCGTCGGCATGACGGCGGCGATCGAGGCAGCGGCGGCCGGTTACCCGGTCACCCTCGTCGAGAAAAGCGGCCAGCTCGGCGGCTCCGCCAACTACGAATACAAGCGCATTCCCGAGCACATGCCCTATGCCGATCCGGAAGACACCGGCGTGGCGGAGATGGTGGCGAAGATCGCAAGCAACAGCAAAATTACCGTGCACCTCAACTCGACGCTGACCAAGACCAGCGGTGCGCCGGGCCGTTTCTCGGCGGACATCTCCACCGAGTCCGGCTCCACCAGCACGGAAAACTTCGGCGCCATCATCATGGCCTCGGGCGCACGCAACTACGATGCGAACCAGCTGCCGGAACTCGGCTACGGCAAGAGTCCGGACGTGGTCGACCAGGCCGGCCTGGAGAAGCTGGCGCTGGAGGCCAACGGCGGCCCGATCAAGCGCCCGTCCGACGGCAAGGAAGTGCAGAACGTGGTGTTCGTGCAGTGCGCCGGCCAGCGTTCCACGAAAGAAAGCCACCTGCCCTACTGTTCCGGTCACTGCTGCCTGACCTCGATCAAGCAGGCCATGTATTTCAAGGACCAGAACCCGCAGATCGACACCAACATCATCTACTCCGATATGCGCACCCCGGGTGCCGGCGGCGAGGACTTCTACCGCAGCGGCCAGCAGAAGGGCATCACCTTCACCAAGGGCACGGTCAGCGCAGTCGCCGTCAACGGCGGCAGCGTAAAGGTGAAGTTCCAGGACCTGATCCTGAACGAGGAAGTGAACGAGACCGCCGACCTGGTGGTGCTGGCCACCGGCATGGTGCCGAACTCCGGCGTCAACATCGATTTACCGGTCACGGCGGACGCAGAGGAGATCGACCTGGATAACCTGGCACCCGAAGTCAAGGTCGACTCCATCCTCAACCTGACCTACCGCCAGGGCCCGGACCTGCCGCACCTGAAGTACGGCTTCAACGATTCGCACTTCATCTGCTTCCCGTACGAAACGCGCCGCACCGGCATCTACTCCGCCGGCCCGGTGCGCCGCCCGATGGATATGCAGCAGGCCAAGGAAGACGCCACCGGCGCCGCCCTGAAGGCCATCCAGGCGCTGGAAAACGCCAAGCTCGGCCGCGCCGCGCATCCGCGTTCCGGCGACCTGTCGTTCCCGAGCTTCCGCAAGGAAGGCTGCACGCAGTGCAAGCGCTGCACGGTGGAATGCCCGTTCGGCGCCATCGACGAGGACGAGAAACGCTACCCGGTGTTCAACGAGTCGCGCTGCCGCCGCTGCGGCACCTGCATGGGCGCCTGCCCGGTGCGCGTCATCTCCTTCGAGAACTACTCGGTGGAGACCGTCGGCCAGCAGCTCAAGAACGTCGAGATGCCGGACGAGTTCGAGGAGAAGCCGCGCATCCTGGTGCTGGCCTGCGAAAACGACGCCTACCCGGCGCTCGACATGGCCGCCCAGAACGGCAACCACTACATCGCCGTTTGCCCGCGTCATCCCGGTACGCTGCCTCGGTTCCGTCAACACCATCTGGATCACCGACGCGCTGAACAGCGGCTATGACGGCATCGTGCTGATGGGCTGCCAGAAGGGCGAGAACTACCAGTGTCACTTCGTCAAGGGCTCGGAACTGGCGCAAGAGCGCATGAGCAAGGTCGATGAGACGCTGAAAACACTGAACCTCGAGAAAGAGCGCGTCTCGACCTACGAGGTCGCCATCACCGATATCGAACGCGCCCCGCGTCTGATCAACGACATGGCGGAAGCGGTTGAAAAAATCGGCCTGAGCCCGTTCAAGTTCTAGGAGAAAACCAATGACTGATGCCAATCAACAAATGGTCGAACAGTACCGCAACGACTTTCTCCGCGAAGTCGAGGACAACGTCGAGGAAGGCGAATGGGTGAAGATGTGCATGCAGTGCGGCGTGTGCTCGGGCTCCTGCCCGCTGGGCCCGCACTGGGATCACCCGCCGCAGGAACTGTTCATGATGATCCGTGCCGGCAAGCGTGACGAGGTGCTGCAGTCCACCTCCATGTGGATGTGCACGTCCTGCTACAACTGCATCGTGCGCTGTCCGCGCGAGCTGCCGATCACCCACATCATGCACGGGCTGGCGCACTACGCGAAGCGCCTCGGCATCGCGCCGAAGAACCAGCCGACCGCACAAGTTCTCGCAGCTGTTCTGGAACAACCTGAGCAAGACCGGCCGCGTCAACGAGCTGAAGCTGGGCCTGGCGCTGTACTTCATGAACGGCATCGGCGAGGGCATCAAGACCTCGCTGAAGATGAAGGATGTCGGTCTCGGCATGCTGCTGACCAAGCGGCTCAGCCCGATGGAGCTGATCGGCGGTCACAAGTGCAAGGACGCCAAGGGCCTGCAGGCCATCCTGAAAAAGGCAGAAGAACTCGAGGCCGCGCGGATTCCCGTGGCCGGCAAGTGAGGTAATCAGACATGTCCAAGAAATCCTATTCCTTCTATCCCGGCTGTTCCTCGCAGAAGGCCGCGTCCGCGTCCAACTACATGGTGTCGGTGAACAGCATGTGCGAGACACTGGACATCGAACTCAACGAAATCCCGGACTGGAACTGCTGCTCCGCCTCCATCGGTTACGCCGGCGGCGGCGAGCTGCCGCGCCTGGCGCTCTCAGCGCGCAACATGGCGATCAGCGAGCAGGCCAATCCCGGCCAGGACATCGTCGCCACCTGTGCCGCCTGCTGGCTCGCCACCAAGGAGACCCAGGAGCGCCTGCACGACGACAGCAAGCTGATGGCGGAGACCAACGAGGCGCTGTCCGCGGCCGGTCTCACCGTCAAGGCCGACCAGAAGGTGCGTCACATGGTCGAGGTGCTGATCGAGGACTTCGGTTATGACGAGCTCGGCAAGCATGTGAAGAAGCCGCTGGACGGCATCAAGATCGCCGGCTACGTCGGCTGCCAGACCAACCGCCCGTTCGGCATCGACGGCGAGTCCTACGAAAACCCGAAGTACCTCGACAAGCTGGTCGAGACCATGGGCGCCGAACCGGTCGAGAACTACGACAAGAAGGTGTCCTGCTGCGGCGGCGCACTGGCCTTCTCCGAGCCGGAAAAGAGCCAGGCACTGATCAAGGACATCATCGAGTCGGCCTACGACGACGGTGCCGACATGATCGTCACGCCCTGCCCGGTCTGCCAGATGAACGTCGAGGTATACCAGAACCACATCAACCAGAAGTACAAGACCAACTTCAAAATGCCGGTGGTGTACTACTCCACGCTGATGAGCGTGGCCTACGGCAAGAACGGCAAGGAAGCCGGTCTCGACGGCCAGGTCATCAAGGCCAAGCAGCTGGAAGAGATCGCCTCCAAGTAGCCGCCTGCCGGGGACAGATTGTTAAATCTGTCCCCTTCGAAACCAAGGCCCCTCGCACGAGGGGCTTTTTTTTGCCTGCAGGGACGCAGGTACGGCCGCTCTCGTACATCCATGTACTTCACGGCACTTGGACTTCCTGTCCATCGTCGCCGGGAGGCAGGGATGCCGGGAGCGACGCGCCCGTAGCAACGGACCGCATCCGCTCATACAACGCACCATTCCCGGTGCGTAAAACGCACCCTACATCTGACTACACGCCTTCCCAGCTCCACAGGTCTAGCTCCTGCTGTAGGAGCGCATCTCATGCGCGATGCGGTATTTAAAATGATCGCGGATGGGATCCGCTCCTACAACATCCTATGCTCCTGGGTGAACGCCTCGTCAAGCCTCGAACCTGCCTACCGTTATTATCACCAGGCTGACGCTTTTTGCACCGTTGACGGAAACACTTGCCATGCCAGTATCGCCCATCGACAAAGTCCGTCTTGCACTGATGTTCATGCTGTCCCTGCTTGTGCAACCAACCGCAGCCGCCGGTGACATCCACCGCTGGACCGACAGCGGGGGCAATGTGCATTTCGGCGACCGGCCGCCGGTCGCGGTGGAGGCGGAAGTTGTCAGGCTGCGCGTCAACACCTATCCCTCGCCCGGCATCGAGGCGCTCGCCGAGGTCTTCCAGGCCGACGACAGTGTCGTGATGTACAGCGCCAGCTGGTGCGGCGTGTGCAAGAAGGCCCGGCGCTACTTCCAGGACAGGCGGATCGGCTTTACCGAGCATGATGTCGAGACCAGCTCCAGGGGAAAGCGGGATTTCAAAAAACTCGGCGCGCGCGGCGTGCCGGTGATCCTGGTCGGCAGACATCGCCTGAACGGTTTCAGCCCGGCCACGTTCGAGGACCTCTACAACAGGCCGCCCGCACCTGCAGCCCGGTGAATATTTCACAATATTATGATTTACCCAAGCTATATCTGATTAATACGTCATGCCGGCGAAAGCCGGCATCCAGGCCATTGAAAACACTGGATCCCGGCATACGCCGGGATGACAATGAGCGAATTAATCAGATGTTCCCTGATCTTTCGATCCTGTTGGAGATGGTGGTGGTTTCTGCTTATAGTTCAGGCAGAGGCTTGTAGTCTTACCGATGTCTCGGTCATGGTGTAAGCAATGACGAATATCGGTTTCCTGTCCAATAAAGAAGCGCCCGGGAGGTGACGGCATGACGGATACATTCGATCCCATCATGATGAATTTTCTCTACGCGGCCATCGGCGGGGTCATGACGCTGGGCTTCATGTGGCTGGGTTGTACGATGTTCAACCGGATTGTCTGCAGCTTCGATATCGGCGACGAACTCCGCAAGGGCAACCAGGCCGTCGGCATGATGGTGATGGGCATGTTCATCGGCATCGGTATCGGCATCGGCCTGGTCATCGGCCTGGGCTTGAACTAGCCCCTGGCCATGCCGTCACCCGCCGTCACCTTGCTACTGCTGGCACTGGCCACGACTGCCTGGGCCAGCACGGGCCAGAAGAAGAAGGTCAGCGACTGGTCGGACAAGTACGACGTGCACTTCAAAAAATATGCAAAACACTATTTCGGCCCCGGCTTCGACTGGCGATGGTTCAAGGCACAGGCCATCGCGGAATCCGGCCTGAACCCGAAAGCCAAAAGCAAGTCCGGTGCACGCGGCATTATGCAGATCCTGCCCGGCACCTACCGAGGAGATCCAGAAAAAGAATCCCCATATGCAGGACATGGACTCGCCGCGCTGGAATATCGCCGCCGGGGTCTATTACGACCGCACGCTGTACAAGCGCTGGAAATCGCCGCCACCGGGCGACGAGCGGCTGTATTTTGCCTTCGGCAGCTATAATGCCGGTTACACGCGCATCAAGAACACCTATCAGCGCGTCGATCCGCCGAGCGCGTCCTGGGAAGAGGTCGCACCGCACGTGCCAGGCCAGACTCGCCATTACGTCCGGCGCATCCGTCGCCTGATGGACAAACACTGAGCCGGCCCGGCCTACGTCTGTTATGCGCTACCGCATCGGTGAACCACCCGACCTGCCTACCGGCCCGCTCCTGGACCAGGGCGCCTTTGCCGGTATCGCGATGCTCAGCTGCGTGATCGGTATCGGTTTTATGTTTGCCGGCCTGCGCAGCCGCCACTACTGGCTGACCATCTGGGGGACCGGCCTGGTGCTGTCCAGCATCGCTTACCTCGGTTTCGTCGCCCTGACCTGAGTGCCACACCCCGCCGCCCGGACGACGCGCCACAGGGCGGCTTTGGGGGGGTCAATTCTCGGCCGGCACGGCCGATAGCAGCAGATGTGCCGCCCCCTCGGGATAACTGGCACCAGATCAGGGATGAACCTCGCAACCATGGACCGGGTGAAATCATGAGCAATTCACAAAGTGCTGCATTCGCGTTTGTTAAAACACTGGGCCAGGAACTGTCCCACCAGGAATTCGACATACCCCCCTTTCCCGACATTGCCATCAAGATCCGCGAAGCCATGAGTGACCCCGATGTCAGCATCGACAAAATCGCCCGCATCATTGTGGCTGACCCGGTACTCACCACCCGGCTGGTCAGAATGGCAAACTCGGCATTGTTGCGCCGCGGCACCATCGAGATCACCGACGTGAAGACCGCGCTCAGCCGGATCGGCCTGGAGCTGGTTCGCAATACCGTTGTCTCGATGGCCCTGGACACCACCTTCAAGGCGCCGGCGGGCAGCATCCTGCATGAACGTATCGATGCCGTCCGCAAACACAGTTCACATGTCGCGGCGCTGGCCTACATCCTCGCCAGGCGCCAGCCGGGTTTCGAGCATGCGGAAGATGCGATGCTGGCGGGCCTGCTGCATGACATCGGCAAGTTCTACATCCTGAATCGCGTGCAGGCCTTCCCGGACCTGTTCGATGATCCGCAGCAGCTCGATGAGCTGCTGGCCGGCTGGCATACCGGCGTCGGCAAGGCCATCGTCGAATCCTGGGGTTTCCCCGTATCGATCGCCGAGGCCGTGGACGAACACGAGTCGCTGGAGCGCAATCATTACACCTCGCCGGACATTGTCGACGTCGTGCTGGTGGCGAACCTGATCGACAACATCAAGGACCTGGCCGAGGACGAGATGCCGGACTTCGCGTCCATACCGGCCTGCAAACGCCTGCGCATATCCTATGAAGCCATACGCAAGATCCTTGAGGAATCCGCCGAGGAAATCAGCTCCATGGAGTCGGCCCTGGGTTGACCCGCATTTCCCACCGGGCGAGGGTGGAACGCCCCGGTGCATGGCCCGGCGACCTTTGAAACCCAGCGGCAACCGGCCCCCGGGTCGCCGCAGTACCGATCCGGTTTGAAATACGGGCGAAAATCCCACCTTCGCTTCACTTCCATGTCACGCCGGCGCAGGCATGGCCCGCCGGCCCGCCCGGCCCGTAACTACCAGCCAGTGGCTGATCCCGCGCCGGTCCGGCGGGCCGGAATCCGGCCGCCGGCGCCCCACTCTGGTATGATCTGCCCGCAAATTGACACGCCCCGGAACGGACCGGAAACACCATGACCGACCACCGTATCGAAGACATCAACATCAGCGCGGTCAAGCGCCTGATCACGCCGGATGAGCTGAAGCGCCGGCTGCCGAACACCGCCGGCGTGGTGGATTCCGTCATCCGCAACCGTGCCAGCGTGCGCGATATCCTGGACCGCAAGGACAAGCGCCAGATGATCGTGGTGGGTCCCTGCTCCATCCATGATCCGGCTGCCGCCATCGATTACGGCAAGCGGCTCCGGGTGCTGGCCGACGAGGTCAGCGACACCCTGTTCCTGGTGATGCGGGTCTATTTCGAGAAACCGCGCAGCACCATCGGCTGGAAAGGGCTGATCAACGACCCGCACATGAACGGCTCCTTCGAAATCGAGGAAGGCCTGCACATCGCGCGCAAGCTGCTGCTGGACCTCGCCGAGCTGGGGCTGCCGCTGGCGACCGAGGCACTCGACCCCATCTCGCCGCAATATATCCAGGACCTGATTTCCTGGTCGGCGATCGGTGCCCGTACCACCGAGTCACAGACCCACCGCGTGATGTCCAGCGGCCTGTCCTGCGCGGTTGGTTTCAAGAACGGCACCGATGGCAGCTTCGCCGTCGCCATCAATGCCCTGCAATCGGTCAGCCATCCGCACATCTTTCTCGGCATCGACTCGGGCGGCCACGTGGCCACGGTAGAGACCACCGGTAACGCCTATGGCCACATCGTGCTCAGGGGCGGCAACGGCCAGCCCAACTACGACGAGGCAAGCATCGCCCGCTGCGAACAGGCCCTGGCCGAGGCCGGCGTCAGTTCCTGCATCATGGTCGACTGCAGCCATGACAATTCGTGCAAGAACCCGGACCTGCAACCGGGCGTCGCGGCAGAAGTCACCCGGCAGATTCTTGCGGGTAACGCCTCCATCATCGGCCTGATGATGGAAAGCAACATCCACGCCGGCAGCCAGCCGATTCACGAAAACATGGCCGACCTGAAGTACGGCGTCTCGGTGACGGACGCCTGCATCGACTGGGACACCACCGAACGCACGCTGCTGGACATGCACCAGCGGCTGAAGAAAAAATAGCTTCCTGCAGGAGCAGATCTCATCCGCGATCTTTTTCTAGTCGGCGAAGATCGCGCGATGTACAGGGATGTACAAGTGCCGCGGGAGGCAGGGAGAAGGTGAGGCCGCGCAGCGGTCGATAGACTGGCCTGGGCCATGCCGTGAGCGGCCTTGCGAAGCGCTCCTACAAAGATAGACACACCTGCGGGATAACAGGGGCCGACACATATGCCGACGGCATGCATCAGCACTCGATCACATTCACGGCGAGACCGCCACGAGCGGTTTCCTTGTACTTTGTCTTCATGTCGGCGCCGGTCTCGCGCATGGTCTTGATGACCTTGTCGAGCGAGACGAAGTGCGTGCCGTCACCGCGCAGCGCCATGCGCGAGGCATTGATCGCCTTCACCGCGCCCATCGCGTTGCGCTCGATGCACGGCACCTGCACCAGGCCGCCGACGGGATCGCAGGTCAGGCCGAGATTGTGTTCCATGGCGATCTCGGCGGCATTCTCCACCTGTTGCGGTGTGCCGCCGGTCACCTCGGTCAGCGCCCCGGCGGCCATGGAACAGGCCGAGCCCACCTCGCCCTGGCAGCCAACCTCGGCGCCCGAAATGGAGGCATTCTCCTTGTACAGGATACCGATCGCTCCGGCCGTCAGCAGAAATCGCATAATCGCATCCTCGCTGTAACCCGAGCAGAACTTCCAGAAGTAATGCATCACCGCCGGCACGATACCGGCCGCGCCATTGGTCGGTGCCGTGACCACCCGCCCACCGGCCGCATTTTCCTCGTTCACCGCCAGCGCGTACAGGTTGACCCAGTCCATGGTGCCGAGCGGCACCCGGTGCAATTCCTTCTCGCCGATCAGCTGGCGATGCAGGCGGGCGGCACGGCGCTTGACCTTCAGCCCGCCGGGCAACACACCCTCGGTGGCGCAGCCGCGCTCCACGCATTCCTGCATGACCGACCAGATATGCAGCAGGCCTGCACGGATATCGGCCGTGCTGCGCCAGGCGCGCTCGTTCTGCAGCATGATCTCGCTGACGGACACGCCCTGCTCTTCGCAGTGCGCCAGCAGTTCCATTCCGGTCGTGAACGGGAACGGTAATACCGTGGCATCTGCCACAATGCGATCTTCACCGGCCGCGGTTTCATTGACGACGAAGCCGCCGCCGACCGAATAGTAGGTGCGCGAGTAGATAATGTTGCCGTCACTGTCATAGGCATGAAATTTCATGCCGTTGGGATGATAGGGCAACGCCTTCTGCCGGTAGAACTGCAGGTCCTGGACGGCGTCGAAGGTCAGCTCGTGTTCACCCAGCAGCTTGAGGCGGCCGACGTCGCTGACGCGCGCCAGCCAGGCGGGTATGCTGTTGGTATCCACGGTTTCCGGCTCCGCGCCTTCCAGGCCGAGAATAACCGCCTTGTCGGTACCGTGCCCCTTACCGGTCGCGCCCAGGGAGCCGTACAATTCGACCCGGATGCGGGCCAATGCGTCACCCGGCTTGCGCGCCAGCAGACCGCGCGCGAACATGCCGGCGGCACGCATGGGACCGACGGTGTGCGAACTTGATGGACCGATACCGACCTTGAACAGGTCAAAAACACTGATTGCCATGAGATTACCCTGGATGTCTGCGATTGACGCATATCGCTGCATGCGAATTCCCGGCACGCATGAAACAATACCGGAAAAACCGGCCTTCACCTAGTATGCGCGCACCTGCACGGAAAAATGGCACGAAAAAGCGGCGCCGTCGCGCGCGGCGCACAAATCACCTGGGGCGCCTGGGGCATTTCCTGCTGCTCGCGGTTGCCGGCCTGCTGCTGCTCAGCATCGTACCGGTCATCGCACTGCGCTGGCTGCCGCCGCCGACCTCCGCGGTCATGCTGCAGCGCACGCTCACGGAGGGACAGCCACAGACCTGGCACTGGGTCGGCATCGACCGCATCTCCGCCCATGCCGCGCTCGCCGTGGTGGCGGCCGAAGACCAGAAATTTCCCGACCATTTCGGCTTCGACCTGCAGGCGATCCGGCAGGCGGTGACGCACAATGCGAGCGGACAGCGCCTGCGCGGTGCCAGTACGCTGACCCAGCAGGTGGCGCGCAACCTGTTCCTGTGGCAGGGACGCAGCTACCTGCGCAAGGGGCTGGAGGCCTGGATGGCCATGCTGCTGGAGGTGTTCTGGCCCAAGCAGCGCATTCTCGAGGTCTACCTGAACATCGCCGAGACCGGCGAGCGGACCTTCGGCATCGAGGCAGCGGCACGGCGCTACTTCGGCCGTTCCGCCGGCACGCTGACTCCGGAGCAGGCGGCGCTGGTCGCTGCCGTGCTGCCGAACCCGCGCCGCCTGCATGTCGACCGGCCGTCGGCTTATGTACTCGAGCGGCGTGACCATATCCTGCAGCAGATGCAGCTCCTGGGACCTGCCTATCTCGGGCAGATAATCCCGGAGTCACGGGACTGATGCGCGGGACAGCACTACCGCCACTGTTTTACAATCACCGCTCAGTGCAGACCAACAAAGACGGAGAAGGGGTATGGACGGCTTTTCGACCTTTACGCTAATTATCCTGGTACTGGCCGTGGTCACGGTCATGATGGGCATCAAGACCGTGCCCCAGGGTTATGAATGGACCGTTGAGCGCTTCGGCCGCTACCGCAAGACACTGCGCCCGGGACTGAACCTGATCGTTCCCTACGTTGACCGTATCGGTCACAAGCTCAATATGATGGAGAGCGTCTTCGACATCAACAGCCAGGAAGTCATTACGCGCGACAACGCAATGATTCGGGCCGATGGTGTGGTGTTTTTCCAGATCCTGGATGCTGCCAAGGCGGCCTATGAGGTCAACGGACTGGATCGTGCCATCATGAATCTCACCATGACCAATATCCGTACCGTGATGGGCAGCATGGACCTCGATGAGCTGCTCTCGCAGCGTGACAACATCAATGCCCGGTTGCTGACCGTGGTCGACGCCGCGACCACGCCCTGGGGCATCAAGGTCACCCGCATCGAGATCAAGGATATCCAGCCACCCCAGGACCTGATCGATGCCATGGCACGCCAGATGAAGGCCGAACGCGAAAAGCGCGCCGTCATTCTCGAGGCGGAGGGCCAGCGCCAGTCGGAGATCCTGCGCGCCGAGGGTGAAAAGCGGGCCGTCGTGCTGGACGCAGAGGGTCGCCGCGAGGCCGCCTTCCGGGATGCCGAGGCGCGTGAACGTGGAGCGGAGGCCGAGGCCAAGGCCACGACCATGGTGTCCGAGGCCATCGCCAGGGGCGACATCAACGCCATCAACTACTTCATCGCCCAGAACTATGTCAGTGCGCTGAAAGACATCGGTGCGGCGCCCAACCAGAAACTGGTACTGATGCCGCTGGAGGCCGCCAGCGTGATCGGTTCGCTCGCCGGCATCGCCGAAGTGGCAAAGACGGCATTCCGGAAAGAGGCCGAGGCATGATCGAGGAATGGCTAACCCGGGTCGATTACTGGCATTGGTGGATTCTGGCCGGCATCCTGCTGCTGATCGAGGTCATGGCGCCGAGCTTCTACTTTCTCTGGCTCGCGGTCGCCGCGGCGGCCGTCGGTCTTGTCATGTTGCTGGTCCCGGAGCTGGGCTGGCAGTACCAGGTCATCATCTTCTCCGGCCTGTCCATCATCAGCATCGCGCTGTTCCGCCGCTATCAGCGCGACAACCCGGCGTTCACCGACCAGCCGGCGCTCAACCGGCGCGGCGAACAGTACATCGGTCGCACCTTCACGCTGCAGGAACCGATCAGCAACCGGGTCGGGGTGCTGCGCGTCGACGACTCCACCTGGCGCATCACCGGTGATGACCTGCCGGCCGGCACCCATGTCGTTGTGACCGGCGCCGACGGGGTCATCCTCAAGGTCCGGCAGCACGGTGGCTGATCAACCATTAATTTGAAGTAGTTCATATATTTACAGAAAACCGGGGCAGGCGCATATGTCACGCTCCATATATTGAAAGCCATGCCGATAAAGTCGGTGCAGCAAACAGCTGTTATTCGACCAACACCAGCGGGCAGAATCATGGCTACACCGAACCGGAAAGACAGAAAAATCAGCGGCAAGGAAATCCTGCATGACCTGATACCACTCAACGCGCTGACCGATGGCCGCTTTCAGGAAATCGCATCCAGCCTGTCGATCATGGACGTGAATGCCGGCAGCTACCTTTTCGGCGAGGGCGACACCGACAATCGTTCGATCTACCTGCTGGACGGTGTCGTCAATTTCATCGACAAGAGCGGCAAGGTCACCGGCGTGGTGAGCGCGGGTACCGATCCGGCACGTTACCCGCTGGCCAATCGCCAGCCACGCATCATTACGGCACGCGCCGCGACCAAATCGGTCATCGCCTCGATCGATTCCACCCTGCTGGATGTTATGCTGACCCTCGACCAGTCCACCGAGACGGGTGCAATCAAACTCGGAACCGGCAACGAGGAGGACTGGATGTCGCGCATGCTGCAGTCGGACGTCTTCTCGCGCCTGCCTCCTTCGTCAATCCAGCGTCTCATCCAGGCGCTGGAACCGGTCACCTACAACGCCGGAGACAAGGTGATCCGCCAGGGTGACGAAGGCGACTATTTCTATATCATCCGCGAAGGCAGCTGCTCTGTCACACGCCTGGCCTCGGGCAAGGGTTGGGACGTGCCGCTGGCCGAACTGAAGACCGGCGACTCTTTCGGCGAGGATGCACTGGTATCCGACGCCCGGCGCAATGCCACGGTAACCATGCTCAGCGATGGCTGGCTGATGCGGCTGTCCAAGCACTATTTCCTGGACATCCTCAAGAAACAGCTGGTGCAATACGTGAATTACGACATGGCGCTCTCGACCATCAAAAGCGGGGACATCTGGCTGGACGTGCGCCTGCCCGAGGAATACGAGAACAACGCGTTGGCGAACAGCATGAATATCCCGCTGGCATCGATTCGAAACAGCTATAACAGGCTGGAAAAGAGTAAAAAATATATCATCTATTGCGACACCGGACGCAGAAGCGCTGCTGCCGCGTTTCTGCTCGGCAAGCGCGGTTTCAATGTCTCGGTACTGGAAGGCGGCCTGAACCAGGGCGTCTCCGACAAGGTTATGGATGCGGCAAGCAAGGCGAAGGTGCCGGAAAAACCCGCCGTGGCAACAGTCGCTCCGGCAGCTGCGGCTCCCGCACAGCCTCCAGCCAAAAGCAAGTCCGCGGAGCCGGTCAAACCGGCCGCCAGCCAGAGTACACCGACAGCAACACCAGCAACGCCGGACAACTCGCAACTGATCGAAAAGTTGCAGCGTGAACTGGGCGTTCTGCGCGGCGAGCTTGATAACTACGCGACCAAGGCCCGGCAAATGGAGACCGCCTATGTGGCGGAACGCAAGGCGCGCGAACAACTCATGAGCCGTGTCGACAACCTGCTGGCACGCCTGAAGCCGGCGACAGGCAGCAAAAAGTAACCCGCCAGACGCAGCAACCCGTCAACGCAGGCTGCCAGTCAACCCCGCCGGCGGGTACGAACACTGCTGCGGCGCATGACCCACGCCCGCAAGCGGTCAGTTATAATGCCCCCTGATCCACACCAGACACCGCTTGCGGAAGCCGCCATGCGCACCTTACTACTGCTAACCATGACCATCCTGACGCTGAGCGCATGCACCACGTTCGACAGCAAGAAAAAGGCCTCAACCTTCGAAACCGCCATGTTCAGGTACAGCAAGGCGATACGCTGGGGCGAATTCGGACTTGCCGACAGCATGCGCCGCCTGCCGGAAGGACAGCAGCCGGTGCAGTCGACGGAGCACCTGGAGCATATCAGGATCACGTCATACGATACGCTCAGCACAGGCAGCCTGGATGACGACGCCGGGGTCAAGGTCGTGGTCAGGATCGTTTTCTACCACGATGACGGGGTGACGCTGCACACCCTGACGGACAACCAGGTCTGGGAATACGATGATGACACCAAGTCCTGGTATATCACCACCCCGCTCCCCGTCTTCAGGTAACCGGACCAGGCCTGCATGATGCCTGCAACCCCGACCCTCCGCCTGCGGTCACCGTCCTGATGGCCTGGTGGGGCACACTGCTGGGAGGCACACTGGGCTACATGTTCGGCGGCCCGCTGGGCGCGCTGCTGGGCGCGGCACTTGGCAGGAACTTCGATCGCGGCATCACCCAGACGGATCGGCACGCCGGCTTTGATCCCGGACAACAGGAGCGCGTGCAGGCGGCCTTCTTTGCCGCCACCTTCTCGGTGATGGGTCATATCGCCAAGGCCGATGGCAGGGTAACACCCGACGAGATCTCCGCCAGCGAGTCGCTCATGGCACGCATGCAGCTTCGCCCCGCACAGAAAAAGGCCGCGATACAGCTCTTCAACGAAGGGAAAAAATCCGGCTTCCCGCTCGGGGACGTGCTTAACCAGTTCCTGCAGGAATGTCATCGTCGCCACAGCCTGTTGCAGATGTTCATGGAGATCCAGATCGCAACGGCCATGGCCGACGGCAACATCCACGCCGCCGAACAGCGGATACTCCACTCCATCGGCGCGCAACTCGGCTTCAGCCGGGAGGATATCGAACACCTGTTCAGGATGGAGCATGGCGCCCGACCCGGCGCGCCCCGGGCGCAGCCCGTGAGTCAGGCCTACGAGGTGCTGGGCGTGCAGCGTACGGCATCCGACGCCGAGGTGAAAAAGGCCTACCGTCGCCTCATGAACCAGCACCACCCCGACAAACTGATAGCCAAGGGCCTGCCCGAGGAGATGATACGAATCGCCACGGAGAAGACGCAGCAGATCAAGGAGGCTTACGAACAGATCAAGGAAAACAGGGGCATGCGGTAATCCGGCACGGGCGATATCCCGCGCAGGCACATCGCATCATTGACCCGGCGGTTGCATGTCGCCATGCTTGACCTGCGTTTCTGATCCGGCAGCGGGTCTGTGACCTGAGGGATTCAAATGATGGAAGGGATACAAAACCGGAATTCAACATCTCGTCATGCGGCAGGGATCATCCTGGCGGGAAATACAGGCTAGCTGAATCATGTCATCCGGCAACCGCTTCATCGGGAACCAGCCCACCGTATCTGAATCTGCAGATTACGCGGGACTGACGCCGGATGTCATCCTGAATGCCGTGGAACAATGCGGCTTTCGCAGCGATGGCAGGCTGCTGGCACTCAACAGCTATGAAAACCGTGTTTACCAGGTTGGCATCGAGGACAACGTACCCCTGATTGCCAAGTTCTACCGGCCGGGGCGCTGGACGAACGCGTCAATCCTTGAAGAGCACCGTTTCTCGCAGGAACTGGCTGACGAGGAAATTCCCGTCATCGCCCCGCTGCAGGTCGCAGGCAATTCGCTGCTCGAGGCAGCGGGTTTCCGCTTCGCGCTCTACCCGCGCCAGGGCGGGCACTGGCCGGAACTGAACAGCCAGGCTGAACGGGAATGGATAGGCCGCCTGATCGCGCGTCTGCATGCAGTCGGCGCGACGCGGCCGTTCGAGCACCGGCCGCGCCTGGACGTCGAGAGTTTCGGTCATGACTCGTGCCGCTTTCTGCTCGAGCACGATTTTCTGCCCGAACACATCGAACTTGCCTACCGCACACTCACGGAAGACCTGCTGCAGCAGGTCACGGCCATTCTGCAACGCAGCGGCAAAGTCATGGAAATCAGGCTGCATGGCGACTGCCACCCGGGCAACATACTGTGGGCGCATAACGGCCCGCACTTTGTCGATCTCGATGACTGCAGGACCGGGCCGGCCATACAGGACCTGTGGATGCTGCTGTCCGGCGAGCGGCACGAGATGCAAGGCCAGCTCATCGATATGCTCGAAGGCTATGAACAGTTTCGCGACTTCGATACGCGTGAGTTACAGTTGATCGAACCGCTGCGCACCTTGCGTATCATCCATTACGCGGCCTGGCTGGCGCGGCGCTGGCATGATCCGGCATTCCCGCTGGCATTCCCGTGGTTCAATACATCGCGTTACTGGGAAGAACACGTCCTGGCGCTGCGCGAGCAGGCCGGACTCATGTCCGAGCCGGCGCTGACGGTCTGAATTGCCAGGATCGTGAAATGAGCATCCTGGTCAAACTCTCGATCGCGCTGGTCGCCGTATTACACGTTCTGTTCATGGTCCTGGAAATGCTGCTCTGGAACACACCTCTCGGCAGGCGCATCTTCGGTCTCACACGCGAGCAGGCACAGCAAACCGCTGTACTTGCCGCCAACCAGGGACTCTACAACGGTTTCCTGGCAGCGGGCCTTTTGTGGGGACTGTACGCCCCCGCACAACGCGGTAGCATGATCGTGTTTTTGCTGGTTTGCGTGGTCGTTGCCGGCGTGTTCGGCGGCATTACCGCAAACCGCTCGATCCTGTGGATCCAGGCGCTGCCTGGACTGATCGCGCTTGGCCTGTTGCAATATGCGGGACTGTAGCGAGTGGCGGGAACTGGCGGGGGAAATCAGGCGGATTGCTCGTCGGCACACCCCAGTTCCGCCAGCGGAGCAGGTTTTGCGATAGCATAACCCTGTGCATAGTCGACGCCCATGGCGGTCAGCATCTCGATAATCCGGTCATTCTCGACGAACTCCGCGACGGTCCGGATGCCGATGACGCTGCCGAGTTGGTGTATTGCGCTGACCATGGCATGACTCACTTCGTCAGTATCCATTTCACGCACGAACTCGCCGTCGATCTTCAGGTAGTCAACCGGCAGGTTTTTCAGATACGAAAACGAGCTCAGGCCACTGCCGAAATCATCCAGCGAGAAGCGACAGCCCAGTTGCCGCAATTCGCGAATAAAACTCGTCGCCGCGGCCAGGTTGGCTACTGCGGCCGTTTCGGTGATCTCGAAACACAGCACCTCCGGCGGGACCCGATAGGTCTGGATGGCACCCTTGATATGGCCAAGGAACTTCGCATCAGACAGCGAAAAACCCGACAGGTTGATCGACATGGTATCCGGCCGCTGCATGCCTTTCACGTTAACATGCTTCGCAAACCATGCGAGACTGTTGGTGACAACCCAGCGGTCGATGTTCGTGATCAGGTGGTAACGCTCGGCGGCGGGAAGGAACCTGTCGGGCATAATCAGCTCACCTGACTCACTGCGCATCCTGACCAGGATCTCAAAGTGCAGTTCCCGACCGGCATCTGCCGACAACGGCATGATCCGCTGGTAGTAGAGCTCCAGGCGGTCTGCGTCGACGGCCTCGGAGATCTTGGAAACCCAGTTCATCTCGTCCTGGCGGCGAATGAGCTCGGCATCTTCGGACTGGAATATGTGGTAACGGTTGCCGCCCCTGTCCTTGGCCGCATGGCAGGCCAGGTCCACTTCGCTCAGGATCTCGGTAGTGCCCTTGCAGCCCTGCTTGATCTGCGCCATGCCGATGCTCGCGCTGATCTCGAAGATACGCCCGCTGCTGGCGAAACGCAGCGCGTCGATAGCGACCAGTATGTCTTCCATTAGGCGTGCCGCGCTGACCAGCGAACAATTCATCAGCAACATACCGAACTCGTCGCCGCCCATTCTGGCGATCACATCTGATTCGCGCACACTGCCCTGCAGGAGTGCCCCGATACGCTGCAGCAGGTCATCACCCGACTCGTGCGAGCAGGTGTCGTTAATGATCTTGAGCTGATCGATATCGAGGATACAGACCACATGACTGTCCTTGGTGTTGCGGGCACTTTCGATAGCGCCTGCAAGATGCGACTCGAACGAAGTACGATTCCATAGCCCGGTGAGACTATCGTGAGTCGCCTGGTAGGACACCTTATGCTCAAGATGGCGCGCCTTGGTGACATCGTGAAAGACAAGTATGGCGCCCAGGGCGGTGCCGGGATCTGTCAGGATAGGAGACACGGAATAGCGGATCGAAAGTTGCTCGCCATCGTGTCGCATTAGCTGGTGATCGCCCTCGGATTTCACCGGATGTCCACCATGCAGGCACTGGCTGACCGGATCCGAGACCGACTCCTGGCCACTCTCCTCACACAGGCGGAACACCCGGCCGACCGAGAGGCCGCGTGCTATCGAGCAGTCCCAGCCGGTCATGACCTCGGCACTCGGATTCAGGTATTCAATCTGTCCATTGACATCGGTGGTAATAACCGCATCGGCAATGGAATGCAGCGTGACCTGCACGCGCTCCTTCTCCTGCTGCTGCTCGAACTCGGAATATTTTCTTTCGGTGATATCCAGCAGGTAACCGTAGAAGTGGGTAACCGTGCCGTTGTCATTCCGCACCGGGATGGTGTAATCGTAGACCCACCGCACCACCCCGTCGGCCCCGATAATCCGGTAATCGAGCGTCACGGCCTCGTGACCATCGCGACCGGCAAATATCTCGGACTCCTGTACGCGCATCAGGTCACCGGGGTGGATGAGATCAGTGTACCGCTGGCCATGCTGCACCAGTTCGTCCGCCTCGTAGCCGAACTGGAACACCGCTCGCGAGACGTACTCGATAGGCCAGCCTTCCTCCGCCGACCAGCGGAACACCACGACCGGCCCATTGGTGAAGAGTCGCTGCTCGGTAAGCAGTGACTTTTCGGCCGCCTGGCGCACCGCGACCTCCCTGGAAAGGGTATTGTTCGCTGCCGTCATTTCATCCAGCAGGTTGCTGTTCTCCTGCCGTAGTTGCAGCAGGTTGACCGCGTTGTGATTGTAGTTCCGCGCAATCATCAGCAACGCACCGGCGAACAGCATGAGCATCAGGCCCAGGTTGCTCTGCAACTTGCTGCTGTAGACCAGCATGGACTGGGCCGGAATCAGGATTGCCGGCACCATGAAAGCGACATAGATGGAAAGATTGACCGCGTAGGACGAGATGGCGCCGGCAAGCACGCCGGCCATGCACATCAGCGTCAGGGTCTGGTATTCGATCGGCCAGGTAAAGCTGTAGATGAGCCCGATACAGCCCCAGATAATGCCCGCGAAGAAGGTGCCGACGAAGAACAGCATTATCCAGCGAGGGTGCTGCCGGCTGGCCTGTGTCGCCTGCCGGTAACGATAGACCAGCCCCCCCCGGAACAGGCTCTGTACAAACTGGGCACCCAGCCACCACAGCAAGTGCGAGTGGTTCGCCACCGGCCACAGGCTGCCCGCCATCAGCAGCGCAAGCAGGAAGGCAGCCCCGATGGCTACCGGGGCCTGGCTATAGATCAGCTCGAGTTGCTGCCCCTCGATCTCTGTATCGAAGACACTGGTCCCGGCCACCGAATCAGCATCGATGTCGTCATCCTGTTCCGCAAGATGCAGCTGCTGTTCAGGCATGAACGATACCCGCCGGCACTGACAAAACCGCAGTTCTCCCCGCAGCACCGCGACGGCAGGCCGCTGAGAGGATAATCTTTTGATTTTCCATACATCTTTTATCGGATTCCCGGCCCCGAAGTTGAGCCGCCACGCCGCCAGCCAAACCCGCACCGGACCGTTCCGTCGCGGATCCGCGATGCTTCTTCAATTAATTGATATTTATCAGGTAATTGGGATGCCGATGCCTCCCGAGAGCGAGTGGTGGAGGCGCGGGTTCCGGCAGCTTCAGGGGGCTGCGGACTTGCGATTGAGGCGACCTGCGTATTCCGTCACCTCGTCCACCATGCCGCGCCCCGCGGTGCAGGCCTTGTTGATCTCGATCGTTATCCCGCGACCGGGAATTGCGACGTCCGCCAGCGACACCTGCCTGACCAGCAGGCCGGACTGCCCGCGATAGACCCGGTACAGGCGGTCCTCGTGCATCGCATCATAGACCGAGCTGCCATACAGGGTATCGACCGGCGAAAACGGCCCGCTGTAGCGGTCGAGGATGGCGGGCAGGTCGATCCGCTCGGCGTCACGCAGCTCGTGGGCCAGATGGTGCCCTGCGTTGTCTTCGACCACCGCGCCGTAACGTCCGCCCAGCCGCTCGATCCGGTACATCGCATCGAAGCCGAGCAGGTTTGCCCAGGGCCGCCACTTGAGAAACCGGGCATCGAGCCGCCACTGGTCGCCGTGCAGCAGGAAGCGCTGTTCGTGACAGAAGTCGCCGTAGGCAATCGTGGCCTCGTACCGTTGCGGACCGATCTGCCTGAAACGCAACTCGGCAATCGGCGCCTCTGCCGTGAGCCGGTGGTAAGTATACAGGTTCGACGCCAGCAACAACGCCAGGGCAAATGCGCCCAGCAACAGGCCGGCAAACGGGAAGAGCAGGATTCGTTTCATGGCAGGACCGATTATACCCGCCCCCGGGCCATGACACGTTAACTGGTTAACACGGCTGGCTAGCCCGCATTTCTCACCGGGCGGCTGTTGACGGACATAAACAATTGAAATCATGAAAGCGATGCCCATTCAGCTACAAACAGTGTGTCTTCGGGCGGCGCCTATCCCGGCCCTGGCTGGTTCTCGTGCACCCGTACTTGCTCTTCATTCAAGTGGTAGCTACGGCTACCACTTTCATTCCAGAGCGGCGTCCAGTCACACGAGCACTGCGCCAGCATCCGGGATCCCGGTGAGAAATGCGGGCAAGCGGCCCGGCACGCCAATAAAAAAAGGCGGCTTGCGCCGCCTTTTTCCGTCACCGTGGACGCCTAGTTAACGCGCGGATCCAGCTCGCCCGAAGCGTAGCGCTTGTACATGTCTTCCAGGTTGATCGGCTTGATCCGGGATGCATTGCCGGCCGTGCCGAACGCCTCGTAACGGGCCCTGCAGATATCCTTCATGCCCTTGGTCGCGGCCTTCAGGTACTTGCGCGGATCGAAGTCGGCCGGGTGCTCGAAGAGGTACTTGCGGATGGCACCGGTGGAGGCCATGCGCAGATCGGTATCGATATTGACCTTGCGCACGCCGTGCTTGATGCCTTCCTGGATTTCCTCGACCGGCACGCCGTAGGTCTCGCCCATCGCGCCACCGTTTTCGTTGATGATCTTCAGCCACTCCTGCGGCACCGATGAGGAACCATGCATCACCAGGTGGGTGTCCGGGATGCGCGCATGGATTGCCTTGATGCGCTCTATGGCCAGGATGTCGCCGGTCGGCGGGCGGGTGAACTTGTAGGCACCGTGGCTGGTGCCGATGGCGATTGCCAGTGCATCACACTTGGTATCCTCGACGAAGCGTGCGGCCTCTTCCGGGTCAGTCAGCAGCTGCGAGTGATCCAGCTTGCCCTCGGCGCCCGAGCCGTCTTCCTCGCCGGCCATGCCGGTTTCCAGCGAACCCAGGCAACCCAGCTCGCCCTCCACGGACACGCCGCAGGCGTGCGCCATGGCGACAGTGCGTGCCGTCACCTCGGCATTGTATTCGTAGCTCATCGGGGTCTTCATGTCCTCGCCCAGCGAACCATCCATCATCACCGAACTGAAACCCAGCTGGATCGAACGCTGGCAAACGGCCGGCGAGGCGCCGTGATCCTGGTGTACGACAACCGGGATGTGCGGCCACTGTTCAACAGCGGCCTGGATCAGATGACGCAGGAACGGCGCACCCGCGTAGGAACGCGCACCTGCGGATGCCTGGCAGATCACGGGACTGTCGGTCTCGTCCGCTGCCTCCATGATGGCATGCATCTGCTCCATGTTGTTTACATTGAAAGCCGGACAGCCGTAGCCGTGCTCGGCAGCGTGGTCCAGTAACTGGCGTAACGATATAATGGCCATTGTCTTCTCCTCAAAACCACCTGGTTATTTGTCTAGTTGAAAAAAACTGCTGACTTTCCCAGTCAGTCACCGTCGTGCCGGAAACGGTCATGGTCGCCGGCGGAAATCTACTGCTCGATGATCTCGTGCTCACCCACCATGATGATCTTCATGGCATTGGTGCCACCGTGCACGCCCATCAGGTCACCCTTGGTGATGATGACCATGTCGCCGTCACGCACGGCGCCGCGCCGTACCAGCTCGTCGATGGCTTCCATGTTGACCGTTGCATGGTCGGGCGTGGTGACATCGAAGCTCACCGGATAAACACCGCGATACAACGTCACCTTGCGGCGCGTCTCGACGTGCCGTGTCATGGCGAAAATAGGAATACCCGAACTGATGCGTGACATCCACAGCGGCGTGGCGCCCGACTCGGTCAGCGCCGCGATAGCCTTGACGCCCAGGCTGTTGGCGGTGTACATCGTGGCCTTGGCGATCGCCTCGTCCGCACGCTTGAATCGCATGCTGATGCGCCGCTCCGCCGCCGCGGTGATTCGCTGGCGCTCGGCGCCGGCGCAGATGCGGTCCATCGCCTCGATCACCTTGGCCGGATAGCGCCCGGCCGCGGTCTCGGCCGACAGCATTACCGCATCGGTGCCATCGATCACGGCGTTGGCGACATCGAATACCTCCGCACGCGTCGGTATCGGACTTTCCACCATCGACTGCATCATCTGCGTGGCCGTGATCACCACCCGATCCATCGAACGCGCGATGGAAATGATGCGCTTCTGTACGGCTGGTAATTCGGCATCACCGATCTCCACACCCAGGTCACCACGCGCGATCATCACGACATCTGCGGCCTTGATGATCTCTTCCAGTGCGTTCAGTGCCTCGGCACGCTCGATTTTCGCAACGATGCCGCCATGCCCCCCGGCTGCGCGCAGCAGCTCGCGCGCCTCGTGAATATCCTCGGCCGAGCGCGGGAAGGAAATCGCCACGTAGTCGGCGCCCATTTCCGCAGCGAATCGGATGTCATCACGGTCCTTGTCGGTCAGCGTCTTTGCTGTCAGGCCACCACCCAGCCGGTTGATACCCTTGCTGTTGCTCAGGTAGCCGCCGACCATCACCCGGCAGCGCACCTCGGCATCGACCACGTCCTCGACCCATAACTCCAGCATGCCGTCGTCCAGCAGCAGCGTGTCGCCACGCGCCACGTCGCCGGGCAGGCCCTTGTAGGTTACGCCGACACGTTCATTGGTGCCGCCTTCTGCACCCAGCGCGGCATCCAGTATGAAGTTTTCACCCTTTTCCAGCAGGATACGGCCTTCGCTGAAACGTTCGATGCGGATCTTCGGCCCCTGCAGGTCCGCGAGCACACCGACCTGGTGGCCGTGCGCACGCGCACGGTTGCGAACCGTCTCCGCACGCCGCAGGTGGTCTTCATGGGAGCCATGGGAGAAATTGACCCTGACCACGTCCATGCCGGCCCGGATCATGTCATCGAGCACATTTTCCTTGTCAGTGGCCGGACCCAGCGTCGCGACAATCTTGGTGCGTCTTGGCATAAATGCGAACCCGGATACCTGACTGCAAGCCGGTTATGGCTGACTTGCCCGTTCTTCCAGCATCGCGACCGCTGGCAGTGTCTTGCCTTCCAGGTATTCAAGGAAGGCGCCGCCGGCCGTGGAAATATAGGAAACCTTGTCGAAGATATCGTACTTCTGGATGGCGGCAATGGTGTCGCCGCCGCCGGCCAGGCTGAAGCCCTTGGCATTGGCAATCGCCATGGCTACGGTTTTTGTGCCCTCGCCGAACTGGTCAAACTCGAACACGCCGACCGGGCCGTTCCAGACAATGGTGCCGGCCTTGCTGATGATGTCGGCCAGTTCCTGCGCGGACTTCGGACCGATATCGAAGATCATGTCATCGTCCTCAACGTCGCCCGCGTCCTTCAGCACAGCCGGCTCGTTTTCATCGAACTTCTTGCCGCAAACCACGTCGACGGCGATCGGGATACTGGCGCCGCGCCCCTTCATCTTCTCGATCAGGGCCTGGGCGGTCGGGACCAGGTCGTCCTCGCACAGCGACTTGCCGACGTTCTTGCCGGTGGCCTTGAGGAAGGTATTGGCGATGCCGCCGCCGACGACCAGCTGATCGACCTTGTCGGACAGCGCCTCCAGCACGGTCAGCTTGGTCGACACCTTGGAACCGCCGACAATCGCCACCATCGGGCGTGCCGGTTTGGCCAGCGCCTTGGCCAGTGCGTCCAGTTCCTCGGCCAGCAGCAGACCGGCACAGGCAATCGGGGCGAACTTGCCCACGCCGTGGGTCGAGGCCTGCGCACGGTGCGCGGTGCCGAAGGCATCCATCACGAACACGTCGCACAGGGCCGCATATTTTTTCGCCAGCGCCTCGTCGTCCTTTTTCTCGCCGGTGTTGAAGCGCACGTTCTCGAACAGCACGACCTCGCCATCGCCGAGGTGCGGCGCGTTATCGAGGTAGTCCTTGACCAGGCGCACCGGCTTGCCGAGCTTGGCCGACATGTCGTCGGCAATCGGCTGCATCGAATTTTCCTCGTCGACCTCCCCCTCCACGGGACGGCCGCGGTGCGACATCACCATGACCTTGGCGCCTGCCTTCATGCAGTGTTCGATGGTAGGCATGGAGGCGCTGATGCGCGCGTCGGATGTGACCTTGCCGTCTTTAACCGGCACATTGAGGTCGGCGCGGATCAGCACGCGCTTGCCAGCCAGGTCGAGGTCGGTCAGCTTGATGAAGGACATGATTGATCTCCTTGTTGACAGTTCTGAAAGATCTCAGGACCAAGGTGTGCCTTGCCTGAAACCACTCAGCGGGAGCCTTCAGCGGCCGGCTACCAGCCGTGGCTGGTAGCCGGCCACTGAATGCCTGACGGCCTACTTGGCTACGTGTTTCACCATACGCAGCATGTTGCAGGTATAGCCGTACTCATTGTCGTACCAGGCCACCACCTTGACGAAGGTCGGATCCAGCGCGATACCGGCATCGGCATCGAAAATGGACGGGGTGCCATGGCCGCGGAAGTCGGTGGAAACCACCTTCTCGTCGGTATAGGCCAGCACACCGGCCAGGTCGCCGGACGTCGCGGCCTTCTTCATGGCGGCACAGATATCGTCGTACGTGGCGTCCTTGTTCAGCTCGACGGTCAGGTCGACCACGGACACGTCGGAGGTCGGGACGCGGAAGGCCATACCGGTCAGCTTGCCGTTCAGCTCAGGCAGGACCTTGCCCACGGCCTTGGCGGCACCGGTGGAAGACGGGATGATGTTTTCCAGGATGCCGCGGCCACCGCGCCAGTCCTTCATGGACGGGCCGTCGACGGTCTTCTGGGTGGCGGTGGCGGCATGCACCGTGGTCATCAGGCCGCGCTTGATGCCCCAGTTGTCGTGCAGCACCTTGGCGACCGGCGCCAGGCAGTTGGTGGTGCAGGAGGCGGCGGAGACGATGGCCTGACCGGCGTAGGTTTTGTGGTTCACGCCATACACGAACATCGGCGTGGCGTCCTTGGACGGCGCGCTCTGCACGACCTTCTTGGCGCCGGCAGCGATGTGCTTCTGGCAGGTCTCTTCGGTCAGGAAGAAGCCGGTACATTCGATGACGAGGTCGGCGCCGATCTCGTTCCACTTCAGATTGGCCGGATCGCGTTCGGCGGTCAGGCGGATCTTCTTGCCGTTGACGATCATGGTATTGCCGTCGACGGCGATGTCGCCCTGGAAGTTACCGTGCACCGAGTCGTACTTCAGCATGTAGGCCAGGTAGTCGGGGTCGAGCAGGTCGTTGATGCCGACCACTTCGATGTCCGGGAAATCCTTCGCGATGGCGCGGAATGCCATACGGCCAATTCGGCCGAAGCCATTGATACCGACTTTAATCGTCATAATCGTTCTCCTGCGTGTTATTTGAAAATGATTTCGCCCCACCGCGGGGCGAAGAAAACGTATTGGATCAGAGGACGCTGTTCACGGCTTTCACGACATTCTCAACCGTGAAGCCGAATTCCTTGAACAGCACCGGAGCGGGCGCCGACTCGCCGAAGCGATCGATACCGACGACCTTGCCATCCAGGCCGACATACTTGTACCAGCCATCGGTGACCGCGGCCTCGACGGCGACGCGTGCCGAGACGGCCGATGGCAGCACCGATTCGCGGTAGGCGGCATCCTGCGCGTCGAACGTGGTGGTCGACGGCATGGACACCACGCGGATCTTGCGGTCGGCGAGCTGCCCGGCGGCATCCATCGCCAGCGCCACTTCGGAACCGGTCGCGATGATGATCGCCTCCGGCGTTCCGTCGCAGTCTTTCAGGATGTAGCCACCGCGGCTGATCGCATCGATCTGGTCCGTGCTGCGGTCCTGGTGCGGCAGATCCTGGCGCGAGAAGATCAGGCAGCTGGGACCGTCCTTGCGCTCGATGGCCAGCTTCCAGGCAACCGCGCTCTCGACCGTGTCACAGGGACGCCAGACGGACATGTTCGGGATCAGCGCAGGGTCGGGATCTGCTCGACCGCCTGGTGAGTCGGGCCGTCTTCGCCGAGACCGATGGAATCGTGCGTAGTAGACGAAGATGCTCGGCATCTTCATCAGTGCGGCCATGCGCAGGGCATTACGTGCATATTCCGAGAACATCAGGAAGGTAGCACCGAACGGAATGAACCCGCCGTGCAGGGCGATGCCGTTCAGGATGGCGGACATGCCGAACTCGCGCACGCCGTAGTTGACGTAGTTGGCCTTCGGACTGGCAGCACGCATCGGCTTGTGGCCGGACCACTCGGTCAGGTTGGAACCAGCCAGGTCGGCGGAACCGCCGAACAGTTCCGGCAGCAGCGGCGCGTAACCCTCGATCGACTCTGAGCGAAGCCTGGCGCGTCGCCAGTGATCTCGGCCTTGTCATTCACACCGGCAACGAACGCCGCGGATTGCTTCGCCCAGTCTGCCGGCAGTTCGCCGGCCATGCGGCGTTCAATTCCGCCGCGAGCTCCGGATGGGCCTTCTTGTAGGCGGCGAAACTGCTTGTTCCACTTGGCCTCGGCCTCGGCACCCTTGTCCTTTGCATTCCAGCCGGCGTAGATATCATCGGGCACCTCGAACGGTGCATGATTCCAGCCCAGTTCCTTGCGCGTCAGCGTGATTTCGTCCTCGCCCAGCGGCGCGCCATGGCTGTCATGACTGCCCGCCTTGTTCGGCGAACCGTAGCCGATGATGGTCTTGCAGCAGATCAGCGACGGCTTGTCGGTTTCGGCGCGCGCGGCATCGATGGCCTTCTGGATTGCCGCCGGGTCATGGCCGTCGACATCTGCCACCACGTGCCAGCCGTAGGCCTCGAAGCGCTTCGGCGTATCGTCGGTGAACCAGCCGTCCACGTGGCCGTCGATGGAGATGCCGTTGTCGTCCCAGAAGGCGATCAGTTTGCCCAGGCCCAGCGTGCCGGCCAGCGAACAGGCCTCGTGGGAGATGCCTTCCATCAGGCAACCATCGCCCAGGAATACCCAGGTGTTGTGATCGACGATCTCGTGGCCGTCACGGTTGAACTCCGCGGCCAGCGCGCGCTCGGCGATGGCCATGCCGACGGCATTGGTGATGCCCTGCCCGAGCGGCCCGGTGGTGGTTTCGACGCCGGGTGCATAGCCGTATTCCGGATGCCCCGGTGTCCTGGAATGCAGCTGGCGGAAATTCTTGAGGTCGTCGATCGTCATGTCATAGCCGGTCAGATGCAGCAGGGAATAGATCAGCATCGAGCCATGACCGTTGGACAGCACGAAACGGTCGCGGTCGGCCCACTTCGGGTTGGACGGATTGTGCTTCAGGTTGTCGTTCCACAGCACCTCGGCGATATCCGCCATGCCCATGGGGGCACCAGGATGACCGGACTTGGCTTTTTGCACGGCATCCATGCTGAGGGCGCGGATGGCGTTGGCAAGATCTTTACGCTGAGCCATTGTTTTCTCCTGTTCTGATTTGAATTCCTGTCAACGTTGTCGCCGCACCGCCGACACGAGCATGTGTGGCGAGGCGCGCCTGCCGGCGCGTCCGGGTTCAGCGATAAAAAAAGCCTCCAGTGCCAGTTCAGTTGCACTGAGGCAATTGTTCGTGTCGTTTGCGCAGGCCTTGTCGGTATCGAGCTTCCCGCCGGCCGTCGGGCACCTGCCTTCAGGCAAGGCGCGCTATTTTCCCCTAGTTTGACCGCTACGGCAATAGCAGGACGCGGCGGTCGCCATTTCGCCGGTCGATATTTTATCACGGTATAACAATAACTTATTGACCGGGATCAAGTCCCTGCGGGCTCCGCATCGCGCCACTTGATGGAGCAGCCAATACTGGGGATCTGATCAATCGGCCCCTGGCCGGTCCCGGCCACCTGGCGCATGGCCTCGAACAGGTCACGGCGCGCATCCGGTGCCGCCGCCTGCATGCCGCTGGCATCCAGGCGCCCCCGGTACTGCAGCTGCAACTTACTGTTATAGCCGAAGAAATCAGGGGTACAGACGGCGCCGTAGGCACGCGCGACCTGCTGGGTCTCGTCCAGCAGGTAGGGAAACGGGAAATCATACTGTGCGGCGATCGCGCGCATATTCTCGAAGCTGTCTTCCGGGTACTGGCGGGGATCGTTGGACATGATGGCCACGCTGTGGACTCCCAGTTCCCGCAACTCCCGCGTGTCACGCACCAGCCGTTCGCGGATTGCCTGTACAAACGGGCAATGGTTGCAGATAAACATCACCAGCAGTCCGCGCGGACCGCAGCATTCTGCGAGTGTCCAGGTCTTCCCGTCCGTCCCGGGCAGCGCGAAATCGACGGCGGGTAAACCGAACTCGCAGACCGGTGTCTCAGTACGAACCAAAGTAGAATCCTCATGCATCAGCAGTATGTGTACTCTATGCAACACGCGTGCTGATGAAAATATCACCAACGTAGGGTAAACTTGCCCGTTCCGTGTGACCAATAAGTATAAATTATGTCTAATTTTCATATATTTACATCAGAATCCGTGTCCGAAGGCCATCCGGACAAGGTCGCCGACCAGATATCGGATGCGGTGCTGGACGGCATTCTCGAGCAGGATGCGCAGGCGCGCGTGGCCGTCGAGACACTGGTCAAGACCGGCATGGTCATGATCGCCGGCGAGGTCACCACCAGCGCATGGGTGGATCTCGAGGCCATCGTGCGACACACGGTACGTGACATCGGCTACAACAGTTCGGACATCGGCTTCGACTGGGAGTCCTGCGCGGTGCTGAATGCCATCGGCAAGCAGTCTCCGGATATCGCCATGGGCGTGGACGAGTCGGAAGACCGCGAACAGGGTGCCGGCGACCAGGGGCTGATGTTCGGCTACGCCAGCAACGAGACCGATGTGCTGATGCCGGCGCCGATCACCTATGCCCACCGGCTGGTGGAACGCCAGGCCGAGGTGCGCAAGAACGGCACCCTGCCGTGGCTGCGTCCGGACGCCAAGAGCCAGCTTACCTTTAGATATGAAAACGACCGCCCGGTCGGCGTCGAGGCCGTGGTGCTGTCGACCCAGCACGATCCGGACATCGGTCTCAAGGCCATCCGCGAGGCGGTCATGGACGAGATCATCAAGCCGGTCATCCCGGCAGAGTGGCTCGATCAGTGCAAGCAGGAAAACATTCACATCAACCCGACCGGCCGCTTTGTCATCGGCGGCCCGATGGGTGACTGCGGCCTGACCGGCCGCAAGATCATCGTCGACACCTATGGCGGCATGGCCCGGCACGGTGGCGGCGCGTTTTCCGGCAAGGATCCCAGCAAGGTGGATCGTTCGGCCGCCTATGCCGCGCGTTACGTGGCCAAGAACATCGTTGCCGCCGGCCTGGCCGACAGGTGCGAGATACAGGTTTCCTATGCCATCGGCGTCGCCGAGCCGACGTCCATCAGCATCAATACCTTCGGTACCGGCAAGGTGGACGAGGCACGCCTGGTGGCACTGGTGCGCAAACATTTCGACCTGCGGCCGCGCGGCATGGTGAAGATGCTGGACCTGCTCAGGCCCGGTTACCGCGATACCGCCGCGTATGGCCATTTCGGCCGTACGGGTGACCGCTTCACCTGGGAAAACACCGACCTGGCCGACACCCTGCGCGACGAGCCGGCCGTTAACGAATCGACGACGAGAGGAATTTCATGAGCATACAAGCTGCCAGGCAGGACAAACCCGACTTCAAGGTCGCCGACATCGGCCTTGCCGACTGGGGCCGCAAGGAAATCGCCATCGCCGAGACCGAAATGCCGGGCCTGATGGCACTGCGCGAGCAATACGGGACCGAGAAACCGCTCAAGGGGGCGCGCATCGCCGGCAGCCTGCACATGACCATCCAGACCGCCGTGCTGATCGAGACGCTGGTCGAACTCGGTGCCGAGGTGCGCTGGGCATCGTGCAATATCTTCTCCACCCAGGACCATGCCGCGGCGGCCATCGCCGAAGCGGGCATCCCGGTCTATGCCCTCAAGGGCGAGTCGCTGGACGATTACTGGGCATATACACACCGCATCATGGAATGGCACGACGGCGGTACGCCGAACATGATCCTGGATGACGGCGGCGACGCCACCCTGCTGGTGATGCTGGGCAAGAAGGCGGAGCAGGACCCGTCCATCCTGGACAAGCCCAGCAGTGAAGAAGAAGTCGCACTGTACAAAAGCATCAAGTCGCGGCTGGCCAGCCAGCCCGGCTGGTACTCGAAGGTGCACGACAACATCCAGGGCGTCACCGAGGAAACCACTACCGGCGTCCACCGGCTGTACCAGATGCAGGAGCGCGGCGAGCTGCCGTTCCCTGCCATTAACGTCAACGACTCGGTTACCAAGAGCAAGTTCGACAACCTGTATGGCTGCCGCGAGTCGCTGGTCGACGGCATCAAGCGCGCCACCGACGTGATGATCGCCGGCAAGATCGCGATCGTCATCGGCTATGGCGATGTCGGCAAGGGCTGCGCGCAATCCCTGAAGGGGCTCGGCTGTACCGTCTGGGTCACCGAGATCGACCCGATCTGCGCCTTGCAGGCCGCGATGGAAGGCCACCGCGTGGTGACCCTGGAAGATGTGGTCGACAAGGCCAACATCTTCGTCACCGCGACCGGCAACTATCACGTCATCACCCATGATCACATGCTGAAGATGCGCGACCAGGCCATCGTCTGCAACATCGGTCACTTCGATAACGAGATCGACGTCGCAGCATGAAGAAATATCCCTGGGACAACATCAAACCGCAGGTCGACCACATCATCCTACCGAGCGGCAACCGGATCATCCTGCTGGCGGAAGGCCGGCTGGTGAACCTCGGCTGCGCAACCGGCCACCCGAGTTTCGTCATGTCCAACAGTTTCACCAACCAGACCCTGGCGCAAATGGAATTGTGGGGTCATGGCGAGAAGTACGAAAACAGGGTCTACACCCTGCCGAAAAAGCTGGACGAGGAAGTCGCCCGCCTGCATCTGTCGAAGATCGGGGCTAACCTGACCACGCTGTCGCAGCAGCAGGCCGACTACATCGGTGTGCCTGTAGAAGGTCCGTACAAGCCCGATTACTATCGCTATTAACAACCATAGGCACCGCTGCCCCCGGCTCTGCGGGGCCAGCGGTGTGATTCACCTTACACGCTGCATTCCTGCGGTGAAATGAACTGACCAGCCGTGCCATGGATACCAACCGCGCAACCTTCAGCTTCGAGTTCTTCCCGCCCAAGACCGCGGACGGAATAGCGAAACTGGAAGCCACCTGCCTGAAACTTGCCACGCTCAAGCCGCGCTTCTTTTCGGTCACCTTCGGCGCCGCCGGCTCCACCCGCGACCGCACCTTTGAGACCGTTGCCGATATCCAGGCCAAATCAGGCATCGAAACCGCACCGCACCTGTCCTGCATCTGTTCGACACGCGACAATATCAGCGAGATGCTAGATGGTTACATGGCAAAGGGCATCCGGCATATCGTGGCATTGCGCGGCGACATGCCCTCCGGCATGGTCGAGGCCGGCGAATTTCGCTACGCCAACGAACTGGTCGCATTCATCCGCGAGACAACCGGCGATCACTTCCACATCGAGGTCGCCGCCTACCCGGAATACCACCCGCAGGCCACGAGCCCCGACCGCGACCTGGCCAACTTCAAACGCAAGGTGGCAGCCGGGGCCGACAGCGCGATCACCCAGTATTTCTTCAATGCGGATGCCTACCTGAACTTCATCGGTCGTTGCGCGAAGCAGGACATTCACATCCCGATCGTGCCGGGCATCATGCCCATCACCAACTACTATCAGCTGGTACGCTTCTCCGATGCCTGCGGCGCGGAAATACCGCGCTGGATACGCAGGCGCCTGGAATCCTACGGTGAGGACCTCAAGTCCATCCGCGCCTTCGGTGAGGAAGTCGTTACCGGTCTGTGCGAACGACTGCTGGCGCATGGCGCACCAGGCCTGCATTTCTACACGTTGAACCGTGCAGAACCGGCACTGGCGGTATGGACCAACCTGGGATTGAGTAACAGGGCATAATCCCCGCCTCTGCGACAGGGGTCAGACATTCCCCTGCTGATCCTGCATGGCGACCACGAATAACAATTCCGGCAAGCATGCGAGGCTCGTGGAATACCGGCCCCGGCAGCCCGGCTACCGCAGGTTACTCGGGAACTTTGGGGGGGGGAGCAGCCTTACTGTCACCTGACGACGGGGTAACGACTATCGTGCTCGGTTGCCCGCCATAGGGACCACCACCCCAGCCATAGGGACCACCACCCCAGCCATAGGGACCGCCACCACCCCAGCCATAGGGTCCGCCACCACCCCAGCCATAGGGTCCACCGCCGTACGGACCATAGCCACCGTAATAGCCCCGGTCATAGCGATCATGGCGGTCATTATCGAACCAGTCGCCCGGATTCATAAAATTGAAGGCCTGCACAGCGCTCATCCCCAAGGCAAGGACCACAGCAGATAGCATAATTGTGTAACGTTTCACCATACCATTACCTCCATTTTTTTCCTTTAGTATTATGATGTTATACACTCAAGCCGGATCATCCCAAGGGGGCTTATCCATCAGGCCAGTGTCAATAAAAGCATATGTAATTTCCACTTTACCTGACCTATGTCAAACACGCCGTATACACAATCGGTATTACATTATGATTGCGTATAGCGCCATAGTTTGCGATTTATAATTATTTACTGTCATATCGCTACATACAAGATTATGCAATATTTCGCACCCGGACGGAGCGACAGCCGTCATACCCGAAAGGGTATCGGTATCAACCGGATAATAGGAGGAGAACAATGAAAAGGTTGCTTGCGCTGCTGTTGTCAGGCCTGCCGATACTCGCGGCGGCTGAAGATTATCAATCCACATTGCTGGTGCAGACCGGTACATTGCGCGAAAGCGACCTGATCGTGCGCACCGTCACGGATCTCGAAAGCAACAAGATCTGCCTGGCATTCTATGTCAGGACCCTGGGCACCAGCCCAGTGATGAGCTGCTATGACACGCGGGGTGGCTACCGGTCCAATGTCAGCCAGACCGGGCACTTCAAGAAGGGCAAACTGGTCGTCCGCAAGATCAAGGACAGGCTGAATAACGTATCCTGCCTGGTGGCCTACGTCAGCGCCGAAGGCACCGCACCGGCAATCGACTGTTACCGGAGCAGCCCCACGGCCAAGGACGATATCCAGCGCACCGGTCACCTGCGCGAGGGCGACCTGGAAATTGAACGCGTGCTCGATGCTGACAGCACCAAGACCTGCCTGATCGCATTCGTGAGAGTCGGCAGCGCCAATCCTACGCTGGCCTGCTATGACAGCATGGGCAGTGGCAAGGGCGGGATCTCGCAGCAGGGCTACCTGCGCGAGGGCGACCTGGTTGTAAGGAAGATAGTGGACGAGGCCAACCACAAGGAATGCCTGATTTCCTATGTCAGCACAGAAGGAACCTCAGCATACATCCACTGCTTCGACAAGGCCGCAACGGCGAGTGCAACGGCTGAGGCTGCGATAAAGCCGGCCAGACCGCCGGCGCCGGCTACACCCGCACCGGCCAACCCCGCACCGACCGCGCCCGCCGCAGTTCGACCGCAACCCTGAGACTGCAGGGGAGAGCGACATCTGCGCATGTCGGGTTCATGGCGCGTGGATAGACGCGGCATCATCCGGCGGTAATGATCGGCGCAGCATACAGCGAGCACGTTAGTGTCATCCCTGCAGGCCTCTGTCACCGGCCTGTACGAGGAACATGACGGCTGGCCGGCGCACCCGGCAAGACAGGTGCAGGGGATGACCGCCGTTTTTTTTCCAATCCCTGTGCATCCGCCATCATTCGGTCAGGCGCCGCCCCGCTCGTGCCGAAGGTGGTAAATATACCCGCCACGCCGGCATCGGGTTCATCCTCTTTCTCACCATGTCACCGAAGCCTGTGCGGGATATTCCGTGTGGCCAATGGCAGGCTGTTTCCAGTATCTTCACCGTATGTCCAACGCCGAACTGTCCCGTCGCGATCTTTCTGTACTGTGGCATCCCTGCACGCAGATGAAGGACCACGAGTGGCTGCCGGTCATCCCGATCCGCTCCGGCAAGGGTGTCTGGCTGGAGGACTACGACGGCAACCGTTATCTCGATGCCATCAGCTCGTGGTGGGTAAACCTGTTCGGTCACAGCAACCCGCATATCAACGCTGCGCTGCGCGAGCAGCTCGACACACTGGAACACGTGCTGCTTGCCGGCTTCACTCACGAAGCGGTAATCGAATTATCGGAAAAGCTGGTGGCGATCACGCCACCGGGGCTGGAGCGCTGCTTCTATGCCGATAACGGCTCCTCGGCCATCGAGGTTGCACTCAAGATGAGCTTTCACGCCTGGCGTAATCAGGGCAAGGTGAACAAGACGAAATTCATCACGCTCCAAAACAGCTATCACGGCGAAACCCTGGGCGCGCTTGCGGTCGGCAATGTCAAGCTGTACAGGAACACCTACGCACCACTGCTGATGGAGACCATCAGCGTCGAATCACCGGACTGTTATCACCGGGCCGACGGGGAAAGCTGGCATGACTACAGCATGCGGCAGTTCGGCAAGATGGAATCCGCACTCGAGCGGCACGCGGATGAGGTCTGCGCAGTAATTATCGAACCGCTTGTGCAGTGTGCAGGCAGTATGCGCATGTACGACCCGGTATACCTGGAGCTGTTGCGCGATGCCTGTAACCGGTTCAACGTGCACCTCATTGCCGATGAAATCGCCGTCGGCTTCGGCCGTACCGGCACCCTGTTCGCCTGTGAGCAGGCAAACGTAACACCGGATTTCCTGTGTCTGTCAAAGGGACTCACGGGCGGCTACCTGCCGCTCTCGGTCGTTTTGACGAACAACAGCGTTTATGACTGTTTCTATGACGTCTACGACAAGCTGTCTGCATTTCTGCATTCCCACAGCTATACCGGTAACCCGCTGGGCTGCCGCGCCGCACTGGCGACACTCGAACTGTTCGAGTCGGGCGACGTAATCGAAAACAACCGGCGGCTTGCAGAAGCCATGCATGCCGCCGCGCTCCCGCTGCAAGACCATCCGCATATCGGCGAAGTCCGGCAAACCGGCATGATCCTGGCCGTCGAAATGGTCAGGGACAGGATCAGCCGCAGCCCGTACCCATGGCAGGAACGTCGCGGCCTGCGGGTTTACCAGCACGCCTTGCAACGCGGGGTGTTGCTCCGACCGCTGGGCGATGTCATCTATTTCATGCCGCCGTACGTCATCACGCCCGAGGAAATCGGCCTGATGGCCGAGGTTGCACTTTCCGGCATCGAACATGCAACCCGGGACTGAATCATGAGCGTTCCGCGTCTGCTCGTTCTTCAGCAGCTGACAGCAGGCGGCAATATCACCGTCGAGGGTCAGCCGGCGCATCATGTTACACATGTCCTGCGCATGCGCAGGGGAGCAGCAATCCGGGTATTCGATGGAGCGGGAAACGAACATCACGCTGTTCTCGCAGATATCGGTCGCGGGAGAATTACGCTGCAAATCGGCGCAGACATTCCGGGTGACCGCGAGTCCGCGTTGCATATCATCCTCGCACAGGGCATCGCACGCCATGACCGCATGGATCTGATATTGCAGAAAGCCGTCGAGTTAGGCGTTCGCACCATACAGCCGCTCTGGCTGCAGCGGAGCCAGACTCATCTGAAGGGCGAGCGCCTGGAGAAACGCCTGCAACACTGGCAGGGTGTAATCATCGGCGCATGCGAACAGTGCGGACGCAATACCCTGCCGCAATTGCTGCAGCCGTCGGGCCTGCCGGAATGGCTCGAAACCCTGTCACCTGCCCCCCTGAAACTGCTGCTGCAGCCTGACGGCAGTGAAACACTGCATTCGCTAACCAGGCCAGCAGGCGGGATCATATTGCTCGCCGGCCCCGAGGGTGGATTGAACCCGGACGAGCAGTCGCTCGCCGGTTCGCTTGGTTTCACGGGAATAAGGCTTGGACCGCGCATCCTGCGCACCGAAACAGCGGCACTGTCCGCCATCGCAGGACTGCAGACGCTATGGGGAGACTTCAGATAATCAGGCGGCCCTGGCGACCTGCTCCTCGAGCAGCGATTGCAGGTATTCCAGGTCGGGTATTACCGCTTCTTCGTTGCCTATACGCACAATGCATCTCAGCCCCGGCTCATCGAGTGGATGAAATTCACTGGCGGTGTCATTCGCGAAATGTATCAGTCCAGGCAGACCAGCAGTGATAATTGCATAATTCCGCACCGCGCTGTCCGGATGCACCGAGTTCAGTATCATCAACCTGGAAAACACGGGATTTGATGGCACATTGATACCGACCAGAGACTCCAGGGACATCACCGGGATGTCCTGATCCTGCCACCGGACAGTACCCAGGTACCATTCGGGCATATCCGGTGTCGCTTTGGGGGTTCGATAGCTGCCGATTTCAGCGACTGCCACATTCGGCAACAACAGATTCAGCTTCCGCAACGGGACCCAGAGGCTGCGTATCTTGTCCTGTGATCCTTCCATCGATAATTCCTGCTGTCTGTGACGCTGCTACGCCCGCACCGCGACCGTATTGACGCCGATAATGTTGTTGATTGACGTAAGTAATTCGGATTCCTGATAAGGCTTGCCGAGGTATTCGTTTACACCGATCTCAAAAGCCCGCTCGCGATGCTTGTCGCCAGTGCGCGATGTGATCATGATAATCGGCACATGCTTCAGTCGCTCGTCATTGCGCATATGGGTCGCCAGCTCGAAACCGTCCATGCGCGGCATTTCGATATCGAGCAGCATCATATCCGGCACGACTTCCTGCAACTGCCCCATTGCATCGACGCCGTCCTTCGCAGTCATGACCCTGTATCCACTCCGCTCCAGGAGTCGGGTTGTCACCTTGCGGACGGTGATCGAATCATCGACGACCATCACCAGCAGACGACCGTCTTCCAGCGAACCGACCGGTCGCATCTGCGACTGATCTCGTACTTTCATGCGCGATATTGCAAACATATCGAGTATCATGACAACGCGGCCATCACCGAGAATTGTTGCACCTGAGACACCATCGACCAGGCTCAACTGTGCGCCCAGCGGTTTGATGACAACCTCACGGCTACCCAGCAATGAGTCGATCTGCATACCGATCCGCTTTTCACCGGTGCGTACCAGTAGCACCGGAATCTGGGTGCCGGCATTCTCCAGATCCATGCGACTAATGCCAAGCAGGGACCCCAGGTGCATCAACTGGTAGTTATGTCCGGCGTAACCGAACTCCTGGGTGGAGTCTTCGTAGCATGACTGCAGTTGTTCGGTACTTGCCGTAACGACACCCTCGATGCTGCCCATGGGTACGCAGAAGACCTGCTCGCCAATCGTGATCAGCAGCGCCTGGTTGATGGCCAGGGTATAAGGCAAGCGTATGGTAAATACCGAGCCCTCGCCGCTTTGCGAATCGATATGCAGTGAACCGCCCAGCTGCTTGACCTCGCTGTTCACCACGTCCATCCCGACCCCGCGGCCGGAGATCTGCGTCACTTCACTGGCCGTACTGAAGCCGGTCTGCAGCACGAACTGCATGACATCGGAATCAGGCAGATCCATGTCCACGCTCATGAGGCCACGCTCTATCGCACGGGTACGGATAGCATCTATATCGAGGCCGGCACCATCATCGCTGATGCGCAGTACGATCTCGGTCCCTTCACGATTGAAATCGATCGTGATGGTTCCGGCAACACGTTTTCCTGCATTCTTCCGCTGCTCCGGCGTCTCGATGCCGTGCGCCACGGCATTCCGCAGCATATGCTCCAGCGGCGCCACGATTCTCTCTATAACTGCCCTGTCCATCTCGCCTTCCGCTCCACGCAGATGCAAGTCGACCTTCTTGTCCAGCTGGCGGGCAGACTGACGTACGATCCTGCGCAGACGCGGCGCCAGTCCCGCAAACGGAATCATGCGCGTACGAATCAACCCCTCCTGCAGGTCCGTGCTGACGCGCGACTGCTGCAGTAACAGTGTCTCCGATTCACGGGTCGTGACGTCCATGAGGTCATGCAGGCTGCGCAGATCACTGATACTCTCGATCAGGGAGCGCGACAGTTGCTGAAGCTTTGAATAGCGATCCATTTCCAGGGGATCGAAATCCTGGTTACGGCTCTCCGCTTCCAGTTCATAACGGAACAGGATTTGCGCCTCGGTTTCCATTTCAAGCTGGCGCAGCTGGTCACGCAGTCGGCTGATCGTCTGGTCGAACTCGGTCAGGTTGAAGCTGAAATTGCTGATCTGCTGTTCCATGCGTGAGCGATAGATATTGATTTCGCCGGCATTGTTGACCAGGTTGTCAAGCACATCGGACTGCACCCTGACCAGTTCGCTGCGTGAACGTCCTTCCTTGCGCCGTTCTACTGTCTGCGGATGCGCGGCCAGGGCCTGCACCATCAGGCCGGTATCACTCGCCACGGCATCAAATCCGGAATGCGGCATGATATCCGTAACTGCCGGCTCGTTTTCATCATCCTCGCCGTGTTCTGCAGTATGCCGGGAATTGTCGGCAGCTTCCGGCGTCGAATATTCCGTGTCAGCACCTGCCGGGACCGCATCGGCCACCTGCTCCGGAGAATGATCCTCCGTTGCAGCCGCACCGGTCTCACCACGCCTGAACCCGGCAAGTCGAGCTTCAAGATCGGTCGCGGCTTCAATTACTGCGCGCGACTTGACCTTCTCCAGCATTTCAGCAAGCCGGTCATGTGATTCCTGCAACAGGGAAAACAGGTCATCGTTTGCGGCCACCGCGCCGTCTACCACCTGGGTCAGCAATGACTCGAGTGCATGACTCAGGTCACCGATGGCCTGCACATCAACCATCCGGGCACCACCCTTCAGGGTGTGCAACAGGCGCTGGAATTCCGCCATCAGCTCACGGTCATCCGGCGACTCTGACCAGTTACGCAACGAGGTCTCGCTGTTGTCGATAATCTCCGTGGCTTCCTCGACAAAGATCTCGTACATTTCCTGATCCATGCCGGAATAGACATCCCCTTCGCCCTGGACGGGTGCATCGACCCCGGATTCGGGTGTCGAAGGGCCGGCAAATTCCTCATTCACGGACTGATTGGCTTGACCCTGTTCGATGACATCCTGCCCCTCGGTCCCGGGAGATCCGGCTGCCTGTACATCATACGCAGGCATGGCGGCTGCAGGGAGTTCGGGTATCTCGTCGAAGGTGGCTTCGCCATCGTCAGTTATGGCTTCCGGGGCAGCACTCTCTTCCGCAGTCCGGGGCACATCCTCTTGCACATCCACGATGGCAGCAGGCAGTGCGGCAATTAGTCCACGCAGCTCAAGCACCATGTCCTCATCATAATTTCGATCCGGAAGACGCTGCAGCTGCGAGGACATCTCGCGCACACAGTCATTCAGCAGGGCAAAGGCTTCCGGCGCGGCCGGCCTGCCTTCCTGGTAAAGCTCACCGAAATAATCGTAAAGCGCCGCCGCAAGTCGACCAATGCCAGGGACATCGGCGGACTCGCTGATACCAGTCAGGGTATGCAATGCCCGATAGAGTGCATCGGAAACCATGCCGGGCTCGCCTGTATTGGGGTTGCTTGCTGCAAGCGTGTCAAGATGCTCGCCGCACTCGGTGGAAAACAGCTCCATCAACACGACGTCATCGTCCTCGGACGTCGACATTTCATCATCAGCCATGACCTCTGCATCGCGCTCGACTTCCGCAGCATGGTCACTGAATGCGGCTGGACTCGCACTCGCCAGGTCGGCGGCCTTCTGCATCATGCCGACGATATCCATATCCGGCTCGCCGCCGTCCTGCAACTGGCGCAACAGGCCGGATGCCGCCTGCGGCACCTGTGAAAGCAGGGCAAACAGCGAACCACCGGATCTGACGGTACCTTCGACAAGCTTGTTGAGCAACGCCTCGATCGACCAGGCAAATTCACCCATAAGCATTGCGCCTGCCATGCGGCCACTACCCTTGAGGGTATGCAGACTGCGCCGGATTTCCTCCAGCAGCTCGGTATTTTCCGGTTGCTGAATCCATTCCGGGATATTCAGTGAAATCGACGCAAGTACCCCGCTTGCTTCTTCGAGGAATATCTCGACTATTTCCGGGTCTGCGTCCTGCTTTAGTACAGGCAGATCTGCGTGACTGCCAGCAGTAGCTGCGTCTTCACCCGCATGCACGGAAACATCATGTACAACCGGCCCGACAGCCTCGTGCATTTCCTCTTCATCAAGCAGTGTTTCTTCACCCGCCAGGCGGACTGCGTCATCGACATCTGTCAGTTCAATAACTGATATCGCAGCAGGCTCCTGTTCCTGCGCAGCAGCATCCGGGCTTTCCGGTTCTGCAATCATCCCTGCCAGATCAACAGATACCCCGTCGCCGGCATGGCCCTGCACAGACATAATCGCCGCGTCCGGAGTGCCGGTATCAGCATCATGCACACGCTGATCCACAACTGCCTCGGCCAGGTGTCCAGGCTCGTCGTAGTGTGCGCCAGGCTTGCTGAGGTGCACTGCCCGGCTACCAAGGACGCTGACGTCGGTTAACAGGATGGTATCCGGGTTGCTGACCTGCGCCACCAGATCCCTCAGTGCCGGCATCGCCTGACCAACCAGTTCAAGCACCGCGGGACAGGCCGGCACTGTATTCTCGATTACCCTGTTGACCAGATTTTCGAATGCCCAGGCCAATTCACCTGCCGCCATGGCACCCACCATCCGGCCACTGCCCTTGATGGTATGGAAGGCACGGCGGATTTCGGCCAGCACCTCCCGGTCATCCGGGTCCGCGATCCAGGCGGGTATATCGACGGCGAGCCCGTCCAGCACTTCACCCGCCTCTTCTATAAAGATCTCGACAATCTCGCTATCCGCATCCGGTGAGATGACCTGCAGTTCCGCTTTAGCGGGTGTTTCATCAACCGCGGCCTGGTCCGATGGCGTCGCGACCTGCTGCACTTCTGCCGCGACCGGTTCCGCAACAGCCTCGCTGTCCATCGCTGTCGGCCCGGTACTGGCCTGCTCGGGCTCGGCCGCAACACGCGGCACAGCCATTTGCGATTCCCCGGTTTCGTGTATTTCACCTGCCAGGGTCTGGCCCGATGGCAGCTCTGGCAGCTGCACTTCTGCAATGACCGGTTCCGCATGATGTTCCGGCTCCACGGCTGCCTGAGGGACAGTCGCAGCCAATTCACCGCTGGCCGGCTCCGCGACAGGCGCAGCATTCAGTCCGGAAACGTGCAGACCCGCGTCGGCATAACCCAGTTTTTCGAGGCTTGCGACGGCCACACCGATTGCACGCTCACCGTACCTGTGGTTCTCGCCCAGTTCTTCCACACAGTACTCTATACTGCAAATTGCATCAGCCAGGCTGTCGAGCTCGTCTTCGTTCAGCTGGCGATGGTTTTTCAGCAATTCCATGGCAATGAAATTCCTGACCTGGCGTGAGGCGACCGCGAGACGCTCCTCGTCTACCAGCTCGAGACCGCCGCATATCTTGTTCAGCAGTACAGGCACCGGGTCCAGCAATCCGAAATCGTCCGAGGAGTTCAGGAAGTCGTTAATGGCTTCCTTGGCAGCGGCAATATCCGCGATGACTGCATTGACTACAGCCTGCTGGCCCTGCCTGAGGACAGCATTGCCGTGGTCTGCATTGACATCACCGTTGCCCGAATGCGCGGCAATGTCACTGAGGGCATCCTCGACGGCAACCAGCGTGTTGGCGAGTTCATTGAACTCCATGTCGCCGTGACCGGCATCTGCAGCGGCAAGTTCACGCAACTGCACCTCTTTCTCCGCAAGTCGTGCACCCAGTTTTTCCATTCCAATCATGCCGAGGGTATTGCCCAGCGAATGCAGTCCATCGGCGACCGTCACGAGCGCGGCCATGCCACCCTCTGATTTTCGGTTCATGCTATCGAGCAGATCCTTGATACGTTCCACTTCGTCACGCGCGGTCAGGGATACTGTCTGCAGCAATTCATCGCCGAGGTCATTTGCATCTGCAGTGGCATCAGTGGTGACAGTATTGTGCGCGGTAATTCCATAGGTAGACCGGATTGACGTGATCCGCGGGGAATCGGTATCGAATCCAGTCAGTTGAAACAGCAGGTTCTTGAGCAGATCCTCGCTGAGGACGTCGTCAAATACTGCCTCACCGGAATCCATCAGACGCTTGATCTGTCTGTCAAGCTGACCAAACAGCCGTTTTACGGTCGGGTTTGTTTCTATAGCGCCATCACGCAGTAGTTCGGCAACGCCGGCACCCACCCACCATATACGGGCGGCGTGCTCGCTACCGGCTGTTCCTTGCAAATGCTCCAGAACATCAACCAGCGTTTGCAACCCATGGTTCGTGCCGCTGTCCCGGTACCATTCCAGCAGGCCGCTCTGAAAACGGACACGCGCCGCACGGGCCAGCGTTGTCATGTCACGCTGACCGCGCTTTGCACGCTCGCTGAATTCCGGTGCCGGCATGGAGGCTGAAAGGTCGGGGGCAAATACCGCGTCTTCATTCAGTGGCTGCAGGCCACGGCTGGCACGCAGGCTGTTGATCAGCGGGAACAGCTGTCTCGGGTTATCCTTCCTGCCGGAACGCAAATTGGATAGGTACTCTGGCAGCTCCAGGAATCCCTGCATCAGTTGTTCGAGCAGCGTCTCCTTGTCGACCACCGTTTCCAGCAACAGGTCGGCAATAGCCTCCTCCATTTCGCAGGCCAGCATATCCGCGCCCTTGATGTTGACCATCTGCAGTGGACCACGTGCTTCGTGCAGGTGCGCCGCACAGCCCTGCAGCAGCTCCTTGCGCTGTTCACCCTCGGCATATTCCTCGAGTTCCAGGCGCGACTGCTTGAGGGTTATCCCCACCTCCTGGCGTATCCAGCTCAGAGCGTTGTAGTCTATTGCTTCACGCATAATTGTTCCTTGCAAGCCACAATCAATACCCGCCGACTGCTGCATTCCAGCTGCATCGTTACGGATACCGTGATTTATCCAGTACCTGTATCCGACCGCACTACTGCGGCAGCTTGAATCCGGCCACCGACTTGTCCAGATCCTGGGCAAGACGCGCAAGGTTGCCGATAGAGCGCGAGGTCTGTTCGGCGCCTGCGGTTGCCTGTGTCGTCAGTTCCTGAATACCATTCATCGTGGTCGACAGCTGGGCAGCGACATTCGCCTGCTGACGTGACTCTCCCGACATTTCCTTAATGAGACCCGCCAGCTGGTCGGACACACTCTCGATTTCTTCAAGAGCGCCACCGGCATCTTCGGCGATCTGCGCACCGTTAACCACACCGGAGGTACTCTTCTCCATGGAGATAACCGCCTCGTTGGTGTCAGCCTGAATGGTTTTTACGAGTGCCTCGATCTGCTTGGTTGCATTCGCGGAGCGTTCCGCAAGCCGCTGCACCTCGTCCGCAACCACCGCAAATCCGCGCCCGGCCTCGCCGGCCATTGCTGCCTGGATAGAGGCATTCAGGGCGAGAATATTGGTCTGTTCGGCGATGTCATTAATGAGCTCCACGATATCACCGATCTCCTGTGAACTTTCACCGAGACGCTTGATTCGTTTTGACGTTTCCTGGATGTGCTCGCGAATCGTATCCATACCTGACATGGTCCGCTTTACCGCATCGCCACCCTTCTTGGCGATCTCGACCGATCGCATCGCCACCTTGGAGGATTCGTTGGCGTTATTCGATACGGTTTCCATGGAAACCGACATATCGGCGATGGACTTGCTGGCCACCGTAATATCCTGCGACTGCTGCTTGCTCGCGGCTGCCAGCTTGTTGGCGATCTCTCCGGTTTCCGAAACCGATGAAGAAAGCTGCGTGGAGGTGACATTGATCGTTTTGACCAGGCCACGCAGTGAATCGATCGTGACATTGATAGAATCTGCAATGGCACCGGTAAAGTCCTCGGTCACCGTGGTATGCACGGTCAGATCACCGGATGCCAGGTCGCCCATTTCGTCAAGCAGCTGCATGATGGCCTGCTGGTTGTGGGTATTCTCGTCCTCGATCATATGACTGCGTGAACGTTGAGTGCGCAGGATCTCGAAGCCCATGAACAGGAGCATGCATAATGCGACTGCGCCCAGGAAGTACGCCAGCTCATTGTTGATCAGGCGATTACCCTGCAATGACTCCAGCACTTCTTTCAGATTGTAGGAGCTGTTGAACAGCGCCTCGCTCTGGTTCGTGAAATCAGCAGCAGCGTTCTGTATGGCAACCAGTTCCTCGGCGTTCTCTACAATAGAACCGGCATTGTCGCTGATGCGACTGAACAGCAGCGCGATCTTCTGCAGCTTGTCCTGCAGCGCATTGCCCTTGAGCTGGGTAATCCCGCCCGTTCCGCGCATGAAACCGTCCAGCACACGGCCGAACTCCTTGGTATCCGATGCAAACAGCAGTGCCGATGATTCAGTTCCCTTGCCCGTCATAACGCCGTTAAGGCTGTTCACGATGCGCTGGCCGAGCACGGCCTGCTGACTTGCCAGGCGAACCTGCTCCGCACCCGCATTACTCTTGACCAGGGTATCCGCGATATCCTGGGTGTGTTCCATCAACTGCGGCATGACTTCGCTCATCAGGTTGGTGGCTTCTGCCATCGCCATGATCAGGAACTGCCCTTCAAGCACCGCATCGATACTGTAGCGGAAACCGCTCCAGATGTTATGCAGGTCGGTCAGTGCAATACTCTCGGGCGCTTCGCTCTCCCCAAGGTTACCGCCGTAATCGGCGATCTGTTTTTCTATGATTGCCGAAAACTCCTGCTTGGACCTCGACATGCTCTCGAATGCCTCGGTATCACCCGTGGTTGCCGCCAGCGCATACTTGGCCAGTCGCTGTGACAAAACCAGCTGCTCACCGACGTCGGCCTGGCGTATCTGGTCCTTTTCCGCCTGCTTGCCGACCTGCACGAATGTCCAGACCATGGCCCAAACTGCGCCCAGCAACAGGATGGTCAGCACCTTCATCCTGCTGCTTGCGCCAAACATTCTCATGTCAAACATCTTTTTCATGGTCCGTCTCCTGACCGATTAGTCCAGATAGCAAATTTGTTTAAGTGTTTCCAGTTCCCAGACACGCAATGTCACACGGCGGTCTGCAGGAATTGTGGTGCCTCGGCAAGCTTGAACAGGCTGAATATCGCCCAGATCTGATCGCCCCTGCGATAACCGTTTTGCAAGTATGGCTGCAGGTATGTATCGATCCCCGCGTCATCTTCGCAATACTCATCATCGGTGAAGTGCTTTAGACCAAGAACCTCGTCTACGACAAGCCCCGAATACAAACCGTCATAATCTATGACCAGCACCCGGGTGCGGCTTGTCAATTCGGTCACACGGCTGTCCAGGTAACCATTCAGATCGATTACCGGTAGCAGATTGCCGCGAACATTCGCGATCCCGCGCACCCATGGCTGGGTCAGCGGGATCGTTGACAGCTCGGGAAATTCAAGAATTTCGACCACCTCGCCAAGCTTGGATACCAGTAAATTGCTGCCGACCCGATAGGCAATACCGGACCACTCGATAGTGGTTTCGGCCTGCCGCTCCATACCGACCACACTGTTCTGGCACAGGTCTTCGAGTTCTCGCAGCAGGGAGACCGGATCGACGGCTTTCAGACTCTCTTCCATACTACGCAACCAGTGCCTGGTTGATCAGGCTCAGCAAGGTGTTTTCCTTGACCGGCTTGGTAAGGTAATCACGTGCACCCTGGCGCATACCCCAGACCCGGTCAACCTGCTGGTCCTTTCGTGTCACGATGATGACCGGTATTCCCGCCGTCTCAGGATCAGATGTCAGTTCTCGCGTGGCCTGAAAGCCATTGAGACCCGGCATAACGACATCCATCAGTATCAGGTCAGGCTTTTCGCGCCGTGCGACCTCGATGCCTTCGTTGGCATCCGTGGCAAGCACCGTACTGTAACCGTTCTTCTCAAGCATTTTCTTGAGCACATGAGCATCGGTCGGTGAATCATCAACTATCATTATTCGTGTCATCGATATTGCCTCGTGGAATAATCTACGCCGTCAACCTGTTTCCCTACGCTGCTTTTGCGCAATGTTTTTCAATAGCTCCGAGCAGCTCTTCCCGTGTAAATGGCTTGGTGATGTAGTTATCGGAACCGACCACCCGGCCACGTGCACGGTCGAACAATCCATCCTTGCTGGACAGCATCACTACCGGGGTATGTTTGAACACCCGGTGATGCTTGATAAGGGCGCAGGTCTGGTAGCCATCCAGGCGCGGCATCATGATGTCCAGGAAGATCAGGTCTGGCTTGTGGTCGGCTACCATGCTGAGCGCCTCGAATCCGTCGGTGGCCACGATCACCTCAAAGCCTTCTTTCTTCAGCAGCGTCTCCGCCGTGCGGCGTATGGTCTTGCTGTCATCGATCACCATGATCTTGATACCGCGGGCACCCTCGGCGCCGGGTGCTGCCGAAGTCTCGGCCGTGCCGGTTTCAAGCATTTCATCTGCCGGTATGCTAATCTGCATGGTGACCCCTATCTGTATGTTTCATAAGATGTTTATTTACAACCGGCAGTTATGCCGAGCCTTGCGCCGGCTTTCCGGCGCGCTGGTCACTCCCCGTGCCATGAATTAATTTAGTATTGGCTTTCGGATACAACGGTTTATCGTCACGGGATCAGCAAACTTTACGCACTCGGCGAACGCAGCTGACGGGACTCCGCAAGCAAGCGAAAACAGGATACTTATGAGCATCAAACTCGGTGTTGTCATGGACCCTATAGGGGCCATCAATTACAAGAAGGACAGCACGCTGGCGATGTTGCTGGCCGCGCAGCAACGCGGCTGGGAGCTCTATTACATGGAGCAGACCGGCCTGTTCCTGGAAGACAGCCACTGCCACGCATACACGGCGCGGCTGGAGGTACGCCCTGATCCTGAGGACTGGTACACGCTGGGCACTGCCCGGGCCGCACCGTTGACCGACCTGGATGTAGTGCTGATGCGCAAGGACCCGCCCTTCGATATGGAATATCTCTACACCACCTATCTGCTGGAGCGCGCCGAGGTTGATGGCGTACTGGTGGTCAACCGGCCGGGCGCCATCCGTGACGCCAACGAAAAACTCTACACTGCATGGTTCGCAGACTGCTGCGTGCCGATGCGGGTCAGCCGGGACCAGCGACTGCTGGAAGAGTTCCTGCATTCACACGGCGATATCATCGTGAAACCGCTGAACGGGATGGGCGGGGCCTCGGTTTTCAGGGTGCGTCCGCAGGACCCGAACCTGCACGTGATTCTGGAAACCATCACCGATAACGGACGCCGCAGTGCAATGGCCCAGCGCTACATCCCGGAAATCAGCGCCGGCGACAAGCGTATCCTGCTGATCGATGGCGAACCCTTCCCGCATGCGCTGGCACGCATTCCCGCTGCCGGCGAAACCCGCGGCAATCTCGCGGCAGGCGCCACCGGACTGGGCGTGGATCTCGGCGAACATGACCGCTGGATTTGCAACCAGGTCGGGCCGACGCTGCGCGAACGCGGGTTGCTGTTCGTCGGCCTCGACGTCATAGGTGATTACCTGACGGAGATCAACGTGACCAGCCCTACCTGTATTCGCGAACTCGATGCACAGTACGGTGCCGATATCGCGGGCCAGCTGATGGATACCATTGCACGCAGGCTGAAAAAGACCGAATGACCGGACTGCGGGTCACATTGACAGTAATGTGCGCATTGCTGGCCGTTGCATGCAATGACGTGCGGGAGCAGGTATACCGCGACCAGTTCCTAGCCTTTGGCACGCTGGTTGACATCACCCTGTACGGTGTCGATCCCGGCCATGCCGGGCAGGTCACCGCCGAGATCGAACAGCAGTTCCAGCGCTGGCATCGTGACTGGCATGCCTGGGAACCGGGACTGCTGACGCAGGTCAATGCACGGCTTGCCACGCTGCAGCCGTTCACGCTCGATCCCGGGCTGCTACCCCTGATCACGGAGGCAAACCGCCTGTCGAAGCTCAGCAATGGCCTGTTCAACCCGGTGCTCGGCAGACTGATTTCACTATGGGGATTTCAGGGTAATCCGCTGCCAGCCGGCACGCAGCCCGATCCTGCCGCCATCGGGAAATGGCTGGCTAGCGCACCAACGGTAGACGACGTTGAAATCGAGGGCACGCGGGTACGCTGCCGAAACCCGGAAGTAGCCTACGACCTCGGCGGTTTCGCGAAGGGCTATGCAATCGACCGTGTGATCGACCTGCTGCGTGCCCGCGGCATCGACAATGCCATCGTCAATGCCGGTGGCGACCTGCGCGCTATCGGCATGCATGGCGAGCGTCCGTGGCATGTCGGCATTCGAGATCCGCGCAAAAACGGCATCATGGCAAGTATCGACAGCAGTGGCGATACCAGTATTTTCACCTCGGGCGATTATGAGCGACTGTTCGAGGCAAATGGCAAACGCTTCCACCATATACTCGATCCGCGTACCGGCTATCCGGCCATCGGCAGCAGCGCGGTCACCGTGGTACACGAACAAGGCGCCATTGCAGATGCCGCAGCCACAGCATTGTTCGTGGCAGGCCCTGCCGAATGGACCGCCATCGCACGGCAAATGGGTATCGACCGCGTCATGCTGGTCGACAGTGGCGGCACAATCCACATGACACCGGCCATGCGGGCAATTATCGAACTGGCACCCGATATCGATGCATTGGTACACGTCAGCGGCAACCCTTCGCTGGAAACTGCATTACCCCGACCCTGATCACGTGTCACTGCTCTTATCTATATAATGCACATGCAATCAGGAAACGGCCACTGATGAAATCGAAACCCAAAATCGGACTGGCGCTCGGCAGCGGATCTTCCCGTGGCTGGTCGCATATCGGCATCATCGGCGCACTGGCCGATCTCGGCATAGAACCGGATATCATCTGTGGCACATCGATTGGATCCATTGTTGGCGCATCCTTCGTGGCGGGAAATTTACCGAAACTCGAAGACTGGGTTCGTTCGCTGACGAAGCTCGACACAGCCAGATTTTTCGAAATCAGTTCTGCAATGAACGGTTTCGTCAATACCAAACGTCTGCATGGTTTTCTGAATAAATGCGTCGCCGGGGATGATGCTACGATAGAGTCATTCGACAAGGGCTATGCTGCTGTTTCGACCGACCTGCAAACCGGCAGGGAAGTCTGGTTCACATCGGGCCCGATCATCGAAGCCGTGTGGGCATCCATTTCCCTGCCGGGCCTGTTCCCTGCGATCAGGAACGACAGCAAGTGGCTGGTTGACGGCGGACTGGTGAATCCCGTGCCGGTATCCGTCAGCAGGGCACTCGGTGCCGACATCGTCATTGCGGTCAACCTGAACGGAAATATTGCCGGGAAGCACTTCGAGCAGCCGGAAAAACAGCTAAAAAAACAGCCGAACCATATCAACAAGGTTACCGACCTCGTGACGGACCTGGTCAGGGAATATACCGGAGATCTTTTTTCCTCCCCCGAGTCAGAGGACCAGCCACCAGGCCTGTTCGATGCCATTGCCGGCTCCGTGAACATTGCCCAGGACAGGATCACTCGCAGCCGAATGGCTGGCGACCCGCCGGATATCCTCCTGACCCCGAGACTTGCACATATCGGCCTGCTGGAATTCTATCGCGCCAGCGAGGCGATAGAGGAAGGACGGAATTGCGTGCAACGGATGCAGCCGGAAATCCGGCACGTAATGGACATGGCGTGACGCACATAAAAAAGAGGGCGCTATGGCGCCCCCTGCAGTATCGCCTGGCGACTCTCCCTACTTCAGGGCAACCGACTTCTCGCCATCCGGCACCACCACGGTCAGCCCGAGGATTTTCCACATCTGCATGCCGCCGCGGTAATAGAAAATCTTCCCGGGCGGGAAACCATGGTCGATCAGCCCCTTGATGGCGCGCGGTGACTGGCCACACCATGGTCCGTTGCACCACAACACGAGTTCCTTGGCATTCGTGAAATCCCAGCTATCGGTCTTGGCGTTGGCACCGAACATACCCAGTGGTGCCATCGCCTGCTCGAACTTGCGGGTCATGGTACCGACTTCACCACGCCGTGCGCCGCCGACCTTCTCCAGTGCTGCGCTCGTTTCCGGCTCACTGGCATCGCCGGAGAACACGGTGAACGGGATATTGATCGAACCCGGGATGGTGCCCTTCTCGTACCACGACGGTGTACGCGCATCGATGATGAGACCGGTGCCCTGTGCAAGCTGGCGCTCCATGAAGCGGAAGATTTCAGCTTCCCCGATCGTGGTTACGCCGGGCGCGACCTTCATCGGCTGTATGCAAAATGGCGGACACTTGCGCGATGTCTTGGCGAAGCCGTCATTGAGCATATGCTGCTGGTCCTGGATACGCTCGACACGTACCGGCTGGCCGTCATGAATGACTTGCAGATAGGCCAGGTAGTCGGTCAGCATGACATCCACTGCCTGCGCGCTTGCGGGCACCAGCAGGGCTGTTGCCGACAGCACTCCAGCAGCGAAAATTCCGGTTACCAGCTTCTTCATAATGACCATCCCTCTTGATATGTCCGAATTCAACCGCTGTTCCGTCATCGCGCGGACAGCATCTTGACAATGACTTCCCGCACCTGCTCCGTCCGGTTATCTTCCTGGTAGGCGCTGTATACGGCCGCGCGTTGCCTGATCGCCAGCTTGTCGTACAGTATCCAGGTGCCGGTAAAGTTGGCACTGAGCTCCGCCTCGAACTCCTCGAATCCCATCGCCGGCCTGATGACCTGGTTGTCCTGTACACTTCTGAACTTTTTAGCTGGCCGCGCGGCGGGCGCGGCGTCACCCGTATTCGTGGGTCCACCGGTATCGTCGGCCTCGGCCTCGAGGATGCTCAGGTAATCATCCTGGGCGCCGGCCTGCATGGCGTACATCAGCGAGATGCCCGCCAGGCAGGCCAAACCTCGATTAAGGAATCCTCTCACAATCAATATTTCCACCCAGCCGTCCCCGGGTCCGGCAATTTCCCGGCCAGCCGGGCGCCGCTATTACCGGTGTGTTTAACAGTTCCTGCATGCTAGTGTCCGCCAGTTATCGGCTGAAGACGGGCGCGCTTTACCCTTAAAATCAGGCATTTCCGACCGAATGACGGGCGTGACGGCAATGACGGCACCGCCCCGGCAGGATAGACTCCAACCATCCCTGGCAGTTTCCGTAAAACCCGAGGATTGAGAGATATATGGCTTATGATTCAGTTTGTTATATTTTTCTGCCGTGGCACCGGCCGGTTGCCCGTCTGTTGCTGCTGCTCGTCCTGCCAGCACCGGGCGCTGCGGACACGGTCTATCACTGGACTGACGCCGCGGGTATTCCGCATTTCAGCGATATCGCGCCGGCCGGTCCACCGGTGGTCCGCCGCGAACTCGAACCCGCGCCGGCAGGGGCAGTTGCCGCACAGGGACTGCGCCCTGGTGAGAAAGCATCCCTGCAGGCCATCGAGCGGCGCCGCGATCTTCAGCACCGCAGCGCGCAACTGGCACGCCGGCAGAATGCCCGCGACCTGGCAAAGCGGCGCAAGGACTGCCGGGAAAGCCGCGCCAGACAGTACCGCACCGGCAATCATGCTGCGCGCAAGGAAAACACCAACTACCTGCGGCAACATTGCTGGTAACATGCAGGAGCCACCCTGTCTGACGCCGACCGAGGGCTGACCCGGCACCTGCCGACCAGGGCACACCTGTCAACACCTATCAGCGGTATAATGAGCCGCGTCATGGATATACCGGAACCGGCATGCAGGACATAGACGCGCCACTCATTGCAGAATCAGCAGTCACCACCACGGACCGCTTCGCACTGACCCTGTTCTTTGCGCTGGCCATACATGCCATTATCATCCTCGGTATAACCTTCGGGCTGTACGAGGACCCGCCGCCCACTAACACCTTGCCGACGCTCGATATCACCGTGTCAAACCGCAAGACCCCGCCACCCGACGAGGCGGATTACCTGGCCCAGACCAGCCAGGACGGTGGCGGCAATGTCAGTGAAAAGGTCAAACCGGTACTCGCGGTCCCGGAACAGGCGCCGGCGGTCAGGCCGCAGCGGCCGGAGGCCGCACCTGCACAGGTGTTGACGGCGACCACTTCCGAGATCCAGGTCCGCCAGGAAAAGACCGACATGCCCGAAGAGGAGTCACCCGACCTCACGGCGTCGGAACTGATCAAGCGCAGCATGGAAATGGTCAATCTCAGCGAGCAGCTGAGCGAGACCATGCAGGCCTATGCCAAGCGGCCCAAGCAGATCTTTGTCTCCGCGCGCACCCAGGAGTTCAGGTATGCAAACTACATGGCGGAATGGGTGAAGAAAGTGGAGCGGGTCGGCAACCTTAACTACCCGGACGAAGCACGCCGGGCCGGCATCTCCGGCAAACTCATGATGGACGTGGCGCTCAATGCCGACGGCACGGTGCGTGATATCAGGATCCTGCGCCCATCCGGATACACCGTCATCGACGAGGCGGCCACACGAATCGTCAACCTCGCCGCCCCGTTTGCACCCTTTCCGCCGGAAATCCTCAAACATGCCGACATCCTGCACATCACGCGTACCTGGGAGTTTTCCACGGACCGGATGAAAAGCCGCTAGCCCCGGAAATCCCGGTAACTTCACGGCAAGGCTTGAAGGCAACCGGCACTCTGCCTGATACTAGGGGCATGACTTATCCAAGCTCACTGAGCAACCACTTCCTCATCGCCATGCCGACGCTGGAAGACCCCAATTTCCATCACACCACGACGTATATCTGCGAGCATGACGAGAACGGAGCGCTGGGTGTGGTCATCAATCGTCCGCTGGACATCCAGCTGGGCGAGATCCTGCTGCACATGGACATCCGCACCGACAATATCGAAATCGCCTCGCAACCGGTCTACATGGGCGGCCCGGTGCAAAGCGATCGCGGTTTCGTCCTGCACGAACCGCCCGGTGACTGGGAGGCGACCCTCAAGGTGACCGACGAGATCGGTATCACTTCCTCGCGGGATATTCTCGCCGCCATCGCCGAGGGCAAGGGGCCGACAAATGCCCTCGTGACCCTCGGCTATGCCGGCTGGGGCGCCGGCCAGCTGGAGCAGGAACTGGCATCCAATACCTGGCTGAGCGGCCCGGCCAGCGCGGACATCCTGTTCCGCACGCCGACCGAGCGTCGCTGGCTGGCGGCCGCCGAACTGATCGGCGTCGACCTGCACCTGCTAACCAGCGAACCGGGACATGCCTGACCCGGGCTGCGCCCAAGGTCGCGGTCAATACGGGGTCGAACGAATAGCATTGCAGACATTGCTTGGATTCGACTATGGAAAACAGCGCATCGGTATCGCAGTCGGCCAGGGCGTCACCCGTACCGCAACCGCACTGTGTACCGTGCATTCCAGCAATGGCACCCCTGACTGGCAGCGCATCGGCGCACTGGTCGGGGAATGGCGCCCGCAGGCGCTGGTGGTTGGACTGCCCTGTCACGCGGATGGCAGCGACTCGGGCATGACGCGCGTCGCGCGCCGGTTTGCGCAGCAGCTGGAAGCACGCTACGGTCTACCGGTGCATACCATGGATGAACGCCTCAGCTCCCGTACCGCCGGCGAGCTGCAAAGGCAGGACGCACGGGGCGCGACCACCGGTATCGATGCCATTTCTGCCAGGATCATCCTCCAGGACTGGCTGGACACGGAACAACCATGACAGATTTTGACGACATCCCGGCCATCCTCGACGAGATGACGGAACAACTCAGGGTGCTGATCAGGCAGACCGGACGCACCGACCTCGCAATAGTCGGCATCCACAGCGGCGGGGTCTGGATCGCCATGCAGCTGCAGCAGCGCCTTGGCCTCACCGGGGCCGCAGGCAGCCTGGACATCTCCTTCTACCGCGACGATTTCACCCGCATCGGGATGAACCCGGTGGTGAAGCCGTCGCAAATGCCATTCAGCATCGACGACCGGCATATCATCCTGGTGGACGACGTCCTGCACACCGGGCGCACCATCCGTGCGGCGCTCAATGAACTGTTCGATTACGGCCGACCGGCATCCATCCTGCTGGCAGTACTGATCGACCGCGGCGGACGCGAACTGCCGATCGCAGCGGACGTCGTCGGGCACCGGGTCACGCTGCAGCCTGGCGAACATATCAAGCTGACCGGACCGGACCCGCTGAAACTGGTAATCAGACGCAATCCATGAATACGCGGGATCTGCAAATCGACAGTGAGGGCCGGCTGCGCCACTTCCTCACCCTCAGCGGGCTGAACCGGCAACTGCTCACCGAGATACTCGATACCGCGGAATCCTTTGCCGGCGTTACCGAACAGACCGTCAAGAAGGTCCCGCTGCTGCGCGGCAAGACCATCGTCAACCTGTTTTTCGAGGCCAGTACGCGTACTCGCACCACCTTCGAGCTGGCTGCGAAACGCCTGTCGGCGGACGTGTTGAACATCAACATCACCCAGTCCAGCGCAGTCAAGGGTGAAACGCTGCTCGACACACTGCGCAACATCGAGGCCATGCATGTCGACATGTTCGTGGTCCGTCATGCCGACAGCGGTGCCGCGCATTTCATCGCACGCAACGTGGCGCCGCACACCAGCGTCATCAACGCCGGCGATGGCAGGCATTCGCACCCGACCCAGGCAATGCTCGACATGTTCACCATCCGGCGCGTCAAGGGACCGGATTTCGGACGGCTGCGCGTGGCCATCGTCGGTGACATCCTGCACTCGCGCGTGGCGCGTTCGCAGATCCATGCACTGAACCTGCTCAACACCGGCGAGGTGCGTATCGTCGCCCCGCGCACGCTGATACCGGTGCACGCGGAATCGCTGGGCGTGCGCGTCTTCCATGACCTGCGTGCCGGCATCCAGGATGTCGACGTGATCATGATGCTGCGGCTGCAGCATGAACGCATGAAAGGCGCCCTGCTGCCCAGCGAGCACGAATACTACGAGTTGTACGGGCTGACCGAAAAGAAACTGGAGCATGCCAGCCCCGACGTCACCGTGATGCACCCGGGGCCGATCAACCGCGGCGTGGAAATGGACTCCGAGGTAGCGGACGGGCCGCGCTCGGTGATCCTGGAACAGGTCACGCACGGCATCGCGGTGCGCATGGCCGTAATGTCCATGGCCATGCAACGCCGGGAGGCCCGTGCCTGACATGTCGCCCGCCAGCCGCAGCAAGCAACTCAGATTTCACATTCGGGGTGGCCGCATCATCGACCCCGCCAATGATATCGATACCAGCGCCGACCTGTTCGTCGCCAAGGGCAGGATCGTCGGCCTGGACAAGGCGCCCGACGGCTTTACGGCCGATGCAACCCTGGACGCAAGCGGCTGCATCGTGTGTCCGGGCCTGGTGGAACTGAGCGCCCGGATGCGCGAACCGGGCCAGGAACAGAAGGCCACGATCGCCTCGGAAACCCGCGCTGCAGCCAGTGGCGGCATCACTACGCTGTGCTGCCCGCCCGACACCAACCCGATCATCGACACGCCGGCCGTTGTGGAACTGATCCGCCTGCGCGCCACCGAGTGCGGCAAGGCACGGGTCGTGACCCTGGGCGCGCTGACGCGCGCGCTGGCCGGCGAGCAACTGAGCGAGATGGCGGCCTTGCGCAAGGCCGGCTGCGTGGGCGTCAGTAATACCCTCCGGCCGGTGGCGAATTCACTGGTTCTGCGCCGCGCGCTGGAATACGCGGTCACCTTTGACCTGACCGTGTTTCTGCACGCCAACGACCACTGGCTGGCCAACGACGGCTGCGCACACGAGGGACGTGTGGCGACCCGGCTTGGCCTGCCCGGCATCCCGGAGGCGGCCGAGACCGCGGCGGTGGCCCATACCCTGGCACTGATCGGACAAACCGGGGTGCGCGCGCATTTCTGCCGACTGACTTCAGGTCGTGCCGCCCGCATGGTCGCACGCGCACGCTTTGACGGTCTGCCGGTGACTGCCGACGTGGCCATTCCCTATCTGTACCTGACGGAAAACGACGTCAGTGAATTCGACAGCCAGTGCCATGTGCTGCCGCCGCTGCGCACGGTCGAGGATCGCCAGCAGCTACGCGATGCCCTGCAGAACGGCACCTTCCAGGCCATCTGCTCGGATCACCAACCGCACGAACCCGATGCCAAGATGGGGCCGTTTCCGGCGACCGAACCGGGCATCTCCGGGCTGGATTCGCTGCTGCCGCTGGCCCTGCGCCTGGCCGAGGACAACATCCTGACCTTGCCGGAACTGATCCGCCGCCTGACCTGCGGGCCGGCCCGTATACTCGGCCTGCCTGCCGGCACCCTGGCAATGGGCGCCCTCGCCGACATCTGTATTTTCAACCCGGAATTGACCTGGTTGCTGGATGCCCGCAGCATGCGCAGTCAGGGTCACAATACGCCATTCGCCGGCTGGGAAATGAAAGGCCGCGCCCTGCATACGCTACTTGGCGGCCGACTGGTTTATTCGCTCGCAGACTGACGGCAGGCACTGCAGTTTCCGATTTTTCCCGTACGGGCGGCAGCATGCGACTGAACTTCCGCGCAGGAGGCAGCTCTGATTACCGGGAGCAACCGGCGGTAGCGGCCAGCTATACGCGCATGCAACCGCATGTTGTGAAAACGGCGAAGCCAGTGCGTCGGATTGGTCAATGCGTCTGATTCGCCGCACGGCACTGGAACGGTTTCATGGCTCACACACGAACGCACTCCCACCGCAAGTGGATACTCTGGCTGCCATTGCTGCTTGCCGCCGCCGGTGCGGTTTACCTGCTATTGCCCGGACAGCAGGACGAGTCGCCCCCCGCCTGGAACACCGCCAGGGTGACCCGCGGCGACCTGGTGGCGACCGTCTCGGCCACCGGCACGCTGAACCCGTTGATCACCGTGCAGGTCGGCAGTCAGGTCTCGGGTACCATCCAGTCGCTGGAGGCCGACTTCAACACACCGGTGCATGCGGGCGACGTGATCGCCCGCATCGAGCCGTCGCTGTTCAGGGCCAAGCTGGCCGAGGCACAGGCCAGCCTGAAAAACGCCGAGGCCCTGCGTGACAAGGCGGCGATCGCGATTAAGGAGAAACGCCGCAACCTGGACCGTCTCAAGGGCCTGCAGGAACGCAAGCTGGTCTCCGACAGCGATATCGACACGGCACAGTTCGCCCTGGAAAGCGCGATAGTCGAGCTGCGTGAAAAGGAAGCCGCCATGGCCAAGGCCGACGCCACGCTGGATCATGAACGCTTCAATCTCGACAACAGCATTATCCGCGCCCCCATCGACGGGGTGGTGATCTCGCGCAATGTCGACAGGGGGCAGACCGTGGCCGCCAGCCTGCAGGCGCCCACGCTGTTCACGATTGCGCAGGACCTGACTCGCATGCAGATCGAGACCGACGTGGACGAAGCCTATATCGGCATGGTCAAGAAGGGCCAGCCGGTGAATTTCACTGTGTTCGCCTATCCTGACCGCGCGTTCAGCGGCGAACTCGTGCAGGTAAGGCTGGAACCGAAAGTCGATGCCGGCGTGGTCAAGTACAACTGCGTGATCCATGTCGACAATGCCGATCTCGCACTCAAGCCAGGCATGACCGCCACGGTATCCATCGAGGTGGACCGTCGCAGGAATGTTCTCAAGGCGCCGAACGAGGCACTGCGTTTTGTACCCCAGTTACCGGCGACGGAACTCGGCAGACTGCGCAGGGAACTCGTGGCGGGTGAATCCATGCTCTGGACAGAAGGCGCATCCGGGCTGGAACCGCGCAAGGTGCAGGCCGGCCTGGTCGGCGAGAAGGAAACCGAGATCGCCGGTGAGCACGCGAACGAGGGCATGTCGGTGGCTGTGCCCGCACGCAAACAGGACGCCGGCGGCCGCTACCGCGGCTTCAGCCTGTTTTGACATCATGGGTGAGCCCATCATCCGCATGTCCGGCGTACACAAGACCTATGCCATGGACGGCGTGCAGGTGCAGGCTCTGCGCGGCATCGACCTGGTGGTCGAGCCCGGCGAGTTCATCGCCATCATGGGCACATCCGGTTCCGGCAAGTCCACGCTGATGCACATCCTCGGCTGCCTGGACATCCCCGACAGCGGAAATTACATGCTGAACGGCGAGGACATAACCCGTATGAATGCGGACGAACTCGCTGCCATCCGCAACCGCGCCATCGGCTTCGTGTTCCAGAACTTCAATCTGCTGGCGCGGACCAGTGCGCTGGATAACGTGGAAATGCCGCTGGTATACGCCGGCATTGACCGTCAGACGCGACATGGCCGTGCCCGCGCCATGCTCGACCGCATGGGGCTGGGCGAACGTGCCGGTCACCAGCCCAGCCAGCTGTCCGGTGGTCAGCAGCAGCGCGTGGCGCTGGCCCGGGCGCTGGTCACGCAACCGGCGCTGCTGCTGGCCGACGAGCCGACCGGCAACCTCGACAGCGCGACCAGCGGCGAGATCCTCGCCGTGCTCGATGAACTGAACAGCCGGGACGGGGTGACCATCGTGCTCATCACCCACGAACAGGAGGTCGCCGGGCATGCGCAGCGACGGCTGACCATGCGCGACGGACGGCTGGAGGGCTGAGATGATCTGGTCCACGGCCTTTTCACTCGCATTGCGTTCGCTGTGGCGCAACAAGGTGCGCGCCATGCTCACCGCACTGGGCGTCATCATCGGCGTAGGCTCGGTGATTGCCATGCTGGCAGTCGGCAGCGGCGCGCAACAGCGTATCGCGAAACAGCTGGAGAGCATGGGCAGCTCGAGCCTGACGGTGCGTTCGGGCAGCGTGACACGCGGCGGTGTACGCACCGGCGCGGGCACTACCACCAAACTGACCCTGGCGGATGCCGAGGCCATCGCCCTGCTGCCGAACGTAATTGCGGCGGCGCCCAGCGTGCGCAGCAGCGCCCAGGTGCGCTATCGCGGCAGCAACTGGGGTACGGCGGTGGAAGGCGTCACACCCGACTATATCGCGGTGCGCAACTGGCCGCTTGCGGAAGGCGAGTTCTTCACCACACGGCATGTCATGTCAGCCGACCACGTGTGTGTGCTGGGACAAACTGTGGCACGCGAGCTGTTCGGCCTGGTCAGCCCGGTGGGTGAAACCATCGTCATCAAGGGCGTGGCCTGCCGCATACTCGGCGTATTGTCGGAAAAGGGCGCCAGCGCCCACGGCACCGATCTGGATGACACCATCCTCGCACCGGTGACCACCGTGCAGCGCAAACTGCTCGGCATTACCCATATCCACACCATCGAGATCCAGACGGCAGGCGCGGACGCGGCGCGCACCGCCTACCAGGAGGTCAAGCGCGTACTGCGCGAGAAGCACCGCCTGCAACCGGTCCAGGACGATGATTTCCGCATCTTCAACCGCGCCGAACTGGCCCAGACTGCCGCGGAAAGCGCCAGCGTGTTCACCTGGCTGCTCGGTTCGATTGCCTCGGTGTCGCTGCTGGTGGGCGGTATCGGCATCATGAATATCATGCTGGTATCGGTCACCGAGCGCACCCGCGAGATCGGCATACGCATGGCACTGGGAGCACGCCGGCGCGATATCCTCTGGCAGTTCCTGCTGGAGGCCCTGGTGCTGAGCGGCACCGGCGGCCTGTTTGGCGTGCTGTTCGGTATCGCGACCGCGCTTGGACTCGGGCAACTCTCCCAGTTCCAGGTCGACATCACGCCCTGGTCAGTGGTACTGGCGTTTTCCTTCGCAGCTGTTATCGGCGTGTTCTTCGGCCTGCATCCGGCCCGCAAGGCCTCACGCCTGCAGCCCATCGAGGCCCTGCGCTACGAATAACTGGCATGACACCCGGCAAGCATGGCTGGAAAGCGGTCGAATGGGAATTCCGTACTGACTGATGCAACCGTGACATGAACGGGCGGCCCGGTTCCGGGCGAAACGGGGTGACTACAATACCAGCGTACTGCGCGGAATGGCTACTGGCAGCACAGGGGACAGAGATTGACGTGCAGCTTTTCCGCGCCGGCGCAGATCCGCTCACGCAGTTTGTGCGCGCAGTTGAACAGTACATTGCGCAGCAATTGTGCACGGGCGGCATGCGCCCGTCGCAAGGCAAGGTCATAGGCTTCCAGGGGAGTGAGCCGCTCGCCAGCAGCAACGGTACCCGCGATATGACGATCATTCATTGCCGGTTTTTCTCCTCATGCAAATATCATACTGAAGCCAGTAACACATAGGTGCATGCCGAAAACCTGTATTCAGCCGCCGGCGCGATAACACCTTCGATGCAATGACGTGCAGGATTGACATGCATCACAAGCGTGACTCCACACAGCCGTCACAGTAACGCAGCAGGCACATTCAGGCAATGCCGTCTGGCAGGAATTGCACGAATCTATATGTCACGTATTGCGCTTGTAAGCACGCACCCGGAATGCACAGGCATCTGCGCCGCCGCACCCTGCAGGTGCCTGCGTTCGGCAACAGGCATGTACCAGGCGTTACTCGCAAGGCCATGGGGATTTTCCAACGCACCAGACAGACAACAGACCGCCCCGTTATAGGGCGGGCATGGCGCTGCGTCGTACCAGGCGATAACTGACCTGGCCGGCGCGCCTGTCGCGGTACAGCTCCCAGTTGTCCGGCAGCTCGGGCGCCTCGGCAGCCCCGGCTTCCAGGTAGATCCATGTCTCCGGCGCCAGCCAGCCCCGCGCTTCGAGCAGACGCATGCACTCGGGCAGCAGGCCGGCACTAAACGGCGGATCGAGGAACACGATATCGAACGGCTGCGGGTCCAGGCACAACCAGTGCAGCGCATCAGCCTCGACCACCCGCACCTGCGTCGCGTCAAGACGGCCCACCTGTTCACGCAAGACGCGCACCGCCTGTGCATCATGCTCGACCAGCACGCACTCCGCCGCACCACGCGATGCCGCCTCGATGCCCAGCGCACCGCTGCCGGCGAACAGGTCGAGGCAGCGTGCTCCGCGTATCACCGGTGCAAGCCAGTTGAACAGCGTCTCGCGCACCCGATCGGGCGTCGGTCGCAGGCCGGGTATCGGTGCGAACGCCAGCTTGCGGCCACGCCAGCTGCCACCGATGATGCGCAGCTGGCCCTGTGTCGACTTCGGACTCATCCCCGGGATGATCCATGAACGTCGCGCTGGCGTCGAGCGTCCGGCGGGGATCGGGCAGTCCCTGGCCCGATCCCCGCCGGACACGTGCTCAGCCCTTGCGCCGCGACACGCCGATCAGGCCGGCGAGCCCGGACAGGAACAGTGCCAGCGCCGGCGGCACCGGCACCGGACTGGCCGGAACCAGGCCGGGAGTCGGGATGTCGAGACCGAAGAAATCCGCTGCATTGTCGTCGCTGTCGACCCGCGGGTTGCCGCGCGCCAGGCTCCAGCCGCCCGCGACGTCGGGTGCCGCACCGCCCTCCCCGGCAAAGACAGCGGAACTGAAATCGCCGTAGCCAAGTGCGTCCAGCACGCCGTTCGCATCACGCAGCACAATCGAGTCCGGCCCGTTCTGGAACTCGACATCCAGCACGAGATCGACATTGCTCACCTGGCTGGTACCGTTGCCGCTGTCATCGCCGATCACGAATACGCCGTCGGACGGGATCAGCCCGCTCAGCGCAGCGGTCTTGTAGACGCTGCCGTCGGTGCCGTTCACGCCTTCGAGAAACAGCCCGTTCAGCGAGCTGCCCGGCGCCCCGAACAATTCGATAAAGACATTGCCCCGATCGGTACCGACTGCATCGTAGAGCACTTCGGAAATCACCGTGTTTGCCTGTGCACCCGTCGCCAGCGAAGTTGTGGCAAGCACCAGCGTGGATTGCATGAGACGCGTCAAGCCCGTGTATTTCTGTTTCATAAGCCCCTCCTTGAGTGTATGACTACGGTGCGATCCTGCACCAGGATGAACAGCAGGCATCCCTGCCCGGCCCGTTTCCGGGTGTCCTGGCATGCAGCTTAGCGGGGGCTCAAGGGACAGACAGTGGTCAGAAAACAATACGGCCTGTCAGTGGCAACCGACAGGCCGTGTACGCGGCAGGGCTTTGTTGTGATATTGCGCCGTATCAGCTGTCGCCGCCGACGATCACCGTGGCCATGGCATCCGGCTGCACGCGACGCCGGAAGGCGTCGATAATCTGCTCGCGGGTGACGGCCTCGACCGTTTCGTTGAATTTCTCCAGGTAATCGAGCGGCAGTCCGTAGTAGCCGATCATCACCAGGTAGCTGAGGATCTTCGAGTTGCTGTCGATCAGCAGCGCGAAGCCGCCGGTAATATTCTTCTTCGAATCGACCAGCTCTTTTTCGGTCGGACCCTCGTCGACAAACTTCTGCAGGGTCTCGCGCATGACGGCAAGCGCCGCCTCGGCCTGGTCATTGCGCGTCTGCAGTGACAGCAGGTACGGCCCGTCCTGCTCCATGGGGTTGAAATAGCTGCTGGCACTGTAGGACAGGCCGCGCTTCTCACGCACCTCGTCACTCAGCCTCGACACCAGGCCGCTGCCACCGAGTACGTGGTTGCCGATATAGAGCGGGAAATAATCCGGATCGCCACGATGCATGCCCGGCGCCCCCATGCGCACGGTGGTCTGTGCGGACGGATGGTAGATGCGCTCCATGCTGGCCTTTTCCAGGCGCGGCACGGGCGGCAGGGAATCGGCGCGCTTGCCTTCCGGCAGGCGTGCGGCGAGCCGTTCCGCCACCTTCTCGGCTTCCTGGCGGTCAATATCGCCGACAATGGCCAGCACGGCATTGCGCGCCACGTAGTAACGGCCATGGAATTCACGGATATCTGCCAGCGACAGTGTCTTGATACTCGCTTCGGTACCGTTTTCGCGCAGCGCGTAGGGGTGGTCGTGGTAGATGGCATCGAAATGCGCGTATTCGGCCACGGTCGACGGCGACTGTTCATCACTGCGCAGGGCGACCAGCGTGCGCTCGCGCTCGCGTTCGAAGTCGCGCTTGTTGAAATCCGGCTTGCCGAGTATGTCGCCCAGGATCGCCAGCGCCGGCTGCAGGTATTCAGTGTCACTCAGGCTGCGCAGGCTCACCCAGCCCATGTCGCGCGCGGAACCGGTGTTGAGTTCCGCACCCAGCGCCTCGATCCGGTTTGCCAGCTCGCTGGCACTGAGGCCGGCCGCCCCGGTATCGAGCAGGGTGCTGGTCATGTGTGCGACCCCGGAGTGCCCGTCATCGCGCGCGCTGCCGGCGGCAAAGGTGATGTTCAGATCCACCATCGGTAATTCGGGGGCATGTACGTAGTAGACGCGCAGCCCGTTATCGGTCAGCCAGTGCTGGATCGGCGGTATGGCCTGTGCCGGCAGTGCCGGCAGCAGCAACACCAGTACCAGGGCCACATCGCCCAGTAATCGTTTCGTCATGCTGTTTGCCTCACGCTGGCTGTTAGTGGACATGGGCACCCTCCGGCATGGCCGCACGCGGCTTGCGTCCGGAATCCATGGGCAGCGGCACCAGTTCCGCCACGGTCAGGTTTTTCTCGACCAGGTACTTGCCGGCCACCGCCTGCAGCTGGTCCGCAGTCACCGCCTTGATGCGTGCCACGTAGTCATCCGCCAGCCGCCAGTCGAGTCCTACCGCCTCCAGCTGGCCGATTTTCATGGCCTGGTAGAAGGTGGAATCCTGTTCGTACACCGCGCTGGCGACCACCCTGGCCTTGACGCGCGCCAGTTCGTCCGGTGTTACCGGTTTTTCCTGCAGGCGCCTGATCTGCTCCAGCAGGGCTTGCTGCAGCTCGGCGACACTGTGCCGCTTGGAGGGTGTGCCGTCCAGCAGGAACAGGTCCGACTGGCGGCTGTAAAGGTCATAACCGGCGCCGGCGCTGGAAGCGACCTGGCTGCCGCGCACCAGCTCGGTAGCCAGGCGCGCACTGTCACCGCCGTCGAGGATGCCGGCCAGCACCTCAAGCGCATAGGGTTCCATGTCGTCCCCGGCCGTTTTCAGCACCGGCACCTTGAAACCCATGACAGTGTAGGGGACTTCGGCCGGGACCTCGACCCGGATGTCACGTCGACCCTGCTGGGGTGGTTCGACGCGCGGCTTGGACTGGATGATAGTCTCGGGCTTGAGCGGCCCGAAATATTGCTTCGCCAGCGCAAGCACGTCCGCGGGCTGCACATCGCCAACCACAACAACGATGGCGTTATTCGGCGCATACCAGCGCTGGTACCACGCCTGCAGATCGGCCAGTTCGAGGTTTTCGAGGTCGTTCATCCAGCCGATGGTCGGCGTGCGGTAGGAACTGGCGGTGTAGGCGGCGGCCATGAACTGCTCGTAGGTCAGCGCCGTGGGCTTGTCATCCGTACGCATTCGGCGTTCTTCCATTACCACGTTGATTTCTTTCTGGAATTCTTCGTCCTGCAGGTGCAGCTTGCGCATCCGGTCCGCTTCCAGCTCGAAACTGACCGGCAGGCGGCTGCGCTCCAGGCGCTGGAAATAGGCCGTGTAATCCTGGCTGGTGAAGGCGTTCTCCTGGCCGCCATTGCCGGCGATGATGCGCGAAAACTCGCCGGGCGGATGGCTATCGGTACCCTTGAACATCATGTGCTCCAGCACGTGCGATATACCGGTAATGCCATCGGTTTCGTAACTCGCACCGACCCTGTACCACACCTGCGACACCACCACCGGGGCACGATGGTCCTCTTTGACGATGAGTTTCAACCCGTTATCGAGCGTGTATTCATTGACGTCACCGCCAGCTGATGCCATCGGACCGAACAGGGCCAGGATAATTGCAAGCAGATTCCGCATTGATTTTCTCCCCGTATTGCGATGGTTACCCCGAGAGGGTCAGGATGATAGGATATCCAGCCGAAGAATTCCCGATTCATACACAGACAACAAATCCGATGGCAGGTTTCCTGAACAGTAAATCATCGACCGATACGGAAAAACCTGCAAAGGCCGGTCTGTTTGCGCGGCTCAAGGCCGGCCTGTCCCGGACCCGTAGCAGCCTGGCCGACAGCGTGACCAGCCTGGTGCGCAGCAACCGCAAAATCGACCGGGAACTGCTCGAGGAAATCGAGACCACGCTGCTGGTCGCCGACGTCGGTATCGAGGCCACGCGCGAGATTATCGATAATCTCACCGACCTGATCGCACTGGGGCAGGTCACCGATGCCGATTCCCTGATGACTGCGCTGCGCGAGCGCATGCAGGCTATCCTGGCGCCCTGCAGCATCCCGCTGTCCATACCCGACACCCCCCGCCCCTTCGTGATCCTCATGGTCGGCATCAATGGCGCGGGCAAGACCACCACCATCGGCAAGCTGGCGTACCGCCTGCAACTGCAGGGCAAGCAGGTGATGCTGGCCGCGGGCGACACCTTCCGCGCCGCCGCCGTCGAACAGCTGCAGACCTGGGGCGAACGCAACAACGTGCCGGTGATCGCCCAGCAACAGGGCGCGGATTCCGCCTCGGTGATCTTCGACGCAGTGGAGTCGGCACGCGCGCGCAATGTCGACGTGCTGATCGCCGACACTGCCGGGCGCCTGCATACCCAGTCCAACCTGATGGAAGAGCTGAAGAAGATCAAGCGCGTCATGGGCAAGCTCGACGCCACGGCGCCGCACGAGGTGATGCTGGTGGTGGACGCCGGCACGGGCCAGAACGCTCTCAACCAGGCGCGCGAATTCAACGAAGCCGTCGGCCTCACCGGCATCACCCTCACCAAGCTCGACGGCACCGCCAGGGGCGGTATCATCTTTGCCATCGCCAGGAAGACCGGCATCCCGATCCGCTTCATCGGCGTCGGCGAGGGCATCGAGAACCTGCGCGCGTTCGATGCCGCCGAGTTCGTCGAGGCACTGTTCGGCAAGGAGCAACAGAGACGTGAGACGTGAGACGTGAGACGTGAGACGTTTTCAGGACATCTTCGTTACTACAGGTTGCAAGTACAATTTGCGATTACACTGGTGCCATTCTCGTAATACGACACGTGTGCAGATGCTCACCTTTCACGTCTCACGTTTAACGTTTAACGTTTAACGTATAAATGATTCGATTCACCAACGTCAGCAAGCGCTATCCCGGCGGATTCGAGGCGCTCAACAACATCAGCTTTCACATGGAGCCGGGCTCGATGGCATTCCTGACCGGGCATTCCGGGGCCGGCAAGAGCACCCTGCTCAAGCTCATCGCGCTGATCGAGCGCGGCACGCGCGGCCAGATCTTCCTGGACGGGGAAAACGTCACGAATATCGGCAACCGGCGTATCCCGTACATTCGCCGCAGGATCGGTTTCATCTTCCAGGACCATCACCTGCTGTTCGACCGCACGGTATTCGACAACGTCGCCCTGCCGCTGGTCATCGCCGGCTACCGGCACCAGGAAATCGGCCGGCGCGTGCGTGCAGCGCTCGACAAGCTCGGCCTGCTCAGCAAGGAACGCCTTTACCCGATCACGCTCTCCGGCGGCGAACAGCAGCGTGTCGGCATCGCGCGAGCCGTGGTCAACAAGCCCATGCTGCTGCTTGCCGATGAGCCGACGGGCAACCTCGACCCGGACCTCTCGCGGGAAATCATGCAGCTGTTCAGCCTGTTCAATGACGTCGGCGTCACGGTGCTGGTCGCCAGCCACGATATTCCGCTGATCCGCTCGCTCGACTACCCCGTGCTGGCGCTGGAACACGGCCGTCTCGTGCAACACGCGGAAGCCTGCGCATGATCGGCAAGCGCAAAAACCGGCGTCAGCGCGAACGGGCGCCGCGCATGCTGTCACCGCGCGTCTACCTGCAGCGCCACGCGCAGGTCGCGCTCGACAGTCTGGGCCGCCTGTACCGCAACCTGCTGCCTTCGATCATGACGGCGGCGGTTATCGGCATCGCGCTGGCACTGCCGTCCGGGCTCTATCTGCTGCTTGATAACCTGCATCGACTGAGCGGGTCATGGGACGGCCAGGCCACCATCTCGGTATTTCTCAAGGGCGATGTGCCGGCCCCGCAGGCCGAGGGGCTTGCCACGCGCATCCGGCAATGGCCGGAGGTCGATACGCTGCAGCTGATCACGCCGGCCCAGGCACTGGAGGAATTCAGCAGCCAGTCCGGCTTTGCCGACGCCCTCGAGGCACTGGATGAGAACCCGCTGCCTGCCGTGCTGATCGTCGCGCCGCGCCGCGAGCACACCGCGCCGGGACCTGCAGCGGAATTGCAGAAAAAACTCCGCAGCCTGCCGGAAGTGGACCTGGCGCAGCTCGACCTGGAATGGGTGCAACGCCTCGCCGCGATGATCGACATCGCCCGGCGCGGCATTCTGGTCATCGGCGCTCTGCTGGCACTGGCCGTGCTGCTGGTGATCGGCAATACCATCCGCCTGGAAATCCAGAACCGCCGCGCCGAGATCGTCGTCACCAAGCTGATCGGGGCGACCAACGCCTTCGTGCGCCGCCCGTTCCTCTACAGCGGCCTGTGGTACGGCCTGCTCGGCGCGCTGCTCGCCTGGCTGCTGGTCGTCAGCGGCTTCTGGCTGCTGGACGACCCGGTGGCCCGGCTGGCGGGCCTCTACCAGAGCAATTTCAAACTCGAGACCCTGCCCCTGCTCTCGCTCGGCGGACTGCTCGCCAGTGGCATCCTGCTCGGCCTGCTGGGTTCCTGGCTGGCCGTCGGCCGCCACCTGAGCGCCATCGAGCCAAGCTGACCCCGACCGCGCCTGCCGCCAGCCCGCACCACCTATTAAAGATCGGACCACGGCAGCCGAAGTGCCTGCAACTTTTGCTGAATTTGGCACTCTATAGGCAGGAGTGCTAGTATGACGGCAAGCCGTTGAGGAGCGAAAAACCCTGATGTCACAGAATTTAACACTTAAGAATCAGTCATTTATGGTGCCAATGCCGACCGGCAGCCTGGATCAGTATATCCATGCGGCGATGAGCATTCCCGTGCTGACCGCAGAGGAAGAAAAGGCATTGGCCGTGCGCCTGCACACCGAGAACGACCTCGAGGCGGCGCGCACGCTGGTTATGTCGCACCTGCGTTTCGTGGTGCGCATCGCCCGCGGCTACAGCGGCTACGGGCTGGCGCTGGCCGACCTGATCCAGGAAGGCAATATCGGCCTGATGAAGGCCGTGAAGCGCTTCGACCCGGCCCATGGCGTGCGCCTGGTGTCATTTGCCGTGCACTGGATCCGCGCCGAGATGCACGAATTCATCCTGCGCAACTGGCGCATCGTCAAGGTCGCTACCACCAAGTCGCAGCGCAAGCTGTTCTTCAACCTGCGCAGCAAGAAAAAGCGCCTGGGCTGGCTGAATAACGACGAAGTCAATGCGGTGGCCGAGGATCTCGGTGTCAAGCCGGAGACGGTCCTGGAAATGGAGTCGCGTCTGAGTGGCCAGGATATCGGTTTCGATCCGCTCGGCAGTGACGATGACGAGGACAACCACTACGCACCGGCCGCCTACCTGACCAACACCGCAAATGATCCGGCCCTGCTGCTGGAGCATGCGGACTGGAGCGAGACCAGCAACAGCAATCTTGCCGAAGCCCTCGACATACTGGACGAGCGCAGCCGTGCAATCCTGGAGGCGCGCTGGCTGTCGGAAGACAAGACCACACTGCACGAACTCGCCGCACGTTACAATGTCTCCGCCGAGCGCATCCGGCAGCTGGAAAAGAACGCCCTCGGCAAACTCAAGAAGGCCCTGCAGGACTGAGTGCTTTAAGCCACCCTTAAGCAAACTGACCTATTCTCTACCAGTAACGGCCCTGCGGGGCCGTTCAGGGTTGTACGGTGCCGCACCGGCACCGAAGGACGCCCGCCACGGGAAGCAACGAAACTTGCACACAACACGACTCAATCTTCTGGCCACGGGTTTCCTGGTGTTGTTCACCAACTTTGCGTTTTTCAGGAACGTGACCGCCGCCTATCCCGATACCCTGCATACGCTCGCGTTTACAGCCTCGCTGGGAATACTGCTGGCGGGTTTCATCATGCTGCTGCTGACGCTGCTGACATGGCAGCCCGTCACCCGGCCGCTGCTGGCCGTGATCCTGCTGCTCGCTTCCGTCACTGCCTATTTCATGGACAGCTACAACGTGGTCATCGATACCGGCATGATCCGCAACGTGGTACAGACCGATGTCAGGGAATCCCTCGACCTGTTCGATTACCGGCTGCTGGTCTACGTCCTGTTGCTGGGCATCCTGCCGGCCCTGTTCGTGCTGCGCGTGCCGATCAAGCCCCGGCCGTTCAGGCATGAATTGTTCGCGAAGCTGAAGGTCAGCGCGGTAATCGTGGTGGTCATCACGGCGCAGCTGCTGCTGTTCAGCAAGGCCTACGCGTCCTTCTTCCGCGAACACAAGCCGCTGCGCTATTACAGCAACCCACTGACCAGCCTCTGGTCGGGCGGCAAGTACCTGGCGGAAAGTATCCCGACGGGACCGTTGATCGTCGAGGCGCTGGGCATGGACGCCGTGACACCCCCGGGCGACAAACACCGGGAACTGGTCATCTTCGTGCTGGGCGAAACCGCACGCGCGGACCGCTTCTCCCTGAACGGCTACGCGCGGGAAACCAACCCGTTACTGGCGAGGGAAAACGTCATCAGCCTGACGGATATGCAGGCCTGCGGCACCTCGACCGCGGTCTCCGTACCGTGCATTTTCTCCAGGCTGGGCCGCGCGGACTATTCCGATGACAAGGCCAAGCGCAGCGAAAACCTGCTGGACGTGCTCGCGCATGCCGGTGTCCAGGTGCTGTGGCGTGACAACAATTCCAGTTCCAAGGGCGTGGCGGACCGCGTTGCCTACCAGGACTTCAGGACCCCCGAGAACAACACGGTATGCGACGACGAATGCCGGGACGAGGGCATGCTGGTCGGGCTGCAGGACTATATCAACGGCACCGGCAGCGGCGACATCTTCATCGTCCTGCACCAGATGGGCAATCACGGCCCGGCCTATTACAAGCGCTATCCAGCAGAATTCGAGAAGTTCACCCCGGTCTGCCGGACCAGCCAGCTGGAAGAATGCAGCAGCGAGGAAATCAACAACGCCTACGATAACGCGATCCTGTACACGGATTACTTCCTGTCAAAGGTCATCGCGTTGCTCAGGCAGAATGACGAGCGGTTCGAGACGGCCATGATGTATATCAGCGACCACGGCGAATCGCTGGGCGAACACGGCGTCTACCTGCACGGCCTGCCCTGGATAATGGCGCCTGATGCACAGAAGGATGTCAGCGCAGTGCTGTGGTTTGACGGCAACTTCGATACAGACGTCGTCAGCACGCTACAGGCAAACAGCGCCCGGCCCTGGTCACACGACAACATCTTCCACACCGTGCTGGGCCTGCTGGAGATCGACACCGCCATCTACGATCCGGAGCTGGACATTACCCGTCCGACGCAGGCTCAACAGCTGTCACTTGACTGACAGCAGCCCCACCTCGAGGATCGCCATGGCATCGGGCGGAATCCGACCGCCTTCCGGCCATAGGCCAGGCCAGGCGCAATAAACAGCTGCCATTTCGATCCTTCCAGCACATCGCGCACGGCCTGCAATACGTCCCGTTATCCTGTGCCGCACCCACCAGCAGCATGCCCGGCACCGAAATTCGGCCCATGTCATCACCCGGCCGGTCCTGGCCGGATTTCAGTTAAAGTGCCGGGTGCCGGCCGCGAAGCCGGGACAGGATTGTTTTCGCTGTCGCATCGTTTACAGCAAGTTTATGATTAGTTTGACTATCCGACCGGATAACAGGAAACACGGGGGCAGCCAGTGGCGCAACGCATCGCGATTGTATGGTTCAGGGAAGATCTGCGGCTGCATGACAACCCGGCACTGGACCATGCCTGCGCCCATTACGAGCATGTCATCCCGCTCTATATCCACCAGCCGGACGAGGCCGGCGGCTGGCGACCGGGCGCCGCCAGCCGCTGGTGGCTGCATCACGGCCTGCGCGCGCTGGACGGGCAGCTGCGCGAGCAAGGCAATGCCCTGCTCATTCGCAGCGGCAGCACCAGCCTCGACTGCCTCGCCGGGCTGGCACGGGAGACCGGCGCGCAGGCGATAGTCTGGAACCGCCTGTATACGCCGCAGGCCATGGCACGCGACAGTGCTATCAAGACACGGCTGCGGGAAGACGGGCTGACGGTGACCAGCTTCAGGGGCGGCCTGCTGTTCGAACCGCACGAGGTGAAAAAGGACGACGGCACGCCTTACCGCGTGTTCACCGCCTGGTGGCGCCGGTGTCACACCATGGATTTGTACCAGCCCGAGCTGCCGGCGCCGGCCACGCTGCCCGGCCTGGCCGGCATCGATGGCATCGCGCTCGACAGCCTCGGCCTGCTGCCGCGACTGTCCTGGGACGACGGATTTTACCGGCACTGGCAACCCGGCGAGTTGCAAGCACGCGCACGACTCGAGCGATTCATGGAAGATGCCGTGGCGCAGTACGACCATGCCCGTGACTACCCGGCAATCGCGGGCACCTCACGGCTGTCGCCGCACCTGCACTACGGGGAAATCAGCCCGCGCACCATCGTCAACCGCGCGCTGCAACAGACGAACGCACCCGGCGGCGCGGCGACGCACCGTTCGCTGGAACGTCTGATAACCGAGGTCGGCTGGCGCGACTTTGCCGCGCATATCCTTCACCACTATCCCGACAGTCCGGATACCGCCATGGATGCGCGCTTCCGGCGTTTCCCCTGGCAGCGCAATTACCGCACGGCACTGCAGTGCTGGCAGCATGGCCAGACCGGGTTCCCCGTCATCGACGCGGGCATGCGCGAACTCTGGCATACCGGCTGGATGCATAACCGCGTGCGCATGCTGGTGGCCTCGTTCCTGGCCAAGAACCTGCTGATCCCCTGGCAGGAAGGTGCGCGCTGGTTCTGGGACACGCTGCTCGATGCCGACCTCGCCAGCAACACGCTCGGCTGGCAGTGGGTGGCCGGCTGCGGTACCGATGCCGCGCCCTATTTTCGCATCTTCAACCCGGTCACCCAGGGTAAAAAGTTCGATCCCGACGGCGAGTACGTGCGCCGCTGGGTCCCGGAGCTGGCCGCGCTCGATACGCGCTGTGTTCACGAACCCTGGAAGTCAGGGCTCGACCTGGCCTACCCCGCCCCGATGGTCGACCTGCAGGCAACCCGCATTCGTGCACTCGACGCGTTCAAGTCCTTGCGTGGCCAGGTATGAGCCGGATCATCGCCTTCCCGGCGCTGTCCGTCGCAACACCGCAGCCGGATGATCTCCAGGCCATCGCCGGCCTGGTACACCGCGTCTGGCATCAATGCTACGACCGCTTCCTGCCGGCCGCGCAGTGCGCCGAACGACCGCCTGCGCTGTTTCGGGAACTCATAGCACAACGCCTGCCGCAGGCGAGCATCGCGCGCCTGGGCGATCGCATCGTCGGCTACTGCGATCACGTGGCCAACTGCATCGACGGTGTCTGGGTCGAGGAAAGGTACCGCCGCCGCGGCATCGGTGCGCGCCTGCTCGACGACCAGCTGGAACGCCTGCGCGCCACGGGTATGTCATCGGTGCAGGCCGGCTGCGAGACCTTCAATGCCGCAGCTGTCGGATTCTTCAACAAGCAGGGCTGGTACGTGCTGGAGGAAACCGTCGAACAGCTCGACGACGATACGAATATTGCTATCATCGTGTTCGGGCACTCACTGTAGCCGGCGGCCATGCACGGGGACATTACAAAAATTCCGGTAGGGATCAGCAGCTGCCTGCTGGGTGAACAGGTACGCTTCGACGGCGGACACAAGTACGACCGCTTCATCAACCGGCGGCTGGCCGATTTCCTCGAGTTCCGGCCATTCTGTCCGGAGGTCGCCATCGGGCTGGGCATCCCGCGCGAACCGATCCGGCTGGTCAGGACCGCAAGGGGCGTGCGCGTGCTGGGCGTGAAAAACAGCGCGCTCGACGTCACCGACCGGCTCGGTGCCTGCGGTGTCAAGGTCGCACGCGGCATGGACGACGTGTGCGGCTATATCTTCAAGTCGCGCTCACCCAGCTGCGGCATGGAACGGGTCAAGACCTGGACCGAATCGGGGCAATCGGCCCGCTCGGACGGTATCGGTGCCTTTGCACAGGTCATTATGCGCGCCCATCCCAACCTGCCCTGCGAGGAGGACGGCCGCCTGAACGACCCGGACCTGCGCGACAACTTCATCGAGCGCGTGTTCATCCGGTACCGCTGGCTGCAGCTGCTGCATCACGGCATTTCGCCGGCGCGGCTGGTCGAGTTCCATACCCGCCAGAAACTGAGTGTCATGGCACACAATCAGGCCGCTTACCGCCGCCTCGGACAGCTGGTGGCAACGTCAGGCAAGAAGGGTTTCGACGGGTTGTGCGCGCGCTACGAAACGGAACTCATGACGGCGATGCAGCGGCACGCCACGCGCAAGTCGCACAGCAACGTACTGCAGCACCTGCAGGGGTATTTCAGCAAACAGCTGGGGGCGGGCGATCGTGCCGAGATGAGCGGCCTGATCGACCAGTACCGGCTCGGGCTGGTGCCGCTGGCCGCGCCGCTGACGCTGATCCGCCATCATCTCCGGCATCACCCGAATGACTGGGCGCTGCAGCAGACCTACCTGGATCCGTATCCACCGGAACTGATGCCGTCCTAGTCGAGCGACTTCAGCACCTGCAAGGTGGTCTCGCGTGCCTGATCGATGCCGTTCATGATGCTGTCTGCACCGGACTGGTCGCTGCCCAGCTCCTGCCAGTGGGTGCTCCAGGTCGCGACCAACTCGTCGGCCATGCCCGACATCGGTGCACCCATCACCTGCGACAGGTCGCGCACGGTCAGGATATAGGCCCAGCCGGTGCGTGGATTGCCCTTGTCGGCATCCATGTCGTAGTGGCTGTGGAACACGACCTGCTGCAACTCCCCCAGCTTGAGCAGGACTTCGAAGGCGGCCTGGCGCTGGTTGCGGTTGGCCTCGGTCTGTTCGTTGCGCCAGGTGTTGTAGCCCAGGCTGGAAAGCGCGACCATCAGGCTGATCAGCGCCACCGCGTTGCGGCGCAGCTGCTCGAACACGCTGTGATTGTCTGCCGTCATGACCGGTCTCCTTGCGGTCGGGCCATTCAGCCCGGCACGGAATAAACTGAGTGTAGACGCTTCATGTAGCTGTATCTTCCGGGCCGATCCAGAAAAACGGATTGTGTGCGACCTCCCACAGGTGTCCGTCCGGGTCGGCGAAATACCCCGAGTACCCGCCCCAGAACACCGGCTGCCCCGGCTTGACCAGGGTGGCGCCGGCGCTGACCGCCTGCGCGAGCACGGCATCGACCTCGGCCTCGGAATGCACATTGTGCGCCAGCGCGACACCGCGAAAACCGCTGCCCGCGGCGGGTACGGTGGCGTCCTCGGCCAGTGCATCGTGACCGTACAGACCCAGCCAGCTGCCGTTGAGGGTAAAGAAGGCCACCGCGGGCGGCGACTCCATTTGCGGAAAGCCGAGCCCGTCGCGGTAGAAACGCACGGCGCGTTCCAGATCGCGTACGCCAAGCGTGATCATGCTGATTCTGGGTTGCATGCTGCCTCCGTTCGTGAGGCCGCCGGGACGTTCCGGCATGGCAATCGGGCGAACTGTTTACGGGTATTCGGGAAACACCGGCAGTTCGTCGCCCGAACACGACCACTGCGCACGCGAATCCCAGAAGATGCGCGCCTGCGGCGGTACGGGCGGCTCACTGTCGAGCGAACCAGCCGGCACCAGCACGCCGTCCAGTTCCGGTATCACGCGCGGCATCGGGCTGCCGCACTGCGGGCAGAAACAGTTGCGGAAGCGTTTCGCCTCCGGCACCTTGTAGCTGGCCAGCAGCTCGCCGCCGGCGATCCACTCGATGCTGTCCGCGGGTGTCACCAGCAGATTGCTGGCATGCCCGGTACCGGTCGCCTTGCGGCAGCGCGTGCAGTGGCAGTGATAGAAACGCAGCACCTCGCCCCTGATGATGTAGCGCAGCGCACCGCACAGACAGCTGCCACCTGCTTCAATATGCGACATGCAGGGATCCTCTACCGTGGTGAACGTGAAACTGTCGTGGGCTAGCACAGCGCCTCGCCTGCGTATGCATCCCCTGTGACTGCAATACCGGGCATGCGGCAACGCGGCATGTCCCGGCACTGCCTGCACCATACCGACCCGGATTCATCGGCGCGGCTAGAGCCATTTCTTGCGTTTGAAATACACGAGCAGCAGCACGGTTATCAGGATAAAGCCTGCCCATATCACCGGGTACGCCCAGTGCCACTTGAGCTCCGGCATATAGTCGAAGTTCATACCGTAAATCCCGGTGAGAAATGTCAGCGGTATGAATATGGATGCAAACACCGTCAGCACCTTCATGATCTCGTTCATCCGGTTGCTGATGGTGGAATTGTAGATATCCATCAGGCCCGTCATCATGTCCCGGTAGGTTTCAAATGCATCCGTCACCCGCATCACGTGGTCATGGACATCCCGGAAATAGATCAGGGTACCGTCACTGATCAATTCCGAGTCAGATCGCAAAATCCCGTTCAGCAAGTCCCGCAAGGGTGCGGATGAACGGCGCAGGAAGATCAGCTCGCGACGGATGCGCTGGATATTCGCCAGTGTTGTGGTATCGGGCGTGGCCAGCAAATCATCCTCGACCGACTCGATTACCTTGTCCAGGTAATCCTGCAGGGAGAGGTACAGGTCGACGACCGTGTCGAGGATCGTGTAGGCCAGGTAGTCGGCGCCCTGACTTCTGAAGCGTCCCTTCTGATTGTGCAGCCGGGCCTTGATCGGTTCGAAGATGTCGTCCTGCTTTTCCTTGAACGTAAAGACGTAGTCATTGAGGATCAGGACGCTTGCCTGCTCGTAGTTCACCGACACCCCGTCTTCTGCGGAGTACATTACCTTGAACACCAGAAACAGGTAGTCGTCGTATTCCTCGAACTTGGGCCGTTGATGGGTATTCAGGATGTCCTCGAGCACCAGGGGATGAATATCGAACTGCTGACCGATGGCCTCGATCAGCTCCACGTTGATCAACCCCTCGACGTTGACCCAGGTAACCGAGTCGGTATTCCGGTACTGGGTGATGTCCTCTATCGAATGAGCGACATGCTCCTTGCAGCGTTCCCTGGTGTAGTCGACAACCGATACCCTGGTTTCGGTCGCCAGCACCTCACCGACGTGAATCAGCGTGCCGGGCGGCAGGCCGGACTTGCTGGACACACTGCTCGAGCTTTCGGTCATGCACTGATTCTCCGTTATTTGCACGGCTGGCCAACTGTGCCTGGCGCGATTGTGACGACTGACAGTACTATATTTGCTGTTGACGGGCGTGGCAATTTTGCCGGCGCTGGCGGCGGCATCCGGCAGGTCGCCGGCTAGTGCAACAACGGCAGGTAATGGTCGACCAGCAGGATGGCGAAGATCGCCATGAGATACCAGATGGAATAGCCGAAGGTCTTCATGGCGACATCCTTGCCCTGCATGAGCTGGATCGCGTAGCGCAGGAAACCGATACCCAGCAACAGCGCGCCGGCCAGGTAGAAATAGCCGCTCATGTGCATGGCAAACGGCAGCACGCTCACCACCAGCAGCATGATGGTGTAGAGCAGGATCTGCAGGCGCGTGAACGGAATACCGTGCGTCACCGGCAGCATCGGGATATCCACCTTGGCATACTCGTCACGCCGGTGGATGGCCAGCGCCCAGAAGTGCGGCGGCGTCCAGATGAAAATGATCAGGAACAGCAGCAGGGCGTGCGGGTCTACCGTGTCGGTCAGCGCGGCCCAGCCAAGCACCGGTGGCGCGGCACCGGCGGCACCCCCGATGACGATATTCTGCGGCGTCGCACGCTTCAGGTACATGGTATAGACGATGGCGTAGCCCACCAGTGAAAAAAATGTCAGTACCGCCGTCAGGCTGTTGATGAACACCACCAGGATCGCCATCGACAGGGCCGCAAGCAGCACGGCGAACACCAGGGCGCCAGTCTGGCTGATCTCGCCCTGCGGCAGCGGACGCCGGCTGGTACGCGTCATGCGTGCATCCTCGCGCGCGTCCAGCACGTGATTGATCGCCGCGGCCGCGGAGGCCGCCATGCCGATACCGAGGTTGCCCAGCAGCAGCACGTCCCAGGGCACCATGCCGGGCGGCTGGGTGGCGAGGAACATGCCGACCATGGCGGTAAACACGATCAGCGCAACGACCTTCAGCTTGCACAGGCCCAGGTAGCTTTTTACCAGCGTCATCATTTGCGTTACTTCAGCCGATCCTCGAGAATTTCAGCAGCTTGCGCAGGTCCTTGAGCATGCCGGCGGGATCGGCATCCGGCCCGTAGTACATCATGAGATTGCCGAGCGGATCGATGAAGTACACACGTTCGGCCGCTTCCATACCCGCATCGTCGATGGCAAAGAACGGCGCGATCTGCCCGGCCTGCGCGGCTGACACCGGCACCACGGTCAGGTCGCGGTATTCTTCGGCGAGACGCATAGCCAGCTCCTGCGGCAAGGCATCGCCCTGCAGCAGAAACAGCGTCTGCACACGCTTCATGTTCTCGTTCTGGGCGATCCTGATCTGACGCATCTTGTACAGGCTGTCGATGCACACCGCATCGCAATCGGCATCGCCGATATACAGCAACGTCCACATACCCAGCAGGAAATCATTCAGCGGACGCTCGCCCGCCTGCAACCCGACCGGCATCTGCAGCGGCCTCGCCGGGTGCACCAGGCTGCCCTGGTTGGTCATACCTTCCGGACGCCAGCCGCCATCACCGCCCTGGTGCATAATCCAGGCAACGAAGGTCGGCGCCAGGAAAATCAGTCCGAGCACCACGAGCGCCTGCCGCGAGGTCAGGAAGCCGCGCTGTCGCCACCAATTGCGCCGGGCCGCGGTCGGAATCACCTCATCTTGCCTTTTCATTGCACATCCACACCGTTATTGCCAATTCGTTTCGTGTTCACACCGACATAGATCAGCCCCAGTACCAGTGCCAGCGTCAGCCATTGCATGGCATAGGCGCGGTGCTTGTCGGGCGTCACACCATACACCGGTTTCCAGTCGCGCAGGAAACCCTGCTCCGCATCCTTGTCCAGCAGGAGTATCACCGGCAGCAGCGGGTAGCCGAGCAGCTGCTCCAGCTGTGCCAGCTCGGGCTGCTGCACCACGCGCGGCCAGCCGGCCTGCGCCTCCTCTACGTCCGACAGCCGGAAGTTCTTTTCCGGGGGCAGCTTGACGGTCGCCCTGACCGGTATTTCACCGGCCGCGCCCGGCAGCGCCGGCAGCTTGCCGCGGTCCGGGTCGGCCGGTACCCAGCCACGGTTGACCAGCACTGCCGTACCGCCGGCGGACAGGCGCAACGGGGTCAGCACCTCGTAGCCCGGATGACCCTGCCAGGTACGGTTGTCCAGCAGCAGCTGGTGCGCGAGATCGTAACGTCCCGTCACGGTCACCGGCCGGTACTGGGCCGACTCCGTGACCGGCAGCAGCGCCTGCAGGCTGACGGCAGGCAGCCCGGCACGCTCGGCATTGGCATCGACCAGTCCCTGTTTCCAGTCTGCGCGCTGCAGCTGCCAGACGCCGAGCCCGACCATCAGGGGCAACAGGACCAGCGTGGCCAGCGTGGGCCAAAGCCCGGGCCGGAAGCTGAAGGCGCCGAGTCTCATCGAACCGCCTGATTTGATATACTGCCGGGTATATATCTCACTTCCGGTTCCCTGTCATGGCCACAAAAATCATCGTTGTCCTGTTCCTGTTCATCATCATTGGCAGCCTGTTCAGCGGTCTGTTCTACCTCGTCAAGGACAAGGGGACCTCAGAGCGTACCGTGCGTGCGCTGACCGTACGCATCAGCCTGTCGGTCCTGTTGTTCGTGCTGCTGATGCTCGGCTACGCCACCGGCCTGCTGCAACCGCACGGTGTGGGCGGATAATGCGCTTCATCGCGCATGAGATGCGCGCCCACGCCCAATAGCGTCACCCAGCAGGAACGGACCACGTCCGCGAACAATTACCGGTGCCTTCAACAAAAAGGGCGCTGCAAGCAGCGCCCCCTTGCTGTCCTGATGCTTTCGTCTAGACCAGCCAGTACACGAATACGAACAGGCCCAGCCACACCACGTCGACGAAGTGCCAGTACCAGGCCACGGCCTCGAACGCGAAGTGATGCTCGTTGGTGAAGTGCCCCTTCATGCTGCGGATCAGGATGACCAGCAGCATGGTGGCGCCCAGCGTCACGTGCAGGCCGTGGAAGCCGGTCAGCATGTAGAAGGTGGTGCCGTAGATACCGGTATTCAGTGTCAGGTTCAGTTCGTGGTAGGCATGGCCGTACTCGTACGCCTGCAGACCCAGGAACAGGAAGCCCAGCCCCACCGTGGCCATCAGGCCGAGGATCAGCTGGGTGCGATCAGCCTTTTTCAGGCCCCAGTGCGCCCAGGTAACGGTCACGCCCGAGGACAGCAGGATCAGGGTATTGATCGCCGGTATGCCCCAGGCACCCATGTACTCGTAGGCACCGCCGACATTGCCCGGACCGTTGGTCGGCCAGGCGGCATCGAAGCCACGCCACAGCAGCTCGTTGGTCATGGCGTTGTTGCCTTCGCCGCCCAGCCACGGCACCGAGTACATGCGCGCGTAGAACAGGGCGCCGAAGAAGGCCGCGAAGAACATCACCTCGGAGAAGATGAACCAGCCCATGCTCCAGCGGAAGGACATGTCGACCTGTTCGTTGTACTTGCCGCTCACGCTCTCGTTGATCACGGTACCGAACCAGCCGAACAGCATGAAGATCAGCACAGCCCCGCCGGTCGCCATCACCACCCAGGACCCGCCGTGCAGGAAATGCGCAAAACCACCCAGCAGCAGGAACAGGCCGACGGAGCCTACGATGGGCCAGTGGCTCGGTTCCGGCAGGTAATAACCCCCTTTAGATGCTGACATTGGTAACTCCCTCTCTATTCAAGTTGTTAACTTTTATGGGGTCAGGATAGACCGCCCGACCACCCGCTAATGAATCACACGCAGTATCTTGCGCTGCTGGTCCCGTGTTACATGATGGAGTCGAGGCTGCCCTTTTCCATTGAAACGGTTGCTGCCGGGTCGGCATCCTTTGCCTGATAGAAGGTGTAGGACAGCGACACCCTCACGACATCCTCCGGTAGCGCCGGATCGACCACGAACCGGATCGGCATCTCCTTCGCCTCGCCCGCCTCCAGTGTCTGCCGGGTAAAACAGAAGCACTCCGTCTTGTTGAAATACTTCGCCGCCTGGCCCGGCGCCACGCTGGGCACGGCCTGCCCGGCGACCTGGCTGTCAGTCTTGTTCCTGGCGAAGTAATGGACCTCCGTCACCTCTCCCGGGTGAACCTTGACCTGCCGTACCATCGGCCTGAATTCCCAGGGCAGGTCGCTGTGCACCGTGCCGAGGAATTCCACCGTCACCAGCCGGCTCTCGTCGACCTGCCCGGTCAGCGCCTGTTCCAGTTCGATGCGCCCGGTTTTGCCGTTCAGGCCGGTGATGTCGCAAAACACGTCATACAGCGGCACCAGCGCAAAACCGAAACCGAACATCAGCAGCGCGACAATAACAAGCCGCTTTGCGATGCGCTGGTTGGCCTGCTTGCGATCGTCAGCTTGCATGGTCATTTCGTCAAGGCGAAGAAACTGGCGACAAAGAAACCCAGCGCCACCAGCACCAGCACGACGACGGTGATTACCATGCGGGTACCGGACCGCTGTGTGTTACCTGGCTGTGACATCGAATCTGCCTGCATAATCAGCGGGTGCACGGGCGACAACCCGTGCACCCGGCGTACTACCTGACTTCCGGTGCCGTTTCGAAGGTGTGATACGGGGCCGGTGACGGAAGCGTCCACTCCAGGCCATGCGCACCCTCCCACACCTGGCCGGTAGCCTTCTCGCCGCCCTTGATCGTCTTGATGATGACGTAGATGAAGAACACCTGGGCCAGACCGAAGGCGAAGCCGCCGAGACTGGAGATCATGTTCCAGTCGGCGAACTGCAGCGAGTAGTCCGGGATACGGCGCGGCATGCCGGCCAGGCCGATGAAGTGCTGCGGGAAGAACAGCACGTTCACGGAAATCACCGACCACCAGAAATGGATCTTGCCAAGGCGCTCGTCGATCATGTGGCCGGTCCACTTCGGCGCCCAGTAGTAGAAGGCGGCGATGATGGCGAACAGCGCGCCGGTTACCAGCACGTAGTGGAAGTGGGCCACGATGAAGTAGGTATCGTGGTACTGCATGTCCGCGGGGGCGATGCCCATCATCAGGCCGGTGAAGCCGCCGATAGTGAACAGGAACACGAACGCAATCGCCCACAGCATCGGCGTCTCGAAGGTCATGGAGCCTTTCCACATGGTAGCGGTCCAGTTGAACACCTTGACCGCGGTCGGCACGGCGATCATGACGGTGGCGTACATGAAGTACAGCTCACCCGCTACCGGCATGCCGGTGGTGAACATATGATGCGCGTAGACGATGAACGACAGGAACGCGATGGAGGCGGTGGCATACACCATGGAGCTGTAGCCGAACAGCTTCTTGCGCGCAAAGGTCGGAATGATCTCGGAAATCACGCCGAATGCCGGCAGGATCATGATGTAGACCTCGGGATGACCGAAGAACCAGAACACGTGCTGGAACAGCACCGGGTCACCGCCGCCGGCGGCATCGAAGAAGCTGGTACCGAAGTTGCGGTCGGTCAACATCATGGTCACGGCACCGGCCAGCACCGGCATCACGGCGATCAGCAGGAACGCGGTGATGAACCAGGTCCACACGAACAGCGGCATCTTCATCAGCGTCATGCCCGGGGCGCGCATATTGAGCACGGTGGCGATGATGTTGATGGAACCCATGATGGACGAGAAGCCCAGCATGTGTACCGCGAAAATGAAGAAGTCGGTGCTCGCCGGCGCGAAGGTGGTGGACAGCGGCGCGTAGAAGGTCCAGCCGAAGGCCGGGCCGCCACCTTCCATGAACAGGGTGCTGAGCAGCATGGTGCCGGCGAACGGCAGAATCCAGAAGCTCCAGTTGTTCATGCGCGGCAACGCCATGTCAGGGGCGCCGATCATCATCGGGATCTGCCAGTTGGCCAGACCGACCATGCCCGGCATGATGGCGCCGAACACCATGATCAGACCGTGCATGGTGGTCATGGTGTTGAAGAAATGCGGATCGACGATCTGCAGTCCGGGCTGGAACAGCTCGGCCCTGATCACCATGGCCATCGCGCCGCCGATCAGCAGCATGATGAAGGCGAACCACAGGTACAGGGTACCGATGTCCTTGTGGTTGGTCGTGGTGACCCAGCGCATCAGGCCGCTCGGTGCGCCGTGGTGGTGTTCGTCGTGCGTGGTTGCTGTGCTCATTTTAAGTATACCTCCACTCTGTATCCTGAAATCCTTAACGGGCCGCCGCGATATCGGACGGCTGGACCATGTCACCGGTGCTGTTACCCAGTGCGTTGCGCTCATAGGTGATCACGGCTGCGAGGTCGGCATCGCCCAGCTGCTGCCCGAATGCCTGCATGGCCGGATTCTTCTTGCTGCCATGCACCACGATGTCGATGTGGCCCGCGACCGGACCGGTCGCGATCGCACCACCGGTGAGGGCCGGGAACACACCCGGAATACCCTGGCCGTTGGCCTGGTGACAGGATACGCAGGCACTGCCATACACCTGCTCGCCCTTGGCCATCAGATCATCCATGGTCCAGGTCTGGGTCGCTGCGGCGGCCTCGGCAGCCTTGGCGCCCTTCTGCTCGGCAACCCAGGCGGCGTAGTCTTCCTCGGTCTTGGCAATCAGCACGATCGGCATGAAGCCGTGGTCCTTGCCACACAGCTCGGCGCACTTGCCGCGGTAGGTACCCGGCTCCTTCAGCTCGGTCCAGGCATCGTTGATGAAGCCCGGCACGGCATCCTGCTTCCAGCCCAGGTCCGGCACCCACCAGGAGTGGATCACGTCATTGGAGGTAATCAGGAAGCGGATCTTCTTGTTGATCGGCACCACGATCGGGTTGTCGACTTCCAGCAGGTAGTTTTCGCCCTTCTCGGCAGCACCGTCGATCTGCTCGCGCGGGGTGGTCAGAGTGCTGAAGAAGCTGATGTCCTCGTCCAGGTAATCGTATTTCCACTTCCACTGGTAGCCGGTGACCTGGATCGACATGTCCGAGTCACGGGTGTCCTCCAGCGCCAGCAGCGTGGTGGTGGCCGGAACGGCCATGCCGACCAGTACCAGGAAGGGGATGGTGGTCCAGATGATTTCCACGGTGGTGCTTTCGTGAAAAGTGGCGGGCACCGCACCCTTGGATTTGCGATGGGTCATGATCGAGTAGATCAGCACGGCGAACACCGCGACACAGGCCACGACGCAGATCCAGAAGATCAGCATGTGCAGGTCATAGACCTTGTGGCTGATATCGGTGACCCCTTGCCTGAGATTCAGCGTATCGGAAAAGCCGGCGAAGGCACTGCCTGCCAGCAGCAGGGTGGCTGCGCCCCAGAGACCGCACAGGGTGCGTCTTAGTGTGTTAACGAACATGCATTCCTCTCCCTAAGACCAGGTTATTGATATTTCTGAAATTTTCACACGCACGGGCTGTCAGTTTTGCTGCCAGCCGCCCTGCCGGATCGTGCCCTGCAGCTCCGCTGCGAGACTTTGCCGGTCCACTTCGTTGAGGAACCGTCCGATTTCGACCCGGTGCCCCTGGAATGCCACTGACAAGCGGCTCGGGTACCAGGCGAGCGGCGAGCGCTCCATGATGACCCTTGCCCAGGCGCGTGGACATTCCCAGTGCTGCTCCGGCTGCCTGCGTCCCTTCTCCACCGTGACACGGTCTTCATTCACGGTCACGACCTCGCGTATCTGGCTGCGTGACAGACACCGGTGGAAGGCCACTCCCAGCACCACAACCTCCAGTCCCGCAAACGGCAGCACCGGCCAGTAGCCATGCAACGCAAACACCGTTCCGATACCGAGCAGACAGGTAGTGATGGCTGCATAAATCCGGACCGCCCCGCGCCATGACAGGGACTGGTTTGGCCGAATGACCCAGTGACAATCTCGACCCGAGGGATCTAGTACCCGTTCAACCACATCCGTTTATTTTGTGGTACCGCTGCCTGGCTCGAACGCGCACGCTGTTGTTTTCACCGGATATCCGCAAAGACTCATCCGTTCACGCGCATTTTCACCTGCGAAAAAGTGGACGTATAGTAAATTAGAAACCGGCGGGATTCAATTGACAGGATTGGTGGAGCATTATCTTTGCGCTTGCAGATCGAGCACCGCGGCCACGGCCCGCACGTCGGGCACCCCCAGGCCCGGCACGACACCCAGCAGCGGCACTGAAAGCCTTGTTTTCAATGTATTAACGTTTTCATCCAGCGCCTCCGGCACGGGTGGCAGGCAGTTCGCCACCCAGCCCGCCAGGTGCAGGCCGCTGCGCGCGATCGACTCGGCGCTGAGCAGGGCGTGGTTCAGGCAACCCAGCCGCATCCCTACCACCAGGATGACATCGAGGCCCAGTGCTGCGGCCAGTTCCGCCACCGTATCGCGATCGTTGAGCGGTACGCGCCAGCCGCCGATGCCCTCCACCACGACACAGTCCACCCGTGCCACCAGTTCGTCAAAAGCCTGGCGAATAGCGTCGACCGAGATCGCGATCCCGGCCTGCTGCGCGGCAAGATGCGGCGCAATCGGCGCCGCCAGGGCGACCGGATTGACCAGGCTGTAATCCAGCCGGCATGAGGCCTGCTGCTGCAGCTGCACGGCATCGGCGTTGCGCAGGCCCTCTGCCGTCGCCTCGCAGCCGGACGCGACCGGCTTCATGCCGGCAACCACAAACCCCTGATCCTGAAGACATTGCATCAGGCCCAGCGCGACCACGGTCTTGCCCACGCCGGTATCCGTGCCGGTCACGAAAAAGCCGCGACGCTCAGTCACGGCCGGTCCTGTCCGTCTGCCGCTGCAGGCTGGCAAGCGGCACTTCGCGACCAGACCGCTCGTGCTTGTTGACGGGCGACCAGGCATGACCGTACACCACCTCGTAGCTCGCCGGCAGCACGCCGTCCTGGCGGTAGGCCTCGTAGGCCGTGGCAAAGCGCTGCCAGCGCTGCCTGCCGGTCAGACCGCGCGCGCGGCCGCGGGTCACGTTATGCGCACCGATCTGCTTGAGGTCCTGCATGAGACGCGGCAACGCGCGGTAGGTGACGGTAATTCGCTCGGAGTCCATCACCGGCTCGGCCCAGCACGTGCGCACCAGGCTGTCGCCGATGTCGTGCAGGTCGACGAAACGGTTGACGTGGGTATAGCCGTCCACGGCCTCCCAGCTGGCGCGCAGTTCCATCAGCGTGTCCGGGCCGAAGGTGCTGAACATGAGCAGCCCGCCCGGCGCCAGCACGCGGCGCAGTTCACTGAACACGGACTCCAGGTCCGTACACCACTGCAGCATAAGATTGGAAAAGATGAACTCGAAACTGTCGTCGGCAAACGGCAGCGCCTCGCCGTCCGCGCACACGCAGGCTGGACGACGCAGCCAGCCGCCGCGCGCCTGCGTCTTCGCCAGCATGGACTGCGCGATATCCAGCGCGACCACGTTTGCGCTGCGATAGCGTTTCAGCAGGGCCGCACTGAACTGGCCGGTGCCGGCGCCCAGGTCGAGGATGCGCCGCGGCTGCAGACGGATGAAATCCATGCGCTCGATGAGCCGGCTGCCGATTTCGTACTGCAGTTCCGCCGCGTCGTCATAGGTGTCGGCCGCCGCCTCGAAGGCACGCCGCATCTGGCGCTTGTCCGGCAGGATGCGTGGATCCGGATCAGCCATGTCGCTCTCCCGCCTGCACCGGCGTCAGCAGGAAATCCCGCAGGCGCGCGGCAACCGCCTTCGGCGCCGTGATGAACGGGGCATGCCCGGCCGCCTCGATCAGCGCCAGTCGCGCGCCGGGCAGCAACGCACTAGTGGCACGTCCCGCTGCCTGCGGCACCAGCGTGTCGCGCTCGCCCATCAGCAGCAGTGACGGACAACGCAGCCCGCCGGCGACGGCGCGCAAATCGGCGTTGCGCAGCACATCCAGCCCGGCGCGCAGCCCTTCCGGCTGCGGCTGGCCGCGCACCAGCAGCGTCGCACGCAGCTGCCTGAGGACGGCGCCGGCATTGGCGCTGCCACGCACCTGCAGGGCGAGAAAGCGGTTCAGCGTGCGCGCGTAATCCTGTTCCAGGTCAGCGGCGAAGCTGTCCAGCAGCTGTGGCAACATGGCGCTCTGCCAGCCCGGCTTGCGTACGAAGCAAAGTGAACTGGCGATACAGACCAGCGCTGTGACCTGTGCCGGTTCCAGCAACGCGGCACGCAGGGCGACCATGCCGCCCAGCGACCAGCCAACCCAGAACGCCGGCGCCGGTACCGCGGCCAGTACCGCCCCGGCCATGTCATCCAGGTCGCGTTCGCCGGACCAGGCACTGTAACCGTGTCCGGGCAAATCAATGCGCGTGACGCGGAAGGCATCCTCGAGCAGCGGCACGAACGTATCCCACACCCCGCCATGCAGTCCCCAGCCGTGCAGCAGCACGAGATCGGGACCGTGTCCACTGGTTTGCGTATAGAGCGTCATTAATTATTCGCCACACGACTACAGGGAGGTAGGAGGTAGAGCAACGCATGGAGCAGTTGCCGAGAGGGCGCCGAAGACACAGAGAAAAACAATACTCGCGCAAAGACGCAAAGGCGCAAAGAACAAAATTTCATCTGTGGTTTGTCGAACAAAAGCTTTTTCATTAAACGTTTACCCAACACATGTGTTAGTCGTGTAGGAGCGCTTCGCAAGCGCGATCATTAAGATAAAATCGCGGATGCGGTCCGCTCCTGCAGGTGCCACCCATACCGCAGGAAAGTCATTAATCTCTGTGTTCCACGTGTGCTCTGTGGCAAGTATTTTCGATTTTCCCTGCGCCTTTGCGTCTTGGCGCGACATAGTCTTTGGTCTTATTCCTCTGTGTTCTCGGTGCCCTCAATGGCGAAAATCTGCTCCAATGCCTCCAGCAGGCGGTCTACCTGTTCGTCGTTGTGCGCCGCGGAGAAGGTTATGCGCAACCGTGCCGTGCCATCCGGCACCGTCGGCGGCCGGATCGCGGTGACCAGGATATCCCGCGCCCGCAGCGCCGCACTCAGACGCAGCGCGTCCGCGGCCTCGCCCACCAGCAGCGGCTGGATCGGCGTGGTCGACGCCATCATCCGCAGGCCGAGCTGCGCGGCACCCGCGCGAAACCGCTGTACCAGCGCCTGCAACCGCTCGCGCCGCCAGTCATCGTCATGCACGCGCGCGAGCGCGGCCAAAGTGGCACAGGCCAGCGCCGGCGGTGGCGCGGTGGTATAGATATAGGTGCGCGCCTGCTGGATGAGCGTCTCGACCAGTTCCGCGCTGCCGGCGACGAACGCGCCGAAGGTGCCGAAGGCCTTGCCCAGAGTACCCATCAGCACCGGCACCTGCGCACTGTCCAGCCCGGCGGCCTGCACCGAACCGCGCCCGTTGCGGCCCAGCACGCCGAGACCGTGTGCGTCATCGACCATGTACCAGGCCCCGTGGCGCGTACTGGCCGCGGCCAGGTCCGCGTAGCGGCGCGAGGTCACCGTCCATGCTGAACACGCCGTCGGTCGCCACCAGGTATTCGCCCGGCGGCGCTGACTGCAGGCGTGCCTCAAGGTCGCTGGCGTCGGCGTGGCGGTAACGCACCAGCCTGGCACCGCTGCAGGCGTGCGCCGTCCAGCAGCGAGGCATGGTTGGCGCGATCCTCGAACACGCGGTCGCCGTGTCCCAGCAGGGCCGCCATGACACCGAGGTTGGCCATGTAGCCGGTCGAGAACAGCAGCGCGCGCGGCCGCTCGACAAAGTCCGCCAGCGCCTCCTCCAGCCGGTGATGGGCGCGGCTGTGCCCGCTTACCAGGTGCGCAGCACCGCTGCCGGCACCATAGTCGTCCAGCCCCTCGGTGAAAGGCCGCCACCACCTCGGGGTGGTTCGCCAGGCCGAGGTAGTCATTGCTGCAGAACGACAGCACGCGCCGGCCGGCGATGTCGAGTTCCACACCCTGCGGTCCGTCAACGGTTTCGCGCTGGCGGTACAGCTTGTCCTGTTTGCGCTGGATGAGTGCGGTGGCGAGGTCTCTCATATAATTAAAGAGGTCAGGTCCCTTTTTTCCGTTTCGTCGCAGAAATTTTTTAGCCTGGCTTAAAAAAAGAGAATCACCCCTTCTTGACACCAACCATTTGATATTTCTGTTATATATGCTTACTTTAAAATTGTAGTTAGCATCAATATTTTATGACGATAGCTATTTCCACCCGGTTGGCTACGCCGGTTGCAGACCCAGTTTCGCGAACAAGGCGTCGTCCCGGGCGGTGTCCGGGTTGCCGGTGGTGAGCAGCTTCTCGCCGTAGAAAATCGAGTTGGCACCGGCGAAGAAACACAGCGCCTGCAACTCGTCGCTCATGTCCGTGCGCCCCGCCGACAGCCGTACGTACGAGGCCGGCATCAGGATGCGCGCCACCGCGAGGGTACGCACGAATTCCAGCGGCTCGATATCGGGTTGTTCATCCAGTGGTGTGCCTTCAACTTTCACCAGCCGGTTGATCGGCACGCTGCCCGGATGCTCGGGCAGGTTGGCCAGTTCGCACAGCATCGACACGCGGTCCTCGCGCCCCTCGCCCAGCCCGACGATACCGCCGCAACAGACATTGATGCCCGCCTCGCGCACATGTGCCAGGGTGTCGAGCCGGTCATCGTAAGTACGGGTGGTGATGATCTCGCCGTAGAACTCCGGCGAGGTGTCGAGATTGTGGTTGTAGTAGTCCAGCCCGGCGTGCTTCAGCGCGCCGGCCTGTTCCTCGTCCAGCATGCCCAGTGTCGCGCAGGTCTCCAGACCCTCGGCGCGCACGCGCCCGACCATCTCCAGTACGCGCTCGAAGTTCCTGCCCTTCGGGTTGCGCCACGCCGCACCCATGCAGAAGCGCGTGGCACCGGCCGCCTTCGCGCGCCGTGCCGCCGTCACCACTGCCTCGATGTCCATGAGGCGCTCGGCCTCCAGGCCGGTGTCGTGGTGCACGCTCTGCGGGCAGTAGCTGCAATCCTCCGGACAGCCGCCGGTCTTGATGCTCAGCAGCGTGCTGACCTGAACCGCGTTGGGATCGAAATGCGCGCGATGGGCGCTGTGGGCCTGGAACAGCAACGCGTTGAACGGCAGCTCGAACAACGCGCGCACCTCGGCGCGCGACCAGTCGTTGCGGACAGCGAAAGCGGATTTCTCCGACAGACAGATAGATGGCTTATTCATATATTTCAACATGATGCAGACAAACAAGGGGCTCGACTATGGAACCGATTCGACGTCCTGTCAACCGGAAAACGCCATGACGGTTTACCACTGGACTGCCCGGCTGCAAACCCTGATCTTTCCGCCACGCTGCCGGCTGTGCGGCGATCCGGCCACGGCGGCCTTTCGGCTCTGCAGGGCCTGCGAACGGGAACTGCCCTGGCATACCGCCGGTTGCCTGCAATGCGCGCACCCCGGAATGACGGCTGCCCGCTGCGGGCGCTGCCAGCGCAAGCCACCCGCCTTCGACGCCACCACGGCACTGTTTCACTACCGGCCGCCGGTCGATTACCTGTTGAAACGACTGAAGTTTGCCAGCGAGCTGGCCATCGCCCCGCTACTGGCCGGACTGCTGGCCGAACGCATCGCGTCCCGCACGGAACCGTTGCCGGAAGCGCTGCTGGCTATACCGCTGCACCGCACCCGTTTGTGCGAACGCGGTTACAACCAGGCCGGGCTGCTGGCCACACGACTCGGCGCCCGACTCGCGCTCCCGGTGGCGCAACGGCTGTGCGTGCGCCGGCGTGCGACGCAACCGCAATCGCTGCTCAGCCCCACGGCACGCCGCCTCAACCTGCGCAACGCCTTCGCCATCCAGGGCACGCCGGCCGCGCACGTCGCCATCGTCGATGACGTCATGACCACCGGCCACACGGCCGGCGAACTGGCCCGGGCGTTGAAACAGGCCGGGGCGGAGCGGGTGGAGGTGTGGGTGATCGCGCGTGCCGCGCACTAGCCCGCCTTTCTCACCGCGCGGCTATTGACAGGCAAAATGAATACAAATTATGAAAGTGATGCCCATTCAGCAACAAGCAATGTGTTATCGGGTGGCGCCTATCCCGGCCCTGGCTGGTTCTCGTGCACCCGTACTTGCGATGTACAGGGACGTTCAAGTGTCGCGGGAGACAGGAAGTCGAGAGCGACCTCTTCATTCAAGTGGTAGCTCAGCTACCACTTTCATTCCAGAGCGGCGTCCGGTCACACGAGCCCTGCCCCAGCTTCCGGGATCCCGGTGAGAAAGGCGGGCTAGCCGGTCAGGTGGCCACGTACTCGAGCAGGATGCCGAGAAACACGGCCATACCGAACCAGTTGTTGTTCAGGAAGGCACGGAAACAGTCGTCGCGCTCGCGGAAACGTATGAGGCGCTGCTGGTAGACGAACAGCGCACCGCCAACCGCGACCCCGGTGTAGTAGATCAGGCCCAGCTTGGCCTGGAAGCCGATCATGACCAGGCATACCAGCACCATGACCTGCAGGATACCGATGATCATGCGGTCGGCCTCGCCGAACAGGATGGCGGTGGACTTGAGACCCAGCGCGATATCGTCCTGGCGGTCGACCATGGCATACATGGTGTCGTAGACCGTCGCCCACAGCACCGTGGCCGTGAACATCAGCCAGCCCAGCTGCGGTACCGTGCCGGTCTGCGCGGCGAAGGCCATGGGTACGGCCCAGCCAAAGGCGGCACCCAGCACAACCTGCGGCAGGTGCGTCACGCGTTTCATGAAGGGATAGATGACTGCCAGCAGTACGCCGCCCACCGACAGCACGAGGGTCAGGGTGTTGAGCAGCAGCACCAGGCCAAGAGCCAGCAGGCAGAGCACCGCGAACAGCACCAGCGCTGCGCGCGGCGAGATGCGTCCCGACGTCAGCGGGCGGTCACTGGTGCGCGAGACGTAGCGGTCGTAGTCACGGTCGGCGTAATCATTGATCACGCAGCCGGCCGAGCGCATCAGCACCACACCCAGTACGAACACCACCACGATCAGGGTGTCGGGCCGGCCCTGTGCCGCGACCAGCAGCGCCCACAGCGCCGGCCACAGCAGCAGGAAGATACCGATCGGCTTGTCGAGCCGCATCAGGGATATGTAGTCTCGCAACCGGCCTTTCATCGTCCTCTCGTGTGTCGTCGGTTGTCCGCTCTAGCGGCTTTTCCACATCCGCCGTGCCGCAGTGCCTGCCGGAAACCCGGGCAGGAACACCTCGCTGACCAGCAGCGGCTTGCGGGTGATGGTGAACACCGAGCGCCGTCCCCAGACAGCCGGCGGACGCGTACGCAGGTGCGCGGTGGCGGCAGTATACAGCGCCTGTCCGGGCTGGATGCAGGCCAGTTCCACCACGCCGCGGTGCATGCCCGGGTCGGCGAACAGCACGCCGCCCAGCGGACGTGTGCCGAGATGCGCCAGGCGCTTGAGCCGCCCGCGCAGCGAGCGCACCGGGATCACGGTACGTGCGAATATCCAGGGCTGGCCGCCGCACAGCAGCTGCACCTGGCGGATCAGCGCGCGACTGCCGTTGCGCATGCCCAGCGCCCGCGCCTCGCTGCGTGCCGGCCGGCCGCGCTGCTGCGCAATGACGCGCACCTCGAAGCGGCCCGGGCACAGCTGCTGCAGGCGCAGCGTGAGCGATTCGGTATCGAGCAGCCAGGCACACAGGTCCGGCGGGATATCTTTGCATCGATGCTGCCTGTGCGGCAGCCAGTTGCTATCGAGTGGCATGGGTATGATCTGCGGTGAACGGCAAGGATTATCCGGCGCGCGATTATCGCACGAATAACGGGAAAATATCTCGCGTCAGGATGCCAGGGCGCCCTGGCATCCTGGCGCGAGTCAGTTCTCAAACCTCCCCGAAATCAACCGCCTGCCCCAGCCAGCGGCGGATCAGCGGCGTGACGTTTTGCGGGCAATGCTTCTGCAACTCACCGGCGGCCGCCTCCACCGCCTCCAGCAAGGCCTCGTCGCGCAGCAGGTCGGCAATATGGAACTGCATCTCCCCGGTCTGGCGCGTGCCGAGCACCTCGCCCGGACCACGCAATTCCATGTCGCGGCGCGCGATCTCGAAGCCGTCGCTGGTCTCGCGCAGCACGGCCAGGCGCTCGCGTGCATTCACCGACAGCGGCGCCTGGTAGAGCAGCACACAGCTGCTGTGCAGGGTGCCGCGGCCAACCCGCCCGCGCAACTGGTGCAGCTGCGCCAGCCCGAGTCGCTCCGGGTTCTCGATAATCATCAGGCTGGCGTTGGGCACGTCCACGCCGACCTCGATCACGGTGGTCGCCACCAGCAGGTCGACCGCGCCCTGCTTGAAGGCATTCATCACCGTCTCCTTCTCCACCGGCTTCATGCGTCCGTGCACCAGCGCGACCTGCAACTCCGGCAGCGCCTCCGTCAGGAACGTGGCGGTGTTCTCCGCAGCCTGGCACTGCAACACCTCGGACTCCTCGATCAGTGTGCACACCCAGTAGGCCTGCTGGCCATCGGCGCAGGCCTTGCGCACGGAGCGGATCACCTCGTCGCGGCGCTCCTGCGCGATCGCCACTGTCCTGACCGGCTGACGGCCCGGTGGTAACTCATCGATGATCGAGGTATCGAGATCGGCATAAACCGTCATGGCCAGCGTGCGCGGAATCGGCGTCGCGGTCATCACCAGCTGGTGCGGGCGCTGTTCACCGCTGCGCCCCTTGTCGCGCAGCGCCAGCCGCTGGTGCACGCCGAAGCGGTGCTGTTCGTCGATAATCACCAGGCCGAGCCGCGCGAACTCGACCTCGGCCTGGAACAGCGCATGTGTACCGATCGCCACGGCCGCACTGCCGTCCGCGATTGACCCCAGGGTGGCGGTACGCGCCTTGCCCTTAAGCTTGCCGGTATGCCAGGCCACCTCGATGCCCAGCGGTGCCAGCCAGTCACTGAAACTGCGAAAGTGCTGCTCCGCCAGCAGCTCGGTCGGCGCCATCAGTGCCACCTGGTAACCGGCCTCGACCGCGGCCAGTGCCGCGCAGGCGGCGACCACGGTCTTGCCGGAACCCACATCGCCCTGCACCAGCCGCGCCATGGGATGTGCCCCCGCGAGGTCCGTACGGATCTCCCCGATTACGCGTGACTGAGCCGCAGTCAGTTCGAATGGCAGCGCCTCGAGAAAGCGTTGCGCCAGCGCATCGTCGCCGGACAGCGCCGGTGCCGCCGCGCGCTGCGCGCGCTCGCGCAGGCGGCGCAGGCTCAGGTGGTGCGCCAGCAGCTCCTCGAAGGCCAGTCGCTGCTGGGCCGGGTGACTGCCGCTGGCCAGCAGGGTCAGGTCCGCATCCGGCGGCGGCCGGTGCACGTAGCGCAACGCCGCCGGCAGCGAGGTCATTTTGAAATGGCTCACCAGTTCCACCGGCAGCCAGTCCACCAGCTCGTGGCCGGCCCTGCCATTCAGGTACTGCAGCGCCTGCTCGGTGATGGCGCGCAGCGTCAGCTGGTGCACACCCTCGGTGGCCGGGTACACCGGCGTGAGATGTTCCTGTACTGTCGGGTGCATCGTGCGTCGGAGACAAACTGGTATTCCGGGTGCACCAGCTCCGCCGTCACCGCACCATTGCGCACCTCGCCGAAGCAGCGCACCAGCCGCCCGCGTCCGAAGTTCGCCTGCTGCTGCGCATTGAAATGAAAGAAGCGCAACGTCAGCGAACCGGTGCCGTCACTGATCCGCACCAGCAGCGAACGCCGCTTGCCGAACTTCACCTCGGCAAGATCGACCTCGCCCTGCACCACCACGTGCTCGCCGAGCCGCACCGCCCCCATGGGCACGATGCGCGTGCGGTCCTCGTAGCGCAGCGGCAGGTGAAACAGCACGTCCTGCACCGTGCGGATGTTCAGCCGCTGCAGCCGCTCCGCCAGCCGCGGCCCGACGCCCTTGAGGACCGTCACCGGCAGGGTGGCGAGCTGGTCTTTTGTTTCAGGCGACGGAGGTTCAATTTGGATTATTTCCTCGCGCACGACTACAGGGATGCAGGAGGTAGAGTAACGCATGGAGCAGTTACCGAGAGACGCAGAGGACGCAGAGATGACACAAAGACTGTCAAAGACATACCATGCACACACCAAACAACCCGAATGACAATGATCTTTGCCCCTACCTTTCAAATACCTTGAATGAAGGAATCTTTGACAAACCGACATAGTTAGGCATTTTGTAATTAGCCCTTCGGGCCGAAGCCGAGAGCTGCCGCTTTTTTAAGTTTGCTTTTGGTATAAACGGATAAAAAGATCATCTCCTGCCTATCATTTCCTCGCTCCTTTCCATTTGTAAGTTGGCGAAAAGTGGAGGAACCATAAACCCTGACTTAAGGACTTTTTCGATTTTTCCCAAACAGTCCCGAACATTTCATCTTCAGGCTCTGATCAATTAGCGCAGCCAGCTGCATTCAAGTGATTTTGTAATAGTGCAATCATATTTTCCTACAATCGGTCCGGATTCGAGACGAATTAGCAACTTATTTTGCCGATGATCCCGGTTTTCAGCGGCATCGGCAAATTCAAGACGCACCTTCCCTACGTCGGTCGCAACAACTCGCGCGTGCCATATACAAATTGACCAACCCGCATGCCGTAAACAAGCGATTGGCGTTCTTGTCCAATCCCCGGTAACGGACTTTGTTGAACCCGAAAATTCGCTTCAGAATCAGAAACGGATGTTCGACTTTGGCGCGCACCTCCGACTTGGTCGTGTTCCTGGCTTTGTCTTCGTCACTCAACGGGCGGTTGCGACTGGCCTTCTTGTTCGTGAAGTCTTTCGCTTTTGGTGCCGCCTTCCGAAGAACTTCGCCTTGTCCTGCGTAGGCCGAGTCACCCCACACGCGGGTCTCATCGCCGTGCAACAAGTCACCAAGCAACTGGCTGTCGTGAACGTTCGCCGCGGTGGCAGCAACCGAGTGGATCAGCTTGCTCTGGCTGTCGACGCCAATGTGCCCCTTCATGCCGAAGTACCACTGATTGCCTTTCTTCGTTTGATGCATCTCCGGGTCGCGTTTGCCGTCTTTGTTCTTGGTCGAACTGGGCGCATCGATGATGGTGGCATCCACAATCGTGCCGGTGCGCACCGTCAGTCCGTTCTCCTGAAGATACTCATTGATCAAGCCAAACAACTTGTCACCCAGGTTGTGCGCTTCAAGCAGATGCCGAAACTTGCACACCGTGGTTTCATCCGGCGCCGGCTCGCGCCCAAGGTCAATGCCCACAAACGGCGCCCCCTTTTGAATTATTAATCTCAACCTGGGCTCGAAATGAACAGCCAGTGCATTGAAGATCGTAAAGCGGGTAATTCTTGGGGAGTTGCATCAGTTGCTTACCGCAATTTGGACAGGCCGCGTACTTAACAATCTCTTTTCACCCAAATCACCCGCTTTTTGATTTCCAGCCATAATTCTCTTCACTCACATCGGACATCAAAAAGAAAAGCTCACTCTAAATACATGCCAATCTGCAACAATATATTAAGTTTCACCCCATCAGACGCAGCCGAGCTCGCAGCAGACCTGCATAGTCGGGATACTTACTACCAGAGCCTCTGCGAGCTGCATTTGCTAGCCGGAAGGCGGGTGCGAAGTCCGAATCCCTGGACTTCGCCCTGCGGGCCAGCCTGCGGCTGTCCAAATTCGCTCCCGAGCGAATTCGTCTTTGGCGGCACAAAGAAAAGTACCTCGCCCCGGCGGGGCGAAACCTTCAGATTATTCCGGATCAGCACCTGAATGGCTCTTGAGCTGATGAATCACCCACATCCAAACGTCTATTGATCGAGATAATCCGTCTCGCATCGAAATCATCCAGTTCCATAACAGCATCCATCTCCACCTGCGCGCCCTTGGGCAGCGCGGCGACGCCGACGGCGGCGCGGGCGGGATAGGGTTCGCTGAAGTACTCGGCCATGATCTCGTTGACCAGGGCGAAGTGGCCGAGGTCGGGCAGGAACACGTTGAGCTTGGCGACGTCGGCCAGCGTGCCGCCGGCAGGCGGTCGCCACCGCGGCGAGGTTGTCGAACACGCGGCGGATCTGCGCGGCCATATCGCCCTCGACCAGTTGCATGGTGGCGGGATCGAGCGGGATCTGGCCGGACAGGTACACGGTGTTGCCGCATTTCACGGCCTGCGAATAGGTGCCGATGGCCTGCGGCGCCTGGTCGGTCTGGATGATGGTGCGGGTCATGGTGGTTTCCTTGTTTATTGATTCACGATTCTGCTCAGTATGCAGGGTGCGTTGCGCGCACCATTAGGTTGTCCGAAATTGCCGGTGCGCACAGCGCACCCTACACGTCAATTCATAGCACCCGTACGTATTTGCCCGAGGCGGTGTATTCGTAAACAAGATCACGGACGCGGTCCGCTCCTA
>CAVVHS010000002.1:0-283698 GCA_963748215.1 uncultured Gammaproteobacteria bacterium | reverse complement strand
GACGAGTCGACTGTAATTGGCCTGCTTCCCGGTGTTCATATCCCTGACCAGGAAACTGCGGCTGAGTGCATGGTATTCGAGCCGCCTGACCGCCACATGCTCGACCACGACCGAATCCCACAACCAGTCGTGTTTTCTGACCAGCTGCGCTTGCAGTTCGAAGGTCAATGGCACGCCGTTCTCCAGTGCTTCACGTGCACCGCTGCTGAGTCGTATGGAAAACTGTGCATCCAGCAGCCGGGTATTGTTGCTGACCCAGGCATGTGCATCGCCGATGCGAAATTCACCCGCCTGGTCCGCGGCCAGCGGTGCCGACAGGCCCAGCGTCGCCAGCAGCACCAGCCCGAGGACGGACCAGAGCGACGCCTTGTCCGGCGGCATATCAGCCGGCGGCCCTGTCAGCTGCGCTTGTGCAAACATGCAAAATAAAATCCATCCATTTCGTCTTCGCCCGGAATTACCTGCCTGCCATGCTCACACCCGCGTCCCCAGCCCGCCTCGATCGGGATCTCCACAGCATCCCCGTGTTGCCCGAGAAAATGCCCCACCTGTCCGGCGTTTTCCGCGACCAGCACCGAACAGGTGCAATACAGAAGCATACCGCCTGCTGCCAGCAAGGGCCACACGGCGTGCAGGATGTCGGCCTGGCGCCTGACCAGCTGCGCAATATCGGCTTGCCTGCGCAGCAGCTTGATGTCCGGATGTCGCCGGATAACACCGGTTGCTGAGCAGGGGACATCCAGCAGGATCCGATCGAACGGACGGCCATCCCACCAGTCGTCCGGATTGCCGGCATCGCCAGCAATAAGCTCCGCGCGCAAACCCAGCCGCGCAAGGTTCTCGCCTACCCGAGCCAGGCGCCCGGCATCGATATCGACGGCCGTCACGAGGGCCGACGGCACCATTTCGAGGATATGCGCCGTCTTGCCGCCCGGTGCGGCGCAGGCATCCAGCACACGCTGTCCCGGCGCCGCTTGCAACAGGCCGGCCGCCAGCTGTGCCGCGCCGTCCTGAACCGATATATCACCGCGCCCGAACCCCGGCAGCGCGTCAACCGGTCGCGGACTGGACAGGCGCACGCCCTGATCCGACCAGGCCAGCGCTTCGGCCTCAATTGCCTGTTCCGCTAGTAACTCCATGTACTCATCGCGCGTCATGCGCAGCCGGTTGACACGCACACTGAACGGCGGTCGCGCATTGTTTGCCGAAAGTATTTCCTGCCATGATTCCGGCCAGTCGACCTGTAACTGCTCGATCAGCCAGGCCGGGTGTGCATACAAGGCAACAGGATTACCGGCAATGGCGCCGGCAAGCCGCTCGCCATCGCGCTGGAAATTGCGCAGCACGGCATTGACCAGACCACTGGACCATTCCTTGTCCAGCGTGCGCACCGCCTGTACCGTTTCGTGCACGGCCACGCGTTGCGGCAACGCGAGCTGGTCAAGCTGGTAAAGCCCGGCCAGCAGCAGGCACCGGAGGTCGAGATCACGTGACTTGAGCGGCTTCCTGAGCAGCAGCTCCAGCAACGCGTCCAGCCTGAAATACCAGCGCGCCGTACCGTAGACCAGTTCCTGCAGCAGCGCGGCATCCCGCCCGTCCGCAAAAGTGGACTGGATTGGCGGCAGGGCATCGGACAGCGACCGGCCGGACGCAATGACCTGCACCAGCACGCGGGCGGCCGCGGCACGTACATCCTGATTCATGATTCAGTCCGACCCAAGGCACATGCCGGTTATATCATGCGCATTGACGAAATCGGCAGCGCTCACCGGCCGCGCACCCGGTAGCTGCACCCTGAGCAGGCGCAGCTGGCCCGTACCACATGCCACGTCGATGCCTTCCCGCGTTGCCGCCACCACGGTACCCGGCGGCACCATCGCCATATCCGCCACTGGCCGCGCCTCCCAGATGCGCAATTGCCGGCCGAGACAGCGCGTCTCGGCAACCGGCCAGGCATTGAATGCACGCACCTGGCGCGCCAGCAGCTCCGCACTCTCCGCCCAGTCGAGGCGTGCCTCCGCCTTGTCCAGTTTTCGCGCATAGGTAGCCTGCGCGTCGTCCTGGACACGCGGTGCCAGGCTACCCTGTTCCAGTGCGTCGAGATTCCCGGACAGCAACCGACCGCCCAGCCGCGCCAGGCGGTCGTGCAACTGGCTGGCCGTATCATCCGCAAGGATCGCGCAGGTCGCGCACGCAAGCACCGGGCCGGTATCCAGGCCCGCCTCCATCTGCATCAGGCAGACCCCGGATTCGGTATCACCTGCAAGAATTGCGCGCTGGATCGGCGCGGCACCGCGCCAGCGCGGCAGCAGTGAGGCATGCACATTGACACACCCCAGCACGGGGATAGCCAGGATTTCCGGCGGCAGCAGCAGCCCGTAGGCAACCACGACCATCAGATCCGGCCGCCAGGCCGCAAGCCCAGGACCGGCATCAACCGCACGCAGGCTGTCAGGCTGGCACACGGGTATGGCATGATCGATCGCCAATAGTTTGACAGGGCTAGCAGCAATCCGCCGGCCACGGCCGGCTGGCCGGTCGGGCTGGGTATATACCGCGACAACCTCGTGACGGCTGTCCAGCAGCGCCTGCAGGGCGGGCACGGAGAATTCCGGCGTTCCGGCAAAGACGATCCTCATTGCGCGTAGTTGTCTGCCAATGTCAGGGGACGCAACGGGGATACAGTCACGAGCGGGTTACAAACAGCCGGAGAAGCGTCTTTACAGTTCCTGGCGAACACGTGTGGCAGCACCGGAAATCGTTTCCGGACCACCCTGGCGCTGCTCCTTTTCGAGTTTCTTGCGGATCCGCGTGCGCTTTAGCTGAGACAGGTAATCGACGAACAGCTTGCCATCGAGATGGTCGATCTCATGCTGGATACATACCGCGAGCAAGCCCTCAGCGCCCATTTCGAAACCACCACCATCCCGCCCGAGTGCCCTGATTTTGACACGATCGGCGCGCTGGACCAGTTCGTAGACGCCCGGTACGGACAGGCAGCCCTCCTCCATTTCCTCGACTCCGTCAAGTTCCAGGATCTCGGGGTTAATCAGATATAAAGGCTGGTTCCTTTCTTCCGATATATCGATGACGACGATCCGCTTGTCGACATTGACCTGCGTGGCGGCAAGACCGATCCCGGGGGCAGCGTACATAGTCTCGAGCATGTCATCGAGCAACTGCCGAACGGCGTCATCGACTTGTTCGACCGGCCTGGCGACAGTGCGCAAACGCGGATCAGGGAAGTGCAGAATATTGAGGATAGCCATGTGATTGCCGTCACGAATCGGGAAATTTGTATCTAATATACTTTATCACAAAAGGCAATGTTGCTGTGTCCGGCAATCGACAAAACGTTTTGTTCTGCGTGGAATTTCCGCTAAACTCGCGACTGTCCTGCCGCCATCCGTCAATAGTGTAACCAGTTTCCGGATACTGGAATCGAATCGCCAAGTAAATCGACGCAAAGGGATGCATATGTCAACCAAGAAACTGCTCGGAATGGTACTCGCCGCCCTGCTGACGACGGGCTCGTTGATTGCAGCAGACGTGGTGCTCAATCCAGACCACCCGGATCGCTACGTCGTCGTCAAGGATGACACGCTGTGGGATATCTCAGGCAGGTTTTTGCGTGATCCCTGGATGTGGCCGGAGGTCTGGTATGTCAATCCCCAGGTCGCCAACCCGCACCTTATCTACCCGGGCGACATCCTCAACCTGGTATACGTAGACGGCAAGCCACAGATTCAGGCGACACGCGGCCACCCCGACGTCAAGCTGTCACCGAGCATTCGCGAGGAAAGCCTCGAAAATGCCATACCGACGATCCCGCTTGACGCCATCAAGCAGTTCCTGACCCGGGTGATCGTGGTCGAGGAAGGCGAAATGGAGAACAGCCCGTATGTGGTCCAGGCAGCGGATGAGCATGTCATCACCGGTGCCGGCGATCGCGTCTACGTGCGCGGCATCGAAAACCGCGACTTTACGCTGTTCGACGTCTATAAACCGGGCGGTCCCTATATCGATCCCGACACCGGCGAAGTGCTTGGCTACGAGGCGTTATATGCCGGTACCGGCCCCGTGCAGAGTTTCGGCGATCCCGCCACAGTCAAGCTGACCGAGACCTCGCGCGAGGTGCGTGTCGGTGACCGGCTGCGGCCGGCAGACCGCGCCGACCCGGTCATTCATTTCCAGCCACATGCCGTACCCTCCGGTACCGAGGGTCACATCATTTCCGTGGTCGATGGTGTATCGGAAATTGGCCAGTTCAATGTCGTTGCACTCGACCTGGGCGCGCGTGACGGCATGGAAATCGGTCATGTCATGCGCGTTTACCAGCAGGGCGGACTCATCAAGGACACCGTCAGCAGCAAGTACAGCAAGACCGTCAGGCTGCCTGACGAAGAGGCCGGTGTCGTCATGGTGTTCCGCACCTTCGACAAGGTCAGCTTCGGCCTGATCATGGCGGCGACCCGCGCCATCCACGTCAACGATTTTGTACGCACACCCTGATCCGCGGTAGGCCTCGTCATCCATGCGCGAATGCGCATGGATGACATAAAGGCTGCAGCATAGCGGTTATACTGGGCCCCATGGCCCCGACCCCGCAGGCGCCCGACACCCGGCATCTTTCCGACTGGTTGAACGTATACCACGCCCCTCGCGTGGGTGCGGTACTGTTTCACCGGTTGCTGGATCGTTTCGAACACCCGACGGCAATCCTGGCCGCGAGTGCCGGCGAACTGGGCAGCCTGGGCCTGACACGGGAATCCATCGACGCCTTCCGGCGACCTGACCTGTGTGCCGTCGGGCGTGATCTCGAGTGGGCGCAACAAACGGGCAACCACATCATCACCTGCCGCGACCCCCGCTGGCCCTTGCTGCTGTCACAGCTGCCCGACGCTCCGCCGCTGCTGTACGTACACGGAAACGTGAACCTGCTTGGTGAACCGCAGCTGGCCATGGTCGGCAGCCGCAATCCGACCCCGGCCGGCGAGCAGACCGCCCGTGATTTCGCGTGTCACCTGGCTGCTACCGGCCTGATCATTACCAGCGGCCTGGCACTGGGAATCGATGCTGCCAGCCACCAGGGTGCACTGGATGCCGCGGCGCCTACCATCGCCGTAATGGGCACCGGCCTCGACCGTGTCTACCCCGCCCGGCACCGCGATCTGGCCCGCGCCATCGCCCGGGATGGCGCCCTGGTATCCGAATTCCCGATCGGAACCCCGCCACTGGCGGAAAATTTTCCGCGTCGCAATCGCATTATCAGCGGCCTGAGCATTGGCACGCTGGTCGTGGAAGCGGCGTTGCGCTCGGGCTCGCTGATCAGCGCACGCTACGCCAACGAACAGGGGCGCGAGGTATTCGCCATACCGGGCTCGATCCACAACACACTGGCTCGCGGTTGCCATGCCCTGATCCGCCAGGGCGCCAAGCTGGTCGAAACGGCGCAGGATATTATCGACGAGCTCGGCCCCATCGCCGGTGCCTGCCTGCCCGTGACAGCGGCTGACCCGGCCGAGCCCGGCCAGCCGCGGGAACTCACCGATGATTATCTACAACTTATTGAAGTTATTGGCTTTGACAGCACATCGATTGATCGGCTCGTGACAGCAAGCGGATTGACGCCGGCTGAAGTTTCCTCCATGCTCCTGCAACTTGAAATGGACGGCTACATCGCCTCCAGCCCCGGCGGCATTTACAGCCGATTGAAATAGAAGGGTTTTTAATGAAAGAAGACGTCTTTGACGTGCTCATGTACCTGTTCGAAAACTATTATATGGATGACGAGAGTCCGCTCGCCCCGGAGCGCGAGGTCGTCGAGCTGGAACTCAGCAAGGCCGGTTTCCCGACCCGGGAGATCGACCAGGCTTTCAGCTGGATGGAGGGTCTTACCCGCGACCGCGCACCGGCCACCCTGCAGGCTGAGCGCTCCACCCGTCTGTTTTCGGCCAGGGAAATGGAACGACTCGACACGGAATGCCGTGGCTTCATCCTGTTCCTGGAGCAAATGGGCGTACTGAGTCCGGATGCCCGCGAACTCGCCATCGACCGCGCCATGGCGCTGGAAAGCGAGGACCTCGATCTCGACCAGATGAAATGGGTGATCATGATGGTGCTGTTCAACCAGCCCGGCGAAGAGGCTGCCTATGCCTGGGTGGAAGACCTCGTGTTCGACAGCTCCGCCCGCAACCTGCACTAACCGCCCGAACCATCACAACCGGCCGGCTGACCGGCCCAGTCGCAACCGATCGCAATGAGCAAGAACCTCGTCATCGTCGAATCGCCTGCCAAGTGCAAGACGATCAAGAAGTACCTCGGCAAGGATTACGAGGTGATGGCGTCCTATGGTCACGTGCGCGACCTGATACCCAAGGAAGGCGCCGTCGACACGGAACATGACTTCGCCATGAAGTACCAGCTGATCGAGCGCAACTCGAAACATGTCGACAACATCGTCAAGGCCATGAAAAAGTCTGACGCCCTGTTCCTCGCGACCGACCCCGATCGCGAAGGCGAGGCCATCTCATGGCACTTGTGCGAGCTGCTCAAGCAGCGCAAGGTGCTCAAGGACAAGGCCGTATACCGTGTCGTGTTCAATGAAATCACCAAGCGTGCGGTCAACGAGGCGCTGGAACACGCACGCGACCTGTCGACCGAGCTGGTCAATGCACAACAGGCGCGGCGTGCGCTCGACTACCTGGTCGGTTTCAACCTGTCGCCGTTGCTATGGAAGAAGGTGCGCCGCGGCCTGTCGGCAGGCCGGGTACAAAGCCCGGCCCTGCGCATGATCGTCGAGCGCGAAATCGAAATCGAGAATTTCAAGCCGCGCGAGTACTGGACGCTGGAAGGCGACCTGAACAGGGACAAGCAGGATTTCGTGGCGCGTCTCACATACCTGCATGGCGAAAAACTCAAGCAGTTCAGCATCAACAACGACAAGACAGCCGGCCAGGCACGCACGGAACTGCTCAAGGCCGCCGGCGGCAAGCTGGTCGTCGAGGAAGTCGAGAAGAAACAGCGTAAGCGTAATCCCGCCGCGCCGTTCACCACCTCGACGCTGCAGCAGGAAGCCTCACGCAAGCTCGGATTTACCGCAAGCCGCACCATGCGCGTCGCGCAGCAACTCTATGAGGGCATGGATATCGGTGGTGACACCGTCGGCCTTATCACCTACATGCGTACCGATTCGGTCAATCTCGCCCAGGAGGCGCTTGAGGAATTGCGTGAATTTATTCCCGAGCGCTACGGCAAGGGTGCGCTGCCGCACCAGGCACGCGCCTACAAGACCAAGGCCAAGAATGCCCAGGAAGCCCACGAGGCGATACGCCCGACCTCCATCCGCAACACGCCGGACGAGATAAAGAAATACCTGAACGCCGAACAGCTCAAGCTGTATGACCTGATCTGGAAGCGTACCATCGCGTGCCAGATGATCCACGCCACCTTCAACACGGTCAGCGTGGATTTCGGCTGCGGGGAAGGCAACCGCTTCCGCGCTACCGGCTCGGTCGTGGTCGACCCCGGTTTTATGGCCGTTTACCAGGAAGGCGAGGATGACAAGAAATCGGATGGCGACGAAAAGCTGCTGCCGCCGATGGAGAAGGGCGACAGCTGCGAACTGAAAGACATCCGGGCCGACCAGCATTTCACCGAACCGCCACCGCGCTTCTCCGAAGCCAGCCTGGTCAAGTCATTGGAAGAGCACGGCATCGGGCGCCCCTCCACCTACGCTACCATCATCTCGACGCTGCAGGCACGTGAGTATGTGACGCTGGAAACCAAGCGTTTCTACCCGACCGATGTGGGCCGCGTGGTGAGCAAGTTCCTGACCGAACACTTCACCCAATATGTCGACTATGACTTTACAGCACGCCTTGAGGACGAACTGGATGCGGTTGCACGCGGCGAAAAAGACTGGGTGCCGGTGATGCAGGATTTCTGGAAACCCTTCAAGCAGCTGGTCGACGACAAGGAAACCAGCGTGTCACGCAGCGATGTGACGACCGAGGCCACGGACGAGGCCTGCCCGAAGTGCGGCAAACCGCTCAATATCCGGCTCGGACGGCGCGGCCGGTTCATCGGTTGCAGCGGCTACCCGGAATGCGATTACACACGCAACGTCGACGACGAGCACGGCAGCAGCGAACCCGAAAAAGTGGAAGGACGCAGCTGCCCGGAGTGCAAGTCCGATCTCATCATTCGCAGCGGGCGTTACGGCAAGTTCATCGGCTGCAGCAGCTACCCGGAATGCAAGTACATCGAGCCCCTGGAAAAGCCGGCCGACACCGGTGTACAGTGTCCGCAGTGCAAGCAGGGCACCCTGCTCAAGCGCAAGTCCAGGCGTGGCAAGATCTTCTACTCCTGCTCGCGCTACCCCGAATGCGACTACGCTATCTGGAACGAACCGCTGGCAATGCCGTGCCCAGAATGTAACTGGCCGATCACGTCCATAAAGACCACCAAGCGTTCGGGAACCCAGCGTGTCTGCCCCCAGCAGGATTGCAAGTTCGCCGAAGAATGGGATGAACCGGCAACCGAGGCCGCGGATCAATCCTGAGCATATCGATGCCCATGAACTGGCATATTCGCGAGGCGGTGCGCAACCTGGAAGCCGGCGGCGTAATTGCCTATCCAACCGAGACCGTGTACGGGCTGGGTTGCGACCCGTTCAATGCCGCCGCCGTGCTGCATCTGCTGACGCTGAAACAGCGCAGCATCCGGCATGGCGTGATCCTGATTGCCGCCAGCTTCGATCAGCTCGAGCCCCTGCTGACGCCGCTCGCACCCGCCGTGCACAAACGCGTGGCCGGGCCGGCGACACCCCCGGTGACCTGGGTGCTGCCGTGCCTGCCGGATACACCCGCCTGGCTGACCGGCGACCACGACACCCTGGCCGTACGCGTAACAAGTCACCCGGTCGCAGCTGAATTATGCAATTACTGGGGTGGCCCGCTGGTTTCAAGCAGCGCCAATCTGCACGGCCGGGCGCCGGCCACCAGCCCGCTGGCGGTACGCAAGTCTTTCAACGGACAGCTGGATTACATCCTGCATGGCAGCGATTCCGCCAGTAACATCCCGAGCAGCGTGCGTGACGGTCTCAGCGGCAATGTACTGAGACACTGATCACCACATCGACTGAACATGACTACGACCATCGGCAAGCAGCACATCGAGCAGGTTCGCGACTACCTGCTGTCCCTGCAGGACATCATCTGCGACGCCTTCCAGCGACTCGACGGCCGCACCGGATTCATCGAGGACAGCTGGCAACGCGAGGAAGGCGGCGGTGGCCGTTCGCGCGTGATGGAAGGCGGTGCGGTTTTCGAAAAGGCCGGCATCAATTTTTCGCACGTATACGGCGCAGCCCTGCCACCGTCGGCCACGGCCAGCCGTCCGGAGCTCGCCGGCCGCAGCTTCCAGGCCATGGGTGTGTCCCTGGTCATCCATCCGCATAATCCCTATGTCCCGACCTCGCACGCCAATGTGCGTTTTTTCGTCGCGGAAAAGGACGGTGCCGACCCCGTATGGTGGTTCGGCGGCGGTTTCGACCTGACCCCCTACTACGGCTTCATGGAGGACGCACAGCACTGGCACCTGCATGGCGAAAGAGGCCTGCACCCCGTTTGGTGACGAGGTCTATCCGCGCTACAAGCAATGGTGCGATGACTACTTCTACCTGAAACACCGCGCCGAGCCGCGCGGCATCGGCGGCCTGTTCTTCGATGACCTCAATGAGAAAGGCTTCGAATATTCCTGCGCGCTGATGATGAGCATCGGCAACCATTATCTGCCGGCCTACCTGCCGATAGTCGAGCGCCGCAAGGATAACGAGTACGGTGCGCGCGAGAAAGATTTCCAGCGTTACCGGCGCGGCCGCTACGTGGAGTTCAACCTGGTATACGACCGCGGCACCCTGTTCGGCCTGCAGTCAGGCGGACGCACCGAGGCCATCCTGATGTCACTGCCACCGGAAGTGAACTGGCGCTACAACTGGCACCCGGAGCCGGGCACGCCTGAATCCGAACTGTACGACGTATTCCTGAAACCGCGCGACTGGCTGGCAGATTAGTCCTCGCCACCGACCGACCGGCACCATCACGGCACACCACTGCGACCCTTGCCGAATCGACTGCTGTAACGTCTGCAGATCGACACCTGCGGCCCTGTTCTCTTGCGGTGATATCCAGCACGTCGTAACCGGCATCCAAACCATGTCCATACACGCACTACCGGCCGGCACCGGGCACCTGGTCGAAGGCCTCGATGAACTTACTGCGCTGAACGAGGACGTCCAGCACAAATCCGCTGCGCGGCTGGCAGCGGATCGCGCGCGCGATCCGCAGGGATTTTCCGCTGCTGCGCGCAACCTGGCCGATTATCTCGCCCTGCGCAGCCGTGACCTGCGCCCCCCTTGTCGCGGGAGGGCGGGAGAACGTAAGACCGCGACGTAGCTGCGTCCCTGCAGGCAAAAAAAACCCGCCTTGCGGCGGGTTGAAAACGCTTTTCAGCGTCGGAGGAGCCTTTCAATGCACAGTGCTATGACAAACAACTTCTGAGATGGATCCGGGCCTCCGGGGCCATTTCACAAGACGCTGTGTGCGCGCTCTTGCTTAGGCTATCGACGCTGGGGAAGGTTTCTTTAGAGGCAATGCCGGTATTTGCGGACCGGCGATGCGTGTGAGTAACTTACTGAAATTATTATATTTTAATATTCTATCCCCACCATATTGGTGCGCCGCCGCCGCACCCAGGAACTGGCCCCGGCGGCGGTCAGAATGCACCAGAAGGCGAACAGCGCACCCGGCAGGGCGGTCTCGGGCGAAAAGTGTTTCAGCGCCAGCGCCACGCCCAGCCCGGCATTCTGCATGCCGATCTCGATGGCCAGCGTCAAACGGTGTTCCGCATCAAAGCCATACAGGCGCGCCAGCCCCCAGCCGGCCAGGTAGCCGAGTGCATTGAGCAGGATCACCATGGCAATCACCCAGCCCCCGACCACCGCGAGCCGCTCCTGGTTGGCGGCCACCGCATAGCTGCAGATGACCACGATCGCCACCGCCGCGACGGCAGGGGACAAGGTGCGCGCCAGCTCCAGGTGCCGCCCCAGGATACCGCGCAACAGCATGCCCAGCCCGAGCGGCACAACCACGGTCAGGATAATGGTCCGCATCATTGGCCAGAACGGGATCTCCAGGAACGCCCCGCCCAGCCATTCCACCAGCAGCGGCGTCAGCACCGGAGAAAGAAACGTCGCCACCGTGGTCATGGCCACGGAAAACGCCACTGCGCCCCCCGCCAGGTAGACCATCACGTTGCTGGCCATGGCGCCGGGTGCGCAGGCGACGATGATGATACCCAGCCGCACTGCCTCCGGCAGCGGGGCCAGCAAGGCCACGGCGAAGCCCAGCGCCGGCATGACACTGTACTGGGTCAGTACGCCGAGCACGATGCGGCCGGGCTTCTGCAGGGTCTCGCGTAGCTCATCGATATCCAGCACCACACCCATGGCGAACATGGTGGCAGCGAAGAACCAGAGGAAACTCGTACTGAACACCAGGAACAGCGGCGGGTACAGGTAGGCGGCCACGGCGCCGAGCAGGGTGATCGGCGCCAGCTGGTTGGCGATGAAACGGCAGATCGCGGTCAGCACGGACATGGCGGCGCGCCTAACCGAGGGTATCGAGATGCGGCCAGGCGGGCTGGCGCCGGCCACCATGTTGCAGGCGGCGGATGACGGCGGCCTCGTTCAGCAGGGCAGGCAGGTCCGCAGCGGCGGCCGGGGTATCGGAGAACGGCAGACCGGCGAGCAATTCGTGTTCGCGCAGCAGCCGGAAATAATCGGCTGTCTCCAGCAAGGGGGCCGCATGCCGGAAGCCGCGCGCCAGGTGCGCCAGCGCCGGGCGCAGCTTGCGGCTGGCCAGCAATTGCCCGTGCACGAGCTCCTGCAGGGCAGCTTCGCGCGCGGACTGCACCGGCTGCTGCCATAACATCGCGGGCGACCCGCGCGGCACCTCCTGCCAGAATCGGCAGATCTGCAACAGCACCTGCAACGTCGCGCTCGATGCACCACTGCGCAGCCGCGACGGGATTGCGCGCTGCGTTGCCGACAGCAGGACGCCGGCAGCGCTTGCCGACAGTGGCGTGGCATACCAGTCTGTAAGCGCATAATCCGCGCCCGCCAGCAAACCCGCCAGCGGCCCCTGTGGCAACACGACCGTAACAGGCTGATTTGCTGAACCGGTTCCCATGAAAACCAGCTTACACGCTGTATCCTGGGCGTGGTAGCCGCATTTCACGTCAGGGGACTGACCGCGACCGTGATGCGCTGTACACTCTCCCGGTGACCCAGCAGGAGCAGCAAAGTGAGTGATTACACGACAAACCGTGGCCGCTATCCCGTCACCCGCATGCGGCGCATGCGCCGTGACCGCTTTTCACGGCGCCTGATGCAGGAAACGGCGCTGACCAGCGCCGACCTCATCTACCCGGTCTTTATCCTGGAAGGCAGGGACCGGCGCGAAACAGTGGACTCCATGCCGGGCATCGAACGCCTGAGCATCGACGCGCTGGCCGACCTGGCTCACGAGATACACGCCCTGGGCATACCTGCCGTGGCGCTGTTTCCGGTTACGCCGGTGGAGAAAAAATCCGAAGATGCGCGCGAGGCCTTCAACCCCGAGGGCCTGGCGCAGCGTGCGGTGCGTGCGCTCAAGGCGGCCGTGCCGGACCTGGGCGTCATCACCGACGTCGCGCTCGATCCGTTTACCACGCACGGCCAGGACGGCCTGATCGATGCACAGGGCTACGTACTCAACGATGAAACCGTCGAGGTGCTGGTGAAGCAGGCGCTGTCGCACGCCGCAGCCGGTGCCGACATCGTCGCGCCATCCGACATGATGGACGGCCGCATCGGTGCGGTGCGCGCCGCGCTCGAACAGGCCGGACAGCGCAACACCCGCATCCTGGCCTATGCCGCCAAGTACGCCTCCAGCTTCTACGGACCGTTCCGCGATGCCGTTGGCTCGGCCGCCAATCTCGCCGGCGGCGACAAGTACAGCTACCAGATGGACCCGGCCAACAGCGACGAGGCACTGCACGAAGTGGCGCTGGACCTGGAGGAGGGCGCCGACATGGTGATGGTCAAGCCCGGCCTGCCATACCTCGATATCGTGCGCCGCGTAAAGGACAACTTCGGTGTGCCCGTGTTCGCCTATCAGGTCAGCGGCGAATACGCCATGCTCAAGGCCGCCGCGCAGAACGGCTGGCTGAACGAGCGCGCCGTGGTCATGGAATCCCTGCTATGCATCAAGCGTGCCGGCGCCGACGCCATCCTGAGTTATTACGCCCTGGACGCCGCACGCTGGCTCGCGGAATAGGCGGCGCTGCGGGCAACTGTCACCATGACCGACCACTACGCCGTCATGGGCAACCCCGTTGCCCACAGCAAATCGCCGCGCATCCACAGCCTGTTCGCGCAACAGACCGGTGAGGCGCTCGACTATATAGCCATCCTGGTTGCACTGAACGGCTTTCCCAAAGCGGTAGCCGACTTCATGGAATTTGGCGGCAGGGGACTCAACATCACCGTGCCGTTCAAGGAACAGGCCTGGCAACTGGCCGCCACCCGCAGTCCACGCGCGGAACGCGCCGGCGCGGTGAACACGCTGGTGTTGCATGCAGACGGCAAACACCACGGCGACAACACCGACGGCTTCGGACTGGTGCGTGACCTGCGCAACAACCACGGCGCGGACCTGGCGGGCCGGCGCATCCTGCTGGTCGGTGCCGGCGGCGCCGCCCGCGGCGTCATCGAACCGCTGCTCGATGAAAAACCCCGCCTGCTGGTGATTGCCAACCGTACCGCGGACAAGGCCGTTGAGCTGGCGCGGCACTTCTGCACACTGGGGCATATCGAGGGTTGCGGTCTGGATGCGATCGCGGGCCAGGCCTTCGACCTCATCATCAACGCCACTGCCGCCAGCCTGGCCGGCGCCGTCCCGGCACTGCCCGACGACGTGGTCAGCAGCACCACGTGGTGTTACGACATGATGTACGGCGTTGAGCCGACCGCGTTCATGCACTGGGGGCAGCAGCGCGGCGCACAGCATGTCATGGATGGCCTCGGCATGCTGGTGGAACAGGCCGCGGAATCCTTTTACCTGTGGCGCAAGGTAAGGCCGGACACTGCGCCGGTCATTGCGGCATTGCGAAGCGGATAGTCATCCTTGCCACCGGGGGCAGCGGGGACAGAGTGCATGGATTGCCTCGCACACGACTACAGGGATGTAGGAGGTAGGGCAACGCAAGGAGCAGTTGCCGAGAGGCGCAGAGCTCGCAGAGACACACTGTCAAATCGCGTGGCACAGACCGTGGCTTGTATCCGTAATGCAAGACTGAATATTCATTGGTAAAGCACCGGCATGCACACAACCTTCATCGTTTGCGGCAGCCCGGGCGCGGGTAAAACAACCTACGCCAGGCAACTTGCGGCCGCCAGGCACGCGACCCTGCTGGACATCGACACGGTAACCGAACGGCTGGTGCGTGTCGCGCTTGACCAGTCCGGGCACAGTGCGGACGACCGTGATTCCGACTACTTCAAGCGCACCTTTCGCGACCCCATCTACGAAACCCTGTTCGACATCGCCCGGGAAAACCTGTCTTGCCAGGACGTGGTCATCGTCGGCCCCTTTACCCGGGAAATCAGGGATCCGGACTGGCCGTCGCAACTCACCCGGACGCTTGGCGCTTCAATTGAAGTGCACTACGTGCAGTGCGACCCCGTGACCCGCAGACAAAGGCTCGCACGCCGGGGCGATGCACGCGACCTGGCCAAGCTGAACGACTGGGAGAAATTATATTCAGTACTACGGGGATGAAAGACCGCCGGTATTCGACCACACGTCGGGTTGATGGATAAAATCCGGAAGGCTACGCAACGCACGGTTCAAATTAACTGATCACCAGAGTGTAAAAATTCCTGGAAGAAACATTTATTTTGTCATGCACCAGCGAATCGCAACCCAACCAGACATTTTTCAAACATCTACGCAGGCCGAGGCCAGATGTACAGGCTGATTCCAAGATAATTTTCCATAAGGACCTACGGCAACCCTCATCGGACGTTTAGCCGCCTCTCATGTAAACAACCGCTAACGGCGACAACTGATCCTCCCCACGTTTGATGGATGCACCGAAAGGAGCAATACTTGCTCTAAGAGAGGTGTTACATGCAACGCGGGGAGGATCAGTACGACCCATTCCGCGCATTCAACAATCTATTGTTGCATCATTTAAGGTTAGAATGGGATTCTGAATAATCAGCAATTGGGGGAAGCTATGGATTTAACTGGAATTGGCGGTCTTATAATTCTGATTGCGGACGTTTATGCAATCGTGATGATTCTGCAAAGTTCGGCAAAGAGTATTGAAAAATTAATTTGGTCTTTGGTGGTGTTTCTCCTGCCACTGATCGGCCTGATTGTCTGGTACTTTGCGGGGCCAGGGAAGAAACCATTCTGATCGAGTGAGTTGATGCGAGCTACGCTTTCCGCGCACTGTCAACCCGGCACAGACATCTAGCGAACACCGGCACAATCCGGTGCGTTCCTGCCGTTCGCTAGATGTCCGGGAACGACAAATTCTGGCCGATAGTAGCTGTCCAGAATCCCTGCGCCAGCGGGATATTCTAAGCGGCGGCATATCCTGATTCCGGTCTATACCACTCATCTATAAAACGTGCTTTTTCAGGATAGTCTTTCACGAGCCCTGGAATCCGCTCATGCCGCGATCAGATGCTTTACGCCACCTCAGGCATAACTGACTCTGTGTCCACCATGTCCTCTATGGCGTTCTTATTTTGTTGCAGACATGTACCGGTTCTTGAGCTCGACATAATGCCCGGCCGAGTAGTCGAGAAAGGCGACTTCACTCTCGCGCAGTTCACGCACCCGGCGTGCCGGTGAGCCCATCCACAGGTAGCCACCTTCCAGGTCGTGGCCAGGCGGTACCAGGCTGCCGGCACCGACGATGGCACCGGAACGCACAATGGCGCCGTCCATGATGGTCGCCGCCATGCCGATCAGGCAACGGTCCTCGACAGTGCAGCCGTGCAGGATCGCCTGGTGGCCGACCGTGATGTCGGCGCCGATCTGCAGCGGAAAGCCGCCGGGAGCGAACTCGCTGTCGTGACTGACGTGAAGGATGGTGCCGTCCTGGATGTTGGTGCGCGCCCCGACCCGGATCGAATTGACATCGCCGCGCGCCACCACGTTTGGCCAGAGCGAGACATCATCGCCCAGGGTCACATCACCGATTACCAGCGCAGACTCGTCGACATAGGCGCTGGCCGCAATCCGCGGCGCAATATTCTCGAAACTCCGAACCGTCACAAATCACCTCGCTTGTCAGGGTTAATGGCCGGCTGGCCGGTCCGTATTGACGGAGACGTTACAGGGATTCAACATGCGGTTGCAAGACACCCATGCTAGAGTAATCTTCAGTACAGAACCCGAGAGGAACACACGGAATGTCCAACCCCCTGTTGATCACCGACGGCCTGCCGCACTTTTCCGAGATCAGGCCGGAACACGTGAAACCCGCCATCACCGGGCTGCTCACCGAGGGCCGTGCACTCGTCGAGCAGCTGCTTGCCGCAAACACGACCTACACCTGGGACAACCTGGTGGAACCGCTGGATGAAATGGACGACCGCATCAACCGCACCTGGTCGCCGGTCAGCCACATGAACGCGGTCGTCAACACGGAGGCACTGCGCAACGTGTACAACGAGTGCCTGCCGCTGCTGAGCGAATACGGTACCGAACTCGGCCAGCACGAGGGCCTGTACCAGGCCTTTCGGCAGATTGCCGACGGCGACGAATACCGGCGCTTCGACACCGCGCAGAAGAAGGTCATCGACAACGCCCTGCGCGATTTCCGCCTGTCAGGCATCGAGCTCGACGCGGCCAAGCGCGACCGTTTCAAGGAAATCATGCAGGAACTCTCCAGGCTGGCCTCGAAATACAGCGACAACGTGCTGGACGCGACCAACGCCTGGCACAAGCACATCACCAGCGAAGCACAGCTCGCCGGCCTGCCGGAAAGTGCACGTGCGCTGGCACAGCAGACCGCGCTGCAGCGCGACCAGGACGGCTGGGTGTTCACCCTGGAGTTCCCGTCCTACTACCCGGTGATGACCTACGCCGATGACCGCGAGCTGCGCAAGGAGCTTTACACCGCCTATGTCACGCGCGCCTCCGAACTCGGTCCCACCGCGGGCCTGTACGACAACGGTGCGACCATGGAAAAGATCATGGGTCTGCGCCACGAAGCTGCGCGCCTGCTCGGGTACACCAATTACGCGGAACGCTCGCTGGCCACCAAGATGGCGGACTCCACCGACCAGGTTATCGGCTTTCTCGAAGACCTGGCAAAGCGCTCCAGGCCGGCGGCAGAACAGGAGCTGGAAGCGGTGCACCAGTACGCCCATGAGCATGGCCACGACGATGTGCAGGCCTGGGACATCCCGTACTACTCCGAAAAACTGCGCCAGCAGAAGTACGCCATCTCGCAGGAAGAACTGAAGCCATGGTTCCCCGAGCCACGCGTGGTGGAAGGGCTGTTCGCAATTGTCGGCTACCTGTACGGCCTGCAGATCGAGGCGGTGGACGGCGTGGACACCTGGCACGAGTCAGTCGACTTCTACCGCATCAGGGACGCACATGGCACGGTACGCGGCGAGTTCTTCCTCGACCTGTATGCCCGCCCGAACAAGCGCGGCGGCGCCTGGATGGACGAATGTATCAGCCGGCGCGGTACGGCCAGCGGCGTACAGACACCGGTCGCCTACCTGACCTGCAACTTCTCACCCCCCATCGGCGACGAACCGGCGCTGTTCACCCACGAGGAAGTCATCACACTGTTCCACGAGTTCGGCCACGGCCTGCACCACATGCTGACGCAGATCGACTACCCCGGCGTCTCCGGCATCAGCGGCGTGGCCTGGGATGCGGTAGAGCTGCCCAGCCAGTTCATGGAAAACTGGTGCTGGGAGCGCGATGCGCTGGACCTGATCTCGGGACACTATAAAAGCGGCGAGAAGATCCCTGCCGACCTCTACGAACGCATGCAGCGCGCGAAGAACTACCAGTCAGCCATGCAGATGCTGCGCCAGCTCGAGTTCGCGCTGTTCGACTTTCACATACACCGCGACTACGACCCGAAGAAGGGTGCGCGCATCCGCCAGACCCTGGAACAGGTGCGCAGGAACGTCGCGGTCATGCAGCCGCCCGAGTTCAACCGCTTCGAGAACAGCTTTACCCACGTCTTCGGCGGCGGCTATGCCGCGGGCTACTACAGCTACAAGTGGGCCGAGGTACTGTCAGCGGACGCCTTCTCCGCCTTCGAGGAAAGCGGCATCTTCAACCGCGAAACCGGCGAGAAGTTCCTGCGCAGCATCCTCGAACAGGGTGGCTCGCGCGAACCGATGGAACTGTTCGTCGAGTTCCGCGGCCGCGAACCGACCATCGACGCTTTGCTGCGACACTCCGGACTGGCGGCCTGACCTCGCGGCCTCGCGCACGACTACAGGGATGTAGGAGGTAGGGCAACGCAAGGAGCAGTTGCCGAGAGACGCAGAGTACGCAAAGAGGCGCAGAGAAAATATATTACTGGTAGAAACTGCATGTTCTGACAGATAGTTCTTCAATCAGGCGGAAGTATGGATGCACCCCTTTGGTCATCCAAATTTCTTGCCATGATGATTGAAAACAAGCTGTCCGGAGCAATCGTCGACGCCATACACGAAATACATTCCGCGCTTGGACCGGGATTGCTGGAGTCTGTTTACGAAGAGGCGCTGGTCTATGAGACCAGACAGCGAAAGCTTGTCATAGCAAGGCAGGCCACGCTGGCCGTGTCTTACAAAGGTCTCATGATACCGGATGCGTTCAGGGTTGACCTGCTGGTAGGAAACAGGGTGATCGTCGAGCTGAAAGCAGTCGACACAATCACGAACGTCCACAAAAAGCAGCTACTGACATACCTGAAGCTTTCGGGCTACAAACTGGGCCTTCTGATAAACTTCAACACCGATCTGGTCAAGAACGGCATCACCAGAATGGTAAACGGATTATAGGCAATGACCTTATTTATTCTGCGTATCTCTGCGTACCTCTGCGTCTCTCGGCAACTGCTCCTTGCGTTGCCCTACCTCCAACATCCCTGTAGTCGTGCGCGAGGAAAACAATGAAAATCGCCACCTGGAACGTCAACTCCCTCAAGGTCCGCCTGCCGCATATACTCGACTGGCTCAACGCCGCCGAACCTGATGTGCTGTGCCTGCAGGAGACCAAGCTCACCGACGAAAACTTTCCGGCCGATGCTATCCGCGCGGCCGGGTATCACGTCGTCTACTCGGGACAGAAAACCTACAATGGCGTCGCCATCATCAGCAAGACCGAGGCCAGCGATGTCATCACCGACATCCCCGGCCTCGATGACCCGCAACGACGCATCCTCGGTGCCACCATCGATGGTATCCGCGTCCTCAACCTGTACGTGGTCAACGGCCAGGAAGTCGGCAGCGTGAAATATGACTACAAGCTGCACTGGCTGGGCAAGGTGGCGGACTATATCCGCGAGCAGCTGAAGTCGCACCGGCAATTCGTCACGCTGGGTGATTTCAACATCGCACCTGAAGACCGCGACGTGCACGATCCCGAGGCATGGCGCGAACGCATCCTGTGCAGCACGCCGGAACGGCAGGCGCTGCAGAAGATCATCGAGCTGGGTTTAAGCGACGTGTTCCGCCGCTTCGAGCAGGAAGAAGGCAGCTTCAGCTGGTGGGATTATCGCGCCGCGGCGTTCCGGCGCAACATGGGCCTGCGCATCGACTTGATTCTGGCCAGCCAGGCGCTGGCCGGGAAATGCACGGCCTGCAGTATCGACAGGGAACCGCGCCGAATGGAGCGGCCGTCGGACCACGCGCCGGTGGTGGCCGAGTTCAGCCTCTGAAACAGGACTTCAGCCCCGACTCCAGGTCGGGGTATTGCAGCTCGATGCCGAGTGCGCCCAGCAAGCGGTCGTTACGCATGCGCCGCGAGTCATTCATGAACGACAGCATGCCCGCGCTCAGCACGGCGTCGGCCTCATCACGCGCCACCACCGGCGGACGCGGCAGGCCGGCGGCATCGGCAACGCGGAAGAAGTAGTCTGTCATGTTGCCCGGATGGCCGTCGCTGACGTTGTAGACGGTGTCCGCCTTGTCCGAATCCATGGCTGCAACACAGATGGCAGCGAGGTCGTCGCCGTGGATACGGTTGGTGTACGGCGCCTCCTCCTCGCGCAGCACCGGCAGACCCTGGCGCAGACGCACCAGCGGCAGCTTGCCCGGCCCGTAGATGCCAGGCACGCGCAGGATGATCCACTGCACGCCATGTGCCTGCGCCCATGTCGACAGCTGCCGTTCCGCATCCAGGCGGCGCCGGCCGCGCGCGTTGGTCGGGTTCACCGGCTGATCCTCGTCGATCCAGGCACCACCACAGTCACCGTACACTGCACTGGTGCTGATGTAGACGATGCGGCGCGGCGCCCCGAGCGCGGCCAGCACGTGCGTCATGCGCGTGTCCCTGTCGCCGTCACCTGGCGGCGGCGCGAAATAGAAGATATCCCGGAAGCCGGCAAGCGGTGGAACCGGGTCCCGGTCGAGATCGCTCCGCAGCGTCTCGATGCCGATGCCGGCCAGATCGCCGGCACTCGCCGCGCTGCAGACCAGCCCGGTCACGGCCCGGCCACGCTTCCCGAGCAGCGTTGCCACGCGTCGGCCGATATAGCCGCAACCCACGATAAGCACAGGAATGTCCGGTTTATCTTCCATATCAAATCAGCGACAATGCCAGCCCCTTTGCAATAACCAGAATGCGCATGACCTACCGTGTCACCATCCAGTCAAGCGGCCATTCATTCACCGTCGATGACTCCGAGAGCGTGCTGGATGCCGCCCTGCGCCAGGGTGTTATTCTGCCATACGGCTGCCGCAATGGCGCCTGCGGATCGTGCATGGGCATACTGGCCAGCGGCACGGTGGCCTATCCCGACGGCACGCCGCCGGCCCTGAACGAGCAGGACGCCGCGGCCGGCAAGGCGCTGTTCTGCCAGGCGAGGGCCGCTAGCGACCTGCTGATCGTGGTGCGCGAGGTCGACGCGGCGCGCGACATCGAGGTCAAGACCCTGCCGTGCCGCGTGGAAAAGCTCGAACACCTGGCACACGACGTGATCCGCATCTACCTGAAGCTGCCGGCCAATGACCGCATGCAGTTTCTTGCCGGCCAGTACATCGACGTGCTGATCAAGGACCACGAGCCGCGCGCCTTCTCCATCGCCAACGCGCCGCACGACGACACGTTCATCGAGCTGCACATCCGCTATGTCGAGGGCGGGCTGTTCACCGACCAGGTGTTCCACAGCATGAAGGCAAAGGCCATGTGGCGCATCCGCGGCCCGCTAGGCACCTTCTTCCTGCGCGAGGATTCCCGACGTCCATCCATCCTGATCGGCGGCGGCACCGGCTTCGCGCCCGTCAAGGGCATCCTGGAACACGCCTTCGGGATCGGCATCGAAAAGCCGCTGCACCTTTTCTGGGGCGTGCGCGCCAAACGCGATCTGTATCTGGATGCGCTGCCGCAGCAGTGGTTGAAGGACCATCCCGCCTTCCGCTACACACCGGTGCTGTCCGAACCGCAGGAAGGCGACGACTGGGGCGGTGCCACCGGCTTCGTCACCGATGCCGTCGTGCAGCATTATCCCGACCTGTCCGGCCACGACGTCTACATGAGCGGCCCGCCGGTGATGGTACATGCCGGCCATGACCTGTTCATGCAGCACGGCCTGGACGAATCGCGCTTCTTCTCCGATGCCTTTGAATACGCCGCCGTCGCGGAAAGCATAAAGGGTTTGAAGCAGGACTGACGATATACTTTCGCGCAGGAACGAGGACACGCGAAGAAAACCGCGTTGCCTTTAGCAGCTGAAGTTGTCTGCGAACGGTTTATTCCGCATGATTCGCACAAACCCGCGCCCCTGCACGAACAGCCACATTTGCCGCAACATGATTGGGGGATACCGTGAGCCAGGACAAGAATACAATTGAATGCCCCAATTGCGGATTCAATATTGATGTAAACGAGATTCTTTACCATCAACTGGATGAAGAACTGAAGAAGAAATACAACGATCAACTGGCGAAGGAAAAGCGGAATTTCAATGCCCGGGAGGATCAACTGAGAACCGAGCGGGAAAACCTGGAAAAGGAAAAATCCGGGATTGAGGAAAAGGTCGCCCATATGATCCAGCTGGGGATCAGGGACGAAAAAAAGGTACTGGAGAAATCGATCAAGCAGCAAGTGGAGGATGAACAGGCCGACCGCATCAAGGCCCTGCAGTCCGAGCTGAACGAAAAATCCGAAAAAGTAAAGGAACTGAACAAGTCAAAGTCGGAGATTGAACGACTCAAGCGCGAAAAAGAGGAGCTGCGCGATACGATTGAACTCGAGAGCCAGAAAAGACTCAGCCTGCAGCTTGCCGAGGAACGGGAAAAGATAAGAAAAGCCGAAGAGGCAAAGGCAACAATGAAATTGTCCGAGCAGGAGCTGATGATCACACAGCTCAAGGACCAGCTTCAGGAGGCGCATCGCAAGGCACAACAGGGCTCGATGCAGATACAGGGTGAGGCACAGGAGCTTGTAATCGAGGATTGGCTGTCAGGCCGGTTTCCGCTCGACACGATCGAGGAAATCAAAAAAGGTGCACAGGGAGCGGATTGCCTGCAAATTGTCAACACAAGAACGCGCCAGAACTGCGGTTCGATATATTACGAAAGCAAGAGAACGAAGGCTTTCCAGCCCGCATGGATAGAAAAGTTCAAAGCCGATATTCGGGAAAGAAACGCGAATATCGGCGTTCTTGTAAGCGAAGTCATGCCCTCCGACATGGATCGCATGGGCCTCAGGGATGGCATATGGATTTGCACCTTTGAAGAATTCAAGGGGCTGTGCACCGTTCTGCGTGAATCGATTATTGAACTGAGCAGGGCTATCACCACGCAGGAAAACAAGGGCGAAAAAATGGGCATGCTCTATGATTTTCTGACCAGCAATGAATTCCGGCTTCAAATAGAAGCAATCGTTGAGGGGTTCACACAGATGCAAACGGATCTGGAGTCGGAAAAGCGTTCGATGCAGGGGATCTGGAAAAAAAGGGAAAAGCAGATACAGAAAGTATTATTGAATACCAATCACATGTATCACTCAATCAGGGGAATTGCGGGGAGCGCGATACAAGCAGTTCCTTTACTGGAGCTCGATCGGGAAGAAGAGGATGAGCTTGATGAGTGAGGCCAGGAGCGGCCGGATTCCTGTTTTGTTCCTCAGCACAGCATTGGCCTTCGACTTCCTGCCGAACCGCTTCCGGGGCACAGAACTTGCGACCGGATGACAGGGATTTCCTGGAAGTGGTTCGCGCCACTCCGCTGGTATCCATTGACCTCATTGTGCGTGACGGGGAAGGGCGCATGCTGGTCGGCATGCGGAGGAACGAGCCGGCGAAGGGGACGTGGTTTGTGCCGGGCGGCCGGATCCGCAAGGACGAAGCACTTGCCCGTGCGCTGGCGCGCATCTCGGAATGGGAACTCGGTGTCCCGCTGCATGCTGACGACGTACGGTTTGCGGGTGTGTTCGAGCAGTTCTATGCTACCAATTTCGCCGAGGTCGACGGCGTTTCCACGCATTACGTCGTGCTGGCCTTTATCGTGAGGCGGGCCTTCAACACGGATGATCTTCCGGCCGTGCAGCATTCAGAATGGGCATGGCTGTCGCATCCGCCGATGGATAATGTACACCCGAACACGCTGGCGTATCTGGCGGTAACGGAAGACAGGGTCCCCTGACCCGGTCGAAATCCCTTTTTGCATGCGCGGTGTACAGGCAGAAGGTGAGACCGTGCAGCGGCCGGGTGACTGGCCCGGGCCATGCCGCGATTTACCAGCGAAGCAATTCTTTGGTATATATGAACAATCAGCTGGAGATCACTGCGTCACCGGGTTCCTTACAATACGTGTACAATCAGACACTCCCGGGGCTGATCCCTGTCTTGACCAACATCAGCCTGAGCCGGCTCTTGGGCACGACTGATTTCCCTAATCACATGCCAGACGCCGCTTGAATCAGCGAGAAGGTTGAACCATGCAGCGCTATAAAATTCTTCATCGCACGTACTACAACTTCACCGGCCCGGTGAGTCTCGAACCGCACACCTTGCGCCTGCGTCCGAAGGAAGGCCATGAGCTGCGCATCGAATCCTCAACCCTCAAGATCACGCCGACGGCCACCCTGCGCTGGCACCGTGATGCCGAGGATAATTCTGTTGCGATAGCGACCTTCGATTCGCCCGCCAGCCAGCTGTTGATCGAGAGTGAAGTCATTCTTCGGCAATACAACCAGGCCCCGCTCGATTTTCTGGTGGCCGATTACGCGATTGACTACCCGTTTGCCTATCAACCGGAGGAATGGGTTGTACTCTCGCCGTACATGAATATCACCGAGCCGGAAGCCAATGAACAGCTCAATGAATGGATTGCAGGCTTCTGGCAGCCAGGTGAACGGATCCAGACTTACGCCTTGTTGCAGCGTCTTGGCGTCCATATTCAAGGGTCGCTTTCGTATCAGCTGCGCGAGGAGCCGGGCGTTCAATCCGTACTGGAAACACTGTCTTGCGGCAGCGGCTCCTGCCGCGACTCCGCCTACCTGTTCATCGAGGCCGCGCGGCGCCTGGGTTTCGCAGCGCGTTTTGTCAGCGGTTACCTCAACTCGCCACCCTCATCAGCCAATTACGGTGCGACCCATGCCTGGGCCGAAGTCTTCCTGCCGGGTGCGGGCTGGAAGGGCTTCGACCCCACCATCGGGGAAGTCGCGGGAACCAATCACATCGCGGTTGCGGTGGCCCGGTTGCCCGAATCCGTGCCGCCGATAGCCGGTTCGTTCGTCGGCCTCCCTGGCGCGAGCCTCGACGTCGGGGTATGGGTGACCGAGTTGTAGCCAGACCGGTCCCGGGCAACCGGAGCTGCATCTTTTACCCGGAAGCCGTACCAGAACGACATGTGGCATGTCGATGAATGTCTGCATCGGTCAGGATGAGACCATGCCGCTTGCACATGCCGTTGAAGCGCAGCATCAGGCCATCATCAAAACGCGGCATGCTGCGGACCTGACAAAGAATAATAACAACCTGTGCAACAGCCGCTGTTAATACTGCTGCTGAATAACCGGAACAGCCCGCGTTTATTCACTGTTTCGCCTGTGTCCTCCGTGTCAGTCTTTTGGACCTGCCGGTAAATCCGCGTGCACCACGAAATCTCCCGATTCACGAATTTGTCACATCTCTGTCAGAAAAGAATAACACCCCGCCGCTAGAGTGCCACTTGCTCGATATCTGAACGTGTGGCCGCACGCAGCTCGATGTTGCAACGGACCGCGCACCATTAAAGTACTTCGCAAACACGAGGATTGATGCACATGACCAAGCGCAAACTCCTGGCCACGGCAATCACGGCCGCCATCCTGTTTTCCGGCACGGCCGCGGCCGATGGCTACCACGGTTTCAACTTCAAACCGATTGATTCGTCAGCAGAGTCCACCAACTGGGATCCGGCAGCACCCTGGAAGCTGCCGCGCGGCTTTGACCAGTCCGTGGTGGCCGACGAGAGTGACCTGAACATCTACGACGGCGGCCGCGACGACTGGCACGACATGAACACGGTCAACGAGACCGGCAAGCAGGCCGGCCGTTACCTGTACACCACGCACGAGGTACGCGGCCAGCCGGAAGGCGGTTCCGTGTCCGTGGTTGACCTGAAGACCGGCGAGACGAAGCTGCTGGTACAGGATGCCACGTGGGATGCGGTCGACGGCATCCGCTGGACGCCGTGGGGCACGCTGCTGATTGCCGAGGAGGTTGCCGGCGGACGGCTGGTCGAGATTTTCCTGGATGCTGACCTGATGACTGCGAGTGGCGTCGTCGACCGTCCGGCGGTCGGCCGCATCGCCCACGAGGGCATCGATCTCGACCGTGACGGCAATGTCTATGTGGTGGACGAGCACCGCGGCCGCAGCCAGGGCTGCAATGGCGTCGTGCCCTGTGGCGGCGGCATCTACAGGTTCGTGCCGGATACCTACGGCGACCTGTCGTCCGGCAGCCTGTACGCGCTGGCCGTCACAGGCGCCGATGGCGTCGGGCAGGGCGCCTGGGTTGGTCCGATAGATCCCGCCAATGCCCGCGAGGCGGGCACCGCCGCCGGTGGCCAGAGCTACCAGCGCCCGGAAGATGTCGAAGTGATCGGCAGCACCCTGTACGTGGCCATCACCGAGGGACCGCGTGATGCGCAGACCGACGCCGGCTCAGGCCTGCTGGATTTCACCGGCGAATTGTACGAAGGCCGCGTGATCGCCATCGACCTCGATACCCTGGCGGTCACCAATTTCGTCAAACCGGGCGTGAATGTGCCGGTCGAGATCGGCCGCCCGGGAGATGCCGGTTACCAGACCGGCTTCGACAGCATCGACAACCTGGCCGAGGCACCGAACGGCGACCTGGTGATTATCGAGGACAACGTGCCGTCCGATATCTGGTTTGCCAGCAAGCGCACCGACGAATTCGGCGCCTCCAAGCAGGTGGAACTGTTCGCCTCGCTGACCGACCCGGACGCCGAAGGCACCGGCATCTACTTCAGCCCGCTCGATCCCCACACCCTCTACGTCAACGTGCAGCACTCCGTGGCACCGGACGGTGACGGCACGTGGGCCATCAGCCGCAAGCGTGGACGCAGGGACTAGCGGATAACAAAATTTCAATCGCTCTTTGTTCATGGCGGCCTTCGGGCCGCCTTTTTTTCGTTATCGGGAAATCTCATAAATAGCGGCTGATTCGTTCACGGATCACGTCCGACGAGACAGATACGTTGTTCTCTTCGCGAGAACCTGTTTTCTGAAGCTTTCTGCAGGTCGGATCAGCACCAGCATCACCCGATAGATAAGATTGATGCGATTCGCAGGCTAACCGCACCCTGCAAATCTCTGTGCCCTCTGTGTGCTGCGCGTTCTCTGTGGCAAACCTGTTGATATTTTCCTGCGGCCCGGCACGGGATATTTTTCAGAAACCAAGCAGCTGTTCGACCCCGGCCATCATCGCCTCATCGCTGGCATGGCCGGCGATCACCGCGCCCTGTGTGAAGCCCAGTTGCGCGGCCAGTGCTGCCTGGCGTGTACTGGCGACCACCAGCGGGATATCGCGCAGCACCGGCTGGCCCTGCTCAGCGGCCATGTCGTAGAGATTCTGCAGAATCTCGTTGCTGGTGACGGTGATGGCGGCGAGATAGCCCGGCTGCAGTAATGCCAGCAGCGCATCCGGATCGACATCGGGGCGAGCGCGGCGGTAGACCTCGACGTATTCCACCGTTGCACCGCGCGCGGTCAGCAACTCGAACAGCGTGTCGCGGCCGCCGTTACCGCGCAGGATCACTACCCGTTGCCCGCGCATGTCCTGCAGTTCATCCAGCGCCAGCAGGCCTTCGCTGCTGTATTCATGTTCAGGCACGAACGATGCGCGCAGACCGTGCTGTTCCAGAGCTGCGTTCGATGCCAGCCCCACCGCGGCGACCTGCACCGAGGCCGGCCAGTCGCGCCGCGCCAGGATGAAGTCCAGACCGCGCTGCACGGCATTGACACTGATGAACACGGCCAGGTCGAAGGTATCGACACGTTCGACCAGCGCCTCGAGCGGCGCGGTATCTTCGGGCGCGCGAATCTCGATGGCGGGAAGTTCGACTGGCAGGCCACCCAGTGCCACGATGCGGTCGCACAGACCGCGTGCCTGTGCGGCCGGACGCGTCACCAGGATGCGCGGTTTAGCCTGCATGATGTCGGGGCGGGGTATTGCCGGGGAAACAGGTCATGTGCAACACCGGCAGGTGGCGGCCATGGAAAACATCACTTCGGGCGGTCAGTCTGCCATGAGTTCTTGCAGGATGACATCGGCGCCGCGTGCCAGCAGGTCCTCGGCCAGTTCACGGCCCAGCGCCTCGGCCTCTTCGGGCGGTCCGGTGATCGCGCCGCGGATGATGTCGCTGCCATCCGGACGCCCCACCAGCCCGCGCAGCTCCATATTGCCGTCGAGGATTTCCGAATAGCCGGCCACCGGTGCCTGGCAGCCGCCGGCCAGGCGTGCGTTCATGGCACGCTCGGCGCGCGTCCGGGTTGCCGTTGCGGTGTGGTTCAGCGCATCGATCAGGTCATGCACGCGCGTATCGCCGCTGCGGCATTCGATGCCGATGACGCCCTGCGCGATCGCCGGCAGCATCAGCTCGTCCGCCAACGCCAGGGTAATCCGTTCCTGCATGCCGAGGCGTCTGAGGCCGGCACAGGCCAGCACGATGGCGTCGTAGTCACCGGCATCGAGTTTGCCGAGACGCGTGCCCACGTTGCCGCGCAGGTCGAGGATTTCCAGGTCCGGGCGCAACGCGCGCAGCTGGCACTGGCGGCGCAGGCTGGAGGTGCCGACGCGCGCACCCTGCGGCAGCGCGGCGATGTCCGCATACCGGTTGGAGACAAAGGCATCACGCGGATCCTCGCGCTCGAGGATGGTACGGATCTCCAGGCCGTCCGGCAGATCGGCCGGCACGTCCTTCATGGAATGCACCGCGATGTCCGCGGCACCCTTCAGCATGCCCTGCTCGAGTTCCTTTACAAACAATCCCTTACCGCCGATCTTGGCCAGCGGGCTATCGAGCACCCGGTCCCCCTGGGTGGTCATGGTCAGCAGCTCAATCGACAGTCCGGGATGGATCGCCTGCAGGCGTGCGCGCACGTGTTCTGCCTGCCAGAGTGCCAGTGGGCTCTTACGGGTCGCAATGCATACGCGTTCTGTTGACATCGGTAACGAACCAGCCTCTAAATGGATGCATGATAATGCAATTATACAATCCCCTCGCCGTCGCAGGTGTTTTATTATGTCTTTTTGTCATGCCTGCCCAAGCGGCGGTCGACGTGCCCTACGGCACCGACCTGCAGCAGGACGGGCGCCAGGCGACCGCACGGCGGTTGCCCATACTGCTGGTGTTCAGCGCAGTCAGTTGTGGATACTGCCGGCAGCTGGAGGACGAGTTCCTCGAACCCATGCTGATCAGCGGCGAGTACACCGACAAGGTCATCATCCGCCGCCTCCTGCTGGACATCGGGCAGCACGCGACCGATTTCGACGGCTCGCAACGGGAGGCCGGCGCGATCGCGACCCGCTACAGGGCCTGGTTGACGCCGACCATCGTGTTCCTCGACGGCACCGGCCGGGAAGTGGCGGAACGCATCAAGGGGATCAACACCCCGGAGCTGTTCGGCGGCTACCTCGATGCCTGCATCGATACGGCGCTGCTGATGATTCGCGAGCCGGCCAGCCCGATTCGCTACGCCGGCTGTGACGCCGTGCGCTAGTAGCAGCGGATACAATGTTCAGCCCTGACCAGCCGGCGCAGGGCGGTGGCACGGCGGCGGCTGACCGGCAGCGTTTCCTCGATACCGGCCAGGCTCACGTGACAGCGCCCGCCGCCCGCGGCGCCGAGGCCGGTGAGATAGCGCGTGGCAACCAGGGCATTGCGGTGGATGCGTACGAATCGATCGGCGAATTCCTGCGCCAGCGAGACCAGTGAATCCCGGATCAGCAAGCGTTCGTGGGCGCTGCGAACCCAGACATACTTGTGCTCGGCCAGGAAATAGCGCACCTCGCCGACCGGCACCTGCTGACACCCGACGCGCGAACCGGCACAGAGATGCGATCGTGCGGCCGCCTGCGGTTGCGTCTGCACCAGCACCAGTTCGCCCGGAAGCCGGCATGCCAGCAGCTCGAGTATCCCGGCTGCGCCTTCAGCCACCCCGTTCCGGCCCGCGTCGTCCAGCAGCCGGCGCAGGCGGGCATGTTCCGGGCTGGCGTTGTCGATGACCAGCGCCTTCATCCCTGTCCCGGCCTGCCCGCCACGGCCCTGTTCCGCTGTCTGTCATCCATAACCAAAGCCCCGCCTCCCTGCCACGCCGGGGCGAACGCAATCCCGGCGTGGATTCGATATACTGCGCGCAATCCGACAGCCCGTTATGACCATGACCGACGAAACACCTGCCGCAAAACCCTGGGGTGGCCGCTTCACCGAGTCCACCGACGCCTTCGTCGAGGCCTTTACCGCATCGATCGGCTTCGATCACCGGCTCTATCGCCACGACATCGCCGGCTCTCAGGCGCATGCCCGGATGCTGGCGCACGTCGGCATCCTCAGTGACGACGAGGCACGGCAGATCGTCGACGGCCTCTCCGGCATCCAGGCCGAGATCGAGCGCGGCGAATTCGACTGGTCGGTGGCGCTCGAAGACATTCACATGAACATCGAGGCACGCCTGATCGAGCGCATCGGCGAAACCGGCAAGAAACTGCACACCGGCCGCTCGCGCAACGACCAGGTCGCCACCGACCTGCGCCTGTACCTGCGCGACGAGATCGATGCCCTGGCCATACAGCTCACCCGCCTGCAGACTGCGCTGGTCGATCTCGCCGAGCGCGAGACTGACACTATCATGCCGGGCTTCACCCATCTGCAAGTCGCCATGCCCGTCAGTTTTGGTCATCATATGCTGGCATGGGAGGAGATGCTGGAGCGCGATCACCAGCGTCTGCTCGACTGCCGCAAGCGGGTCAATGTCATGCCGCTGGGCGCGGCGGCGCTGGCCGGTACCAGCTTCCCCATCGATCGCGTTTATACCGCGCGACTGCTGGGTTTCGACGCGCCGGCACGCAACTCGCTGGACGCGGTCAGCGACCGCGACTTCGTCATCGAGTTCTGCGCGGTGGCGGCACTGGTCATGACGCACCTGTCGCGGTTCTCCGAGGAACTGGTGCTGTGGTCGTCGGCGCAGTTCGACTTCATCGACCTGCCGGACCGCTTCTGCACCGGCTCCAGCATCATGCCGCAGAAGAAGAATCCCGATGTGCCGGAACTGGTGCGCGGCAAGAGCGGGCGCGTCACCGGCCACCTGGTTAGCCTGCTGATGCTGATGAAGAGCCAGCCGCTCGCCTACAACAAGGACAACCAGGAAGACAAGGAGCCGCTGTTCGATACCGTGGACACGCTGGCCGGCTCGCTGCGTGTGTTCGGCGACATGATGCCGGCCCTCGTGGTCAGGCGCGACAACATGGCCACGGCCGCACGCCGCGGCTTCGCCACGGCCACCGACCTGGCGGACTACCTGGTGCGCAAGGGCATCGCGTTCCGCGACGCGCATGAAATCGTCGGCCGCGCCGTGCGCCACGGTATCGATACCGGCAAGGACCTGGGTGCAATGGCACTGGAGGAACTGCAGCGCTTTTCGCATGTCATCGAGGACGACGTGTTCGCCGTACTGACCCTGGAAGGGTCCATGGCCGCACGCAATCACCACGGCGGCACCGCACCAAAGCAGGTACGCAGCGCCATCGCGGCCGCACGGCAGCGTCTCGCGCAATACTGAATGGCGACTGAATCGACCCACCCGCTGCCGATACATCACAATCATCACGCATCCAGCACACAACGCCTATGAAAGACTTACCGCTGACTGAAGCCCTTGCACTGCTGGATCACTGTCCCCTGGCGATGCTGCTCGAGGAACAGGGACGGATCGGCTATTTCAACCGGGCCTTCGCCGACCTGCTGGGCGCTGCCGCCGACGGCCTGGTCCGCGGCGCTGCACCGGATGCGCTGATCGCACCGCTGCTGGCGGAAAACGCGCTGATCAACTGGATCATGCCGGATGGCGGGGAACGCTGGCTCGCGATAGAAAGCGTCGCCATCAGCGACCGGCCGGGGTTCGTAGCGCACTTCTACCAGGACCGCACCGAACGTCTGCGCCTGAAGCAGGAACGCGATGAGCTGGCCGGCCAGCTCGAACGGCAGTCCATGCGCGATGCAACCCTGCCCGGCCTGCTGAGTCACTACGGTCTTCAGGTAACGCTGGAACCGATGGTGTCACGCTGCCGCCGTTATAACCACCCGCTGACTGTAGTCACCATGGGCCTGGTCACCAGGCCGGCGGATGCTCGCGAACGCGCGCTGGCGCAGGTCGCGCACCTGCTCAAGGACCAGACACGCTGGGCTGACCTGATCGGCTGCAATCCTGACCATGAGTTCATCCTGGTGCTGCAGGAGACCAGCCAGGACGCAGCGCTGCTACTGGTGGAAAAACTCTCGGACCAGGTAGCCGGGTTGAGCGATGCCCTCGGCGCCAGCCTGCATACCTGTTTCGGTATCACCCAGTGCCAGAAGCACGATGACGCGGAAGCCATGCTGGAACGTGCCGAAGGGGCGCTGACGGAAGCGCGCAGCAACGAGAGCGGCCGATCAATCGCGGTGTGAAACCGGCGCCAGCACGCGTGACAGCCACGCGCTGATCACCGCCACCTCCTCGGCACATACCGCGTGCTGCATCGGCCAGGTATGCCAGCCGACCGCGTAACCCTGTTGCACGAGAAAATCACGCGAGGCCAGCGCCAGCTGCACCGGCACGACCGGGTCGGAGGTGCCGTGCATCATCATGATCGGTACGGCACGGTTCGCCACCGCCGCCTCGGTCGCCAGCGCATCGCGCAGCGGCAGGTAGGTCGACAGGGCCAGGATGCCGGCCAGCGGCTGCGGGTAGCGCAGCCCGGTGTGCAGCACAACCGCCCCGCCCTGCGAGAAGCCCGCCAGCACGATCCGTCGTGACGGGATGCCCGCATCGATCTCCCGTTTGATCAGCGCCTGCAGCTGCTGCTGCGACTGGCGGATGCCCGCGGCATCCTCGTGCGCTCCGATCCCGAGCGCCTCGATATCGTACCAGGCCGGCATGCGCATGCCGGCGTTGATGGTGACCGGACGTTCCGGCGCATGCGGCAGCACGACGCGCACGCCGAGCTGCTCGACGATACCGAGGTGAGGGATCAGCGCTTCGAAATCATGGCCGTCGGCGCCGAGCCCGTGCAACCAGATGACGCAGCCGGTCGGGGCGCCGGGCGGATCGATCTCGACCGCGTTGAGCAGGGGCGTTGTCATGCCGGCCAGTATGCACCAGAAGGCGCGAAATATTCACCCGCTGCGGGCGTGACCGGGGCCGTTCGCACATTGGGTTTGACAGGGTGTCCACGTATACTGGCGCCAGACTCAACCGGACCCGTGCCATGTACCTCCGATACCTCAAGCTGCTGCCCCTGCTGCTGTGCCTGTCCGCTTGCGGCCAGACCGGCTCGCTGTATCTACCGGATAAGACAGCGCCGCCCGTGAAGAATACGATACCACCGCCACAGGACGAGCAGGCGCCGGAACCACGGGAATAGCATGGATCATTTCCGTTTTCACGGCGGCCGCCTGTACGCCGAGCAAGTCGCCCTTGACGATATCGCGGTGCGCTGTGGTACGCCCTGCTACGTCTACTCGCGCGCCACCCTGGAACGACACTGGCACGTATTCGATGATGCGCTGGCCGCGCTCCCGCACCTGGTCTGCTATGCCGTCAAGGCAAATTCAAACCTCGCCGTGCTGCAGACGCTCGCCCGGCTCGGCTCGGGTTTCGATATCGTCTCGGGTGGCGAGCTGCAGCGCGTGCTCACCGCCGGCGGCGATCCCGGACGGGTCGTGTTTTCCGGGGTCGGCAAGCGCACCGACGAAATGCGCCTGGCACTTGAGGCCGGCATCCGCTGTTTCAATGTCGAATCCGAAACCGAGCTGGAACGCCTCAACGGGATCGCCGCCGGGTGCGGCAGGACCGCACCGGTCTCGCTGCGCGTCAATCCCGATGTCGATGCGAAAACGCACCCCTACATCTCTACCGGCCTGCGCGATAACAAGTTCGGCATTGCGGTGGACGCGGCGCTGGATGCCTACCGCGCGGCAGCCAAGCTGCCGCACCTGAAGATCACCGGCATCGATTGCCATATCGGGTCGCAGCTGAAGGACGTGACGCCGTTCGTCGATGCGCTGGATCGCGTCCTCGTACTGGTCGACCGTCTGCACGGGGAAGGCATACGGCTGGCGCACATCGACCTCGGCGGCGGACTGGGCATACCCTACCGGCCGGCCGATGCCATGCCATCGCCGGCCGCCTACGTCGAGGCACTCATGACGCGGCTCGCCGGGCGCACGCAGGAAATCCTGCTGGAACCGGGCCGTGCCATCGCCGGCAATGCCGGCATCCTGCTCACGCGCGTCGAATACCTCAAGCACACCGCGCATCGCAACTTCGCCATCATCGATGCCGCGATGAACGACCTGGCACGTCCCGCACTGTACAACGCCTGGCACGAGATCGTGCCGGTGCAGCCGCGCACCGGCACGGCCATGGCCTACGACATCGTCGGCCCCGTCTGCGAGACCGGTGACTTCCTGGGCAAACAGCGCGTGTTCAATCTCGCCGCCGGCGACCTGCTGGCGATCCGCTCGTCTGGCGCCTACGGCTTCACCATGAGCTCGAACTACAACACACGGCCGCGTGCGGCGGAGGTCATGGTCGATGGCACGCAGGTGCACGTGGTGCGCGAACGCGAAAACGTCGCCGACCTCTATCGCGGCGAGCACCTGCTGCCGGAGTGAAATCCGGTCACGTGCAAAGACGTAAAGATATTTCCTCGCGCACGACTACAGGGATGTAGGAGGTAGGGCAACGCAAGGAGCAGTTGCCGAGAGACGCAGAGTTCGCAGAGGAAAACCGATTCAAACGGGATTGATGTTATACAGTACCGGTATGCGTGCTTGTTACATTCCGCCTTGAATTACTTCCTCGTTTCACCGGCAGCAATAGATTTCCGCTGCGAACTCTGCGTCTCTGCGCGAGGCGGTTTTTTAATTTTCTTAACCCCTTGGCGGCTTTGCGCGAGATATTTTTTCAAAAGCATGGCACGATTAAAACATGACCCTCGAATTCACCAAGATGCACGGGCTGGGCAACGATTTCATCGTCATCGATGCCATCCGCCAGCCGGTCGCGTTGAGCGCGGAACAGGTGCGCCGGCTGGCGGACCGGCATTTCGGTATCGGCTGTGACCAGCTGCTGCTGGTCGAATCGGCCGGCTCGGCGGAGGCCGATTTCCGCTATCGTATCTTCAACGCCGACGGCAGCGAAGTAGCGCAATGCGGCAACGGCGCGCGCTGCTTCATGCAGTTCGTGCGCGAGCAGGGACTGAGCGACAAGCAGCGGATCCGGGTCGAAACCCTGAATGGCGTGCTGGAACTGGTGCGCGACCCGGACGGTCTGGTCACCGTGAACATGGGCGTGCCGCGCCTGGCACCGGCGGAGATCCCGTTCGCCGCGGCATCGCAGACCGCCCGCTATACGCTGGAGGTGGATGGACGGTCGTATGAAATCGGTGCGCTGTCCATGGGCAACCCGCATGCCGTGCTGCTCGTGGCTGACATCGCCACGGCACCGGTCGCCACCCTCGGCCCGCTGATCGAGCGGCATCCCCGCTTCCCGGAACGCGTCAATGCCGGCTTCATGCAGATCATGGATGATGCAACCGTGCGTGTTCGCGTCTATGAGCGCGGCGCCGGCGAAACGCTGGCCTGTGGCAGCGGCGCCTGCGCGGCGGTGGTGGCGGGCCGGCTCTGGGGCGAGCTGGATGAAACGGTAAAAGTGGTCCTGAAGGGCGGTGAACTTGTGGTAAGCTGGGCCGGTGAGGGTCAGCCGGTCATGATGACCGGACCCGCCACGACCGTCTATCAGGGGCGCATCGAGCTATGACGACATCACAGCAGAGCCGGCCGGCGGCAGAGCCACTGGACGAAAAATCCGTCGCCGACTACCTGCGCGACAACCCCGAATTCTTCCAGAACAATACCAGCCTGCTGGCGAGCCTGGAAATCCCGCACAGCTGCGGCCCGGCGGTCTCGCTGGTCGAGCACCAGGTGAAGGTACTGCGCGACCAGAACAGCCAGTTGAAACGCAAGCTGATGGACCTGGTCCAGGTGGCGCGGGACAACAACCGCCTCAACGAGCGCATGCACCAGCTGACGCTGGACCTGATCGGCGCGAATTCCCTGGAGGCCCTGCTCGATACGCTGCGGGAAAACCTGATCGGCGAGTTCAAGGCCGACACCGTCACGCTGCGCATCATCGGACTGAGCGACCTGCAGGCGCGCGAATGCGACGTTGATATCTTCAACCCGGACAGCGCAGAGCTGGGACACTTCGAGTCCTTCCTGAAGACCGCGCGGCCGCAATGCGGCCGCTTCAAGAAGGAACAGCTCCAGTACCTGTTCGGCGACCAGGCCGAGGCCATCGAATCCGCCGCGCTGGTGCCGCTGGGCCAGAAGTGCTGTTTCGGCCTGCTGGCCATCGGCAGCCAGGAGGCCAGTCACTTCCACCCCGGCATGGGCACGCTGTTCCTGACCCACCTGGGCGAACTGCTCGGCACCCTGCTCGCCCTGCATACCAAGAAAATCGGCATCATGACCTCCAACGGTCCCGGTGCCTGAACCAGGCATCACCGACCGGCACACCGGCACGTGACCGCTGACACCGCCGACTGGATCACGCGCTTCCTGCATCACCTGCAGACAGAACGCCGGCTGTCGGCGAACACCTCGAAACACTATCAGCGCGACCTGCAGGAATTGCAGGCCTGGTGCCGCAACAACGGCATCGACGGCTGGCGCCGGCTCGACACCCGCCAGGTGCGGCAGTACGCCGCCCAGGCGCACCGGCGCGGGCTGGGCGGCCGCAGCATCCAGCGCCGGCTGTCGGCCCTGCGTACCTTCTACAATTACCTGCTGCGCGAAGGTGCCGTGCAACTGAATCCCGGCCTGGACGTGCAGGCGCCACGCGCGCCACGTCACCTGCCCGATACCCTGAACGTGGACGATCTTGACCGGCTGTTGCGCGGTCGCAGCGAGGACCCGCTGGTGGTGCGCGACATCGCCATCCTGGAGCTGTTCTATTCCTCCGGCCTGCGGCTGGCCGAACTGGTCGCGCTCGACCTCGCCGATATCGATTTTGACGAACGCGTGGTGCGCGTCACCGGCAAGGGCGCCAAGACCCGGGTCGTGCCGGTCGGCGCCAAGGCGATCACGGCGCTGCAGGCGTGGCTGGCACGGCGTGCCGCAACCCCTGGCGAGACCGCCCTGTTCACCGGCCGTGGCGGACGCCGGCTCGGCGCCCGCGCCGTGCAGCAACGCATTCGGCAACGCGCCCTGCAACGCAACGTGCCCGGCAAGCTGCATCCGCACACCCTGCGCCATTCCTTCGCCAGCCACCTGCTGGAATCCAGCGGCGATCTGCGCGCGGTGCAGGAACTGCTCGGGCATGCCGACATCAGCACCACCCAGATCTACACCCACCTCGATTTCCAGCACCTCGCCCAGGTCTACGACCAGGCCCATCCCAGGGCCCGCAAGTCGCGGAACTCCTGACCGCCCGGAATTCCTCGCGTCGGTGCCAACCGTGGCCGCGTGCCCGCCCGGGCGCGCCAAATGGGGTATTATTGAATAATAAATTATACCCTATATATTTTTATTTTTATTACTAAAACAGCAAGATAAAAACCAATGGCCGGCCCCGCGAACGCCCTCCCGGGGCAGACCCGTAACCGCCCCGGCGAGCGGAATCACGTCACCCGGGCGTGCCGCGAGGCCGATTCCAGGCTGACCAGGACGTCGGAGAGTAAAAAATACAGCAAACCCCGGTTTTGTGGCCGGCCGTAATTATGGCCAATTGTGGTATGGCGGGCGACGGCAGCGGGCCGCCCGGTTTGCGTAACAAATCCTGCACGCGCCATTGGGATCGAACCGATCGCCCCAACTGTATGGTGTACAATCGAGCGCCCTTTATCCGGCAGGAGCCTGTTCGTGGATCAGTTTCGCGGGACGACCATACTTTCCGTGCGACGCGGTGACTGCGTCGTGATTGGCGGCGACGGCCAGGTCACCATGGGTGACACGGTGATGAAGGGTAACGCCCGCAAGGTACGCCGCCTCTACCATGACCGGGTAATCGCCGGCTTCGCCGGTGGCACGGCCGACGCCTTCACCCTGTTCGAGCTGTTCGAAGGCAAGCTGGAAAAGCACAGCGGCCACCTGACCCGGGCCGCCGTCGAGCTGGCCAAGGACTGGCGCACCAACAAGATGCTGCGCAACCTCGAGGCGCTGCTGGCCGTGGCCGACCGCGAGGCCTCGCTGATCATCAGTGGCAACGGCGATGTTATCGAGCCGGAACATGCGCTCATGGCGATCGGCTCGGGCGGCGCCTACGCCAAGGCCGCGGCGCGCGCGTTGCTGGAAAACACCGACATGGATGCCCGCGCCATCACCGAGGCCGGATTGCGCATCGCCGCGGACATCTGCATCTATACCAACGGCAACACGGCGCTCGAGGAGCTCGCGACCACATGAACGCCGTCGCGCCATTGTCGCCGAATCCGCGCCACTTGTTGCCAAAAGTCGCTTAATCTCACTATTTGTAACGAAAATGTCTGATATGACCCCCAGAGAGATTGTCCAGGAACTGGACAAGCACATTATCGGCCAGGACGCCGCCAAGCGCGCCGTGGCCATCGCCCTGCGCAATCGCTGGCGCCGCATGCAGGTCGATGAATCGCTGCGTGCCGAGATCACACCGAAAAACATTCTCATGATCGGTCCGACCGGCGTAGGCAAGACCGAGATCGCGCGTCGTCTCGCGCGGCTGGCCAATGCACCCTTTATCAAGGTCGAAGCGACGAAATTCACCGAAGTTGGCTATGTCGGTCGTGATGTGGAGTCGATCGTGCGTGATCTGGTCGACGCGGCCATGAAATTGGCGCGTGAAGCCGCCATGGCGAAGGTGCGCCACCGGGCGGAAGACGCCGCCGAGGAGCGCGTCCTGGATGCCCTGCTGCCCGGACCCAGGAGCATGGCGCCGGACACGGACGGCCATAGCGAATCCGACACCCGCCAGAAATTTCGCAAGCGGCTGCGCGAGGGCGCACTGGACGACACGGAAATCGAGATCACCGTGGCGGTCACGCCGGTCGGCGTGGAGATCATGGCTCCGCCCGGCATGGAGGAAATGACCAGCCAGCTGCAGGACATGTTCCAGAACATGGGCGGCAAGCGCAGCAAGACCCGCAAGCTGCGCATTCGCGATGCGCGCCGGCTGCTGATCGAGGAAGAGGCTGCACGCATGGTCAACGAGGACGAGCTCAAGCACCAGGCTCTGGACAACGTCGAGCAGAACGGCATCGTGTTCATCGACGAGATCGACAAGGTCACACGGCGCGGCGAGAGCAGCGGCCCGGACGTCTCGCGCGAGGGCGTGCAGCGCGACCTGCTGCCGCTCGTGGAAGGCTGCACCGTCACCACCAAGCACGGCATGATCAAGACCGACCACATCCTGTTCATCGCCTCGGGTGCATTCCACCTGTCCAAGCCCTCCGACCTTATCCCGGAACTGCAGGGCCGCCTGCCGATCCGGGTCGAGCTGGACGACCTAAACGCTGCCGACTTCGTGCGCATTCTCACCGAACCGGATGCCTCGCTCACCGAGCAGTATGCGGCACTGCTGGCCACGGAGTCCGTGACCCTGGAGTTCAGCGCCGACGGTATCGAGCGGATCGCCGAAATCGCCAGCAACATCAACGCGCGTACCGAGAACATCGGCGCGCGGCGCCTGCACACGGTCCTGGAACGCCTGCTGGAGTCCATATCATTCGAGGCAACCGACCGCGCCGACAGCACGACCCGTATCGATGCGGCCTATGTCGATACGCAACTCGCCGCGCTGGCGCAGGACGAGGACCTGAGCCGGTATATACTCTGATGAGCGTGCCCGGGTCAGCGCCGGACACAAGTCAAAGCCATGTCCCTGCACAAATCGTGCATTGCCCAGCAACAACAAACTCATACCGAAGGTAAAACCATGCCGAGCAAACCGAAACCCGTTGAGATCAGCCTGCACCAGAAATCCCGCGTCCTGAAAATCGCCTTCGACACCGGCGAGTCTTTCACACTGAGCTATGAATTCCTGCGCGTGCATTCGCCCTCGGCGGAAGTGCAGGGCCACGGGCCGGGCCAGGGCACGCTGCAAATCGGCAAGGAAGACGTCGTGATCACCCGCCTGGATCCGATCGGCAGCTATGCCATCCAGCCGACCTTCGACGACGGGCACGATACCGGCATCTATTCCTGGGAAACCCTCTACGACCTGGGCAAGAACAGGGACAGATACTGGCAGGAATACCTGGACAAGCTGGCCGCCGCCGGACACAGCCGCAGGGAACACGCCACGGACTGACGGTCCCGGCCGCCGGCAGCTGCATTTTTCCCTGCGCGCGGCCGCTCTTTACGGTAAATTAATCAATCATTATCGGGATACGAGCCGCCATGCCAGACAAAACGACCCATTTCGGTTTTCGCGATGTGCCGGTCGAGGAAAAGGCAGGGCATGTGCGGGCAGTGTTCGATTCGGTCGCCGACAACTACGACCTGATGAACGACCTCATGTCGTTCGGCATCCACCGGCTCTGGAAGCGCTACGCGATCAATATGGCCGGCATACGCCCCGGCCAGCGCATCCTGGACCTGGCCGGCGGCACCGGGGACCTGACGCGGCTGATGGCGCCGCTCACCGGGCCCGCCGGTCATGTGGTGCTGTCGGATATCAATGCCGCCATGCTGAACAAGGGCCGCAGCGCCCTGCTGGACCACGGCATCAGCGGCAACGTGAGTTTTACCCTGGCCAACGCGGAGCAGCTGCCGTTCCCCGACAACAGCTTCGACCTGGTCACGATCGCATTCGGCCTGCGCAACGTCACTGACAAGCAACAGGCACTGCACGCGATGCAGCGGGTGCTGCGGCCGGGCGGCCGCCTGCTGGTGCTGGAATTTTCCCGCCCCGCGCCCGTGCTCAAGCCGGCCTATGACTTCTATTCGTTCAGCATCCTGCCCCGGCTCGGACGTCTGGTCGCGCGCGACGCCGACAGCTACCGTTATCTCGCGGAATCCATCCGCATGCACCCGGACCAGCAGACGCTGCAGGGCATGCTGGAGCAGGCCGGTTTCGAGCAATGCGACTATCACAACCTGAGCGGCGGCATCGTCGCCATCCACCGTGGCTACAAGTTCTGAGCAGGGCGGCGGCACGGGCACGCGCCGCGGTATGACGCTGCCGGCGGGATTCATCCGTGCGCTCGAGTCCGCCGCCAACGGCTGGATGGGGCTCGACCCGGACAACCGGGCGCGCATGGCCGCGCTGGAAGGGCGCTGCATCGGCATCGATCTGACCGGGACCGGTCTGCAGCTGTATCTCTACCCCGGCGAGCACGGCATCCGCATCAGCGGCGAACACGAGGGACCGGCCGATACCCTGTTGCACGGCAGCCCGCTGGCGCTCGCACGGCTCGGCATCGGCGGCACTGCCGGCAAGCCGCTGTTCTCGGGCGAGGTCACCATCAGCGGCGACGTCGAAACCGGACAGGAATTCAAGGCCATCCTCGATGACATGGACATCGACTGGGAAGAGCACCTCTCAAGGCTGGCCGGCGACACCGTCGCACACCGGCTGGGCAACGCTGCGCGCCGGGCGGGCAGGACGCTGCGCCACGGCCGCCTGACCCTGGAGCAGGACATCGGTGACTATCTGAAGGAAGAACTTCGCCTGCTGCCGGCACGGATCGAGGTCGATAACTTTGCCGCGGATGTCGCACGTCTCCGGACGGACGCCGACCGCCTCGCCGCCCGTATCAAGCGCCTGCAACGCCCGGGCGACGGCGCAAGACCGGCATGATCCGGCCCGCCCAGATCATTCGCCTGATCCATATCAATTTCGTGCTCGCCCGGCACGGACTTGACGAGATCATCCTCGCCACGCACCTGTTCCGACCGGTCCGGTTCCTGTACTACCTGGCGCCGTGGAACTGGATTCCACGCAAGCGTGGTCCGCGCGGCGTGCGCATCCGCCGCGCGCTGGAGGAGCTCGGGCCGATTTACGTCAAGTTCGGCCAGATCCTGTCCACCCGCCAGGACCTGCTGCCCGACGACATCGCACTGGAGCTGGCGCACCTGCAGGATGATGTGCCGCCGTTTCCCGGCAGTCTGGCGAAGGCACAGATCGAGAAGGTTTTCGGTCAGCCGGTCGGAAGCGTGTTCGAGGAGTTCGAGGAGACACCGCTCGCATCGGCGTCGATTGCGCAGGTGCACACAGCGCGCCTGAAGGACGGCACCGAAGTCGTCATCAAGGTGCTGCGTCCCAATGTCAGGTATTTCATCGAACGCGACGTCAACCTGCTGTACACGTTGGCGGGGCTGGCCGAACGCTACTGGTCGATCGGCAAGCGCCTGCGGCCATGCGAGGTGGTTGCCGAATTCGAAAAGACCCTGTACGACGAACTCGACCTGTTGCGCGAGGCAGCCAACGCCTCGCAGCTGCGGCGTAATTTCGCCGACAGCAACCTCCTTTACGTACCCGAGGTGTACTGGGACTACTGCCGGCCCGAGATCATGGTCATGGAACGCATCCGCGGTATCCAGATCAGCGACATCAAGGCACTGCATGCCAGCGGCATCGACCTGAAGACACTTTCGGAACGCGGCGTGGAGATATTCTTCACACAGGTGTTCCGGCATAATTTCTTTCACGCCGACATGCATCCCGGCAACATCTTCGTCGGTCACGACGGGCGCTACATGGCAGTGGACTTCGGTATCATGGGTACCCTGAACCCGGTCGACCAGCGTTACCTTGCGGAAAACTTCCTCGCCTTTTTCAACCGCGATTACCGGCGCGTTGCCGAATTGCATGTCGAGTCCGAGTGGGTGCCGGACGGCACGCGCGTCGACGAATTCGAGTCGGCAATCCGCACGGTATGCGAACCGATCTTCGAAAAGCCGCTCAAGGAAATCTCCTTCGGCAATGTGCTGTTGCGCCTGTTCCAGACGGCTCGCCGCTTCAACATGGAAGTACAGCCGCAGCTGGTGCTGCTGCAGAAGACACTGCTCAATATCGAGGGACTCGGTCGACAGCTGTATCCGGAACTCGACCTGTGGAAGACCGCCAAGCCGTTCCTGGAGCGGACCATGAGCGAACAGCTCGGTGCGCGCGCGCTGCTGCGCAATATCAGGGATAACGTGCCGGCCTGGAGCAACGCCATGCCGGAACTGCCGATGCTTGCGCACCGCGTGCTGGAACAGGCCAGCACGGGCAAGCTCCAGCTGGAATGGCGTTCCGAGGAACTCCGGCGCCTGCGCCGCGAGGTACGACACGCCAATCGGCGTACAATTGGCGCCATTACCGGCAGCAGCCTGCTGCTGTCCGCTGCTGTGATCTACGGTCTGGATGGCTATGCGCCGGCCATGGTGCTGGGTGCACCGCTGCTGACCTGGCTGGCCGGTGCCGCCGGCCTGGTACTGCTGGTCGTCAGCTGGCCCGACAACAACGAGGACTAGCCCGTCACCAGTGACAGCACAGCGGACAGATTATTTCGATTTATTGCCACATCAGCTTGCTGTCGCCCGGTGTCACCGGGAAAGCCGGCGCGCTGATTTCGAGGCTGCGCATGCCGGCGCGATGATTTCCCGTTACCAGGGTACGGCTGTCAGCCCGGTCGCTGCAGCGCGGATTCCACCGTTTCACGCTGTTGCCGGCCGACCAGGATCTCGATCAGTTCGAGTGCGAAATCCATGGCGGTTCCCGGGCCGCGCGAGGTGATGACCTTGCCATCCCGTACCACCGGCTGGTCACTGTAGTCGATACCGGGAATGGCCGCGACGTCGAGCGCGCCCGGAAAGCTGGTGGCACGCCGGCCATGCAACAGGCCAGCCTTTGCAAGTACCCGGGGCGCGGCACAGATGGCGGCGGTGTACTTGTCCTGGCTTGCCATGCGCGTGACGAGTTCGATGATCCTGGCATCGTCCTTCAGGTGGTCGGCGCCCGGCAGGCCGCCCGGCAGCACGATCATGTCGTAATCTCGCGAGAGTGCCTCGTCGAGCGTGATATCGGGAACCAGCACCGTGCCGCGTGATGCGTGTACCGGCTGTCCGTCCAGGCCGGCGCTGTCGACCGTGATGCCGGCACGCCGCAGCAGATCGATCACCGTCACGGCTTCCAGTTCTTCACAACCCTGTGCTAGCGGGACGAGGACGCTTGCCATACCAGTTGCCTGTTGTTCTGCAGTTCGATCAAGCGCGCCACCGGGATCAGTTGCACCCCGTGGTCACCCAGATTGTTCAATTCCTCGACCAGCACTCCGAGGGTTGCCGGATAGGGATGTCCGATACCCAACGCGGTGCCGTCACGGCGTGCCAGTCTCACCAGCTCACGAAACTTCGCGCGCACCGCTTCCGGCTCCGCTTCATTATCGAGGAATACATTGCGCTCGCTGTTCGGTATGCCGTATTCCTGCGCCAGCCGGCGCGCCACCGTGGCGCTGGTGGTGCGGCTGTCGACAAAAAACAGCTTGCCATGCTCGCTGATCGCCTGCATCAGCCAGGCCATGTTGCCGGGATGCCGGGTCAGCAGGCTGCCCTGGTGATTGTTGAGTCCGCTGACATGCGGCACCGCGGCGATATCCTGTTCGATCGTTGCACGAAACTGGCCTAGCGTCATGTCCAGTGTGAGCTCGCCCGGTTCCGCCTTGCGCGCCTCGTTCTCCAGCGCCTGCATGGGCAGGTGCAGCATGACTTCCTTGCGCCCGGCATGGGCACGACTTGCCAGCTCGCGGGTAAAGGGACCGTTCGGAAGAAACGCGCAGGCCACCGGGCCGGGCAGTGTCACCGCCAGCCGCCCGGGAGAACGCTGGTTGCCCAGGTCATCGATAATCAGTGCAATCGCGGGCAGCATGCGCGCACTGCCATCGTCCAGCGAATCGGCCGCGACAACCAGGGACAGGCAGGACAGACAGCATGCGCAAACGATGCGCCAGCCTGACCGTCGGGATTGCATCCGGTCAGCCCGGATTACTTCATGCGTGCCTGCAGGATCGCCAGACCCTTGAGCAGGTTGAGTGCCTCGTACAGCATGTAATCATCTTTCAGCAAGGTGCTGGTATCGCCGTTCGACTTGTCATCGCCGTTCTTGTCCTTGTCGGACTTGTCCTTTCCGGACTTGCCGTTCTCGAGATGCTTGGACAGGTTGGCCTCTGTCAGCGGCTGTATGTCCTTGTCCACCGCGGACACCTGTACCGTCTGGAGCACGATGTCCGGGGTAATACCCTCGGCCTGGATAGAGCGCCCCGACGGTGTGTAGTAGCGCGCCGTGGTCAGCTTGAGCGCGGAGTCGTTGGTCAATGGCAGGATAGTCTGCACCGAACCCTTGCCGAAGGTCTTGGCGCCCATGATGATGGCGCGCTTGTGATCCTGCAATGCGCCCGCGACGATTTCCGAAGCCGATGCGGAGCCCTGATTGACCAGCACCACAAGTGGCGCGCCGTCCAGTATGTCGTCCGGCGTAGCGTTGAAGCGCAACTTGGAGTCGGCGATGCGACCCTCGGTGTAGACGATCATGCCCTTGGTCAGGAACGCATCGGAAACGGCAACGGCACCGTTGAGCACGCCACCCGGATTATTGCGCAGGTCGAGCACCAGGCCGTCCAGCTTGCCACCGCGCTCTTTCTTCATAGCATTAATCGCATCGACCATGTTGTTCGCGCTCTTCGACTGGAACTGTGAAATTCGCAGGTAGCCGTAGCCGTCTACGAGCATGCGTGACTTGACGCTTTTCACCTTGATAATGTCGCGCGTAATGGTGATCTTGATCGGCTGGTCGGCACCTTCGCGCACGATCGTCAGTACGATATCGCTGCCCGGTTCGCCGCGCATGATCTTTACCGCATCGTTAAGCGACATACCCTTGACCGGCGTGTCGTCGAGGCGGATAACGAGGTCGCCGGCCTGGATGCCGGCCCGCTCTGCCGGCGTATCATCGATAGGTGCGATCACCTTGACGAAACCGTCTTCCATGCCGACCTCGATACCGAGACCGCCGAACTGGCCGGTAGTGCCGACCTGCAATTCGTTGAACTGTTCCGAATCGAGATAGGAGGAATGCGGATCGAGGCCCGACAGCATGCCGCGGATAGCATTCTCGATCAGCTCCTTGTCATCGACATCGACGACATAGTCATTCTTGATGCGCCCGAACACGTCACTGAAGGTGCGCAGCTCCTCGATCGGCAATGTCGCCTGGGCGGTCTCGCGCTCCGCCAGCACACCATGCCCAATCGAAACCAGGACACCTATCATCAGGCCGGTCAGCAGGAGCAAATAACTTTGAATATTCGGTTTCAGTTTGGATTTCATCTCTAGTGTCCGTAGTGCGCCAACCGGGCGGTGTCCCGCAGGATGCTGCAAGCCGTTGCGCTGTTATCGCGAATTATCAACATTATCACAGCGTTGCCAGAAGCGGTATCGGCTTGACAGGAAACTCCTTGATCGGCGCGACAATGCATGGCCCGACGCAGTTATGACAAGTAATATCGGACTTGATTCAACCGCCACCCGTGCCGGCGCGGGCGGCGCGCTGCGCGGGTGGCTGCCCCTTGAACCAGCCATCGGGATTGACCGGCTGGCCGTCCTTGCGCAATTCCAGATACAGGCCGGTACGTAGCTGTCCACCGCTGTTGCCGGCCGCGGCTATGACTTCGCCACGCGCGACCCACTCGCCAACTCCCTTGTAAAGACTACTGTTTTCCCCGTACAGTGACATGTAGCCGTCGCCATGGTCGAGGATCAGCAGCAGGCCGAACCCGCGTAGCCAGTCGGCAAAGACCACGCGCCCCCGCGCGATGGCCTGAACATCGGCACCGGAACGGGTGGTGATGTGAACACCCCGCGCGCGCATCTTGCCGCTGGCCTGCTGCGCGCCAAATCGCATGCTGATCTTGCCCGCCACCGGCCACTCCAGCTTGCCCTTGAGTTTGGCCAGAGGCTGCCGGCCGGCATCCGTCGGGATATCGCGCAACGCCTGTTGGAGGGAAACCAGAAGTTTGTTGATACGCTCCTCGTCGGCCTGGAGCGTGCCCAGCTCCGACGAACCGCTGGCAAGGCGTTGTTTCAGCTCCGCAAGAATGGCGGCCTGGCGCGCTTTTTCAGTGCCAAGTTGCGCCGCCTGCTGTTCCTGTTCTGTACGCAACCCGGCCAGCGCCGTCTGCTGTTCGAGCAACACCTGTTCGGCGCCATGCAGCTGGTCAAGCACGGCACGGAACTCATCCATGCGCCTGCCGCGCGCACGCGTGAAATAGCCCTGGTAAGTCAGCATGCGTCCGACCCGGGCAGGATCGTCCTGGTTCAGCAGCAGCTTGATGCGTTCCTGGCGACCATTCCTGTAGGCCATCTGCAGTTCCCTCGCCAGCGCCGCGTGCATCCTGCCGAGCCTGGATCTGACGGTATCACGCTCACCCTCGAGCCGGATCAGTTCTTGCCGCGCCGTCGCTTCCTGCCTGTCCAGCCGGCGCAATTCCGCCGTAATCCGGCCAATTGCCTTGTCGGTCTTTTCCAGCGCCGCCTGCTGTGCATCGTGCTGGCCGCGCACCGACTTCAGTTCGCCCTTTAGGGTGTTAATGCGCTCGCGCAGCTGCTGCAGTTTTTGCTTTTCCTGCGCGATCTGGCCGGTATCCGCAGCGACTGCAGCGCTGCCCGGCAAACCACCGGCCAGCAGGGCAACGGCCAGCAGCAGCGGAAGGATGCCGGTAACCGCGGGTATGCCTGCCTGTTTGCGCAGGCCATAGGAAAACGGTCGATTTACCGGCGCGGGGACGGGCCGGCGTTCAACCATGCATTTCGGCGGGTGAAGCCGGTTCCTCGTCCGCGCCGCTTTCCGGGAGCAGGGTCACCAGCGGAGTACCGGTCATTTCCGGCGGTATTTCCATGTTCATCAGGTACATCATGCTGGGTACCACATCCGACAGTGCACCGTGTTCGGCCATCATGGCCTGCCGCCCGACATAGATCAGCGGCACCAGGTTGCTGGTATGTGCAGTATGCGGCTGGCCGGTTTCCTCGTCCATCATCTGCTCGGCATTGCCATGATCCGCGGTGATCAGCATTTCGCCGCCGCTGTCCAGCAAGGCCTCCTGCACGCGCCCCAGTGCGCGATCGACCGCCTCGATGGCCTTGACCGCCGCGTCGAATTTGCCGGAATGGCCGACCATGTCCGGGTTGGCGTAATTACAGATGATCACGTCGTAGGTACCGCTTTGCAGCGCTTCCACCAGGTGATCGGTGACCTCGGCGGAATTCATTTCGGGCTGCAGGTCGTAGGTCGCCACCATCGGCGATTTTACCAGGATGCGATCCTCGCCCTCGAAGGGCTCTTCGACGCCGCCGTTGAAGAAAAACGTGACGTGGGCGTATTTTTCAGTTTCCGCCAGGCGCAACTGGCGCAGGCCGTGGCTGGAGATGTATTCCCCAAACACGTTCTTCAGGCGTTCGGCCGGGTAGGCCACGTGCACGTTGAAGTCCGACTTGTACTCGGTCAGGCTGACGAAACCACCGAGCCTGGGTTGCGCCTCGCGCGCGAAACCCTCGAAATCGGGTTCAATGAACGGACGCGTGATCTGGCGGGCACGGTCGGAACGGTAATTCATGAAAACGATGACATCGCCGTCATCGATGCTCACCGGCTGCGTGCCCGCAGGCACGATCGCGGTGGCCTTGACGAACTCGTCACCCTCGCCGCGCGCGTAGGCCAGCTCGAGCGCCGTCAGCGCATCGGGGGCGACAAATTCCGCCTTGCCTTGCGTAATCAGGTCGTAGGCGGCCTGAATGCGCGGCCAGTGATGATCGCGATCCATGGCGTAGTAGCGGCCGATGACCGAGGCGAAGCGGCCGCCCTGCAGCTTGCTGAACTGGTCTTCCATGGCGCGGATGGACGGCTCGGCGCTGTTCGGCGGGGTATCGCGACCGTCGAGGAATGCATGCAGGAAGACCTTTTTCGCGCCGCGCTGTACGGCGAGTTCGACCATGGCATGGATGTGTTCTTCGTGACTGTGTACACCGCCCGGGGACAGCAGGCCGAGTATATGCACCGCCCGGTCGCTCTCGACGGCCTTGTCGACGGCATCGGTCAGGGTCAGGTTGGTGAAGAACGAACCGGTCTTGATGGCACGGCTGACGCGGGTGAATTCCTGGTACACGACGCGCCCGGCACCGAGGTTCAGGTGGCCGACCTCGGAGTTGCCCATCTGGTCGGCTGGCAGGCCGACCGCGGCACCCGAGGTGCGGATCAGCATGTGCGGATATTCCTTCCAGAGCGCATCCCAGACCGGCTTGCGGGCGGCGGCGATGGCATTGTGCTGCGGGATTTCGCTGTAGCCCCAGCCATCCAGGATCAATAAAACCATGGGCCTTGCAGGGCGATTCCGGTGTTGTGATTGCTGTCCACTCATAAGGTCGGGGGGAAGTCTAAATTATCATGCACTGTATGGCCAACACTGCCGGCCGGGGTGCAGGGGTGGACGGGCGAACCCTGGCGTACCGGGCGTATTTTTATTTCCCGCTTATGGCCCGAATGGCTTATTATTGTATAATGTTTTAGTAATGAATGCAGTAACCTATAGTAACAGCATCACACACAGAGGGGCTGCTGGATGACAGCAAGCAATGAAACACTGATTACCCGCGCCGAAGATATAGACCGGGCTTCGCGTTCGCTCAAGGCGATGTCGCACCCGCTACGACTGAAAATACTCTGTACCCTGGGTGATCAGGAGATCAGCGTTCAGGATATCGTGGAACGGGTTGGCACATCGCAGAGCAACATCTCGCAACATCTTGCCATCCTCCGCGACAAGGGCATTCTGGCGTCGCGCAAGGATGCCAACCGCGTATTTTACCGCGTGGGGGACTCACGCACGCTCAGGCTGATCAGCATGATGCGCGAAGTTTTTTGCACCAGCCCCTGAAGCGAGACTGCCGATCCGGCAGTCTCGCAAACCAACTGAGTAACAACAGCCAGGACTGCTGTGTGAAAGCCTGTTCACGGAGAAACAATGGATATCAACCAGCTTATCGAGTTCGGCAGCAACCACCCGCTTCTGGTGATGGCACTGTTCGCGATTCTCGCCATGCTGGCCGGTGGTGAGCTGCGGGCGCGACTGAGCGGTGTCAGCGAAATCGGTCCGGGAGAGGCGACCCGCATGCTCAATCACGACAATGCCGTCATGGTCGACATGCGCAGCGACAAGGAGTACCGCGAGGGGCACGTGATCAATGCGCTGCACATACCGTCACAGGACAACCTGGCCTCGCTCGATAAATACCGGGACAAGCCGGTGATTGTTTACTGCAACAGCGGCAACCAATCAAACGGATACTGCAGCAGGCTGCGCAAGCAGGGCTTCTCGTCCGTATACAACCTGAGAGGCGGCATCCTTGGCTGGCAAAAGGCCGAGCTGCCGCTCTCGAAAAGCAACTAGGCAGCCCTCTTGATCGTCGCGGGGCGTTAATAAAACAACCATCTGCCCACCAGGAAACTTGCCATGGCCGAGAACGCACAGGACACCGCCGGGAACCAGGAAAACAATCCTGTCATTCACACCCAGAAGGTGTACATCAAGGACATCTCCTTCGAGACACCGAACTCGCCGGAAATTTTCACCCGTGAATGGAAACCGAATCTCAATCTGGATCTTGGCCAGAAAATCACCGAGTTGCAGGACAGTCAGTTACGAAGTGGTACTGTCGCTGACGGCCACCATGAAAGTCGATGATGCCAACGCCTATCTCGCCGAGGTGCAGCAGGCCGGTATCTATTTTCTACACGGGTTTGAATGCCGAGCAGATGCACAGAGATCCTCAACGTTCATTGCCCGCGCATCTTTATCCCTATGCCTCCTTCGTTATTTCCGATCTCGTCACCCGGGCGGTTTCCCGCAGTTACTGCTTGCCCCGGTGAATTTTGATGCCCTGTACAAGAACGGCTGGCAGAAGCAGCCGCAGCACAGCAACCGGCCGGCAACTGATTCACTGCACGGTACGATAGTACCTTTGACGTACCGGCAAACCGGCACTGACACCATGAACCGCGAATCGATAACCGTACTGGGTGCCGGTTCCTGGGGCACGGCGCTTGCGATTCGACTGGCAGCCAACGACAACCCGACCTGCCTGTGGGGCCATGAAGCGGAATTCATGCGCACGCTTGCCAGGACGCGCCAGAACAACGCATTTCTGCCGGACATTCAGTTCCCTGACAGGCTGTCCATCGAATCCGATCTCGCCGCCGCCATCGGTGACTCGCGCGACCTGCTGATCGTCGTACCGAGTCATGCCTTTCGCGAGGTGCTCCAGCGAATGCTGCCGCTGCTCGATGCCCGCCGGCGCATCGCCTGGGCGACCAAGGGCCTGGAATACGGCAGCGGCAAGTTCATGAGCGACGTGCTCGAGGAAGTGGCGGGAACGAAATACCCGGCCGCCGTGCTGTCAGGACCGACCTTTGCCCTCGAGGTTGCCAGGGGATTGCCGACCGCACTGACGGTCGCATCCACCAACCCGGTGTTTGCCAATGACATGGCCGCTCGCCTGCATGGCGATGTCATGCGCGTATACACCAGCGATGACATGCTGGGTGTGCAGCTCGGCGGCACGGTCAAGAACGTGCTTGCCATCGCCTCCGGCATCACCGACGGCATGCAGCTCGGCGCCAACAGCCGCGCCGCCCTGATCACACGCGGACTGGCGGAAATCATCCGGCTCGGCGATGCCATGGGGGTGCGGCGCGAAACACTGATGGGGCTCTCGGGGCTGGGCGATCTCATCCTTACCTGCACCGATGACCTGTCGCGCAACCGCCGTCTCGGACTGGCACTCGGGCAAGGCAAGGCGCTGGATCGTGCCGTGCGTGAAATCGGTCAGGTGGTCGAGGGTTTCAATACCGCGCGCGAAGTCGTGCAGCTGGCCCGGAACTGGCGCGTCGAAATGCCGATCTCGGAACAGGTGTTCAGGGTACTGCACGAGGGGCTCGCGCCGCGCGAGGCCCTGCACAACCTGCTGTCACGCGAAGATATCCGCTCAGAGTGAATCCGTTGACCCGTTGAAAGCCTGCTGGCGCCATGCCTCGTATACCACCACGGCTACCGTGTTGGCCAGGTTGAGACTGCGGCTACCGGGCAGCATGGGCACCCGCAACACCGCATCCCCGCCGAGTTCAGCCAGGATTTCGGGCGGCAGGCCGCGCGTTTCCGGGCCGAACAGGAACGCATCACCGGGACGATAGGCGACCTCCGTATACATGCGCACCCCGCGTGTCGAGACGCCGCGCAGACTGGCCGGCTGCACGACCCGGGAAAAGTCCTGCAACGTGGCATGTTCCGCTACCCTCGCGAACTCGCGATAATCCAGCCCGGCACGCCGCAGCCTGCGATCGTCGAGCTCGAAGCCAAGCGGGTGAATCAGGTGCAGGGTACTGCCCGTGTTGGCGCAAAGGCGTATGATGTTGCCCGTATTCGGCGGAATCTCCGGCTGGTAAAGTACGACGTGAAACATCAGTCACCCTGGCCAGACCCTGAAGCAAATGAGCGCTGCTGACAAACAAAAACTCAAGGTCGATTTCTGCGGAATGCCGTTTGCGACGCCGCTGGTATTGCTGTCCGGCTGTGTCGGCTTCGGCGAAGAATACACACGCGTCACGGGCTTTTCCAACCGTGACGTCGGCGCCGTCTGCCTCAAGGGCACTACCCTGCAGCCGCGTCTCGGCAACCGACCGCACCGGATTGCGGAGACCCCGGCCGGCATGCTCAATGCCATCGGCCTGCAGAATCCGGGCGTGGATCACGTCATTCGCACGACCCTCCCCGGGCTGGACTTCAGTGAAACGCGCTTCATCGCCAATGTTTCCGGGTCCACCGTGGAAGAATACGCCGAGGTCACCCGTCGCTTCGACGACTCACCGATCGACGCCATCGAGATCAACATTTCCTGCCCGAACGTGAAAGAGGGCGGCGTGGCATTCGGCAACGATCCGGACATGTCGGCGCGCGTCGTTGCCGCCTGCCGCGCGGTCACCGCCAAGCCGCTCATCACCAAGCTCTCGCCCAACCAGACCGATATCGCCGCCAACGCCCGGCGCTGCATCGAGTCCGGCACCGACGCCTTCGCCGTAATCAACACCCTGATGGGCATGGCGATTGACATCGAAACCCGCACGCCGGTGATCGGCAATAATCAGGGCGGCCTGTCCGGACCCGCCATCAAGCCGGTCGCGCTGCTCAAGGTCCACCAGGTCTACCAGGTGTGCAGGAATCACGGTATCCCGATCATCGGCCAGGGCGGCATCACCGGTGCTGCCGACGCAATCGAGTTCATCATTGCGGGCGCCAGCGCCGTCGGCATCGGTACCGCGCTGTTCTACGATCCGCTGATCTGCGCCCGCATCAATGCCGGCATCCTCGACTACCTCGCCCGCCACGGGCTGGACAGCATCGCCGCACTCACCGGCAGCCTGGCCCTGCACGGCTCCGCCGCCGCCTGCGGCCAGTAAGGGAAACTGAGCGGCTGTTTATATTACTCGCAGTACCGGCAGCGGTGCCGCCGCTGCCTCGAGGCTGCCGTCGTTGCAGGTTTTTACGGCACCAGTTGAGCTGCACGCCGTTTTCGCAGCTTGCGCCCTGCCCTCACGGTCTTCGCGAAAATGATGCAGCCGGGCTTCTGGCCCGGCAGTTGTTCGTTGAGTTCGCGTTGCAGGGCGCATTCATTTGAATGCGTATTGGTCATGCTGGCGCGAAGCAGGACAACGTCTATTTCATTTCGAGTTCCCTGAGCTTGCGCGTAAGCGTATTGCGCCCCCAGCCAAGCAGGCGTGCCGCATCCTGACGCCGTCCACCGGTATGCTGCAAGGCAACTTCGATCAGGGTGCGCTCGAATGCCGGCAGTGCATCGTCCAGCAAGCGTTTGGAACCACTGCCGAGCCGCTGCTGGGCCCACAGCCGCAGTGTTGATTCCCAGTGGCTGCCAGCCGGCAGTGCATCGCGTGCCGCCCCGGCAAGATCGTCAGGTAGGTCCTCGAGATGGATCTCCTGGCCCGGCGCCATGACCGTCAGCCAGCGGCACAGGTTCTCCAGCTGCCGTACATTGCCCGGCCAGCCCAGCTTTACCAGATAAGCCATCGCATCACGCGATAGTGTCTTTGCCTCCACGGCGAGTTCGATGGCCGCCTGGGCCAGGAAATGCTCGAGCAGCCCGGGAATGTCTTCGCGACGTTCGCGTAATGGCGGCAGTTGCAGCCGTATGACATTGAGCCGATGGAACAGATCCTCGCGGAACCCGCCCTGTTTGACCAGCGTCTCCAGGTCCTGGTGGGTAGCGGCGATGATGCGCACATCGACCTTCTTCGGCGTATGCGCACCGACCGGGTAGAACTCCCCGTCTGCGAGCACCCGCAACAAACGGGTTTGCAGTTCCGCCGGCATGTCACCGATCTCATCCAGCATCAGCGTGCCGCCATCGGCCTGTTCAAAGCGTCCGGTACGCCGGCTCTGCGCACCGGTAAAGGCGCCGCGTTCATGCCCGAACAGTTCCGACTCGAGCAGGTCACGCGGAATCGCGGCCATGTTGAGCGCCACGAAGGGTTTGTCGGCACGCTGGCTGTGTCGATGCAGCGCCAGCGCCACCAGTTCCTTGCCGGTGCCCGATTCACCGTTGATCAGAACGGTCGCGTTGGAGTTGGCCAGCCGGCCGATGGCCCGAAACACTTCCTGCATAGCCGGTGCCTTGCCGATTATCTCGGGCACCCGCCGCGCATCTGTTGCAGCAGCCGGCGCCGGCTGCTGAACGCGCGCCTCGAGGGCGCGGCATACGAGCGCGACGGCATCGTCGATATCGAATGGCTTGGGCAGGTACTCGAATGCCCCGCCCTTGAAGGCGGCTACGGCGCTGTCGAGGTCGGAGTGCGCGGTCATGATGATTACCGGCAACTCGGGGTGCGCTACCCGGATGCGTTCGAGCAGTTCCAGACCGTCGATGCCCGGCATGCGTATGTCCGTCACGATCGCGGCCGGTTCCTTGCGATCGATAGCAACCAGCGCCGTATCGCCGGAATCAAAACTCTCGACCTGCAGATCCGCCGCCGCGAGCGCTTTCTCAAGCACCCAGCGTATAGACCTGTCATCATCGATTACGAAAACCTTGTCGCTATGTTCCATGCGAATCATCCAGTGGTAACAGAATAGTGAACGTGGTTTCTCCGGGCTGGCTGGTGCACTCGATCAAGCCGTGATGCCGGCTGACCAGGGCCTGTGCAATGGACAGACCCAGCCCGGAACCGTTGCTGCGGTTGGTGACCATGGGATAGAAAATCTTCTTGCGCAATTCTTCGTCGATCCCCGGGCCGTTGTCGGTTATTTCGATGCGCGCGACCAGCCGGTGCTTGCGCGTACCGATATTGAAATTACGCGAAACACGCGTGCGCAGGGTGATTACACCCTTGCCATCGAGTGCCTGGTTGGCATTGCGCATGATGTTCAGTATGGCCTGGATCAGCTGATCGGCATCGGCATTGAGGTCGGGCAGACTGGGGTCGTAATCCTGGTGAATCACGAGGTCTTCACCGGCCTCGACCTGTACCAGGTCGCGCACCCGCTCCAGTACCTGGTGAATATTGACCAGCTGCGGATTCGGCAGGCTGTTCGGTCCCAGCATACGGTCCATCAATGCCTGGAGGCGATCGGCTTCACCGATGATGATATGTGTGTATTCTTTCAGCGATGTGTCGGTGATTTCGCGCTCCAGCAACTGCGCCGCACCGCGCAGGCCACCGAGCGGGTTCTTGATCTCGTGCGCCAGTCCGCGCACCAGCGCATGGGCTGCCTGCTGCTGGTTTATCAGCAACTCGTCCTGTTCAACGCGCAACTGATGGTCGACCTGGCGCAACTCGAGTTGCACGAGTGTTCCGATGCCCGCCTCGATAAGGGGCGTGAAGGTGCAGTTGACGCGCAGGTGAGGTGTGTCCGGTAACTCCAGCAGGCAACCGCGCTTCGAAATCACCTGCTGCCGGGTTATCGCACCTGCCAGCTGATCGACCAGCATCCCGGCATTGGTTACCAGTTCATGCACGGAGCGGCCACAGGCATAGCGCGCGCTGTGCGCCAGCATGATTTCGCCCGCCTGGTTGAGGTACACGAGTCGCAGCTGGCTGTCGAACACCAGCACTGCCGTGCTCAGATTGTCGAGTATCCGTTCGGCCGCGATGCTGGGGGCTGGTATATCCATTGGCATACAGTGACCACTGCAAAAAACAAACCAGAATCGGGCAATCACCCGCGGCGCGATAGGTCAACAAAAATTAACTTGTAAAACAATATGATGAAAAATTCGCCGAATACCATCGCCGGCAGGGATGACGCCAGATGCACCCCAGTATGCACCATAATGGTGCATACTGGCCAGCGATTTGTGATCAGACCGCCGTTCGGGAATTGCAGCGGGAACGGCTGACAGGACGGCGGTCAGAAACCTTTCGGCCGTGACACACTGCCGGTGCTGCCAGTACTGCTGCTGGACGTGCTGCTGGACGTGCTGCCGGATGTGCTGCCGCCGCTGCTGGCACCTGAACCACCGCTGCTGTTACTGCTGCTGTCATCGGTATCGGGCTTGTTGGCAGGATTGAGCGGATTGTTCGGCTGCTGGATGGACGCACGCAGGATATGGACCGTAACGGGCGCGGCATTGATGAGGGATTCACCATTTTCATCTAACACGGCGGCGGCAATGGCGTGTGTGCCCCGATTGACGTTCCTGAAGCTTGCGGACAACCGCGCAACCGGCTTGCCCTCCGGCTTGCCATCCAGGAAGAACTGGATGCGGTGCCCGGCTTCGACCTGCAACGCCGGTTCCAGCGTTGCCGACACATTGATGATACCGGCGTTGCTGCGGATAGTTTCGTCGGCGCCTGGCCTGGTCAGCGCAATGCTGTTGTATGCGTCAACGACCGACTGTGTTGCGGCGGGCACCGGAGGCGGAGCAACCGGCAGCGGTGTCGGCGTGTAGGTTGGCAGCTCAGGCATTTCTACCTGTTTTGCACCCTGCGTCGGTATATCGCTGTAGATCACCTCGCCGTTGGCATTGATGGATTTATAGACCTCGGCCTGTGCCGTGGCCGCCAGCATTACCAGCATGCATGCAATATATTTCATGGTTAGCGCCCTGCTTCCGCTTGTTACGTAATAGTTAGGTTATCAGGCTTTTCCGGGTATGGGTCAAGTAAGCGACGCCAGGATTGGGCGAAAGTTCCGGAAAATGCCTTTTACGGCTGGTAATTAAGAGAAATTCGGTCGACACGCAGGGTGCCGCATGGGGGTTGCCGGCAGCCATGGACAAAAAAAGCGCCCCGAAGGGCGCTTTAGTCTATCGTGCTGTTGCCCGGTTCAGAGGCTGTAGTACATGTCGAATTCAACCGGATGGGTGGTCATGCGCAGGCGCGTGACGTCTTTCATCTTCAGGTCGATGTAGGCATCGATCATGTTGTCGCTGAATACACCACCGGCGGTGAGGAACTTGCGGTCCTTGTGAAGATAATCCAGCGCCTGGTCGAGTGAATTGCACACCGTCGGGATCTTCTTCGCCTCTTCGCGCGGCAGGTCGTACAGGTCCTTGTCCAGGGCGTCGCCCGGATCGATCTTGTTCAGAATGCCGTCCAGGCCGGCCATCATCATGGCCGAGAAACCGAGGTAGGGATTGCACATCGGGTCCGGGAACCGCACCTCGATACGACGCCCCTTCGGATTGGAATCGAACGGAATACGGATCGAAGCGGAACGGTTGCTCGCCGAGTAGGCCAGCATGACCGGTGCCTCGAAGCCCGGCACCAGGCGCTTGTAGCTGTTGGTACTCGGATTGGTGAAGGCATTGATCGCGCGAGCGTGCTTGAAGATTCCGCCGATGTAGTACAGCGCCTGCTGGGACAGGCCACCGTACTTGTTACCGGTAAACAGGTTCTTGCCGGCCTTGGCCAGTGACTGGTGCACGTGCATGCCGCTGCCGTTGTCACCCACAATCGGTTTGGGCATGAACGTGGCGGTCTTGCCGTAACCGTGTGCAACATTCTGCACCACGTATTTCAGGATCTGGTTCATGTCGGCACGGCGCACCAGCGTATCGAAGCGGGTGCCGATCTCGCACTGGCCGGCGGTGGCCACTTCATGATGGTGAACTTCTACCGCCACACCCATCTCTTCCAGTGCCAGACACATCGCGCCACGCAGATCGTGCAGCGAATCGACCGGCGGCACCGGGAAGTAACCGCCCTTGACGGTCGGCCGGTGGCCGATATTGCCATCCTCGTAGACGCGTTCGGCATTCCAGGAGGCCTCTTCGGAATCGACCTTGCAGAAGGAACCGCTCATGTCGGAACCCCAGCGCACATCGTCCAGTACGAAAAACTCCGGTTCCGGACCGAAGTAGGCGGTATCGGCAACCTTGGTGGACTTCAGGTACTCTTCGGCGCGGCGTCCGATCGAACGCGGGTCACGATCATAGCCCTGCATGGTATTCGGTTCGAGAATGTCGCAACGGACAATCAGGGTCGGCTCATCGCTGAACAGATCCATCACGGCGGTGTCGGTGTCAGGCATCAGGACCATGTCGGACTCGTTGATGCCCTTCCAGCCGGCAATACTGGAGCCGTCGAACATCTTGCCGTCCTTGAAAAAATCCGCGCCAATGATGCCGGCCGGCAGGGTCACGTGCTGTTCCTTGCCGATGGTATCGGTGAAACGCATATCGAGGTACTTGACCTTGTTGTCCTTGATGGTCTTTAAAACTTTGGTTGCAGACATTACTACCCCTCCAGATAAAGGCACTGAGAATAAAGTCACCTGCGACGCCTTGCCAACCGGCGGGCGTGGCAGCCTGAAAAATCTTGCGATTCTTGTTCTGTTACAAAGCAGGAATTATGCCATGGGCCATTTCACCGGTATACGTAAATATTTCACGGGGTTACGTGTCCTTGCGCTACTGGAGGCGCACCATTTCAGTGCGTTTCTTCGCCCAGGCGCACCATTTCAGGGCGCTCGCTCGCCGAAATAAACCAGCACTTCACCGACCTCATTCGCCTGTCCCGCACGTTCACGGATTGTCGCGGACAGCCTGGCACGTGCTTCCGGCGCCAGGTCAAGCCTGCGCACGAACACGTCCACGTGCACCTTGCCGTCGAGGTAATGCAAGACGACCCGTTCCAGCCATTGATCCTGGTCCAGCCCCTGCCACTGCTCCGCGAGACGCGCCAGCACGACATCACGCAACGGCAACTGGTCACAGGGCGAGGCCAGCTCGTCATCCTCGGGATCGATGTGCACGGTGACATCCGCGACATGCTCGACTTCGCTGATCAGCTGCTTGCGTACCCGCTCGCCGATCTGGTGACCTTCCGAAACGCTCAGCATGGGATCTACCTGGATATGCACATCGACCAGCGAATCACTGCCGCTGCTGCGCGTGCGCAGCATATGACAGGCGCGCACGCCGTTCACCTCCAGGATCCGCTGGCGAATGTCCTCTACCAGTTCCGGCTCCAGCGCCCTGTCGATCAGTTCCTGCAGGCTCGTCCACAGCAGGTCCCAGCCGATCTTGGCGATCATCAGCGCCACCGCAATCGCGGCCACCTCGTCCAGGTAGTGAAATCCTGCCATGGCACCGCCCACACCGATGACCACGATGATCGACGAAATCGCATCGCTGCGGCTGTGCCAGGCATTCGCATGCAGCATGTTGGAACGCAGGCGGCGCGCCACACGCACCGTGTAGTGGTAGATATATTCCTTCGAGGCAACCGAGAGCAGCGCAACAGCCAGTGCCCACATGCCATGCACCAGCATGGCCTCCTCGGACGCCAGGCGCCGCAAGGCATCGATGCTGATGCCGACTGCAACGATTGTGAGCACGCTGCCGAGCACTACGGTGGCAACCGTTTCGATGCGCCCGTGACCGTAGGGATGCTCCTCGTCGGCCTCGCGGTGGGCATGCTTGGCCGCAAAAATAACCAGGAAGTCGGTTGCCAGGTCCGACAGCGAATGCACACCATCGGCGACCAGCGCCTGCGAGCTGGCGAACAGACCAACCGCGATCTTGACGACGCCCAGCACAAGGTCGACTACCGATCCGATCAGCGTGACCTTGCGGATTTCGCTATAGCGCACGTGGCGCGGATCCGGCAGATGCGTGTGGCCCATGATGTCCGGTCAGTCTTTCCCGACGGTGATATCGATGATGATTTCGCGATCCTCGTGCGTGATCCCGTGCACCGTGTGGCCATGCACACGACACCAGGCCGGGATGTCGTGCACAACACCGGGGTCAGTGCAGCGCACCTGCAGCGCGTCCCCCGGCATGCATTCCGCCACAGCATCCTGGGTCCTTATCACCGGCAGCGGACACAGCAGGTTGCGTGCATCGATGACACGCGCACTCACAGGTACCACTCCTGCGGAATCTGGCCGGTCGGCATGGGTACGACGTCGATGGTACGCGTCGACCCGGTCAAGTCATTCACTTCGACGCTGACCCACCCCGCATCGCGGCCCTTGCTGAAGCGCGCGGTCAGGCGTGCGGCAAGTTCGATATCCTCCGCGCCGACCTCGCCATCGAGCAATACCATCGGGCCAACGTGGCTGACCGGAAACATGTGCACGAAGCGCTTGCGATAGCCTTCCAGGAAGTGGTTCTCGCCTTCCTCGCGCCCGACGATAATCTTGAAATGCGGGCGCGGCCGCAGGTGACGACCGACCTTGAGCAGCATGATGTCATCGAGTTCGTAATCACGCCGGCCCCGCGTTTTCCAGAGGTCCTCCAGCTTGACGGCATACTGCCGGTCGGTGAGGAAACAGCAGCCACCGGCCGGTTGCGCGAAATCCTCGATACCATAGCGTGCCGCGAGCGCGATCTGCGGCTTGCGCGAGCGACCGCCGAAACCGTGCAACCGCTCGCGGTCGAGCCAGCCTTCAAGCTCGGGCAGCGTAGGTGGCAGGTTTTTCGCGCACAAGGGACGCAGCAGCCGGTCCTGCGCACCGGAATTGCGCGCCACCATCGGCATGGTGTTCTTGCGCTGCGACATGGGACGCTGCCCGACGACCTCGCCGGTGATGATGAAGTCAAAACCGTGCGCATCCATCCATTCACGCGCCTTGTTGACCATGAAAATCTTGCAGTCCAGGCAGGGATTGAGGTTCGCGCCGTAACCGTGTTTCGGGTTGATAACGACGTCCTTGTACTCGTCGATGATATCGATGATGTGCAGCTTGATGCCGAGCTGTTCGGCGCTCCACAGCGCGTTGTTGCGCTTGGGGCGCTCGCGGTTCTGCTTGCGGATGGCATGCGTATGCCCCTCGACACAGAAACCGGTGAAGAAGTTGATGCCCTCCACGTGCACGCCCTGGTCCATGACGACGCGCGCGGCCAGCATCGAGTCGAGCCCGCCGGATATCAGCGCAACGGCTTTACGCGGATTAGTCATGATTGCAAACACTGATGGATAAAATATTTCAGGGACAAGTCGCTGCGCGTGCGGCATTCCGGCCGGCAATATCACGTTCAATGCCGCGTGCCGTCAATCTGTCACGCAACAGGCATTCTAACCCATGCGTGGTGCGGATATGTAATTAAGACAGGGATTCAGTGGGTATCGCGCTGGCCGGGAACCGGTACGGCATGGCCGTCCCTGCAGACCTGCCGGTAGCAGCGGCGGCTGCCGGTCTCCTGCCAGAGTTCCATGGCCTGGATCGGCGTCAGCAGCGTATCGCCGCCCAGCTCACGCATTGCCTGCAGTATGTCCATCAGGACTATGAAGGCATCGGACAGGTGCCCGTAGACACTCGACACGCCGCGATCCAGCACCGCGGACAGCTGCTGGTAGGAGTTGCGCCCGATGTTCACGAAGTAGCTGACGCGCACCAGGCGACGCTCGGCCAGTTGCGGGAACAGGCCCGAGAACAGCAGGCAATGGTCACCGACCTCGCGCAGGCGATCAAGACGGTGCGTGCCGGAGAGGTGCTGCGATTCGAGAAAATCCTGCGCCATGACACGCGCGGTGCAATGCGGCCGGTCGGTGAAGCGCATGAGCAGGAACACGAGATAGCTTTCCAGCGTCTCGTCGATAGTACGGTCGCACGCGGATTGCGCCTCCTGCACCAGCGCCTGCCATTGTGCAACGGATGTGGGCTCCAGAATCAGCTGCGCCATATGACTTCTCCACCGCTATACATATAGCAGGTCGACCATCGACCGTCCTGGCTTTAGATCGATCGGCCCCTGTAGTTTCCTCATAGCACAGAAGCCTCGATCAAGTCACGGCAACACCGGCAATTTTGCCGGCCACCAGCCGCAGGGTGCACCGCTATCCGGGACGCCGGCCGCTCCCGCTATGGCCCGGCCCCGCCTCACGACCGCGGCACGGTCTCACTTTCCTGAATAGGGCAAGTCCCGCCGTTCGTGGACAGGCCAGGGCCCGCACAGCCGCACAGACCGCGGGCCGGTGATATACGGCACCTGGAAATTTGCCGGGTTACGGGCAAGACACGACTCAAACAGTTAAAGGCCGGCCTCCGGCCGACTCGTGCAACAGGCGGGCTGAACGACTTGGTGAAAAATTCCGGCGCATCGGGCTATACTGCCGTGCCTTGAACGCAGCGAATCGAACCGTGTCCGATACACCGAGTACATTCCAGGACCTGATCCTGTCTTTGCAGCAGTACTGGGGCCGCCAGGGCTGCGCCCTGCTGCAGCCGTATGACATGGAGGTCGGTGCCGGCACATTTCACCCCGCCACGTTCCTGCGTGCGATCGGGCCGGAGACATGGCGTGCTGCCTATGTCCAACCCTCGCGGCGCCCGACCGACGGCCGCTACGGCGAGAACCCCAATCGCCTGCAGCACTACTACCAGTTCCAGGTGGTGCTGAAGCCATCGCCTCTGGACATACAGGAACTGTACCTCGACTCGCTGCGCGAACTCGGCATCGATACCCTGGTGCATGACGTGCGCTTCGTCGAGGACAACTGGGAGTCGCCCACGCTGGGTGCCTGGGGACTGGGCTGGGAGGTCTGGCTGAACGGCATGGAGGTCACCCAGTTCACCTACTTCCAGCAGGTCGGTGGTCTGGAGTGCCGGCCGGTGACAGGCGAGATCACCTACGGCCTGGAACGTATCGCGATGTACCTGCAGGAAGTGGAAAGTGTGTTCGACCTGGTATGGACGCAGGGGCCGGACGGCCCGATCACCTACCGCGACGTCTATCACCAGAACGAGGTCGAGATGTCGGCCTATAATTTCGAGCAGGCCGACGTCGAGTCGCTGCTGCAGTGGTTCGATGTCTGTGAACGCGAAAGCAACCGGCTCATCGAGGCCGGCCTGCCGCTGCCGGCCTACGAACAGGTACTGAAGGCGTCGCACACCTTCAACCTGCTCGACGCACGCGGCGCCATCTCGGTCACCGAGCGACAACGCTTCATCCTGCGGGTGCGCACGCTGTCGCGCCAGGTGGCGGAGGCCTATTACGCACGCCGCGAAGCGCTCGGCTTCCCGATGGCCGCGGAGACAACGGCATGACGGCGTCCCGCGACCTGCTGCTGGAGATCGGTACCGAGGAACTGCCGCCGAAATCACTGCGCAGCATGCGCGATGCGCTGCGTGCCGCTGTCGTCAGCCTGCTCGATGAATACCACCTGCCGCACGGCGCCAGCCAGGCCTTCGCCACGCCACGCCGGCTCGCCGTACTGGTGAATGATGTCCACGTCCAGCAACCGGATCGCGCCATCACCCGGCGCGGGCCGGCGCTGAAGGCCGCATTCGATGCCGACGGCAAGCCGACCAAACCGGCCGAGGGCTTCGCGCGCTCCTGTGGTGTCGAGGTCAGTGCGCTGGAGCAGCTGGAAACCGACAAGGGCGCCTGGCTGGTCTGGAACACAACCGAAACCGGCCGGCCCACCGCCGAACTGCTGGGAGAACTGGTGGACAAGGCATTGCGCGCGATACCGGTGGCCCGGCGCATGCGCTGGGGAGATTCGGACTTCGAATTCGTCCGCCCGGTGCACTGGGTATTACTGATGCTGGGCAACGAGCCGGTGACTGCAAACATACTCGGCCAAACCAGCGACCGGTATACGCGCGGACATCGTTTCCATCACAACGAGCCGATCGCGATTGGCCAGCCGGCCGACTACCTCGACATACTTGAGCACACCGGCAGGGTCATGGCCGACATGGACCGGCGACGCGACAGCATTCTCACGCAGGTGACGGAGGCCGGCGCGGCACTGCACGGTGTGACCCGCATCGACGCAGACCTGCTGGACGAGGTGACGGCCCTGGTGGAATGGCCGGTCGCCATCAGCGGTGCCTTCGACCCGCGCTTCCTCGCGGTCCCGGACGAGGCCCTGGTATCCAGCATGCAGGATCACCAGAAGTTCTTTCCGGTCACCGGCCCGGACCACGCCCTGCTGCCCTGTTTCATCACCGTCGCCAATATCGCCAGCAAGGAACCGGAGCAGGTCAGGGCCGGCAACGAGCGTGTCATCCGGCCGCGCCTGGAGGATGCCGCGTTCTTCTGGACGCAGGATCGCAGGCAGACACTGGCCAGCCGCACCGGCCAGCTCGACAGCGTGACCTTCCAGCAGCAGCTCGGCACCCTGGGCGACAAGCAGGGACGCATTGCCGTACTGGCCGGATACATCGCCGGCAAGCTGCAATTCGATGTCGACCAGGCGCAGCGCGCCGCCTCGCTGTGCAAGTGCGACCTGGTCACCAGCATGGTTTTCGAATTCCCGGAACTGCAGGGCACCATGGGGCGCTACTACGCGCTGAACGATGGCGAGGACGCGGCCGTGGCAGCGGCGCTTGACGAGCAGTACCAGCCGCGCCATGCCGGCGACGGGCTGCCGGCCTCGGCCATCGGCCAGACACTGGCCATCGCGGAACGCCTCGACACACTGGTCGGGATCTTCGCCATCGGCCAGCCGCCAAGCGGCGACAAGGACCCGTTCGGCCTGCGCCGCGCCGCACTCGGAATGATGCGTATCATCATCGAATGCCGGCTCGATCTCGATCTGCGCGCGCTGCTGGAACGGGCAGCTGACAACTTTCCAGACGCGCTCAATGCCGGCGCCGTCGTTAATGACCTGTTTGCGTTCATGATGGAACGCCTGCGCAACTGGTATACGGACACCGGCTGCGACACCCTGGTATTCGACGCCGTGCTGGCACGGCAACCGGTGCGCCCCCTGGACTTCGACGCCCGCATCCAGGCAGTACGGACCTTTCAGGGACTTCCGGAAGCCGCCAGTCTGGCCGCTGCCAACAAGCGCATACGCAATATCCTGCGCAAGTCCGAGACCGCCATACCGCACCACTACCGTCAGGAACTGCTGCAGGAACCTGCCGAACAGGCCCTGGCCGCCTCCCTCGATGAACGTGCCGCCGTGGTCGGTCCGCTGTTCGAGGCACGCGACTATACCCGGGCCCTGTGCGAACTTGCAGGCCTGCAGGCACCGGTCGACAGGTTCTTCGACGAGGTCATGGTAATGACCGATGACCCGGCACTGCGTGACAATCGCCTGGCCCTGCTGAATACGCTGTCGGAGCTGTTCCTGCAGGTGGCCGATATTTCCCTGTTGCAGACCTGAGCAAACGCACATGACGACTCGCACAGGCATCAACCGACAGCGACCGACAGGCAACAACCGCTGCGTATCGCCAGCACCGGCAACCGGGTTGTTGCAAACGATTACCGGAGAGTGCATGACCATGACCGACACCGATTCCTATCGCCAGATGCTCGCCGCCGTTCAGGCCTTTCACGACAAGCATGATTTCCGGAATACCGGCGGCGAGGAACTGGCCTACCGCGTCGCGCTGATGACCGAGGAGCTCGGCGAGATCTCTGCCTGCGTCACCAAGGGCAAGGACCGCGACAAGCTCGCAGAAGAATGCGCAGACCTGTTCATCCTGCTGATCGGAACCGCCATCGCCGTGGATTTCGATCTGGCCGCCGCCTTCTGGGACAAGATGGAAAAACTCGACATGCGCGAGTCCCGCATGATCAACGGCCGCATCCGCGTGTCGGAATTCAGGGACACCTGATGCAGCTCGCCATTCTCGACCGCGACGGCGTCATCAATGAAGAACAGGATGGTTGTATTGCCACGCCTTCAGACTGGAAACCGATTCGCGGCAGCCTGGAGGCCATTGCGCGCCTGCATCGTGCCGGCTGGCGTGTGGTGGTCGCCATGAACGAGCCAGCCATCGCCAGCGGCCAGCTCGGCCTCGATACACTGGCGCGTATCAACGAGACCATGCTGCGTCGCGTGGCGGAATCGGGCGGCAAGATCGATGCCGTGTTTTTCTGCCCGCATGCCCCTCAGGCGGGTTGCCACTGTCACAAGCCGCAACCGGGCCTGTTGCTGGATATCGCGAGCCGCTTGCGCAGCCGCCTCGACGACGTACCTGCCATCGGGGATTCACTGCATGATATCCGCGCTGCACGCAGCGCCGGCGCGCAACCCATGCTGGTGAAGACCGGCAAGGGCTTCGGCACGGTCGGTTCTCCGCAACTGGAACACGACATTCCGGTATACGATGACTTGTACTGCGCAGTCGACGCACTGCTCGGTCATTCGCAACCCTGAACGCCATGCCTGCTGACAACACCGCCACCGAAGCCTACCCGATCCTGTGGCTGCGCTCGCTCGCCTTCTGGATCGTTTTTCCGGTCTCGATCGTGATCTATGCCGTGCTGCTGCTGTTCACGTTTCCCTTCTCCCTGGCCACGCGCTGGCGGCTGCTGCAGACCTGGGTGAATTTCATACTCTGGTGGCTGAAGGTTTCATGTCGCCTGACCTATGAGGTCACAGGCAGCGGGAATATCCCGACCGGTGCCGCCATCGTGTTCGCCAAGCACCAGTCGACCTGGGAAACCATCGCCCTGCAGCAGATCTTTCCCCTGCAGGTCTGGGTCGCCAAGCGTGAGCTGATGTGGATACCCTTTTTTGGCTGGGGACTCGCCCTGATGAAATGCATCGCCATCCAGCGCGGCAGCGGACGCGCCGCCATCCGGCAGCTGGTCACCGAGGGCAAGGCACGCCTCGACGAAGGCATCTGGATCGTCATCTTCCCGGAAGGCACCCGCATCCCGCCGGGCCAGAAGGGTCAGTACCGGGTCGGTGGCGCCATTCTCGCGCAACAGAGCGGCTACCCCATTGTGCCGGTCGCCCACAATGCCGGTGAATACTGGTCGCGCCGCAGTTTCATCAAACGCCCCGGCGTTATCCAGGTGCGCATCGGCAAGCCGATCGAAAGCGACGGCAAATCGGCCCAGCAACTGCTGGACGAGGCCGCCGGCTGGATCGAGGACCGCATGTCGGAGATCACCACGCTCAAGTGACACCGGGTATGCGTGACGCCCAGGTGGCGTTTGGCGAATCCCGCAGATCCTGGCGAATCGCATCAAGGCGACGTGAAGCTGTATTCGACGCTGACTACTTCATGTTGTTATAGATATGAGTATTAGTATAAAAATAATGCATACAATATAAATATGCATTACATCAAAATAATAAATATAAACAACAATTAGTTAAAAATATTTTGAGATCACATATAGAAAATAGCAGCCATTTTCATGGCTGTTACACCAACCTTCACAGGTGATCAAAACAGCGGGTTTACCCGTTCGCACCGATACATGTCATTAACCTGCACCCTGGCCGGGTGGCGAGCGTTGCAGGCGCGCCGGGCTTAATGGATACCCGTGAGAATGCCGGCTAGACGTCCAGGTTGGATACCGACAGCGCGTTCTGTTCGATGAATTCGCGACGCGGTTCCACCTGGTCGCCCATCAGGGTGGTGAAGATATCGTCCGAGCTAACGGCATCCTCGATCTGCACCTGCAGCAGACGGCGTGTTTCCGGATCGAGGGTCGTCTCCCAGAGCTGCTCCGGGTTCATCTCTCCCAGACCCTTGTAGCGCTGGATATGCTGGCCACGCCGCGCTTCATCCATCAGCCAGTTGAGGGCCTGTTTGAATGACGCAACGGTCTCGCGTCGTTCGCCGCGCTCGACGTAGGCACCCTCACCCAGCAGCCCGTCCAGCTGTTGCCCGAGGGCGGCGATCTGCTGGTATTCGACACTGTTGAAAAAGTCCTGGCCCAGGGTCTGCTCGATGGCAACGATGCCATGGGTCCATTTACCGATACGCACGGCAAAGCTGCTGGCGTCGGGGTCGGTACTCACTTCACACTGGTAGCGCTGGCCGCTGCTCAGCTCCGCGTTGATGCGCTCGATCAGCTGATCAAACCAGGCGGCGACATGTGCGCTGTCCTGCTGGAGCTCCGCATTCAGCAATGGCATGTAAATCATCTTTTCCAGCACCTGCGGATCGTAGCGGCGCGACAGGCGGCGGATGGTCGCCATTACGGCCATGTAATCATTGGCCAGGTTTTCCAGCGCCGGTCCGCTCATGGCGGGCGCATCCGGATTTACATGCAGCTGGGACTTGTTGATGGCACTCGACAGGAGCATCGCGTTCAACGCCGAATCATCCTTAACATATTGTTCTTGCTTGCCTTTTTTTATTTTATAGAGCGGTGGCTGGGCGATGTAGACGTACCCGCGCTCGATCAGCAGCGGCATTTGCCGGTAAAAGAAGGTCAGCAGCAGGGTGCGAATATGCGAGCCGTCCACGTCCGCGTCGGTCATGATGATAATGCGGTGGTAGCGCAGCTTATCGATGTTGAATTCTTCCCGCCCGATACCGCAGCCCAGGGCGGTGATCAGGGTGCCGACCTCGGCCGAGGACAGCATCTTGTCGAAGCGGGCCTTTTCAACATTCAGGATCTTGCCCTTCAATGGCAGGATGGCCTGGGTACGCCGGTCGCGCCCCTGCTTTGCCGAGCCGCCGGCGGAATCACCCTCGACCAGAAACAGCTCGGATAGCGCCGGGTCGCGCTCCTGGCAATCGGCCAGCTTGCCCGGCAGGCCGGCGATATCCAGTGCGCCCTTGCGGCGCGTCATCTCGCGTGCCTTGCGCGCCGCCTCGCGGGCGCGGGCCGCATCGATGATCTTCGAGGTTATGGCCTTCGCCTCACTCGGACTTTCCAGCAGGTAGGCCTGGAATTTTTCACCGACCAGCGATTCGACCACGCCCTTGACCTCGGATGACACCAGCTTGTCCTTGGTCTGGGATGAAAACTTGGGATCCGGCACCTTCACCGACAGCACTGCGGTCAGGCCTTCGCGCGCATCGTCCCCGGTCGCTGCGACCTTGGCCTTGCGCATCAGGCCTTCCTTTTCCATGTACTGGTTCAGGGTACGCGTCAGCGCACCGCGAAAACCGGCCAGGTGGGTGCCGCCATCGCGCTGGGGAATATTATTGGTAAAACAGAAAATATTTTCCTGGTAGGAGTCGTTCCACTGCATGGCCAGCTCGACGCCGATACTGTCTTTTTCAGCAGTAAAATAGAACACCATGGGGTGCAGCGGTGTCTTTTTGCGGTTCAGGTGCTCCACAAACGCACGGATACCGCCCTGATACTCGAAGATATCTTCCTTGTCGGTGCGTTCGTCCGTCAGCCGGATTCGCACGCCGGAATTCAGAAAAGACAGCTCACGCAGGCGTTTGGCGAGGATATCGTAATGATATTCAATACTTGTGAAGATTTCACGACTGGGCTTGAAATGGATCTCGGTGCCGGTGCGATCGGTATCGCCCACCACAGCCAGTGGTGCCTGCGGGACGCCCATCTGGTAGTCCTGGGCGTGGGCATGGCCATTCCGGTAGATGGACAGGCGCAGCTGCTCGGACAGCGCATTGACCACGGAAACACCGACGCCATGCAGGCCGCCGGATACCTTGTAGGAGTTGTCATCGAATTTGCCACCGGCATGCAGCACGGTCATGATGACTTCCGCGGCTGAGACCCCTTCTTCCGGGTGCAGATCCACCGGGATCCCGCGCCCGTTGTCCGCCACGGTGACGGAGTTGTCGCTGTGCAGGACCACCGATATTTCCGTGCAATGCCCCGCCAGCGCCTCATCGATGGAATTATCGACCACTTCAAACACCAGGTGGTGCAGACCCGTGCCGTCATCCGTATCACCGATGTACATACCCGGACGCTTGCGTACGGCGTCGAGCCCTTTCAGGACCTTGATGTTAGAGGAATCGTAGGTATCTTTCGTGGCCATAACGGCTCCTTAAGGTAAGCGTGGCATTATAGCACTTCCTGAATCGCGCCATGTTCCACGTGAAACTCCCGATACTCATCCCAGCCGGCCGTCTCGACGGGCTCGCCAGTGATGGCCGTGACGAATACCTGGGCATCGAGTTCGCGCAGTGCCTGCAATACCCGCTGCTGATTGGACTGGTCCAGTTCACTGGTCAGGTCATCCAGTAGAAATGCGCCCGCCGGGCAGGCGCGCTCCTGTTGCAGGCGTACCTGGGCAAGCATGAAACCCACCAGCACGGACTTCTGTTGCCCGCGCGAACAATGCGTGGTGACATCCCGCTCGTCGATCAGCAGCCTGAAATCGGCCCGGTGCACGCCATGGCGGGTATAACCCTGGCCACGGTCCTTTTCCAGGGCAGTCCCCAAGGCCTCGGACAGCGTTGTGGCCGCCGGCCAGCCGGAGCTGTAAATCAGTTCCGGCGTGCTGTCCGGCAACAGGGAACGCAGCTCCTCGGCCAGCAATACCGAAAAACGGTCGAGATAGGCGCGTCGCAAGCGATCGATCGTGGCCGCTGCTTCGACAAGTTCAGCATCCCACACCGTGATCAGTGCCGGACGTGCGCGGCTGCGCAGCGCCGCATTGCGCTGTTTCAGTATTCGCGAATAGCGCTGCCATACCTCCCGGTAACCCTGTTCCACGTGAAACAGCGCCCAGTCCAGCACATGGCGCCGGTAACGCGGACCACCATTGAACAGGGTCGAGGTATCGCTGCTGAGAATCTGTACCGGAAAAAAGCCGGCCAGGTCCGACAGGCGCCGGATCGGTTCACCGCCCAGGTGTACCTGCAGCGATTCGCTGCCCCGTTCGATACCCACGGGTACGGAATGCCCGGCCGCACCGGTAATCCGTCCCACCAGTCGAAAGGCCGGTTGTCCGTAGCGGATCGTCTCCCGGGCGGAATGGGTACGAAACGAACGGACACGCCCCAGGGTATAGATCGCTTCCAGCAGACTGGTCTTCCCGGAAGCATTGTGACCACGGATCAGGTTCAGGCCGTGCGTGAAAGCCAGTTGTGCTGACTGGATGTTCCTGAAGTTGAGGATCTCGAGGGATTGCAGCCCGCGATAACGTTCGGATGCCTGACTGGCAGACAGGGGCTGCTCGTACGTCAATGCCTGTCCCGCTACAGCCGCATGGGCATGACGACGTAGCGGCAATCTTCCGTGCCCGGCTGATTGATCAGCGCGCTGCTGTTGGCATCACTCAGATGGATTTCGACCTGATCGGAATCCAGCACGTTCAGCACGTCCAGCACATAGGTCACATTGAAACCGACCACCAGGTTTTCGTTGCTGTAAGTGGCATCGATTTCCTCGATTGCCTCTTCCTGCTCAGGGTTATGTGCTTGAATTTTAATATTATTTTCTGAAATATCCAGACGAATCCCACGGTATTTCTCGTTGGACAGGATGGACGTCCGGGTCAAGGCCTGACGCAACAGGTCGCGATTGACGAGCAGCTGCTTGTCGGCATTCTTGGGGATCACGCGCTGGTAATCCGGGAAACGGCCGTCAATCAGTTTCGAGGTAAAGCGCAGATCGTCGGTGGTGATGCGGATATGGTTGGAACCGAGTTCGAGCTGCAGGCTGCTGTCGCTGTCGTCGAGCAGGCGGTGCAGTTCCTGGATGCCCTTGCGCGGGACGATGACCTGCTGCTCGTCACCGCCCCCGACGTCGACCGCTATCTCGCACATCGCGAGTCGATGACCATCGGTGGCCACGGCGCGCAATACATTGCCGCCCGGTTCCAGCATGAGACCGTTCAGGTAATAGCGGACATCCTGCTGCGCCATGGCAAACGCGGTACGTTCGATCAGTGTATGCAAATCGTTTTGCTGCATCGCAAACTTGCGTGCGCTCTTGATCTTGTCGATGACGGGAAATTCACTGGCCGGCAATGTCGACAACGTGAAACGGCTTTTCCCGGAACGCACCAGCGCACGTTCGTTCTTGACCGAGATATCCAGTTCCGCTGCTTCAGGCAATGTGCGGCAGATATCGAGCAGCTTGCGTGCCGGCAGTGTGATGTCACCGGTCTCGGTAACCGGTGTGGCAATCTGTGCCTGCAATTCGACTTCCAGGTCGGTGGCCGTAAGCTTGATGCTTTTCTTCGTTGCATTCACCAGTACGTTACCGAGTACCGGTAATGTCTGTCGACGTTCCACAACGCCGATCACCTGCTGGAGCGGTTTGAGAAAGGCTTCTCTTTGTATCGTGAATTTCATATTTAAATATCTTTAATTAATCTTTAAGTTAAATATTTACTATGTTCATTGTTAGTAGACACGATATCTGTTGATAAGCTGTTTCCCGCCTTGCTTATCAGTTACCTGATGAATTGATAACTGTAATGCCAGTCGCCGTAAGTCCTGTGTGGCGCCTGTGGACAAAATGGGAATAAATACCGGCTGAAAATTTATCCACAGTTTTTTCAGCTTATGCTGTCAGAGTTCTCAACAGGTTGTTGTAATCCTCGTTGATACGATTATCGGTTGCACGCAATTCCTTCACCTTGCGGCAGGCGTGCAGCACCGTCGTGTGATCGCGTCCGCCAAACGCCTGGCCGATTTCCGGCAGGCTGTGCGTGGTCAGTTCCTTGGCCAGGGACATGGCGATCTGGCGCGGACGCGTAATGGTGCGGCTGCGGCGTGCCGAGGACAGGTCCGCGATCCTGATCTTGTAATACTCGACAACCACCTTCTGGATATTGCTGATCGTCACCAGTTTGTCCTGTAACGCGAGCAGGTCGCGGAGCGCCTCACGGGTGAGATCCAGGGTGACGGTTTGCCCGGTGAAGCGCGCACTGGCGAGAACGCGGCGCAAGGCGCCCTCCAGCTCGCGAATGTTGGACTGGATGCGCTTGGCGATGAAAAACGCAACATCCGAAGGCAGCTCGACATTGACCTGGCTGGCCTTGCTCATGAGGATCGCCACCCGCGTCTCGAGTTCGGCCGGCTCGATGGCGGCCGTCAGGCCCCAGCCGAAGCGCGACTTGAGGCGGTCTTCCAGCCCGTCGACCTCCTTCGGATAGCGGTCGCAGGTCAGGATCACCTGTTGCTGGCCTTCAAGCAAGGCATTGAATGTATGGAAGAATTCTTCCTGGGAGCGCTCTTTCCTGGCGAAGAACTGGATATCGTCAATGAGCAGCGCATCGACGTTGCGGTAGAAGCGCTTGAAATCGTTGATGGCGTTGTGCTGCAGCGCCTGCACCATGTCCTGGACGAAACGCTCGGAGTGCAGGTAGACGACCCGCGCGTCCGGCTTGTTTTGCAGGATCATGTTGCCGACGGCGTGCATGAGGTGGGTCTTGCCCAGCCCGACACCGCCGTAGATGAACAGCGGGTTATAGGCACTGCCGGGATTTTCCCCGACCTGGATGGACGCGGCGCGGGCGAGCTGGTTGGACTTGCCGCCGACGAAGCTCTCGAAGGTGAAATCCGGATTCAGGTTGCTCTTGTGCTGGACGGGCGCGGCCGGCTGGGGGGCGGGGCTCGCCGGGGCGGCCGGCGTCACCGGGGTTTTGATGCTGATCTTCTTGCTGCTGCCGATGTCGAGCTGCAGGTGGGTTTCATTGCCCGGGCCGATCTCGTGCAGGGTCTGGGAAATGGTCTCGAAGTGGTGTTTTCTTACCCAGTCGAGGACGAACTGGTTGGGTGCCAGCAGGCGCAGATTCTCGCCGTTTTCAATGGCATGCAGGGGGCGTATCCAGGTGTTGAATTGTTGCTCGGGCAGATCGTGTTCGAGTCGAACCAGGCATTTTTGCCAGAGCGTAACTTCCACCTTGCTCCCCCCTCGGTAATCCAGCTGTTTTCGCAGGGTGGGGAGTCTATACCTGTCGTATCAAGTTATCCACACCCCGGGCCAAGTGCCTGAGTCGCCTGGCAGTTGACATTTAAGCCCGGCTGACAGTACCCTTTGCGCCCTTTCACGCCCTCATACGGGTGTGGTTATCAAACAAGCATGACGTGACGTGCCATGAAAAGAACCTATCAACCCAGCAACCTGAAGCGCAAGCGTACACACGGTTTTCGTGCGCGCATGAGTACCAAGAACGGCCGGCGTATTATCAATGCCCGGCGCGCGAAGGGCCGGGCGCGGCTGTCAGTCTGACTGCATTACCTTGTGCCCGGGCTCGCGCGGTTTTTCCAGACGGGTACGACTCACCGAACCGGCCGACTACCAGCGTGTTTTCAAGCATTGCCAGTGCAAGGCAGTCAATCGCTGGCTGACGGTACTGGCAGTCGCGAACACGCTTGATCATCCGCGGCTGGGACTCGCGATCTCGCGCAAGGTCGCCAGGCACGCGGTGGCACGCAACCGCATCAAGCGGGTGGTGAGAGAAAGTTTTCGGCATCGCCAGCCGGAACTCGGCGCCCTCGATATCGTGGTGCTTGGACGCAACGATGTGGCCGGCCAGTCCACGCTGGCGCTTGCAACGGCAATGGAAAAGCTCTGGACACAGTTGATTCAATCATGCGCTGGCTCATTATCAAACTGATCAGGGGTTATCAGTACCTGCTCAGCCCGTGGCTGGGCAGCCACTGCCGCTTTTATCCCAGTTGTTCCAGTTACGCCCTGACCGCCATCGAGCGCCATGGTGCACTGCGCGGCACCGGCCTGGCACTGCGGCGCCTGCTGCGCTGCCACCCCTGGCACCCTGGCGGCATCGACCCGGTACCTGATACGGAGCACCGTCACAGTCATGGATAACCAGCGCCTGATATTGTTCGTCGCGTTGTCCTTCGTGGCGCTGCTGTTGTGGCAGGCCTGGATGAAAGACTACGGGCCGGCGCCCGAGCCGGCCGCCACCGCGCAGCTTGGCGAACCGGCCGTTGCCGAATCCCCGGCCGGCGGTGATGACCTGCCCGGTGCACCGCATGAGACTGCCGTCGTGGCAGAAAGCGCGCTGGTGGAAACCGGTTTGCTGAAAGCCGCCGCGCAGGTCGTGGTGGAAACCGATCTGTTCCGGGCCGTGATCGACACCACGGGCGGCGATCTGCGCCAGCTCGACCTGCTCGACTACAAGGCGACCACCGCACCCGACTCCCCGCCTTTCCGCCTGATGAACGACAGCCTGCCGAACCTGTTCATCCTGCAATCCGGTCTGCGTACCTCGGCAGGCGAGGAACCGACCCATCACGCCATCTTCAACGTGGAACAGGCCAGCTATCGCATGGCCGACGGCGCGGATACCCTGCAGGTTCCGCTGGTCTGGCGCAGCGACGACGGCGTGACGGTGATCAAGCGCTACACCTTCCATCGTGGCAGCCACGTCGTCGATCTCGAACACGAGGTCGTCAACAAGAGTGGCAGCGAATGGAGCGGGCGGCAATACCGGCAGCTGCAACGCACGCAGGTGGCGGAGACCGGCCAGAGCACCTTCATCTACACCTACATGGGCGGTGTGATCTACAGCCCGGAAGAGAAATACGAAAAGATCAAGTTCGAGGAAATGCAGGAACAGGATCTCGACCGCACCATTACCGATGGCTGGGCCGCCATGCTGCAGCATTATTTTCTCGGTGCGATGATCCCGGAACGCGCCGTGGCCGAACACTACTACACCAAGAGTCTCAGTAGCGCGCGCTATGTCATCGGCCTCATTTCACCGCCGCGCACGGTAGCGGCCGGCGAGCGCACGTTGTTCGGTACGCAGCTGTTTCTCGGTCCGAAGCTGCAGGACGAGATGAAACAGGTTGCCCCCGGTCTGGAGCTGACGGTCGACTATGGCCGCCTCACCTTCCTGGCACAGCCGCTGTTCTGGTTGCTGAAGACCATTCACAATATGATCGGCAACTGGGGCTGGTCAATCGTGCTGGTCACGATGCTGATCAAGCTCGCATTCTACAAGCTGTCCGAAACCAGTTACCGCTCGATGGCCAACATGCGCAAGCTGGCGCCGCGCCTGCAGTCGCTCAAGGAACGCTACGGCGACGACCGGCAGAAACTCAACCAGGCGATGATGGAGATGTACAAGAAAGAGAAGATCAACCCGCTCGGCGGCTGCCTGCCGATCGTGGTGCAGATCCCGGTGTTCATCGCGCTGTACTGGATGTTGCTGGAGAGTGTCGAGCTGCGCCAGGCACCGTTCATGCTGTGGATGAATAACCTGTCGGCACCGGATCCCTACTATGTCCTGCCGCTGCTGATGGGCGCGACCATGTTCATCCAGCAGAAGCTGAATCCGGCGCCCATGGACCCGATCCAGGCCAAGGTGATGATGGTGCTGCCGGTCGTGTTCACCGTGTTCTTCGCCTTCTTCCCGTCCGGCCTGGTGCTGTACTGGGTGGTCAACAACACCCTGTCCATCGCCCAGCAATGGATGATCACCCGGCGCATCGAGCGCGGCGGTAAATAAGCCGCAGCAGCCACACCGGCCGAACCTCATCGCGATGCCACGTGCCGCGCCGGATACCATTGCCGCTATTGCCACACCACCCGGCCCGGGCGGCGTCGGTATCGTGCGCCTGTCCGGACCGAACGTGCCGGACATCGCACGCCGGTTGCTCGGCAGCCTGCCGGCACCGCGCCGGGCCGTGCTGCGCGATTTCCGCGATGCCGATGGCACGCTGATCGATACCGGGCTCGCGCTGTATTTCGCCGCGCCCGCCTCCTTCACCGGCGAGCCTGTGCTGGAGCTGCACGGCCACGGCGGTCCGGTGGTGCTCGACCTGTTGCTGGCACGCGTGCTGCAACTCGGCGCACGTGCCGCACGTGCCGGTGAATTCTCCGAACGCGCCTTTCTCAACGACAAGCTCGACCTGGTCCAGGCCGAGGCGATCGCGGACCTGATCGAAAGCGGCACCGCCCAGGCCGCGCGCGCCGCGGTACGTTCCCTGCAGGGCGAGTTTTCCCGCCAGGTCCACGCCCTCACCGCACAGCTGACGCAGTTGCGCATGTACGTCGAGTCGGCTATCGATTTTCCGGAAGAGGAAATCGACTTTCTCTCGGACAGTGGCCTGCAGCAGGGCTTGCAGGCGCTGCGTGCGGCGCTCGACGAACTGCTGGCACGCGCGCGCCAGGGCCGGCTGTTGCGCGACGGGCTGACCCTGGTCATCGCGGGTCGCCCGAACGCCGGCAAGTCCAGCCTGCTGAATGCCCTGTCGGAACGCGAGTCCGCCATCGTGACCGCGATCCCGGGCACCACCCGCGATGTGTTGCGCGAACAGATCCAGCTCGACGGCATGCCGCTGCACCTCATCGATACCGCGGGGCTGCACGACAGCACCGACCCGGTCGAACAGGCAGGCATGCAGCGTGCCCGGCAGGCCATGGCGCAGGCCGACCGCGTGCTGCTGGTGATCGACGACCAGGCCGGTTTCACAGCCGCCGATGCCGCCATCCTCGCCGGCCTGCCGGCCGGGGTGCCGCATACCCGCATCCATAACAAGGCGGACCTGAGTGGCCGACCGCCTGGACCGTTCGAGGCGGACGGACAGGCAGCCGTCTCCCTGTCGCTGCTCAGCGGGGCCGGCCTCGACGACCTGCGTGCCCACCTTCGGCAGGTCGCCGGGTTTTCCGGGTCGGGTGAAGGCGAATTCAGCGCCCGCCGCCGCCACCTCGATGCCCTGGAGCGTGCCCGGGCGCATGTGCTGGACGGCGTGCGGCAACTCGAGGAACAGCATGCCGGCGAGTTGCTGGCGGAAGAACTGCGCACCGCCCAGCAGGTGCTGGGCGAAATCACCGGCGAGGTCAGCAGCGATGACCTGCTGGGGATGATCTTCAGCAGCTTCTGCATCGGCAAATAATGCTGCGGGGTACTCGGCCCGGTTTTCTGCCCTGAGTGAATAAAAATAGAGCGGGCACAAAATTTCCGGTTGACCGTTATTCATGCATACCGTACAGTGCGCGGCGCGTCTGCAATTATTATTCGAATGACCAAATTTATATTATTCTGTAAATAATATATCAATATGATTATATTGAAAATATTGTGTGAAACCCGCGTGGCGTGTGCCTGAGACTCGGTCACGGCGGGCTGATTTCCCGGTTTTCCAGGTATTTCCCCGGTTAAATTATGTGTTTTCCCTGAATAGACCCGGGCCGGGAGCGAATCGGGAATTACTTCGAGTAAACAATATGTTATGGATATAGATATTTATATAAAATTAGGGAGAACCTTAGATTATGGCTGAGGCGGCACGTCCCTCGCTGCGCGAACGTAAATTTGCGCGTACCCGGCTGGCCCTGGCGGAAGCCGCTACCCGGCATCTGGAAGCGGCCTCGTTCGAGACGCTGTCGGTCAGGAACCTGTGCGAGCGCGTCCAGGTATCCGAGGCAACCTTCTTCAATTACTTCCCGCGCAAGGAAGATCTCATCATCTACCTGGACCGGCTCTGGACGCTGGAACTGAACTGGTACGGCCGACAGGCCGCGCAGCAGCAAACGGGGATCGCGGTGATCGAGGCGCTGTTTCGCTACACATCGATCCAGATCCAGAAGAAGCCCGGGTTGATGGGCGAGATCATCGCCCACGAGGCGCGGGCGCGCGAACGCACCCCGGGCATCGAGATCACGCCGGCCGAGCGCATGATCGCGTTCTCCGACCTCGACGGCATCGACCAGCTGTCGGACGACAGCCTGGAAGCCTTGCTGAGAAATTCGCTGCAGGCGGCCATCGACCAGGGCGAGTTGCCGGAGAACACCGCGATCGCGGCGGCCATGGTGGCGCTGGTGTCGATTTTCTACGGCGTGCCGCTGGCCATGCAGCATGCCAACCCGGCCGCGATCGGTGCCATGTACCGTCAGCAGCTGTCGCTGTTATGGGCGGGGTTGCGCAGCGTTGCGGCCAAGTAGCCCGCACGTGGCGGGCCGCCGCAGTGGCGGTCAGTGGCGCGCGCGCGCGAGGGCTTCGTGCCAGGCAGCGGCGAAGCGTGGCCACCACATGGGCTGGGCATCTTCCCACCAGGCCAGCCAGGCGGAGTGCAGGCAGCGCAGGGTCGCGAGGGGCGCGGTGCGCAGGAAGCGTGTGCAATGCTGTTTCACCAGGGTCTGGAAGGGCGGCCGTGCCAGCATTTCCAGCAGACTGTGCTCGCGCTGTTTGGCCGACCACAACTCCCCTTCGACCCGCCGCTCGAGCAGTTTCATGCGCTGCCGGAGTTGTTCCAGTTCCTGGTTTGCCGGCTGGGCAGCCGCACTCTGGGACTGGTTGCGGATGCGTTCCTGGATGCGGCGCTCCAGCTCCTCGATGCGTCGCTGCAGCTGCTCCAGGTCGATCGGCCGGCGGCGTGCCGGCTTCTCCGCAGGGGGTGCATTGATCGGAAAAACCCTGGTGTCCGCCGGGGATTTCTTGACCTTGACCGGCCGCTTCAGGACGTGCGCCTCCATGGCTGGCTTCCTGTCCGGCTTGTTCAGCATGCCGGTGCGCTTGGGGTCGGCATCGCCTTCGTTACCCCTGAGCTCAAGAAGTCTCATCCAATCTACCCTATATGGTGAAATCCGGCGTAGTCTATCACAATATATTCCATTATATAGTTATCGATATATAGTTATCATGGTCAGGCGGCAAAGTAGCGTCCGCGGCCTGCGCATTGCCAGCTTTTTCGCGCGGGGCGTAGAATCCCGGCTTCTGTATAAGGGGGAATCAACGTGAGCGCAGACCCGGCACACTATGACGTCATCGTGGTTGGCGGCGGCCATGCCGGCACCGAGGCGGCACTGGCGGCGGCCCGGCTGGGTGCGCGCACGCTGCTGCTGACGCATAACCTGGAAACGCTGGGCCAGATGAGCTGCAACCCGGCGATCGGCGGCATCGGCAAGAGCCACCTGGTGCGCGAGATCGATGCGCTGGGCGGCGTGATGGCGCGGGCCACCGACCTGGCCGGCATCCAGTTTCGCGTGCTGAATGCCAGCAAGGGGCCCGCGGTGCGGGCCACGCGTGCCCAGGCCGACCGGGTGCTGTACCGGCGCGCGGTGCGACATACCCTGGAGCACCAGCCGGGACTGCAGCTGTTTCAGCAGGCGGTCGAGGACCTGATCGTCGAGGGCGGCCGTGTCACCGGCGTGCTGACGGCGATGGGCCTGCGTTTTCATGCCCGCTGCGTGGTGCTGACGGTCGGCACTTTCCTCGGCGGGCGCATTCATATCGGCCCGAGCAGCTATGCGGGTGGCCGGGCCGGGGACCCGCCGGCCAACGCCCTGGCCCGGCGCCTGCGCGAACTGCCGTTGCGGGTCGCGCGCCTCAAGACCGGCACGCCGCCGCGCATCGACGGGCGCAGCATCGACTACCGCCAGTTGCAGGCGCAACCCGGTGACGAGCCGCTCCCGGTGATGTCGTTCCTGGGCAGCGCGGCAGACCACCCGCGCCAGGTCTGCTGTCACATTACCCGTACCAATACACACACCCACGACATCATCCGCGACGGTCTTGACGATTCACCGCTGTACAGCGGTGCGATCGAGGGCACCGGTCCGCGCTATTGCCCGTCCATCGAGGACAAGGTGGTGCGCTTTGCCGATCGCGACTCGCACCAGATTTTCATCGAACCGGAAGGTCTGGATACGCACGAGGTCTATCCGAACGGCATTTCCACCAGCCTGTCCTATGATGTGCAGCTGGCACTGGTGCACTCCATTGCCGGTTTCGAGCGCGCGCATATCACCCGCCCCGGCTACGCCATCGAATATGATTTCTTCGATCCGCGCGATCTGAAATATTCGCTCGAGACCAAGGTCATCGACGGCCTGTTCTTTGCCGGCCAGATCAACGGCACCACCGGCTACGAGGAGGCCGCCGCCCAGGGACTGATCGCCGGTCTGAATGCCGCGCGCCAGGCGCAGGACAACGAACCCTGGACGCCGGGCCGCGAGCAGGCCTATATCGGCGTGCTCATCGACGACCTGGTGACGCGCGGTACCGGCGAACCCTATCGCATGTTCACCAGTCGCGCTGAATACCGGCTGTCGCTGCGCCAGGACAATGCCGACCTGCGGCTGACCGAAACGGGCCACCGCCTGGGCCTGGTAGACGACGTGCACTGGTCGGCGTTCCGCACCAAGCGCATGGCCATCGAACAGGAGCAGCAGCGTCTTGCGGCCGTGCTGGTGCGGCCGGACAGCACGGCTGGCCGCGCCGTCGCCGGCCTGCTGGACAAGCCGCTGGCCCGCGAGCAGTTCGCCGCTGACCTGCTGCGCCGTCCGGAGCTGGATTACCGCACGCTGACTGCTGTCGAGGGACTGGGACCGCCGGTCGCCGATGCAGTGGTGGCCGAGCAGGTCGAGATCCAGGCGAAGTACGCAGGCTACCTGGATCGCCAGGCCGGCGAGATCGACCGCCAGCGCCGCCACCAGGAACAAACATTGCCGCTGGAATTCGATTACAATGCGGTACGTGGACTGTCCAGCGAGGTATGCGAAAAGCTGCTGGATGCAAGACCGCAGACTATCGGCCAGGCAGCGCGTATTCCGGGCGTCACGCCGGCGGCGATATCGCTGCTGCTGATACATATCAAGAAAAACCGGCTGGTACGCAAGAGCGCGTAACAATCGACAATCACAACAGGCAGGATATGTATACCGGACTCTACAACCGTAATCGCAAGGGGAAAAACAGCGGCTACGTTGATCCCGGCGAGTTGCTCGAGGACGGGATCCTGGAGCTCGGTCTGGAGGAGCGCCTCGGAGGTGACGAGCAGTTGATGGAATACGTCACCGAGCTGATGAACTGGAACCGCGTCTACAACCTGACCTCTGTGCGCAAGCCGGCGGACATCATCACGCGCCACATCCTCGACAGCCTGTCGATCGTCGACCACCTGCGCGGCGACCGCGTGCTCGATGTCGGTACGGGCGCGGGTCTGCCGGGTATCCCGCTGGCCATCGCCTGTCCCGAGCGCGAATTCGTGCTGCTCGACAGCAGCAGCAAGAAACTGCGCTTCGTGCAGCAGACACTCGGCATACTCAATCTCGACAACATCACGCTGGTCAACTCCCGCATCGAGGACTACCAGCCTGAAATGCTGTTCGACACGACGATCTGCCGCGCGTTTTCCGATCTGCCCGATTACTACCGTTACGTGTCACACCTGTGTCGGCCGGAGGGTCACATGCTGGCGATGAAGGGTGTTTACCCGATGACGGAAATCGAGTGCCTGGAAGCCACCGGCGTGAGTGCGGATGTGATTGCACTGAAAGTACCGGGACTGGACGCCGAGCGCCATGTGGTTGCCATGCAGGCAACCGCCGGCACAGAGGAGGCCGCCACATGACAGCCAGGATACTCGCCGTAACGAACCAGAAAGGCGGTGTGGGCAAGACCACGACCAGCGTCAACTTCGCCGCGTCACTCGCGGAAACCGGCCGGCGCGTGTTACTGATCGATCTCGACGCCCAGGGCAATGCGACCATGGGCAGCGGCATCGACAAGCACGAGGTCAGCCGTACCGGTTATGATGTGCTGCTCGGACATTGCCATATACGCAGCGCGATCGTGCACGCGGATGCGGCCGGTTACGACATCCTGCCGGGCAATGCCGACCTGACCGCGGCCGAGGTCGAACTGATGGCCAGGGACGACCGCGAGCGTCGCCTGCGCTCCTCGCTCAGTTATGTGCAGGCCGACTACGACATGATCCTGATCGATTGTCCGCCGTCGCTGAACATGCTCACGGTGAATGCGCTGGCCGCCGCGCACGGCGTGCTCATACCGATCCAGTGCGAGTATTACGCACTCGAAGGCCTGTCCGCACTGCTCGATACCGTGGAGCAGGTGCGCGTGGCGGTCAACCAGGAACTCGAAATCGAGGGCCTGCTGCGCACCATGTTCGATGCGCGCAACAACCTCGCGATGGAGGTGTCCGCGCAGCTGCAGCAGCATTTCGGCGATAAGGTCTATCGCACCATCATCCCGCGCAACGTGCGCCTGGCCGAGGCGCCCAGCCACGGCTTGCCGGTGCTGCGCTATGACAAGAGTTCGCGCGGTGCCATTGCCTATCTCGCGCTGGCCGGTGAATACCTGCGTCGCCACTCACCGATCGGCGCGACGGTGCCGGTCGCAGAGGAAATGGAGGAAACGGCCGCCTCCGATGCGACGGAATATTAATAGACAGTCTGACAAGCGACGGTAATTCACATGGCAGTTAAAAAACGCGGATTGGGTCGGGGTCTGGATGCACTGCTGGGTTCGGGTGCACGCCCGGCGTCAACGGAACCGCCGGCAGAGGTGGTTGCCCGGCAACCGGCGGCGGCCGGCCCCTGGCCGGTACGCGTGACGCCGGACACGACCGCTGCCACGGACACGGCGCCGGCGGCACCGGCCGATGGCGACCTGTGCAGGCTGCCGGTCGATATCATCCGGCGTGGCAAGTACCAGCCACGTCTCGACATGCACAAGGAATCGTTGCAGGACCTCGCCGACTCCATCAGCGCCCAGGGCGTGCTGCAGCCGATCGTGGTGCGCAGGATCGACGGTGACGCCTACGAAATCATCGCCGGCGAGCGGCGCTGGCGTGCCGCGCAGCTGGCCGGCCTGCACGAAATTCCTGCCATCGTGCGCGATGTCGAGGACCGCGCCGCGATCGCCATTGCCCTGATCGAGAACATCCAGCGCGAAAACCTCAACCCGATGGAAGAGGCCAAGTCGCTCAACCGGCTGATCCGCGAATTCGACCTTACCCACGAGCAGGCCGCCGAGGCCGTGGGGCGCTCGCGCGCCGCGGTGTCCAACCTGCTGCGCCTGCTCGACCTCGACGATGCCGTCAAGGCCATGGTCGAGCACGGCGAACTGGAGATGGGCCATGCGCGCGCACTGCTGTCGCTGCCCGGCCCCGCCCAGATCGAGGCGGCACGCCAGGTGATCGCACGCGGCCTGAGCGTGCGTGCCACCGAGGGACTGGTCAAGCAACTGCAGCAGCCACGCGCCAGCAAGGCGCCGCCGCCGCGCAAGGACCCGAACATCCGCCAGCTGGAGACCGACCTGGCGGACAAACTCGGTGCCGGCGTGTCGATCCGGCCCGGACGCGGTGGCAAGGGCAAGCTGGAGATCAGCTACAATAGCCTGGACGAGCTGGACGGGATCCTGGAGCACATCCATTAGCCATAATTGATTGACCCCTCCCATAGACCGTCCTTATAATCTCCGGCTGCCTGATGGCCGGTTTTTCTTTCATACGCAGCACCGCCCTTATGCGCATGATCTTCCAGCTGGTATCACGTAACTTGTTGAAAAAAAGGTTGATAATGTGGCCCTGGCGCGCGATGTCCGGATACTGGTAGCGCTGCAGCTTGTCCTGGTCGCCATCACCTCGACGGTGTTTTTCATTATCTACGGCGGGTTCCAGGCGGGATCGGCCGGGTTTGGCGGGCTGGTGGCCGCCAGCAATACCGGGCTGCTGCTGTGGCGGCAGCGTGGCGCGGACACGGGCCGTGCCCTGAGTGCCGGGGCAAGTCTTCGGCTACTCTACCGCAGCGCGCTGGAGCGGTTTGTCGTGATTGCCCTGCTGTTCGCGCTGGGGCTGGGAATCTGGCGGCTGGATCCACTGGCCGCGTTGGCGGGATTTGTAACGGGCCAGCTGGCCCTCGTTTTCATGGGGATGAAGGGAAAATCTGAGAGCCATGTCGTCTGACACACTGACAACGTCGGGATATATCAAGCATCACCTGACCAACCTGACCTTCGGTAAAATTCCCGAGGGACACGAGCACGCCGGTCATTGGGGCTTTGCTCACACCGGCCAGGAAGCCGCCGAGATGGGCTTCTGGGCCATCAACGTCGACAGCATGCTGTTCTCGATCGGCCTCGGTGTGCTGTTCCTGTGGCTGTTCCGCACCGCCGCGAAGCACGCGTCCGTCGATACCCCGTCGGGCTGGCAGAATTTCGTCGAGTGGATTATCGAATTCATCGACGACAGCGTGCGCGGCTCGTTCTCCGGCCGCAATCCGCTGGTCGCGCCACTGGCGCTGACACTGTTTGTCTGGATCTTCCTGATGAACGCGATGGATCTGCTGGCCGTCGACCACCTGCCCTACGTCACCCAGCTGATAGGCGAACACCTGCTCGGTCTCGATCCGCATCACGTCTATCTGAAGATCGTACCGTCCACGGACCCGAACATCACCTTCGGCCTGTCGCTGTCGGTGTTCGTGCTGGTGCTGTACTACAGCATCAAGGTCAAGGGAATCGGTGGTTTCTTCGGCGAGCTGGCCTTCCAGCCGTTCCCGAAATGGATGTTCCCGATCAACCTGCTGCTGGAAGGTGTCACGCTGATCGCGAAACCGATTTCACTGGCACTGCGACTGTTCGGCAACATGTACGCCGGCGAAATGATCTTCATCCTGATCGCGCTGATGTACGGCGGCGGTCTGGTAATGGGCGGTTTCGGCGGCCTGCTGCAGCTCGGCTGGGCCATCTTCCACATCCTGATCATTACCCTGCAGGCGTTCATCTTCATGACACTGACCATCGTGTACCTGGACATGGCGCACCAGGAGCATCACTGATTTTTATATTGAACAGCACGCAACTCTAGGAGAGAAAAATGGAAAACGCATTACTCTATATCGCGGGTGGCCTGATGATGGGCCTCGGTGCGCTGGGAGCCGCGGTCGGTATCGGCATTCTCGGTGGCCGCTTTCTGGAGGGCGCCGCGCGCCAGCCGGAACTGATCCCGATGCTGCGCACGCAGTTCTTCATCGTCATGGGTCTGGTCGACGCGGTGCCGATGATCGCGGTCGGTCTGGCGATGTACGTCATGTTCGCCGTGGTTTCGTAAGAGCGGTCTGTAACTACTGTTACCACACTGAGGTGCAAGCATGAATTTCAATGCGACACTGATCGGGCAGACCATCACCTTCATTGGGTTCGTGTGGTTCTGCATGAAGTTTGTCTGGCCGCCGATCATGAATGCGCTCGATGTTCGCCGCAAGAAAATCGCCGATGGCCTGGCCGCGGCCGAACGCGGCAGGCATGAGAAGGAACTGGCCGAGCAACGTGCCCAGGAAATCCTGCGCGAGGCGAAGACACAGGCTGGCGAGATCATCACCCGTGCCGACAAGCGCGCGGCCGAGATCGTCGACGAGGCCAAGACCGACGCGCGTGCCGAGGGCGACCGCATCAAGACGGCGGCGCAGGCCGAGATCGAGCAGGAGGTCAACCGCGTCAAGGAAAGCCTGCGCGGGCAGGTCGTTTCCATAGCCCTGGCCGGTGCCGGCAAGGTGCTGGAGCGCGAGGTCAGCGAAAGCGCGCATGCCGAGCTGCTCAACAAGCTGGCCGCGGAGCTGTAGGCGCAGACCATGGCCGAAACACTTACCGTTGCACGCCCCTACGCACAGGCCGCGTTCCTGTTCGCCAGCGAGCACCAGGTGCTCAGGGACTGGTCGGACAGGCTGGCGCTGCTCGCGGCTATCGCCGCCGATCCCGCCATGCGGGTCCTGATCGATAATCCGCGCCTGACCGAGAAACAGCTGGCCGACCTGATCGTCGACATCGGCGGTGACCGGCTCGACGAAAAGTGCGCCAACTTCGTGCGCGCGCTGGCGGACAACCGCCGGCTCGCGTTGCTGCCGGATATCGCCGCGCTGTTCGAGATCGAGCGCCGCAAGGCCGAGGGCCGCGTGCAGGCAGAGCTGACCACGGCATATCCCGCCAGCGAGGCGCAGCAGGCACTGATCATCGAGAGTCTGCGCAAGCGACTGGGACGTGAAGTCGAACTGACCTGCAAGACCGACGCAGCACTGCTGGGCGGTGCCGTCATTCGCGCCGGCGACCTGGTTATCGATGGTTCCGTGCGCGGCAAGCTGCAGCGCCTGGGCACGGCGCTGAGTCACTGAATTGAAGGTTTATCCAAGGTAAACAACTATGCAACTCAATCCGACTGAAATCAGCGAGCTTATCAAGAGCCGCATCGAACAATTCCAGGCTGTATCGGAGGCGCGCACCGAGGGCACGGTGGTCAGCCTGACCGACGGCATCGCACGCATCCACGGCCTGGCCGATGTCATGCAGGGTGAGATGCTGGAGTTCCCGGGCGACGTCTTCGGCATGGCGCTCAACCTGGAGCGCGATTCGGTGGGCGCGGTGATCCTCGGCGACTACAAGACCATCACCGAGGGCGACAGCGTCAAGTGCACCGGCCGTATCCTCGAAGTGCCGGTGGGCGAGGCGCTGCTCGGCCGCGTGGTCAACTCGCTCGGCCTCCCGATCGACGGCAAGGGCCCGATCGACTCGCAGCTGAGTTCGCCGATCGAAAAGATCGCGCCGGGCGTTATCGCGCGCCAGTCGGTCGACCAGCCGGTGCAGACCGGCCTCAAGGCCATCGACGCCATGGTGCCGATCGGTCGCGGCCAGCGCGAGCTGATCATCGGCGACCGCCAGACCGGCAAGACAGCGGTCGCTATCGACGCGATCATCAACCAGAAGGGTACCGGCATCAAGTGTATCTACGTCGCCATCGGCCAGAAGAATTCTTCCATCGCCACCGTGGTGCGCAAGCTGGAGGAGCACGGCGCGATGGAGCACACCATCGTCGTCGCCGCCGCCGCCGCCGAGTCCGCTGCCATGCAGTACATCGCACCGTACGCCGGCTGCACCATGGGCGAGTATTTCCGCGACCGCGGTGAAGATGCGCTGATCATCTACGACGACCTGACCAAGCAGGCCTGGGCCTACCGCCAGGTGTCGTTGTTGCTGCGCCGTCCGCCGGGTCGCGAGGCCTATCCGGGCGACGTGTTCTACCTGCATTCGCGCCTGCTGGAGCGCGCCGCGCGCATCAATGCCGAGGAAGTCGAACACCGTACCAATGGCGAGGTCAAGGGCAAGACCGGCTCGCTGACTGCGATGCCGATCATCGAAACGCAGGCCGGTGACGTATCCGCGTTCGTGCCGACCAACGTGATCTCCATTACCGATGGCCAGATCTTCCTGGAGTCGGACCTGTTCAACGCCGGTATCCGCCCGGCCATCAACGCCGGCCTTTCGGTCTCGCGCGTCGGTGGTGCGGCACAGACCAAGATCATCAAGAAACTCGGCGGCGGTGTGCGTCTTGCACTGGCGCAGTATCGCGAGCTGGCGGCGTTCTCGCAGTTCGCTTCCGATCTCGACGAGACGACCCGCAAGCAGCTGGAACGCGGACAGCGCGTGACCGAGCTGATGAAGCAGAAACAGTATTCCCCGCTGTCGGTCGCCGAGATGGCGGTTTCGCTGTTCGCGGCAGACCAGGGTTACCTCGACGATGTCGAGATGAACAAGGTCGTCGACTTCGAGCACGCGCTGCATGCCTACATGCGCGCAAGCCAGACCGCGCTGATGGAAAAGATCAACACCACCGGCGACTACAGCGACGAAATCACGGCCGGTCTCAAGGCTGCCGTGGAAGATTTCAAGGCAACCGGCACCTGGTAATCCCGGGGCAGGCAACGAAAGAGAGCTGACATGGCAGGCGCTAAGGAAATCCGCACCAAGATTGCGAGCATCAAGAACACGCAGAAGATCACCAAGGCGATGGAGATGGTGGCTGCGAGCAAGATGCGCAAGGCACAGGACCGCATGCTGGCCACGCGCCCTTACGCCGAGCGCATCCAGAACGTGATTTCACACGTCGCGCAATCGCACCCGGAATATCATCATCCCTACCTGGTCGAGCGTCCGGTGAAACGCGTCGGGCTGATCATTATCTCCACCGATCGCGGCCTGTGCGGCGGCCTGAACATCAACCTGTTCAAGCAGGCCATCGTGGCGATGAAGGATTGGAATGCGGCCGGTCTGGAAATAGACCTGACCCTGATCGGCACCAAGGCGAATTCCTTCTTCAAGCGCATGGGCGGCAACATCGTTTCTACGGCGACACATCTCGGCGACAAGCCGTCGATCATCGAGCTGATAGGTACCGTCAAGGTGATGCTGGATGCCTACGAGGCGGGCGAGATCGACCGCCTGTACCTGGTGCACAACACGTTCGTGAATACCATGAGCCAGGAGCCGGAGATCAATCAGCTGATCCCGGTGGCCGGTGAAGTGGACGATCAGCTCAAGGTGCACTGGGACTATATCTACGAACCGGATTCGCGGCCGGTCATGGACGCGCTGATGATCCGCTACATCGAATCGCTGGTTTACCAGGGTGTGGTCGAGAATGTTGCCTGTGAAATGGCAGCGCGCATGGTCGCCATGAAGTCGGCGACGGATAACGCCGGCAACCTGATCGACGAGCTGCAACTCATCTACAACAAGGCGCGCCAGGCCGCGATTACCCAGGAGATTTCCGAGATCGTCAGCGGCGCCGCGGCGGTGTAATTTTTTGTAGGGTGCGCCACGCGCACCATCAAGGCGTGAATACATGAGTCGGTGCGCTCAGCGCACCCTGCAGAAAGATTAAAGCTATGAGGAAACCATCATGAGTGCTGGCAACATTGTTGAAATTATCGGCGCCGTTGTCGATGTGGAATTTCCGCGCGACAGCGTACCGAAGATCTACGACGCCCTGAAGGTCGGCGATGTGGGCCTGACGCTGGAGGTTCAGCAGCAGCTGGGTGACGGTGTGGTGCGTACCATCGCCATGGGCTCCACCGACGGTGTGCGCCGCGGTCTCGAGGTTCTCAATACCGGCTCACCGATCATGGTGCCGGTGGGCACCAAGACGCTGGGCCGCATCATGGATGTGCTTGGCAACCCGGTGGACGAGGCCGGCGACATCGGCGCGGAAACCACCATGCCGATTCACCGCCCGGCACCGACCTTCGCCGAGCAGGCCGCCGGCCCTGGAGATTCTCGAAACCGGCATCAAGGTCATCGACCTCATCATGCCGATCGTCAAGGGCGGCAAGGTCGGCCTGTTCGGCGGCGCCGGCGTGGGCAAGACCGTGACGCTGATGGAGCTGATCCGCAACATCGCCGTCGAGCACTCCGGCTACTCGGTGTTCGCCGGCGTCGGCGAGCGTACCCGTGAAGGTAACGACTTCTATCACGAAATGAAGGAAGGCGGCGTTATCGACAAGGTGTCGCTGGTGTACGGCCAGATGAACGAGCCGCCGGGCAACCGCCTGCGCGTCGCCCTGACCGGCCTGACCATGGCCGAGTTCTTCCGCGACGAGGGCCGCGACGTGCTGATGTTCATCGATAACATCTACCGTTACACACTGGCCGGTACCGAGGTGTCCGCACTGCTCGGCCGCATGCCGTCCGCGGTGGGTTACCAGCCGACGCTGGCCGAGGAAATGGGTGTGCTGCAGGAACGCATCACCTCCACCAAGACCGGCTCCATCACCTCCTTCCAGGCGGTGTACGTCCCGGCGGACGACCTGACCGACCCGTCACCGGCCACCACCTTCGCGCATCTCGACGCGACCCTGGTGCTGTCACGCCAGATCGCCGAGCTGGGCATCTACCCGGCCGTGGACCCGCTCGATTCCACCTCGCGGATTCTCGACCCGAACGTGGTCGGCGCCGATCACTATGATACCGCGCGCGCCGTGCAGGGTACGCTGCAGCGCTACAAGGAACTCAAGGACATCATCGCGATTCTCGGTATGGACGAGCTGTCCGAGGAAGACCGGCTGGTGGTTACACGCGCCCGCAAGATCCAGCGCTTCCTGTCGCAGCCATTCTTCGTCGCCGAGACGTTCACCGGTTCGCCGGGCAAGTACGTGTCGCTGAAAGACACCATCGCCGGCTTCAAGGGTATCGTGAACGGTGAATACGATGCGTTGCCCGAACAGGCGTTCTACATGGTCGGTGGAATCGAGGAAGCGGTCGAGAAGGCCAAGAAACTTTAAGAGTACGAGATCATGGCAATGACCCTGCATGTCGATATCGTTAGTGCCGAGGCCGAGATCTACTCGGGCACTGCGACGATGGTATTCGCACCAGCCGAGATGGGCGAGGTCGGTATCGCCCCGCGCCACACGCAACTGCTGACGCGTCTCAAGCCCGGCGAGGTGCGGGTGCAGTCGCAGGACGGTGAAGAACTGTCGTTCTATGTATCCGGCGGCATGCTGGAGGTACAGCCGCACATGGTGACCGTGCTGGCCGATACCGCCATCCGCGCCGATGACCTCGACGAGGCGCAGGCGCTGGAGGCCAAAGAGCGTGCCGAACGCATGCTGTCCGACAAGGCCGCCGACATCGATTACGCCCGCGCCCAGGCTGAACTGGCCGAGTCCATGGCGCAGCTGGCTGCTATCCGCAAATTACGCCAGAAACGCTGATGACCGGACAGTTCGTCAGCCGCAACAAGGTGGTTTCGTTCACCTACTCGATCGTTGACCAGGCAGGTAATGTCATCGAGCAGTCCGATCTCCCCATCAGTTACGTCCACGGCGGGCCGCACGACCTGTTCGAGAAGGTCGAGCAGGAACTGGAAGGCAGCGTAGTGGGCGACACCGTCGCGGTTGAGCTGAGCCCCGAGGAGGGCTTCGGGGCGCATGACCCGGAACTGACCTATACCGACGATCTGGATAACGTTCCCCCCGAGTTTCACCGAGTCGGCGCCGAGGTGGAGATGATGAATGACCAGGGCGATACGCGGAAATTCACCGTTTCCAGCATCGAGAACGGCAAGCTGACGGTGGACGGCAACCATCCGATGGCCGGCAAGACCATCGTGTTTCACATCAGGGTCACCGCGATTCGCGATGCCACCCCGGAAGAGTCAGCCAACGGCGTCGAGCCCATGCTTATGCCGGTGCTGCACTGACCCCGTTCTGTCGCATCAAATTTTTTACCCGCCCGGTCGATAAAGGGCCATGTTTTCCGCTTATCCCAGAACAATACCGGCAAGCGCCCTGGTGCGGCCGGGTGGCGTGCTGCGGCGCCCCGGTGCCGGCGGAATTTTCTTTGCGTCCCCGCGGTTGAGTGTGCAATAGTCCGGACGACCGATATGCCTTCTAATATGCCACTGAGTATCGTCATACTTGCCGCCGGCCAGGGTACGCGCATGCGTTCGGACCTGCCCAAGGTGCTGCATCCACTGGGCGGCCGGCCGCTGCTCGCCCACGTCATTGAAAGCGCCCGACAACTCGATGCCGCCGATATCCATGTTGTCATCGGGCACGGTGCGGACCGTGTGCGCAGCGAGTTCGCCGATGCCGGCGTCGACTGGGTCATGCAGGAACGGCAGCTCGGCACCGGCCATGCCGTCACGCAGGCCATGCCGGCCATCCCGGATGGCAACACCGTGCTGGTGATGTATGGCGACGTGCCGCTGGTCCGAAAGGACACGCTCGAGCCGCTGTGCGCGATAGCCGCGCAGGGTTTTGTCGCGCTACTCACGGCGGAGCTTGAGGTGCCGACCGGTTACGGCCGCATCCTGCATAATGCCGACGGCAGTATCTGCGGCATTGTCGAGGAGAAGGACGCCAGTCCCGCCGAGCGCTCCATTCGCGAAATCAACACCGGTTTCATCGCCGCACCGGCCACGAAACTGCGCCGCTGGGTCGACGCACTCGACAACAGCAATGCACAGGGCGAGTTCTATCTCACCGATATCGTCGTGCGTGCGGTCAACGACGGTGTCAGCGTGCGCGGATTCACGACGGATTCCATCGAGGAAGTCATGGGCATCAACGACCGTGCGCAACTGGCGGTACAGGAGCGCTGCCTGCAGCGCCGCCGGGCGGATGACTGCATGCGGGAAGGCGTGACGCTGATCGATCCGGCAAGATTCGACCTGCGCGGCAGGCTGGATGCCGGTCAGGACGTGGTCATAGACGTGAATGCCGTGCTGGAAGGCGAAATCCGGCTCGGCAACCGTGTGAGCATCGGCCCGAACGTGGTCATGCGCAATGTGCGTGCCGGGGATGACGTCGTCATACTGGCCAACTGCGTGATCGAGGATGCGGTGATCGGCAACGCGTCCCGCATCGGACCGTTCGCACGCGTGCGTCCGGAAACGCAACTCGCCGAACACACCCATGTCGGCAACTTCGTCGAAATCAAGAAATCGGATATCGGCGCAGGCTCCAAGGTCAATCACCTGAGCTATATCGGTGATACCACCATCGGCAGCGGCGTGAATGTCGGTGCCGGCACCATCACCTGCAATTACGATGGTGCCAACAAGCATCGCACCATTATCGGCAATGACGTGTTCATCGGTTCGGATACCCAGCTGGTGGCGCCGGTGACAATCGCGGACGGTGCCACCATTGGCGCCGGTTCGACCATTACCCGCGACGCGCCGGCCGGCGAACTGACCCTGAGTCGCGCGGAACAGCAGACACGCCTCGGCTGGAAGCGTCCGGTGAAAAAGCAAAAGAAGTAAGCGTGATACGCGAAATGTGGAACAGTGGCGGTTGTACACGGCGGGTAACGGGTAACGGACGATTTGACGCGGGGCGTAGCCCCGCTTGGGGAAGGTAGGGTTTTATGTGCGGAATAGTGGGTGTTGCGGCCCGGCAGGACGTGGTGCCGATGCTGATAGATGGCCTGCGCCGGCTCGAATACCGCGGTTACGATTCGGCAGGTGTCGCCGTGCAGACCGAGGCCCACCGCCTGGAGCGTGTGCGCAAGGTCGGCAAGGTTGCGGAACTGGCGAAGGCACTGGAGGCAACGCCAGTGAGCGGGATAACCGGCATCGCGCACACACGCTGGGCGACCCATGGTGTGCCCAGTGAACAGAATGCGCACCCGCATGTCTGCCACGAACGCGTGGCGATCGTGCACAACGGTATTATCGAAAATCACGATGCGCTGCGAGCACAGCAGCGCGTGGACGGCTACCGCTTCACCTCGCAGACCGATACCGAGGTCATCGTGCACCAGGTCGACCGCTACCTGGAACAGGGGCAGAACCTGCTGGCGGCGGTGCAGTCGACGGTCGGCGATCTGGAGGGTGCCTTCGCACTGGGCGTGGTATGCAAGGACGAGCCGGGCCGCCTGGTTGCGGCGCGGCGCGGCAGCCCGCTGGTCATCGGTCTGGCCGGCGACGCCATCCTGATTGCATCGGACGTCGCGGCCCTGATCTCACATACCAGCGACTTCATCTTTCTCGAGGATGGCGATGTCGCGGATATCCTGCACAACCGTCTCACGGTATATGACCACAGCGGCCAGGTCGTGGAACGCCCGGTAAAAAAATCGGCGTTGCGGCTGGGCGCAGCCGACAAGGGCGAGTACGCCCATTACATGCTCAAGGAAATCTTCGAGCAGCCGCGCGCCATTGCCGACACCCTGGAAGGCCGCATCGGCAGCCACCGCGTGCTCGAAGAGGCGTTCGGTGCCAATGCGCACGAGATCTTCGACAACGTCAAGGGCGTGCACATTATCGCCTGTGGCACCAGTTACCATGCCGGCATGGTCGGTCGCTACTGGCTGGAGTCACTGGCCGGTGTCCCGTGCAGCGTCGAGGTGGCCAGCGAATTCCGCTACCGTCATCCGGTGGTGCGCAAAAACTCGCTGATCGTGACCCTGTCGCAGTCCGGCGAAACGGCCGACACCCTGGCCGGCCTGCACGAGGCGCACCGGCTCGGTTTCGGCCACTCGCTGTCCATCTGCAATGTCGCGGAAAGCTCGCTGGTGCGCGAGTCTGACCTGGTGCTGATGACACACGCCGGTCCCGAGATCGGCGTGGCCTCGACCAAGGCCTTTACCACCCAGCTGGTCGCGATGATGTTGCTGACCATCGTCCTGGGGCGGCGTCACGGCATGTCGGCCGAGACCGAGGCGCGCCTGGTCAACGAGCTGCGCAGCCTGCCGGGCAAGGTTGAACATGCCCTGCAGCTGAACGATGAAATCCGCACACTGGCCAACAAGCTTATGGGAAACAAGCAAAATGCCCTGTTTCTCGGCCGCGGCGCCCAGTACCCTGTGGCCATGGAGGGGGCGCTGAAGCTGAAGGAAATCTCCTACATCCATGCCGAGGCCTACCCGGCCGGCGAGCTCAAGCACGGGCCGCTGGCCCTGGTCGATGCCACCATGCCGGTAGTGGTGGTCGCGCCCAATAACGATTTGCTGGAGAAACTCAAATCCAACCTGCAGGAAGTGCGCGCACGCGGCGGTGAACTGATCGTGTTTGCGGACACGGATGTGGACATTGCCAGCGAACCCGGCGTGACCGTGTTGCCGGTGGCCCCGACCGATGACAGCATTGCACCGGTCATCTTTACGATACCGTTGCAGTTGCTGGCCTACCACGTGGCGGTGTTCAAGGGCACCGACATCGATCAGCCGCGCAACCTCGCCAAGTCCGTCACCGTGGAATAATCACCCGGTTGCCCGCATTACCCTGTAAACGCCAAGTTATTGATATATCTTGCGCTGGTGTGCACTCGCATGCCGAATGTGGTATTATTTGACGCTTTATCAGGGTCGAATACCCGCGTTGCCGCGGACCAAAGGAGTTTAGTTTTGGATATGGATTCAATGTTTTACTGCATTCCCCAGAAAGCCTATCTGAGCGTGACCACCTGCAAGAACCTGCGTGAACGCCCTGTCGGCAAGGCCCCGGCCGGTGCGCCGCCGAAGCTGATTGCCTGCGAAAAATGCACCATGCACCCGCTGGTCGACCTGGCGCAGATCCCGACGGTAACGCTGGAAGCCTACCTGAGGGGTTCGAAGCCCAAGACGGTCAACCTTAACTCGCCAAAAAACAGAAAGTTACTGTCCGACGTCGCCTGATCGCGGCCACGGCTCAGTAGGTGTGGTTAGCCCACTTGTCGGCACGCCGTCGGCTGGCGCGCGAGCGGCGGTCGGGCTTCTCCACGTCGTAGCGCAGCAGCTCGCGGCGGTCAGGGTGCGAACGCCGGCTCCTGGAGCGCCGCTCCTTCAGGCCGCGGAACTGGCAGGTGCAGGCGACCGAGCTGCAACCCTGGAGCGGCAGTTCCGGCGCCGCGTCGAAGGTGAACTGCTTGCCCAGCATGATATGCGCAGACTCGCAACCGGCCTGCGTCAGCTCCACGCCCCAGAACAGATCATTGCCTTGCAGCTTGTCGATGCCGCCTGGGCGGGCGGGGGCGCTGGAAGCCGGTGGCCGGCGCTTGTGCCGGGCAGTTGCCGGCTGCTTGTAATACGTTAGCCAGACCGCGCCGGCAACCGCGAGCAGGATCGCAAGCACTATCAGAAATATACCCATAAACACCTCAACCGGCCTGAGTTCCCAGTCGCTGTCCGTGGTGCGGAACAGCGCCCTGCTTCCGGATCGTCACTGCAGTCGTGTCATACCTGCATGGCGGCCGGAAATCCGTCGTGTGGTGCCGGTCATTGTAGCCGTCGTTTTGTCATTATTGGCGGTTACTTATTTGACAGTTTACAGGATGTTGCGTGGTTTATACACGCCTGGCCGAAAACCGCCGGCCGGTTGGCCTGAAACGCACCCCCTGTATTGCTAGAATGTCCCGCCATGGATGTCTCCCGGATTATCGAATCGCTCAATGACGCCCAGCGCGAGGCGGTCTGCGCGGCACAGGACCCACTGCTGGTACTGGCCGGCGCCGGCAGCGGCAAGACGCGCGTGCTGGTGCACCGCATCGCCTGGCTGATCGACGTGGAAGGGCTGTCGCCGTACTCCATCCTGGCGGTGACCTTCACCAACAAGGCGGCCGGCGAAATGCGCAGCCGCATCGAGCAGATGATCCAGGCGCCGGCCAGCGGCATGTGGGTCGGCACCTTTCACGGCCTTGCGCACCGCCTGCTGCGCAGCCACTGGCAGGAGGCCGGGCTGCCGCAGGGTTTCCAGATCCTCGACTCACAGGACCAGCTGCGCCTGATCAAGCGCATCCTCAAGTCCCTGGACCTCGACGAGGCCAGGTGGCCGCCGCGGCAGATGCAGTGGTTCATCAACGGCTGCAAGGACGAGGGCCGGCGGCCGCAGCACATCGAACACCGCAACGACCCGTACCTGAAACGCCAGCTGGACATCTACCAGGCCTACGAGGATCTGTGCCAGCGCTCCGGGCTGATCGATTTCGCCGAACTGCTGCTGCGTTCGCACGAACTGTGGCTGAAGTATCCCGCGCTGCTGGATCATTACCGCCAGCGCTTTCATCATATCCTGGTCGACGAGTTCCAGGACACCAACGCCATCCAGTACGCCTGGTTGCGCATGCTGGCCGGCGACGCCGCGCGCATCACGGTGGTCGGCGATGACGACCAGTCGATCTACGGCTGGCGCGGCGCGCGCGTGGAAAACATCCTGCGCTTCCAGAAGGATTTCAGGAACACACGCGTGGTGCGGCTGGAACAGAACTACCGTTCCACCGCGAACATCCTCAAGGCCGCGAATGCCGTGATCGACAACAATACCGCGCGCATGGGCAAGCAGCTGTGGACCGACGGCAACGACGGCGAGCGGATCCAGCTGTACACCGCCTACAACGAACAGGACGAGGCGCGATTCGTGGTGGATCGCATCGAGGACCACGTCGACAAGGGCAATGCGCGCAGCGACGTCGCCATCCTGTACCGGTCCAATGCCCAGTCACGCGTGTTCGAGGAACGCCTGATGCAATGCGGCGTGCCCTATCGCGTGTACGGTGGCCTGCGCTTCTTCGAACGCGCCGAGATCAAGGACGCGCTGGCCTACCTGCGCCTGTCGGCCAACCGCGATGACGACGCCTCGTTCGAGCGCGTGGTAAATCATCCACCGCGCGGCATCGGCGGGCGCACCATGGATGCGGTGCGTCTGCACGCCAGGAACTACAATACCTCGCTGTGGCAGGCCGCCGTGACCGTGGTTAACGAGAAACTGCTGTCGGCACGTGCCGCGAATGCGGTGGTCGGGTTCCTGAAGCTGGTGGACGAACTGGCCTCGGATATCAACAGGCTCTCGCTTGGCGAACAGGTCGAGCACGTCATGCACCCGAGCGGGCTGGTCGATCACTTCGCCAGGGAGAAGGGCGAGAAGGGCGACGCGCGCCTCGAGAACCTGCAGGAACTGGTCAATGCCGCGCGTGAGTTCGAAGCCGATCCCGACAGCGACATGGACCCGCTGTCCGAGTTTCTCTCGCATGCCGCGCTCGAGGCCGGCGAAGGCCAGGGCGATGCCTGGGAGGATTGCGTGCAGCTGATGACGCTGCACTCGGCCAAGGGACTGGAGTTTCCACTGGTATTCCTGTGCGGCCTGGAGGAGGGCCTGTTCCCGCACCAGCGCTCGGTCGAGGAGCCGGGACGGCTCGAGGAGGAACGCCGCCTGTGTTATGTCGGTATCACGCGCGCGCGCAGACAACTGGTGATTACCTGTGCCGAGCGTCGCCGCGTGTTCGGTTCGGAAACCTATTGCCTGCCGTCGCGCTTCATCGACGAGATCCCGAAACAGCTCATCGACGAGGTGCGCCCGCGTCCCGGCGTCAGCATGCCGCGGATGACATCGACGCAATCGATACCGACAACGGCCGGCCTGCAGAATGTCCCTGCCGGTGGCCTGCATCTGGGCCAGCACGTGCGGCACGCCAGGTTCGGCGACGGCGTGATCATGAACTGCGAGGGCAAGGGCTCCAGTGCCCGCGTACAGGTGAATTTCTCCGGTGCCGGCACCAAGTGGCTGGTGCTGGCCTATGCCAACCTGGAAGCGGTGGGGGCGTAGGCAGACGAAATCACCGCGCGGTTTGCGTACCGCGGAGGCATGACCCGTTACCGTTTGCTGTCGTCAGCCGGGCCGATCCCGTTTTTCTATTCCTGCAGGAACCATGATGACAATTGCAGAAGGTGATTTGAAACTGCTGTTAAAGGCGCTGGCATTCGCCGCGCACAAGCACCGCGGTCAGCGTCGCAAGGACGTCGAGGCCTCGCCCTATATCAATCACCCGATTTCGCTCGCCGACATCCTCTGCAACGAGGCACACATCACGGATGTCAACGTGATCTGCGGTGCACTGTTGCACGATACGGTGGAGGATACCGAGACGACAGAAGCAGAGCTGGTCAGGGAATTCGGCGCAGCGATTGCCGGCATCGTCATGGACGTCACCGACGACAAGACGCTGCTAAAGGCCGAACGCAAGGAACAGCAGGTCGAGCACGCGGCGCACATTCGCAATGAGTCGAAACTGGTGAAGCTGGCCGACAAGATCAGCAACCTGCGTGATGTGACACACGCGCCACCGGCAGGCTGGGACCTGCACCGGCGGCGCGAGTATTTCGACTGGGCGAAGCGCGTGATCGACCGACTGCGCGGCGTGCACGCGCCGCTGGAGGCGATCTTCGACCGGGAGTATGCCAACCGGCCGTAACTTGCAGCGCATGTCCTTGATCGTGTGGAGGACTTCAGGTCATCAACGCCGGGCTCGACCGGTAAATTCTGCATCGGTATCAGGGAGTGCCAGTGACGGGTTACTCTAGTCGGACGTTTAGCGGCGCTACTATTCGAGAACGCTAATCGGCGGCAGATGAACTTACCCCAGTTTAACGGACACTCAGAAGGGGCTTACGATGCCCCGAAAGGAGTGTTCAATGGCGAGACGAGCGTACCATCGATGCTCGAGAAACGAAGTCCTGGTTCTCTTACTATCACCCGTCACCTGGTCCAGGTTATTCAGTTCGTTGACAAGTGGTGCACCCATTGAAATTAGCCACCACCCTACGGCTCACCGGATGGTTTATCACTGTCAACTAATGCAACCCAAGACCAAGAATACTCTGGATTACAAACGGAAACTTGACGAGGAGGCTTGCGAACTGATTTTGCAAATCCTGCTACTAGCTAGAACCTGGCTTACAGGATTGCTGAATTAACAAATGGGTGTAAATGTATGCGTTTCGACAGAACACTGCTCAGAACATGATGATATACCCCCACCCCAGGTAAAAGTATATGCAATACCATCACAATAATACCAATATGTGATTATGTGTAAGTTATCAAAATCAGCGACTACTTCAATTTCATCGGGCTGCCCCCGAGTTAATACAACTTCATTCATTTCTGCGGAGCAATCAACATTACAATCCGGGAATAATCCGCCACATCCAGATAGGGTAATAATGATTACAAATAAAGCTATTTTAATTATCTGGCTGCCATTCAAAATGATGCCCATTTATCCTTAACCCTAGTATATCCCGATAATTAACAGACTCAGGAATTGCAATCATTCCATGTAAATTGCTTTTGCCTTCGGTTATTTTTATATCAGCTAAATATTCTTGCTCTTTGGTATCAATTAGTACATATGGCGTAATTTGATGTCCTATGTGACAGAACCTGATGTAATTACCTTCAGATAATCGAGTAATGCCAGGAAATACCAAATATCTGTTATTGCCTATATCAAGTTCTAACAAATGAACTCTAGGCCCATAATCTGCACAAGCCAGCTTGACTACACATAACGTAGCAATTGTTAGGATTGCTAAAAGTACGTATTTCTGCATAACGATCGGAAAGAATCTTCTCAAGTTTGGACTATATATATCATACATTTTCGTATATGCAGCCTAAATCCATCTTCTGTTTTTGCAATACATTTATGAGACCCTGGTGGGGGTAATTACAGACATTCCAGCCGGATGGCTTAAACCCAACCAAGACATTTAGGCTTAGTGATGAAAATTATTTTGATAAATATCATTTACGCGCGCGGTGTATGAGCGGATAACTTTAGCGCAATCACGAATGGCGGCCCAGGTGCCGCCTTTTTTTATGAATAATGTTAGTGAGTTATAGAATCCTATGTGGGGACGAATACGTTGATATTTATGCGTGCTATTACGATATGGCTGGCACCTTTCATCCTGCTTATCAGGGTTGCGTCATGGAGCCAGGTTTAGGTATTCCAGGTGCATGTGACCGTACCCCGGAACCCGAGCAGGGTCGGATGTGGATATTAAGCATATCAGGCCGCCTCCCTGGCGAACACCGCAGGCGGTTTCTTGCCCAGTGAACGGTGCGGCCTGACGTGGTTGTAATGGTTTCGCCACGCATCGATCGTTGCACGAGCATCCTCCAGGCTGGCAAACCAGTGCAGGTTCAGACAGTACTCCCGGAACTTGCCGTTGAAGCTCTCAACAAAGGCATTCTGGGTTGGTTTGCCCGGCTGGATGAAATGCAGCTTTGCACCGGTGTGCTTCGACCAGAAGAACATTGCCTTGCTGGTAAACTCCGGTCCGTTGTCGCAGACAATGGTTTTGGGTAGCGGCCGACGCTCGGCAAGCCGGTCCAGTTCACGGGCCAGGCGCTGGCCGGAGATCGAGAAGTCGACTACCTGCAGCACGCACTCGCGGGTGAAGTCGTCCACGACGTTCAGCACCCGGAATGCGCCGCCCGTTCGCCAGCTGGTCACTGACAAAATCCATCGACCAGCGTTCGTTGACCTGGTTGGGCACGACCATCGGTATCCGCGGACGGTTCAGCTTCTTGCGCCGTTTGGTGCGGACCTGCAGCCCTTCCTCCCGGTAAATCCGGTAGGTGCGCTTGGGGTTCTGTACCAGGCCCTCGGTCCGCAGCATGTCATGCAGTGTCGGATACCCGTAGCGGGGATAGCGTTCCGCCAGCGCTCTGAGACGCGCCCGCAGCGCAGCATCATCGCGCCCCTTGAGCGGATACCAGGCGGCCGAACGGCTGAAGCCCGTCAGCCGACAGGCACGACGTTCGCTGACGCGGCGACTCTTGAGGTGATCCACGGCCCGTCGCCGCTGCGCGGCCGTCACCATTTTCCCTCGACCAGCTCCTTGAGTGCGGCCTTGTCGAGCTCCGCCTCGGCCAGCAGCCGCTTCAGCTTCGCGTTCTCCTGCTTCGAGTTCACGCAGCCGTTTGGCCTCGGAGATCTCCATGCCGCCGAACTTCGACTTCCAGCGGTAGATCGTGTTCTCCGCCACGCCATGGCGGCGGGACAGCTCAGGCACGGAGGCGCCGGCCTCGTGCTCCTTCAGGATCGAAATGATCTGTTCTTCGGTATAGCGTTTGCGCTTCATATCGGGACCTCCCTGGGTCAAAATTATAGGGAAATCCCACATCACGCATGGCTCGGATTACGGGGGTACGGTCACCGGAAGTAGCAGGGAAAATACCCGGGTGATCTTGCCGGGTGGCTGACCCCGACTGTGTAAAACTCAAAACCAGCCCTAATCCGGCGGTTCCAAACCACTCCTCACATGTTGACCGCAGCGCTATAAACCTCTGGTGGAGCCAGTATTTTTCGAGGCATCCAGCAGTCAGGTTTTCACACAGCCCGGATCCAACAACGACATTCCCGGGTCTCGTCACGGCCAGATCGCAGATCTGTACCGGACTATGGCCTCGGCCGCTCGGATGCGGGGAGAATGTGTCGTGCTGCCAGTCTTGCGTCCCTAAGATGTTTTCGAAAATGACTGTCTATCGTGATTCTAAAGTATTAGTCAGACCATTCAATTCGCCTGGAACAGTGGCCAGCTGAATTTTCTACTGTTAATCTTGAATTAACCAGAAAGAACATAACAACGACAGGTTACCGGTACCGGAGGTAGTGATGAACAATAATAATGATCTTGCTTTTCTTTTCTCCACGTTAGTCTGCTCTGTAATTCTCGGTGTTATCAGTGACGGTGCATATGCCAGCAATTCAGGTAATACCATGTCCCGCGACACCCATTCCCGATATGAAGTGCCACAAGCACCGGGTTCCAAATGTCGTCGAAATGGAGTCGTCTGGTCCGGTGGGGTCGCTTCACGCTTCGCCGATCGCATCAGTCCGCGACCGATTCGCAGTCGATGGGACCGTGACACAGATAAAAGCATCCGCTGTACGGGTGTCGACGCATTTAAACAGTACCGTGTTTCTGATCAGCCATTGATTAGGTAGAGGTGTACTTTCGGCCCCGGCCTGCTGGGGCTGATTGAGATGGCAGGGAAGAAAGCGACATAATATCAGAGATATGCTAAAGGGTGAGGGCCGAGCCAAATCCGCCATTCGCCAAACCGCATCTTTCTGCAGATGATCGCTGCAACAGCACGACGGGGCACCTATGGCGGCACTTTTATTTGACGTCATGATCGGCTAATGGGATAAGGGTCTCGAAAGACAGAATAGTGCAGCGTTTGCCTGAAGATGATTACTTTCAATAATCGGAGGAACAGAAACAATGCAATACAAGAATATAGCACCCGGAGTGACGCTGATGGCTATCGGCTTATTGCTTGCCAATACAACCTACGCATTCGACATGGGCAATATGATGAACCCGTCGAAGTGGATGGGCGGCAACAATGATAGCGATCGTTACGATGACTATGACTATGACTATGGCGGCCCCGGCTATGGCTACGGCGGCTATCCCGGCTATGGCGGCCCCGGCTATGGCTACGGCGGCTATCCCGGCTATGGCTACGGCGGCTTTCCCGGCTACGGCTACGGCGGTTATCCCGGCTACGGCGGTTACGGCGGCTATGGCGGCCCCGGTTATGGCTACGGCGGCTATCCCGGCTATGGCGCCACGTCTGCAATCGTTGTACCGGGAGGCGGCTCCAGCAATTCTGAAATCGAGCAATTGAAAGATCGCATCAGGCAGCTTGAAGGGGAAGTGAGGTAGGTTTCCACCAAATCCCAGTCAATATGAAATTCGGTGGTACATGTGTGCACGCATTGCCACCGAAATTTTCAAAACCGCACCCATGCCCCACTGTCGAAGACCCCTCCGGTAGCCGGTAACGAGGTCAGGGACACATACATATCAGCCCTCAATTGCCTTGGTGAATGCCCTGATTCCTGAAGTGTCTGCAGTGATTGTAAAACGGTAGCTATCTACCTGATAGTTGACATTAGAATCACGGGATAAGATTCTTCATCCAGAGTAATCATGCGTTGTGCCATGACCATTCGTGTGGAAAGACTCATGCCCGGCAATCACCTTCTGTTACAGATAGGACAGATTCCTGATTTCGATTACGATGAAAATGGCCTGTCCCCCTTCAACAGGTCATCATGGTACGGGCAGTAATATTTTTTCTGGCCGGCATGCTTGCAATGCCACTGGCTGCAGATAACTTTGCACTGGCTGGCGGCATCACACGGCCCACGCCGGCACGGTTCTCGATTTGTTATAACCATTCCTGTGCCAGCGTGGCAACGGATTCCGTTAGTGAAGAGGAGTGGCGCCGGGCAACGGCCCCGTTTTCCCGGGACGCAAATACCGCGGCAGAGGAGCGCGCGGTGATTGCGGATTCAATCGCTATCCTGGAAGAAACAGTCGGTGTGCACCTGGGAACATCGGTAGATAAAGGCGGCAACCTGGCCGGCTTTGGCAGGCCAAAGCAGCTCGACTGTATCGATGAATCCACCAACACCAACACTTACCTGCGCATGCTGGAGCGGGATGGATTGTTCAGGTTTCACACTGTTGCAGATCGTTCGACACGTTTCGGGATTTTTATCGGAATGCCGCATACAACGGCCGTGATCCGGGAAAATGCTACCGGGATTCGCTATGCGGTCGATTCCTGGTTCTTTGACAACGGCCAGCCGCCCTATATCGTGAAACTCGAAGACTGGAAATCCGGAAAAGATCCGTATTAACGGCAGAAAAGGGTGCTGTACCCGTATTCCCCATATCCGTGCATGGCCGATCGCAGTTTTTCAGAAAATCACGCCAGGCCAGTTTGTTCCGGCAATCTCGGACTTGCCTGTCCAGACTGGCTGTAAGTCGCCGTATCTGTCGGCAGCTGCTCGTCACACCTCGCATCCCGAAGCCATGGCGCTAGCGATGCCGGCGCAGGTTCCACCATTCGAACAGGTGCCTCGACCAGTGCAGCAGGCGTGTTTCCCGGCAAGGTCTGACAGATAACGGATCCTGCTTCAGATATGCGGCTATTCAGCTGGATAAGCGACCGGCGTGTGTTTATCCTTCCTGTCCGGGGCGCCAGTCTGCAAGGGCCACGCCGTCGGGAACACCATCGTAACCCATTACATGCATCAGGAGTCGATGTGAAAGAACGCAAGGTCGACGTCGCCATCATAGGCTCCGGCAGTGCCGGACTGTATGCGCTGGGCAAGGTGCGTCCCTCGGGAAAATCGTTTGTACTGATCAATGGCGGTGAGCTGGGGACCACCTGCGCGCGTGTCGGCTGCATGCCCTCCAAGGCCGTAATCCAGGTTGCCGAGGATTTTTATCGTCGCAATGTATTCAATCGTTACGGGATCGAGGGGCATGAGGACATGAGCCTCAGCATCCCGGAGGCGATGGAATTTGTGCAGGATTTGCGCGACATCTTTGTTGAGCGCGTGCTTGCCAATAGTACGGACAAGCTGCCCGTGGAAAACTTCATTCAGGGTTATGCCCGGTTCATTGAGGCGAACCTGCTGGAAATCGACACCGGTGAACGCATATGCGCGGAACACATCATCATCGCTACCGGTTCGCGACCGCTCGTGCCGCGTGCCTGGGCATCCTTTCGCGACCGTATCATCACCACCGATGATTTCTTCGAGCTGGAGGATCTGCCACAGTCGCTTGCTGTCATCGGGCTCGGCGTGATCGGTCTGGAAATCGGCCAGTCGCTGCGGCGTATGGGCCTCGAGGTCACAGGTATCGATCAACTGAATACGATCGGTGGCCTGAGTGATCCGGAGGTCAACAGAACCGCCATCGATGTCATTGGCAAGGAGATGCCGCTGTGGCTCGGACATGCAGCTGATATAAGCGAGTCCGGCAACGGCATGCTGCGCGTAAAGGCCGGTGAGCAGGTAGTCGAGGTCGAGCGCGTCTTTGCCAGTATGGGCCGCACACCCAATCTCGACAAACTCGGGCTTGGAAGATATCGGTGTTGAACTGGACGCGCGCGGTATTCCGGTGTTTGACCGAGGAACCATGCGTATCGGCGACACCCCGATATATATGGCCGGTGATGTCACCGGCGAGCGGCCCGTGCTGCATGAGGCCGGTGACGAGGGACGTATCGCCGGTTACAACGCAATTTCCGCCGAGCCGACGGCCTTCAGGAGAAAGACGCCACTCGGCATCACCTTCTGCGATCCCAACATCGTGGTGGTCGGCAGCCGCTTTGCCGACCTCGATCCGGACTGCACGGTCACCGGACAGGTCCAGATGGGGCCGGTGGGTCGTGCCATGATCATGGCCAAAAATCGTGGCCTGATACGGGTCTATGCAGACAAGCCCAGTGGCCGCCTGCTGGGTGCCGAGATGGTATGCCCGAAGGGCGAGAACCTGGGACACCTGCTGGCCTGGTGCATTCAGCAGGAAATGACGGTTGGCGGGATACTGCAGATGCCGTTCTACCATCCGGTCATCGAGGAGGCGCTGCAGGCCGCGCTGTATGACCTGTACGGCAAGGTCGATGCGAAGAATGCAACGCCGATTACCGAGCTGGTGCCCCTCTGATCCGCTGCATGAGAGCAGTCATGGCGTGCATGCCGTCATACCCCGACTGAGGGTTGTCTTCCGGGGTCGTCTCGATTTACGGTGAATGGCCAGGACAAGCAGCCGTTTTTCTCCGTGCCTGGTAAATCCGGCTACAGGCGCGGGTACGCGCAGACAATCAATGCGTGAGTGATGCCACGCTGCCGACTGCTGGCGTGGGTTGCGTGAACGCAGCGGGGGCCGCGTGCGGCGGGCCGATGTAGTTGCCCTGGGCGCGGTCGACACCCATTTCCCTGAGGATCTTCAGCGTCTCGCCGTTTTCGACGCACTCGGCGACGGTCTGCTTGCCCAGCGCGTGCGCGACCTGGTTCATGGATTCCACCATGGCCTGGTCGACCGAACTGTGCGCCATGCCCTTTACGAAGGCGCCGTCGATCTTGAGCTTGTCGACCGGCAGGTGCTTCAGGTAGGCAAACGAGGAGAAGCCGGACCCGAAGTCATCCAGCGCGAACTGGCAGCCAATGTCCTTGAGCGCCGAAATGAAGGTCTCCGCCGCGGCGAGGTTGGCGATGGCCGCGGTCTCGGTGATCTCGAAGGTGACCCAGGTCGGATCGAGGCCGCTGTCGTCGAGTAGTGCCTGGATCATCGGCAGCAGGGTCTCGTCCTCGAAGGCCTTGCCGGAGAGGTTGATGGAGAAGCTGATGCGCTGGCCGCTGACGTGCAAGGCGGCGAGTTCCTGGATAGCGCGGCGCACGATCCAGCGGTCGACGCTGTGGATCAGGCCGAAGCGTTCCGCTGCGGGCATGAAACCGCCTGGCAGGATGACCTGGCCGTCGTCGCATACCATGCGCACCAGAACCTCGTAATCCAGCACCTCGCCGTCGTCGGTGCTGACAATCGGCTGGTAGACCAGCTGGAAACGATCGTGTTCGAGCATGTCACGCACCTGCGTCGCCCAGCTCATGTCGGCCTGCATGTCAGCCTTGCCGAGGTCGGCCGGATTGTAGAGATTGACACGGTTACGGCCCTGCTGCTTGGCCATATTGCAGGCGAGGTCGGCATGCGAAAGCACTTCCTCTGCGGAGGTGGTGTGCCGGTCGATCATGGCGATGCCGATACTTGCGCTGACGTTCCACGATTTGTCGTCGACGTTGAAGCGGTAGTCGTCGCACAGCGCGCGGAAATTTTCCGCGGCACGCAGCACGTCGCGCTTGCCAATGTTGTAGAGCAGCAGCGTGAACTCGTCGCCACCGAAGCGCGCCAGCAGGTCGCCGTCACGCACGTGCATGGACAGCAGTGCGGCGATGTCCACCAGCAGACGATCGCCGGCGGCATGCCCCAGCGTGTCGTTTATGTACTTGAACTGGTCGAGATCGACGAAGAACAGCGCACAGGACGTACCGTTGCGCGCGGAGCGCGCCACGGTGCGTTCCAGCTCTTCCTGGAAATAATTGCGATTGAACATGCCGGTCAGCGGATCGTGTTCGGCGTTGTAGGAAAGCTGGTGCTGGAACGCCTTCTGCTCGGTGATGTCGCGCGTGGTGCCGCTGATACGCTCGACCTTGCCGTCGGCATTCCTGTGCGAGCGTGCGCTGAAACTCAGGAAGTGCGGCCTGTTCTCGTTGTCCAGGTGCACGGTCTCGAACTGCACCGTGTCCTCGCCGGCCAGCAGGGCATCGATCGCCTCGCGGTCGGCGGGCGGGTGATCCGGGGAGCGGAATTCGTGCAGGTGGCGCTGCTGCATCTCGCCGGGTGTGTAGCCATAGATGCCGGTGCAGGCGCGGTTGACGTAGGTCAGCCGACCTTCCGTGTCCATGGTCCAGACCATGTCGTGCGCCGTCTCCACCAGGTCACGGTAACGGCACTCGGCGTCTCGCAGCTGCTGTTCCATGGCCTTGCGCCGTGTGATGTCCGATACCATGCAGGTATACAGGCGTTCACCGTTGCTGCGCATGGGGCTGACACGGACCGACATCTGCACCGCGGTACCGTTGCGGTGCCATCCATCCATTTCGCGCTCGCCGGCCACCAGCCGGATGTTGTGTTCTGCATCGAACAGCTCCGGCAGCAGCGGCTGCAGGGAGCGCTGCCGGATATCGGCCGCGCTGCAGCCGAACAGTTTTTCCGCCGCCGGGTTAAAGGTGTGGACCTTGGCCTTGCCGTTCACCACGATGATGCCCTCGGCGGCGGTCTCGACCACGGCGCGCATGTGCGACTCCTGCTCGCCGAGCTGGCGGAACAGTTTGCCCATGACCTGCGTGACAAAACCGATCTCGTCGGTAGACCGCGGCCGCAGTCGTCCCAGGTCCGTGTGGCGTGTGGCGCCGCTGCGCGTGATAAGTTCCTGGATCGGTTGCAGTGACTGGGTCACGCTGCGCACCGCGAAGAGGGTGACAAGACCGGTGATGCACACCAGCGTCAACCAGATGGCCATGTGGTCCGGTGTCAGGTTGCCGGTCTTCTGCCACTGGTAATTCATCAGCACCGTGTAGCACAGCAACGGTACGAAGCCGCCCATCAGCAACAGTTTCGATTTCAGGCTGCCGTGTACCTGTTGCAGGCTGAAATGGCCAGCGAGTTTCTCGATCTGTGCCAGCGCGAGCTGGTAGGTGGGCAGTCCGACCAGCGCGACCACCGACAGCTGCAGCAGCAGCAATTGCAGGAAATGCCCAAGTTCGGCGACCAGCGGTTTTTGTATCGCAATGAACAGCAGCGGCGGGAGGGTCAGGGCATAGATAAGGAACAGGCCCCAGTAGTCACGACCAAAGCGCGTCAGCCGGCGCTGGTGCGCGTACGAGAGTTCGCCTGAGCCCCTGCCGGGCCGCAAGTTCTTAGGCAACTTGCTGAAATATCGAGAGAAATGAACTCCTGCCCAAGTGGTCATGAGCAGCACGAAGGTGGCCATGACGAACACGACGCGGCTGTGCTGCAGTGCGTCCGGGGTGATCAGGTCGAACAGCAGCGCGCTGGCGATGCCCGCCGCTGGCGCGATGAGCAGGCCAAGCAGGATCAGGCTGATGAAACGTGCACGGATGCGGTTGAGTTCAGTCAACATGGTGCTGTCCGGTACTCCCCTCGTGCTGGCACGCGTGCGCCGTCCGGTTGGTGCATTCGCCAATATTATTTTTCTTGGAATTAGTGCGCTAGCCTTAATACTGGAAGCGTTTGATGAATAGTATTCCATAACTACCCGTTACATCAAGACTAATAACTGAGACGACCGGGTCCGTGTTGGGCGCGGCCGGTTACCGTGCGCAGGCGCATTCCGTTCATCCCACGTACAATGACCGCCAAACAAATATCGAGAGGCCGTTATGAAACGACGTGATTTCCTGGGTGCCGCCGGTGCCGGCCTGGTGCTGACCGGTTGCGGGCCGGATGAAACGGGCACGGCGACGATGCCTGCCGTGACGAACAAGGTGGTGCACTGGAAGATGGTCACCACCTGGCCGAAGAACTTTCCCGGCCTCGGCACCGGAGCCAGCAATGTCGCGCGGCTGATCACCGAGATGAGTGGCGGCCGCATCAAGGTCACCGTATACGGCGACAACGAGCTGGTACCGTCCTTCGAGGTGTTCGACGCGGTGGCCAGCGGCACGGCGGAGATGGGCCACGGCGCGGCATATTACTGGAAGGGCAAGAGCGAGGCGGCGCAGTTCTTCGCGGCCGTGCCTTTCGGCATGAACGCACAGGAAATGAATGCCTGGCTGTTTTACGGTGGCGGTATGCAATTGTGGCGCGAGGTGTACGCTCCATTCGGCGTGCTGCCGTTCGCGGCCGGCAACTCCGGTATCCAGATGGGCGGCTGGTTCAACCGTGAAATCAATTCACTCGATGATCTGAACGGCCTGAAGATGCGTATCCCGGGGCTTGGCGGCGAGGTGCTGAAGCGTGCCGGCGGCACGCCGGTGAGCATGCCGGGCAGTGATATCTTTACCTCCTTGCAATCAGGCGCGATCGACGCCACCGAGTGGGTCGGCCCCTACAACGACCTGGCATTTGGCCTGTACAAGGCAGCGAAATACTATTATTACCCCGGCTGGCACGAGCCAGGCACCACGCTGGAATGTCTCGTCAACCAGGCCGCTTTCGACAGCCTGCCAGCGGATCTGCAAAGCATTGTCATGAATGCCTGCCGCGTGGTGAACGGCGACATGCTGGCCGAATACACGGCACGCAACAACGCCGCGCTGCAGTCGCTGATCAATGAACATAACGTCGATGTCAGGGAATTTCCGGGCAGCGTGCTGATGCGTCTGCGTGACTTGTCGGAGCAGGTGGTCGCCGAAATCGCCGGCAAGGATGCACTGTCGGCGAAGGTGTTCGATTCCTATCGCGCGTTCCAGCGTCAGGTGATGAGCTGGACCGACATATCGGAGCGCGCCTACATGAACGTGCGCATGGGATAGTGCGTGCAGTGACTTGTGCGGTGCTTCCGGTGGCGGCTAGTAGAAGTTGTAGCCCAGCTTGAACAGGTGAGCATCGAAACCGTCGTTCGGTTTCTTGATGTCGGCATTGGTCAGGTTCGTGTACTGGTAGGTCAGTTCATACTGGCCGTGCTCGCCGAAGCCGACCCCGACCCCGATAAGTGAACCGAACTGGAATGCCGTGGACAGTTTGTTGTTGCCGACATGGGTGTCCGTCAGCAGGTGCAGGCCGAAGCCTGCCTCGGCAAACGGCGTTACGCCGCTGGACAGGCCGGCATCACGCTGGTAGCGAAAGACCGGTGTCAGGTTGATGTCGTACACCGTGTCGGTATGTCCGCTGTCGGCCTTTATGCGGGTGAGCCCGGTATCCCAGTAACCACCCAGGAACCATGCGCCGCCATCGAACCAGCTGTGGCGCCATTTTTTCTGGAAGCTGACACGATAGACGTCGCTTTCATCGGAATCATCACTTTCGCCGAATGCGATTGCCGCGGCATTGATCAACGGCCGGTCCGTCGCGCCGGCATGCAGCGGCTGAAACAGCAGCAGCAACGAGATGAGCAGGAGGCGTGATGTCGACATTTCCGTTGACCCGGTTTGGCGTTTCCAATTGCCATCAATAATCGCACGAAGCAGGCAGAACTGCCAGATTCCGCGAATGTTCAGTTCGCGTACACGACACCCGGCAGCCAGGTTGCCAGTGCCGGCCACCAGGCCAGCAACAGGATCAGCAGCAGCTGCAGGCCGATGAACGGCACCACGCCCCGGTAGATCTGCGCCGTGCTGACCGAATCCGGGGCCACGCCGCGCAGGTAGAACAGGGCAAAGCCGAACGGCGGTGTCAGGAACGAGGTCTGCAGGTTGAGCGCGATCATGACGCCCAGCCAGACCGGGTCGAGTCCCATGCCGAGCAGGACGGGGCCGACGATCGGTACCACGACGAAGATAATCTCGATGAAGTCGAGCACGAAGCCGAGCAGAAACATCAGCAGCATGACCGCGAGCAAGGCGCCCAATGTACCGCCCGGCAGATCGCTCAGCAGGTCGGCGACCATGACGTCGCCGCCGAAGCCGCGAAACACCAGCGAGAACACCGAGGCACCGACCAGGATCAGGAATACCATGCAGGTGACGCGGGTCGTGCCCAGCATGACCTCGCGCAGCACCCGCAGGCTGCACTGGCCCTTTGCCAGCGCAAGCAGTATGGCACCGACGGCGCCGACCGCTGCCGCTTCGGTCGGCGTGGCGATGCCACCGAGGATGGAGCCGAGTACGGCCACTATCAGTATCACCGGCGGCAACAGTCCCTTGATCACGCGCCCGGCGAGACCACTGTCGAGCGTGGCATCGTCCGCCGGCAATGCCGGCATGCTGTGCGGGCGTGTCCAGGCAACGAAGCCGATATAGAACATGTAAAGGGCCACGAGCAGCAAGCCGGGCAGTAATGCGCCGGTGAACAGGTCGCCGACCGATACCGTGTCCGGCGAGTACGATCCCATATCCAGCTGCGCCTGCTGGTGAGCGCTCGACAGCACGTCACCGAGCAGCACCAGTACGATGGACGGCGGAATGATCTGGCCGAGTGTGCCGGATGCGCAGATCACGCCGCTGGCGATGCGCGGGTCATAGCCGCGCCGCAGCATGGTCGGCAGCGCCAGCAGCCCCATGGTGACGACGGTCGCGCCCACGATGCCGGTGCTGGCGGCCAGCAGCATGCCGACCAGTGTTACCGAAAATCCCAGCCCGCCACGCAGCCGGCCGAACAGTGCGGCCATGGTCTCGAGCAGATTTTCCGCCACGCGCGAACGTTCCAGCATGATGCCCATGAACACGAACAGCGGCACCGCGATCAGCGTGACATTGGTCATGATGCCGTACAGCCGCAACGGCAGTGCATTCAGAAAGCTGATATCAAACAGGCCATTCAGTTCGCCGACAAAGGCAAATATCAATGCCGTGCCGGCCAGCGACAGCGCGACCGGGTAGCCTGCCATCAACACCAGGCAGACGATCAGAAACAGCAACAGGGGAATGAATTCGGTCATGCCGGGCAAGCCTGCGCCGTTCGCGGCTTCGCACCGGTACCGCCAGTGTAATCGCGGCGATGATGACGCACGCGGTGCACGGTACTACAACTCACGGTCAATGCCGGTGTCCGGCGCGGGTGGTTCGGTATGGCCGGTAAGGGTGAGCAGGCTGTGGATGGCCAGCGCGCAACCCTGCAGCAACAGCAATGCCGCCATCAGTGGAATGGCGGTCTTGAGAATGTACACGCCGTCCAGGCCGCCGGCCTCGCGCGAACCCTCGTGAATCGACCAGGACGAGGAAACGTAATCGACGCTGGCGACAATGATCAGGATGCAAACCGGTGCCAGCAGTAACAGCGTGCCCAGCAGGTCGACCCAGGCGCGACCGCGCGGCGACCAGCGCTGGTAGAAGATATCGACGCGCACGTGGGCATCGTGTTTCAGCGTGTAGGCTGCGCACAGCATGAACACCGCGGCATGCAGGTAGGTGATCGACTCCTGCAGCGCGATCGAGCCGATGTCGAACGCATAGCGCAATACCACGACCGTGAACGTGACGGCGACCATGACCAGCGTCAGCCATGACACAGCGCGGCCGGTCAGTTCGGCGAAGCCGTCCAGTACGCGGGCAAGCTGTTGCAAGCGGTTGAGCATGGCGTGGCTGGCAGGCATGCCTGTTATTCGGCGATCGTCAAAGGGCGGTAGTCCGGCCGACGGTGCAGGATGATGCGGCGGTATACGCCCCGGTCCTTGCGCCGCGATGATTTCTCCCGGGCGCAGCAAATGCCAGTCATGCAGGTGCGCGCGCCGGAAATACGGGACCACGAGCCCGTCGCACCCGGCGCGGGTAACACCGGACATGCCTAGCGCCCGGCGTCTGGTGTGGCGGGAATCACCACCTGAAAATCATCCAGCTCGGTACCACGAAGGCCGGATCGAGTTCGCTGCGACGTGCGTTGAGGTCGCCATCACCGGTGGTATCGATCAGATAGTAGGCCGGGCCGACTATCGGTTCGACCCTGATCATGTAGAGTGCGCCGTTGACCCGGTATTCACGCACCACGGCGTCGTCGCGCTTGATGATGCTGACCTCGGGCTGCATATCCTCTTCCAGGCCGGTCGATGGCAGCGGCGTGGTCTCGGGCGCGGGTTCGGGTGCCGCATCGCCGGCATAGGCCGGCAGCGCAAGCGTAAATAACAGTATGGCTATCATTTTATGCATCATGGTTGTCCTACAGATCCAGCAGCTTTTCCCGTTCCTGTTCGGACGGTTCGAAGCCCTTGTGTTCATAATAATCGAAAATGGCATTGACCACGTCCTCCGGTGTATCGATAACCTGGCACAGTTTCAGGTCATCGGCCGCAATGGTGCCGGCCGTAACCAGCGTGTCGCGAAACCAGTCGATCAGCCCCTGCCAGTAGTCGCTGCCGACCAGGATGATGGGAATGCGACGGGTCTTGCCGGTCTGTACCAGGGTAAGAATCTCGGCCAGTTCGTCCAGCGTGCCGAAACCGCCCGGGCACACCACGTAGGCCGAGGCATATTTCACGAACATCACCTTGCGCGAGAAAAAGTGCCGGAAATTTAGGGCGATGTTCTGGTAGGGGTTGCCCACCTGTTCATGCGGCAGCTGGATATTCAGGCCGATGCTCGGTGACTTGCCATGGAAGGCACCCTTGTTGGCGGCTTCCATGATGCCCGGGCCGCCGCCGCTGACGACCGCGAAGCCGGCATTCGACAGGGCAAGCGCGATCGCCTCGGCCTGCCGGTACCAGGGGTGGTCGGCCGGGGTGCGTGCCGAGCCGAACAGGCTGACCGAGGGCCGGATATGGGCAAGGCGTTCGAAGCCCTCGACGAATTCAGCCATGATCTGGAAGATCTTCCACGATTCGCGAGTGAGCTGCGCGTCGTCCTGCGGCAGCATGCCGTGATGCATGAACTGCCGGCCAATCGTGTCCTTGTTGCTCATATGGCAGTCTGGCCTGTTTCTATCGGGCTGCGGCTGCTGAAAGCCCGGGTTGATGGGAATGATAAATGATACCATGCCGGCTGCGGCCGGTTGTTTTGGCTTGCATTTTCGCTGGACGCACCACTGACGCCACTAGACGATCCCGAACCCATGGCTGCCAACAATTCCGGACCCCTGCTGCTGGTCGATGGCTCTTCCTACCTGTACCGGGCCTTCCATGTACCCAACCTGCAACAGCTGACCAACGCCCGCGGTGAACCGACCGGGGCGGTCTACGGGGTGGTGAACATGCTGCGCAGCCTGCTGACGGAGTACACCCCGCAGCACATCGCCGTGGTGTTCGACGCAAAAGGCAAGACCTTCCGCCACGACCTGTATGCGCAGTACAAGGCCCACCGGCCGCCGATGCCGGACGAGCTGTCGTCCCAGGTCGGGCCGCTGCTGGAGCTGATCCGGGCCCTGGGGCTGCCGCTGCTGCAGGTCGAGGGGGTCGAGGCGGACGATGTGATCGGCACGCTTGCCGCGACGGCTACCGCGCACGGCCTGGACACGGTCATTTCCACCGGCGACAAGGACATGGCCCAGCTGGTCGACGAGCATGTCACCCTGGTGAACACCATGAGCGGTACCACGCTGGATGCCGACGGCGTGCAGGAGAAGTTCGGCGTGACGCCAGGGCAGATCGTCGATTACCTCGCCCTGATCGGCGACACCTCGGACAACATCCCGGGTGTACCCGGCGTGGGTCCGAAGACCGCGGCCAAATGGCTCACCGCCTGGGGCTCGCTGGACAGCGTGATCGAGCATGCCGGCGAGATCAAGGGCAAGATCGGCGACAAGCTGCGCGCCGCGCTGGAGCAGCTGCCGTTGTCGCGCGAGCTGGCCACCATCCGCTGTGACCTGGAACTCGACACCGGCCCCGAGGCCCTGCAGCGCCAGCCGCCGGATGCCGGGCGCCTGCGTGAGCTGTATCAGGCGCTCGATTTCAAGCGCTGGCTGGAGGAGCTGGAGGAGGGTGCGGCCGTGCCGTCGGCCGGGGCGGCCCGCGGGCCTGCGGTCGAACCGGCCTATGAAACCGTACTCGATGAGGCGCGGCTCACGGCCTGGCTGGACGTGCTCGAGGCGGCCGGCGAGTTCGCCTTCGACACCGAGACCACCAGCCTGGATTACATGGCCGCGCGCATCGTCGGCGTCTCGTTCGCAGTGACGGCAGGCGAGGCGGCCTACGTGCCGCTGGCGCACGACTACCCGGGTGCGCCGGTGCAGCTCGAGCGTGACGCGGTGCTGGAAAAACTGCGACCTTTGCTGGAAAGTAGAGAAATAAAGAAAATTGGTCATCACATTAAATACGATCGTAACGTACTGGCAAATCATGATATAAAGCTGGACGGGATCGGCTACGACACCATGCTGGAATCCTACGTGCTGGACAGCACCGCGACCCGCCACGATATGGATTCGGTGGCGCTGAAGTACCTCGCGCACACCACCATCAAGTTCGAAGAGGTCGCCGGCAAGGGCAAGAACCAGCTCACCTTCAACGAAATCCCGCTCGAGACCGCGGCCCCCTATGCGGCCGAGGACGCCGATATCACGTTGCGTCTGCACGCGGCGATGTGGCCGCAACTGGCGCGTGAGCCGGGCCTGGAGACGATCTACCGCGACATCGAGATCCCGCTGGTGACGGTGCTCTCCGACATGGAGCAGACCGGGGTGGCCATCGATACCGGCATGCTGGCGCAGCATAGCCACCAGCTGGCAAAACGGATCGTGGACATCGAGCAGGAGGCATACCGGGAGGCCGGCCAGCCCTTCAATCTCAGCTCCCCCAAGCAGATCCAGGAATTGCTGTTCGAGAAGCTGCAGCTGCCGGTGCTGGCCAAGACCCCGACGGGGGTCCCGTCCACGGCCGAGTCCGTGCTTGCCGAACTGGCGCTCGACTATCCGCTGCCGCGCCTGATCCTGGAGTATCGTTCGCTGAGCAAGCTCAAGTCCACCTACACCGACCGCCTGCCCGAGCAGGTCTGTCCGGCCACCGGCCGGGTGCATACCTCCTACCACCAGGCCGTGGCCGCGACCGGCCGGCTGTCATCGTCCGATCCCAACCTGCAGAACATCCCGGTGCGCACCGAGGAGGGCCGGCGTATTCGCCAGGCCTTCGTGGCGGGCGAGGGTTGCGTGCTGCTGGCGGCCGACTATTCCCAGATCGAGCTGCGCATCATGGCACACCTGTCCTCGGACCCGGGCCTGCTGGCCGCCTTCTCGGCCGGTGAGGACGTGCACCGTGCGACGGCGGCCGAGGTGTTCGGGGTCGCGCCGGAGACGGTCAGCAGCGACCAGCGCCGGTCCGCCAAGGCCATCAACTTCGGGCTGATCTACGGCATGTCCGCGTTCGGCCTGGCGCGGCAGCTGGGTATCGCGCGCGGCGCGGCACAGGAGTACATCGAGCGCTACTTCGAGCGCTATCCGGGGGTAAGGGTGTACATGGAAAGCACGCGCGAACAGGCCCGCGCGCTGGGCTACGTGGAAACGGTGTTCGGCCGGCGCCTGCACCTGCCGGATATCAAATCGCGCAACGGGGCACGCCGGGCGGCGGCGGAGCGGACGGCGATCAATGCACCCATGCAGGGTACGGCAGCGGACATCATCAAGCGTGCCATGATCGATCTGCATGGCTGGATCATCACCCGGGGCGACACCGGCCTGCGCATGATCATGCAGGTGCACGACGAGCTGGTGTTCGAGGTCGCCACGCATGAACTCGACGCGGTCAGGGAGCAGATCCGTAGCCGAATGAGCGCCGCTGCCGATCTCAAGGTGCCGCTGCTGGTGGACATCGGGGTGGGCAGCAACTGGGACGAGGCGCACTAGTGCAGCCCCTCGGCCAGATAATAACTTATTCAATAACAAACAATAATCTATTATTATAGAGAATTGACTAAATTTATAGTACGGCAAATTTACTGATTTCCCCCGGATCGCGCAGGCCTTGCCCAGGAACACCGCCGCGCCACTGCCATTTTGTCTCCCGACCCGGAACTTTTTTCAACGAGTCGAGTCACACCTAGCACGGAGGCGTACTGCTCGCTCCCCTCCCTGGGCGACGAATCCTCCAACCGATCCGCAAGGATCGGCCATTCGAAAGCCCGGCGAACCTCCCCCGTTCTGCCGGGCTTTTTTTATACTGAAATCGTGAAGCGTGAAAGGTGAAACGAAAAGCTTGACGCCGGTTCAGTGCAGGTATTTACACTCACGTCTCACGTAATGGTGCACAGAGTACACCCTATACCCTGTCTTTTTTCCGTGTGGTTCCGTGGCCATTTATATCGCGCATGAGATGCGCTCCTACAAAAAACGTCCTGCATTATATTTCCGTGGTCTTGCGTGGATTCCGTGGCCATTCTTCAATTCCTTCACGTCTCACGTCTCACGTAATGGTGCACAGAGTGCACCCTACACCCTGTCTTTTTTCCGTGTTCTTCCGTGTGGTTCCGTGGCCATTTATATCGCGCATGAGATGCGCCCCTACAAAAAATGTCCTGCATTTATATTTCCGTGGTCATTCTTCACTTCTCTTCACGTCTCACGTCTGCTGATCCTGTTCGTCCTGCTCGAATCCGAGCCAGCGGTCCAGCAACGCCCTGAGATCCTCGCAGCCGGTGCGGCTGTGCGAGGAGAACAGCTGCAACGAGGCCTGCGGGTGCAGCGATTCCAGTTGCCGGCGCACCTGCAGCAGCGTGGACTGGGCTGGCCCGCGCTTGAGCTTGTCGGCCTTGGTGAGCAGGACGTGGGTAGGCAGTCCGGCCATGTGGCACCAGCCCAGCACCTGGCGGTCACTGTCCTTGAGCGGGTGACGGACATCCATCAGCAGCACGACGCCACACAGGGATTCTCGCGTTTCCAGGTAGCGGGCGATGCCCTGCTGCCATTGTTCCTTGACGGAGCGCGCGACCTTCGCGTAACCGTAGCCGGGCAGGTCGACGAGTCGCCGGTCGTCCGCGACCTGGAAAAAATTGATTTCGCGGGTGCGCCCGGGTGCCTTACTGATGCGTGCCAGGGCGCGCTGCCCGGTCAGGGTATTGAGCGCGCTGGATTTACCGGCATTGGAGCGCCCGGCGAAGGCGACCTCGGCCCCGGTGTCCGGCGGCGCGCGTTGGACATCCGGTGCCCCGAGCAGGAAGTGTGTCTGTTGATAACGGTTGTTCATAATAGTGTCCCGGGCGCATTAGACGTGACTTGAATGCATATGGAAAGTGTCTTTGTTTTTATCCGCTTAGCTGCCGGGTACCACTATCTTGCGGTTGACCCGCCGGGCGCTGGCGGGTATAAAAGGAGCCCTTTTCGGCCGCGACCCGGGACAGCATATACTCGGCCGGCGCAGTGCCTGCACGCATACCGCAGGAGCATACAGGAGCAGGATTGAAATGAAGAATTGGCTTGCAGTTACAATCACTTTGCTTGCTAGCTGTGGATGGCAGGCGGCCCACGCCGCGGGCGATCCGGTCGCGGGCAAGGAAAAGTCTTCCCAATGCGCGGCCTGCCACGGTGTGGACGGCAACAGCATCAACCCGGAATGGCCGAAGCTGGCCGGACAGCATGCGGACTACCTGGTCAAGCAGCTGTCGTACTTCGAGGCCGGTGAACGCGAGAACGTGACCATGAAGCCGATGGCCTCCGTGCTGGACGCGCAGGGCCGCGAGGATGTGGCGGCTTACTATGCCAGCCAGAAGGCCAAGATCGGTGCTGCCGATGATTCCGATCCCGAATTTTTCGCGCTGGGCCAGCGCATTTACCGTGCCGGCAACCCGGTCAGCGGCGTTGCGGCCTGCATGGGCTGCCACGGTCCGGATGGCGCCGGCAACCCGGCCGCCCTGTACCCGGCGCTGCGCGGCCAGCACGCCCAGTATACCGAAAACCAGCTGCACGGCTTTGCCGAGGGCAGACGCGTCAACGAGAATGCCAAGAAAATGATGCAGATCCTGGCATCGCGCATGACCAACAAGGAAATGCGCGCGGTCGCCAACTACATCCAGGGACTGCACTGACCGAAATTCCAGCCTTCCCCGGGGATTCTGCTGCCTGTTGCTGCGGAATCCCCGCGCAGCGGCATGCCCGGCGCTAGACGCCAGGCGGAACTGATTGCAGCCAGCGTTGTCTTTTTCCTCGCATGACGTTCTGTCACAGCAGGGAGTACTCGCCAGGGACATCGCCAGTGCCAGCGGTTTACAGCCAGCCGTGGGCGGTATTCGCCGGCGCCGAGTGCTGCGCCATGCCGGGCAGCGTCCGTCACCCTTTTCGCCGTGTCCGGCGTTAGTATATTACTGTGCGGGCTGCATTTCGGCGGCGAGTTGTCGGTGGCCCCTGAACCACGGTAATGTCGCAAACAATTTAATATAAGGAGTTGGTGGTATGAAGATCCTGTCCCGTTGCTTGATTATCCTGCTCATCCCGTTCTATGCGCTGAGCGCGTGCGCGGCCGAGAACTTTGTGGAAGGCAAGGAATACACGAAGCTGGCCAATCCCCAGCCCACGTCCAGCAGCGACAGGATCGAGGTGGTCGAACTGTTCTGGTATGGCTGCCCGCACTGCTATCACCTGGAACCGTTCATGGAGAACTGGCTTAAATCCAAGCCGGACGATGTTGAGTTCGTGCGTATGCCCGCTATCCTGGGCGGCGGCTGGGAATTGCTGGCGAAGGGCTATTACACCGCCGAGCTGCTGGGCGTGCTGGACAAGACCCACCGCGCACTGTTCGATTCGATCCACGAGCAGAACAACAAGATCAAGAATGAAGACATACTGCGTGCCTTTTTCATGCAGCAGGGTGTATCGGCCGCGGATTTCAACAAGACTTTCAATTCTTTCGCCGTTGCCGTCAAGGTTAACAATGCGCGCTTGATGACGCGCCGCTATGCCATTACCGGCGTACCCACGCTGATCGTCAACGGCAAGTACAGCACCGGCCCGAGCATGGTGACAAACGGCAACGAGGGTGTCATGGCCGTGGTTGATTACCTGGTGGAGCTGGAAAGGCTGGCGACTGCCGAGCCCGCAACCGCAAGTGCCGCACCGCAGTGACAGGCAAGTGCCGGCTGGTGCGTGGCGCATGACGGCATGAAAGCCGCCGAGCTGTTCGTCCGCTGCCTGGAAAACGAGGGAGTTAAATTCGTTTTCGGTATTCCCGGCGAGGAAAACCTCGACGTGATGGATGCCCTGCTGGACTCCTCCATCCGGTTCATCACCGTGCGCCACGAACAGGGCGCGGCCTTCATGGCCGATGTCTACGGACGCCTGACCGAACAGGCCGGCGTCTGCCTGGCCACGCTCGGCCCCGGCGCCACCAACCTGCTGACCGGCGTGGCCGATGCCAACATGGACCATGCCCCGCTGGTGGCGATCGCCGGGCAGGCCGCTACCACGCGCCTGCACAAGGAGTCGCACCAGGTGCTGGACCTGACCCGCATCTTCGAGCCGGTAACCAAATATACCGCCAGCCTGCTCGAGCCCGACATCATTCCCGAGGTGGTGCGCAAGGCCTTCAAGGTGGCGCTCACACCCAAACAGGGCGCGACCTTTATCGAGTTCCCGGAAAATATCGCCGGGATGGAGATCGATGCCGCGCCGCTGCCGGTCAGCCGGTCGCCGGAGGCGGAGCCGCCGGCCGAAAAGGTCGAGCAGGCCGCGACCCTGATCAGTGCCGCGCAAAATCCGATCATCCTGGCCGGCAACGGCGTGGTGCGTGCGCGGGCCTGGCACCAGCTCGCCGAGTTCGCCGAGCGGCTGAACATCCCCGTCGCCAACACCTTCATGGCCAAGGGGGTGATCCCGTTCCGCCATCCCTGTGCGCTGGGCAGTGCCGGACTGCAGGCCAATGACTACATCAGCTGCGGCTTCGATCGCGCCGACCTGGTGATCTGCGTCGGCTATGACCTGGTCGAGTACCATCCCTACCTGTGGCATCCGTCGCGCGACCGCAGCATCATCCATATCGACAACGCCCCGGCCGAGGTCGATGCGCACTACCCGGTCAGGGTCGGCGTGACCGGCAATATCGGGCACAGCCTGCAGCGCATTGCCGACCGTGCAAGACCCCATGAAGGTGCCCACATCCGTCCCCTGCGCGAACGCCTGGTTGAAGAGATGAACCAGCACCGCGACGATATTGATTTTCCGGTCAAGCCGCAGAAGATCATCTGGGACCTGCGCACTGCGCTGAAGCTGGAGGACATCGTGGTGTGCGATGTCGGTGCCCACAAGATGTGGATGGCGCGCATGTTCCGCTGCGAGTATCCGAACACCTGCATCATTTCCAACGGCTTCGCCAGCATGGGGATCGCGGTACCCGGTGCTATCGCCGCCAAGCTGGCGTATCCTGAACGCAATATCGTCGCAGTGACCGGCGATGCCGGTTTCATGATGAATTCCCAGGAAATCGAGACGGCGATCCGCAACCGCCTGCCGATCGTGATCCTGATCTGGAACGACAGCAGCTACGGCCTGATCGAATGGAAGCAGATGAACCAGTTCAAGCGAATATCTAATGTACACTTCGGCAACCCGGATTTCGTAAAATATGCCGAGGCCTTCGGTGCGAAGGGGTACCGGGTTCAGAGGACGGAAGAGTTGCCGAACATACTGCAGGAAGCGCTTGCCAACGACACGGTAAGCATCATTGATTGCCCGGTCGATTACCGGGAGAATGTCAAACTCACGGAGCAATTGGGATCCCTGGTATGTCCGACCTGATAACACCCCGGCAGGAAAGGGCCGCAATCGGGACATCATTCGATCTGGATGCTGAAATGGGACAAAAAATCCGCCTGTTGAGTTACAACGTTCAGGCGGGCATACGTACGCACCGCTACCGGCATTACTTCACGCACAGCTGGAAACACGTGTTGCCCCACGCGCAGCGTTTTCACAATCTGGACCGGATTGCACAACTGGTCCGGGGCTATGACATTGTCGGTCTGCAGGAGCTCGATGCCGGCAGCATCCGCAGCGGCTATATCAACCTGACCGAATACCTGAGTGAAAAATCGGGCATGCCGTTCTGGTACGACCAGACCAACCGGCGCATCGGCCGGCTGGCACGACACAGCACGGGCCTGCTGAGCCGCTATCACCCTGCCGAGATCGTTGAACACCGCCTGCCGGGCAGGATCCCGGGGCGCGGCGTGATGTTTATCCGCTACGGTACGCAGCAGGAGTCGCTGGTGGTGCTGATCCTGCATCTCGCGCTTGGCCGGCGCACGCGCATGATGCAGTTCGATTACATCAGCGAAATCGTCAACGAGTACCGGCACGTGATCCTGATGGGTGACATGAACTGCCAGTCAGACAGTGCCGAGATGGAATACCTGATCAACCGCACGCTGATGCGCGAGCCGTTTCACGGTATGGACACCTTCCCCAGCTGGCGACCACAGCACAACATCGATCACATCCTGGTGACCCCCACGTTGCAGGTGGATCGTGTCGGGGCGTTGAATTTTTCACTGTCCGACCACCTGCCCGTGGAGATGGAGATTACGCTGCCCGATTCGGTGCGTCTCGATCGCGCCGCCTGATGCGCCACCGGTCCGGCAGCGCATCCCCTTCGCCATAGCTCACGCCGTTCGCTGTCAGATAAACAGGCAGACGTCGGATTTTTGCGCGACGGGCAGGAAGGAAGTGGCGCCGACGTAGTCGGTGACCTCCGGGATGAAGTCGCTGGAGTTGAAGCCGAACACGTCGACCGTCATCTGGCAGGCAACCATTTTCACATCGGCCTCGAGGCACAGGCCGCGCAGTTCCTCGACGGTGGCGACACCCTTGTTCTTGAAAGTCTTCTTCATCAGCCCGGTGGCAACCTTCTCGAAGCCCGGCACGCCGGCCATGAGCAGGTTGGGCATGGGCCAGGAGAAGTTCTGGAACCACTTCGGTCCGAACGGCATCTTCATCGGCATGGCCGGGTTGCCCAGCGGGCTGACCTGCGCAGTGAGATCCTTCTTCAGCAGCAGCAGGCCGTAGAAGGTGAAGAAGATGGTGACGTCCCAGCCCAGCGCCGCGGCGGTGGAGGCGAGGATGAAGGGCGGGTAGGCCCAGTCGAGTGTGCCCTTGGTGGCGATGATGGCCATGGACGGGGTGCGGGAGGCGTCGATCTCTTCCAGCTTTTTCGGCAACAGTTCGTCCAGTTTCTTGTCAAGCCACGCATCCAGCATCGCGCTATCTCTTACAGTCTCGGCAGTCGTTGACATGAGTATGTTCTCCTGTGTGTTTGCGGCAGTCCGGGCGGGTTCAGGCCTTCTCGATCAGGAAGATGAAGCTATTGTCCGCTTCCGTGCTCGAAACCAGACGATTGCCGGTTTGCGAGCAGAACGCGCTCATGTCCTTGACGGCGCCCGGGTCGGTGGTAACGACTTCCAGTAGCGCGCCGCTGGCAAGCGAGTTCAACGCCTTGCGTGTGCGCAGGATGGGTAGCGGGCAGTTGAGTCCGCGGGCATCGAGTTTTTCTGTGGCAACGTTCATAATGGCCTCCAGAGTGTAAATGTAACGAACAGTACAATATGTGTATATGCAATAATTCTAATGCTGTCAAGTAATTTTGTACTGTTTGGTATAGTATTTTTGCAGATAGTGATATTGGTACGCGCATGGCAAGAACGAAACAATTCGATGAACGACAGGTGCTGCTGGCTGCGATGCTGGTATTCTGGGAAAAGGGCTACGAGGGGACATCCATCCTGGACCTGGAACAGGCGACAGGGCTGGGGCGCACCAGTCTCTACAACGCCTTCGGCAACAAGCGCGCGCTGTTCGAGCGGGTGCTCGCCTGCTACAAGGAATCCGTCATGGCATCGCTGTTTACTGCCATGGACAGTGTGCCGGACATTCGCGAGGGTATATCACGCCTGCTTAACGCGGCGCTTGACGTCAATTACGATGAACAGTATCCCGGCGGTTGCCTGGTGGTTCTGTCGGTGCTGGAAAGCGGCCAGCACGACGCGGCATCGCGCGCATCGCTGGAGCAGTCGATGCAGGAACTCCGGCAGGGATTGCAGCAACGCATTACGCGAGCCAGAAAGCGCGGTGAGCTGCCCGCCGGTGTGGATGCGGCGGCTACCGCAACCACCATCGCCACCGTCATGGCCGGCATGAATGTGATGGGCAAGGCGCAGTTCCCGCGCGCTACGTTGAAAAAAGCCATCCAGCAGGTGCTGACGTTACTTGACTAGCCCGCTCAGCACCAGGTCGGCGTAGCCCACGATACCCAGCACACTGTTGCCATCGATGACAGGTGCGTAGGAAAACCCGAGCCGGTGAAACAGGCGCGCACAATAGCGTATATCCATATCGGGATTGACACTGACCACCGGCTTGGACATGACTTCGTAGACGTTGACACGCTCGGGTGAGCGATTGGCGGAGAGCACTTCGCGTGCAACGTCTGACAGCAGCACGATGCCGAATTCATCATTGGTATGGCGTTTGTCGACGATCAGTACCCGCGAGTCGTTCTCTTTCATCATTCCCAGTGCCTCTTCGACCATCATCAGGCCATCGACCAGCTGGAAATGACTGGTCATGACATCCCTGACGCGTACCGGTTCCTGTTCCTGTTCCTGTTCCTGTTCACTCATAGCTTGTCCTCCACCGCTTTATGCAACTTGATAACCTGACGGTTGACACCGACGGCGTCCTCGACATCGAGCTGAAAGGCGATACCGGTGCCGGGATGGGCCTCAAAATCACCGATCTCGGCAATCTTTTCCAGGATCTCACGACTCATATGTTCCTCGACCAGGAACATTAGCATGTCGCGCTGCGTTTCCAGGCTCAGTCCGAAGAAGGTCTTGGCCTGCTCTATGCCTTCGCCGCGTACCTGGCTGAGTACGCTGGCGCCGGTCGCACCGGCCTTGCGCGCAGCATCCATGACCACGGCGGTCTTGCCGTCCTCGACCAGTGCAATAATCAGTTTGAAATGCATGCTTGCTTACCTCGTTTGCAGTATGTCCTGTTCCGAATACAGGTTCATTGTTCTCCGGACTGATCCTTGCGTGCGGATCGCCTCGACCACCATTCACTGAGCTGGGCATAACCCATGACCGACATGATCGGGAACAGGCTGGCGAATGCGATCAGACCGAAGCCGTCCAGCAGGGGGCTGCGGCCGGGAATGGTGCTGGCCAGTCCGAGTCCGAGTGCGGCAACCAGCGGGACGGTCACCGTCGAGGTGGTCACGCCGCCCGAGTCGTAGGCCAGCGCGATAATCATGCGCGGCGCATACAGGGTCTGGAAGATCACGATGATATAACCGGCGATGATGTAATAGTGCAGCGGGGTGCCCGTGACAATGCGGAAGGCGCCCAGGGTGATGCCGGCGGCCACGCCAATCGCGACGGCGATGCGCAGCCCCCACACACGGATGGCGCCGGCCGATACCTGTTGCGCCTTGATGGCGACGGCGATCAGCGCGGGCTCGGCGATGGTGGTGGAAAAGCCGATGGCGGCTGCGAACAGGTAGATCCAGTAATAATCCTGCCAATGCCGCAACTCCGGTAATTTACCGGTTGCCGCGCTGAGAAAGGCAGGATCAGTCAGTTGTCTGGCCATGGTCCGACCGATCGGAAACAGGGCCTCCTGCAGGCCGACCAGAAACAGGGTCAGGCCGATGAGGACGTAGACAAATCCGATCAGCACGCTCTTGAGATTGGGAACCCGCTGGCGCAGCACCAGCACCTGGAAGCCAAAGACGATTGCGGCGATCGGCAGCACGTCGGTGATTGTTGAGAGTCCGGTCCTGTAAAAATCCTGCAATATGTCCATCAAATGATCATTCCGTAAGCCATGACGAAGATGATCGGTGTCAGCGAGGCAAAGGCGATCAGGCCGAAACCGTCGATCATGGGATTGCGGCCGCGAATACTCTGCGCGAGCCCGACGCCGAGCGCCGTGACCAGCGGTACCGTGACGGTGGACGTGGTGACGCCGCCGGAATCATAGGCGATGCCGATTATCTCGGGGGGTGCGAATGCGGTCATGATAACCACGCCGATATAACCGCCGATGATGAAATACTGGATCGGCCAGCCGCGCACGATGCGGTACACGCCGACCAGTATGGCAATCCCGACCGACAGTGCCACGGTGATGCGCAGGCCCATAGCATAGCGCTCAAGGGACGCCTGCTGATTTAATATGACGCCGCCATCCGCCGCGATCTGTGCCGCCTCGGCAGCTACCGCGGTCAGTGCAGGTTCCGCGATGGTGGTGCCGAACCCCAGTGCAAACGCAAACACGAGCAGCCAGGGGAGGTTGGCCTTGCGCGCAAAGGCATAGGCGATCGACTCGCCGATCGGGAACAGCCCCTGTTCCAGGCCGCGAAGGAAAAACGCCAGCCCGAGCACCACCATCAGGCCGCCGGCCAGTATGCGGCCGAATTCCGGTAGCGGTTGCTGTATGACAACGGCCTGGAAGAACGTGACCACCAGCACGATGGGGAGCAGGTCACGGATGCTGGATAACACCGAGTCGAGAAAACGGCGCAGCTGTTCCAAGGCAGATTAGTCCTTTGCTTTTATCGGCTTGTCACGAGCCTCGCAGCGTAACATGAGGCGGCGAGTAATTTTTAGCCCCGGTTGAAATATTATGCATTGCAACCGGCTTGCCGGTGCTGCCGGCAGCGGCGTGCATCAGGTGTTGCCTGTCTGTTCGTACCAGCCGCGAGTCGCGTTGGCGATGGCGACCACGGACAGCATGACCGGCACCTCGACCAGCACGCCGACTACGGTGGCGAGTGCCGCGCCGGAGCCGATGCCATACAGGCTGATGGCGGTGGCCACGGCCAGCTCGAAGAAATTGCTGGCGCCGATCAGGGCGGCGGGTGCGGCCACATTATGCGCCACGCCGAGTCGGCGGCTCAGCAGGTAGGCCAGTCCTGAATTGAAATACACCTGCAGGGTGATCGGGATCGCGAGCAGCACGATGACCAGCGGCTGGTCGAGAATCTGCCGGCCCTGGAAGCCGAACAGCAGCACCAGCGTCAGCAACAGTGCCGTGATGGATAGCGGCTGCAGGACATGCAGCAGCCGGGCGAGTCTTGCGACGCCCTGCGGACGTGCCAGCAGCCAGTGCCGCCATGCACTGGCGAAGATTACCGGAATCACGATGTAGAGCACGACCGACAGGACCAGGGTGTCCCACGGGACCGTGATCGAGGCCATGCCCAGCAGTAGCGCGACGATGGGCGCGAACGCGAAGACCATGATGACATCGTTGAGCGCCACCTGGGACAGTGTGAAACCCGGGTGACCGTTGGTCAGGTTGCTCCAGACAAACACCATGGCGGTGCAGGGTGCGGCGGCCAGCAGGATCAGACCGGCAATATAGCTGTCGATCTGCTCCGCGGGCAGCCAGCCGGCGAACAGCACGCGGATGAACAACCAGCCCAGCAATGCCATCGAGAACGGCTTGACGGCCCAGTTGACGAACAGCGTGACACCGATTCCGCGCATGTGATGGCGGACCTCGTGGAGGGCATGAAAGTCGATCTTGAGCAGCATCGGCAGGATCATCAGCCATACCAGCACGGCCACCGGCATGTTCACGCGCGCGATCTCCAGGCCGCCGATAGCACTGAACATGTCGGGGAATGCATGCCCCAGGATGATGCCGACCACGATACACAGCAGCACCCACAGGCTCAGGTAACGCTCGAAAAAACTCATGGCGAGGCTAAAGCGTTGCCAGCAGGGTCATTACCCGCTGCCGGATGTCGTCACGGCTGGCGCGAAACACCTCCATGACGATGTCGTCACTGCCAGCGGCCTTGGCCGGATCGCTCAAGGGCCAGTGAATCTTTTTTACGCCTGCCGGTATGACAGGGCACTGCTCGTCGGCATGGCCGCATACTGTCACCACGATATCGGCCGCGGCCAGCATCGCGTCCGTCACCGGGGTGGATTCCTGGCCTGAGATATCGACACCGGCCTCGCGCATGACGGCAATGGCGCGCGGGTTTTTACCATGCGCCTCGAGCCCGGCCGACTGGATGATATGACGGTCGCCGGCGAAGTGCCGTGCCCAGCCTTCCGCCATCTGCGAACGGCACGAGTTGCCGGTACACAGGAACAGGATATTCATGGCGCTTAGCAGCAGCTCGAGCCGGCGACCGGGACACAGCTGGTTCCGTCGACCGGTGAGTTGCTGAAGGTCGGTATGGTCTCCAGGGTACGGAAGGTCTCCCAGGCGATACCCTGCGGATCCTGTGTCCAGTACTTGTCGGAGCGGGCGTAGCAGCAGGCAGTTGCATCCTGGCTGTGGCCGGCGATGCCGGCCTGTTGCAGGCGTGCGCGGATGGCGGCCAGTTCGGCCTCGTCGTCGGTCTGGATACCGACATGGTCGAGGCCGGCTGCGCCGCCACGGTCGGAGATGGCGAAGTTCACGGCCGGGTCGGCCAGCTCCCACTTGGCATAGTCGGGTTTGCTGACCGTGGGTGCCGTGCCGAACAGGGTGGAATAGAAGCGGATGTTCTGCGCCAGGTCGGTGACGGCGATATGGATATGCATACGGGACATGATGGTTCTCCTTGCTTGTGCTCAGGCGCAGCAGGCCGCGCCCGGGCGGTTGGGCATGTCTTTGAGGGTGGCGCGGTCAGCGCGAAACGGTGCGCTGCTCGCGTTGCCGAGCAGGGTATGGTGCAGGATGCTGTGTGCCCAGTCGGGCAATGACGGGTCGATGCGGTAATACATCCACTGACCCTCGCGGCGTGCCAGCAGCAGCCCGCTGTCGCGCAGGTGTGCCAGGTGGCGCGAGACCTTCGGTTGCGACTGGTTCAGCGCATGGGTGAGCTCGCAGACGCACAACTCCTGTTCGGCGGCCAGCAGTAGCAGCACCCGCAGGCGCGTGGCATCCGACAGCATCTGGAACAGGGTTTCCGGCGTGATGGGCATGCCGTAGATATACGCTTGAACATATATATGGTCAAGCGTATATTTAGACCATAAAATATAAAGTCAATAAAATCAGAGGATTAAGCTCCTATCTAGAAGTGCGGCTTGACCGGGGCATCCTTGAAACGCTGTATGCTTGCCAGGATTTCCTCTCGGGCGGCATCCAGCCCGTCCCATCCCTCGATCTTGACCCACTTGTTCGGCTCCAGGTCCTTGTAGTGCTCGAAAAAGTGCGCGATCGACGCGGGCAGCTCCGGCGGGAGTTCGTCGAGCGAGTCGATATGGCGGTAGTGGGTAGACAGCCGGTCCACCGGTAGGGCGAGGATCTTGGCATCCGGCCCGGCTTCATCGGACATGCGCAGGATGCTGATCGGGCGGCACTGGATTACCGCACCGCTGATCAGTGGCACCGGTGTCACCACCAGCACGTCGACCGGGTCGCCATCCTCGGACAGGGTATGCGGAATATAGCCATAGTTGCACGGATAGTGCATGGCGGTATCCATGAAACGGTCGACGAACATGGCGCCGGTTTTCTTGTCGACCTCGTATTTTACCGGGTCGCTGTGGGACGGTATTTCGATGATGACATTGACATTGTCTGGCACGTTATCGCCGGACGGTACTCTGTCTAGGTTCATGGCGGTGCCTGTCTCGCTGATATTGGGTGTCCCTGCAGGGGATTACCGTCTCGCCCCTGCGGGGCCGCCGCCGCTGTGCGGCGACGTTCCCGGCAATGGCTCCCTGCATCGCCTAAGGCGCCTACTTTTGGTGCCCTAACTCCTCGGTAACCGCTCCATGCGTTACTCTACCTCCTACATGGCCCAGGCCAGCCTTCCGTCCGGTACCCGGTCTCACCTTCTCCGTGTAGTCGTGCTTCCCTGCAGTCGTGCGCCACCTTCCGGTGGCTGGTCGAACCTGTTTCACAGGTTCGCTTCCTGCCGGCCGAACCGGAATAGTCCCGCACCTTCCGATATGGAACTGAAACTGTAAATGGCGCGCCCGACAGGAATATTCGGGCCGCTGGCCCTCACCCCTGCGGGGCCGCCGTCGCTACGCGACGACGTTCTGCGCCACCTTCCGGTGGCTGGTCGAACCTGTTTCACAGGTTCGCTTCCTGCCGGTCGAACCGGAACAGTCCCGCACCTTCCGGTGCGGAACTGAAACTGTAAATGGCGCGCCCGACAGGAATCGAACCTGTGACCTTCGGTTTCGGAAACCGACACTCTATCCAACTGAGCTACGGGCGCTTTTTGCTGTCTCTCCCCGGCGATCGATGCTAACCGGCTCGGATTGCCACAGATAAGCTGGCAAGGATACCGCCTGCCAACTGGCGGGTCTACGGCGGAGTTGGCCGGTAATTTCATGAGCCCGCCCTTTTCAGTATAATCCGCCCAACCTGGCAGCCGGGGCCCAATCCATCCGTCGCCATAACGCACCACTGCAAATCATTCAGGAGATTACCTTGAGTCAGGATAAACAGTTTTACACCACATTCTTCACCATCATGGGCGCACTCGCGGTCCTCGCGATCATTCTGGTCATGATCGCCAGCAACCTGACCAGCGAAGTGGCTGAATACAAGCCGGATGAGGTCGTGATTGAGAACATCACGCCGGTCGGGCAGGTTAACGTGGGGAGTAAATCGGCTTCAGCTCCGGCCGGGACTACTGCCACGCCTGCTGGAACGGCAATGGCCAGTGCCGCGCCGGTTGCCGCGGAACCGAAATCAGGCGAGCAGGTCTACAATGGCAGCTGCATGGCCTGCCACGCCACCGGTGCGGCCGGGGCCCCGAAACTGGGCGATGCCGCCACCTGGGCGCCGCGTATCGCCAAAGGGATGCCATCCCTGATGACCAGTGTCACCAAGGGCCTGAACGCGATGCCACCAAAGGGACTCTGCATGGCCTGTTCCGATGCCGAGCTCCAGGCTGCCGTCGAGTACATGGTCAGCAAAAGCCAGTAAGAGAATCACTGTCCCCTGAACTCAAAGGGCTGCCTTGTGCAGCCCTTTTTTTGCCTACTGGGCGGCCGCTTCGGGCTTCCTCGGCAACTGCTCCTGCGTTGCTCTACCTCCTGCATGGCCCAGGCCAGCCTCTCGACCCGGGCTATGCCCGTAAAAACGGTCTCACCTCCTCCCTGCAGTCGTGTCCTCTCGTGACACTCGTACTTCCCTGTACATCGTAGGTATGGCCGCTCTCGTACATGGCCCAGGCCAGTCTCTCGATAGCTGCGCGATCTCACCTTCTACCTGCTGGTATGTCCGTAATTACGGTCACGAGGGGGGTGCGGCGTTGCGACCTGACAGCCGGTTACCGGCCACTGGATACCGGCGCCGGCTAACAAAGGCCCGCAGACGCGGTCTAAAGTAAAACTTAAGGACAACGATATCGTCTATATAAGTATCGGTCCCCTATACTCGCTGCAATGCTACACAGGACAGCCGGAGTCATTGAACAATGAGCAACTCACGCATGCTTGCGCTGCAACAGTCCTCGCTGCTCGATGGTACCAACGGTTCCTGGCTCGAGTCACTCTACGAGAGCTGGCAGCGGGATCCGGACTCGGTCGATGAGCGCTGGCATGCCTGGTTTCAACAGCTGCCGCAGGTCAACGGCAAGGCCGTCGATGATGTCTTTCATTCCGAGCTTCGCGACGAATTCTCGAAACTGACCGGCCACCTGCGCGGCCACCGCATCGCACGCGTCACCGAGACACGCCTCGAGTTCGAGCGCAAACAGGTGCGCGTGCTGCAGCTGATCAATGCCTATCGCTTTCGCGGTCATCAGTACGCGCGTACCGACCCGTTGCAGCAAAACGGTGCGGTGCCTGTGAGCGAGCTTGACCTGCGCTATCACGAACTTTCCGATGAGGATCTCAATACCGTGTTCCGCACCGGTTCGCTGGTCGGTCCGGAGAAGGCGACGCTGGATAACATCCTTGTTGCACTCAACCGCACCTACTGCGAGACCATCGGTGCGGAATACATGCACATGTCAGTGACGGAGGAAAAACGCTGGATCCAGCAGCGTCTCGAAAGCGTACAGTCGCACCCGGGGATCGCCGTCGACAAGCAGGTATGGTTGCTGCAGCGCCTGACCGCGGCAGAAGGTATCGAGCGTTACCTGCATTCGAAATACGTCGGGCAAAAACGTTTTTCGCTGGAAGGCGGCGAGAGCCTGATACCCCTGATGGGTGAATTGATCGACCGTGCCGGCGCGCAGGGCATCAAGGAAATCGTCATGGGAATGTCGCACCGTGGCCGTCTCAACATGCTGGTGAATATTCTTGGCAAGTTGCCCTCGATGCTGTTCTCAGAATTCGAGGACCAGCACAGCAAGGAGCTGACTTCCGGCGACGTCAAATACCACCAGGGATTTTCCTCGAACATAACCACCGCCGGCGGCCAGGTGCACCTGGCGCTGGCGTTCAACCCGTCGCACCTGGAGATTGTTTCGCCGGTCGTGCAGGGTTCGGTTCGGGCGCGCCAGCAGCGCTACCGGGACGATGAGGGCGAGCGCATCCTGCCGGTAGTCATTCACGGAGACTCGGCCTTCGCCGGACAGGGCGTGGTGATGGAGACGTTCAACATGTCCGGGCTGCGAGGCTTTACGACACATGGCACCGTGCATATCGTGGTGAACAACCAGATCGGTTTTACCACCAGCCAGGTCAAGGATGCGCGATCGACCCTGTACTGCACCGATGTCGCCAAGATGGTCAATGCGCCGATCTTCCACGTCAACGGCGATGACCCGGAGGCGGTGCTGTTCGTTACCCAGGTCGCGCTCGACTATCGCATGACCTTCAAAAAGGATGTCGTGATCGACCTGGTCTGTTACCGCCGCCATGGCCACAACGAGGCCGATGAACCGGCGGCCACCCAGCCGACCATGTACCGCGATATACGTAATCTGCAGAGCACGCGCACGCTGTACGCGGAGAAGCTGGCGACAAGCCAGGTGATAAGCGCGGATGCCGCCGATGCAATGGCGTTGCAGTATCGAACGCTGCTCGATGCCGGCCAGAGCGTGACGCCGGCCGTCATGCTTGGCCAGCCGGTCGACGCGGCGGTTGCGGTGAAATGGAAATCCTATCTCGGCCATACCTGGGACCAGCCCTGCGATACCCGGTGCAGCAAGCAGGTGCTGGTCGAACTGGCAGAACGCCTGCAACAGCTGCCGATCGGCTTCGAGTTGCACCCGCGTGTTGCCAGGATCATGGAGGACCGGCGCAAGATGGCGGCCGGCGCCTTGCCGGCCGACTGGGGTTTTGCCGAATCACTGGCCTTTGCGAGCCTGTTGCACGACGGTTTCCCGATACGTATATCCGGGCAGGACAGCGAGCGTGGTACGTTCTTCCATCGCCACGCGGTACTGCACAACCAGAAGCAAAACGACATCTGGGTGCCGTTGAAAAACATCGCCGACGGGCAGCCGCATTTCCTGATCTTCGACTCGATGCTTTCCGAGGAAGCGGTGCTTGCATTCGAGTACGGGTATGCGACCACCGAGCCGGAAACGCTGACCATCTGGGAGGCGCAGTATGGCGACTTCGCCAATGTCGCGCAGGTGGTGATCGACCAGTTTATCGCCTCCGGGGAGGCTAAATGGGGGAGGCTGTGCGGCCTGACCCTGTTGCTGCCACATGGCTACGAAGGGCAGGGCCCGGAACATTCATCCGCGCGGCTGGAACGTTTTCTGCAGCTGTGTGTCGATCATAATATCCAGGTGTGCAACCCGACAACGCCGGCACAGATGTTCCACATGCTGCGCCGGCAGATGATTCGTCCACTGCGTCGTCCACTGGTGGTCATGGCGCCCAAGAGCCTGCTGCGTCACAAGCTTGCCACATCCACGCTGGACGAACTCGCCGCGGGCCGGTTCCAGCCGGTGATCGGTGAAACAGATACGACCGACAAGTCGGTCATCACTCGCCTCGTCATGTGCAGCGGGCGTGTCTATTACGACCTGCTGGAGCGCAGGCGCGCCACGCAGCTCGATCACGTGGGCTTGCTGCGCATCGAACAGTTGTACCCGTTTCCCTGGCGCCTGCTGCGCGAGGAGCTGGCCAGTTGTCCGAATGTGCGCGAATACGTGTGGTGCCAGGAAGAACCGCAGAACCAGGGCGCCTGGTACGCAGCGCGCCACAAGTTCGAGGAAGTGATTGGCGCTGAAAACAAACTTATCTATACTGGCCGCGCTGCACTCTCTGCGCCGGCAGTGGGTTATACCAGCGTGCACGTGCAGCAACAGGAGCAGCTGGTGGTGCAGGCACTGGGCCTGGATGTTTGAAGATCATGCCTGTTTGCCGCCTGCGATGACACGCAACCACCAACAACAGGAACCGATGCGACATGGCGACTGAAGTCAGGGTGCCCGCCCTCCCGGAATCAGTCAGCGACGGCGTGGTCGCCTGCTGGCACAAGCAGGCCGGCGATACCATCCGGCGTGACGAGGCGCTGGTCGATATCGAAACCGACAAGGTTGTACTCGAGGTGCCGGCACCCGAAGACGGTGTGCTGGAGAGCATCCTCATCGAGGATGGCGCCACGGTCGTGGCCGACCAGCTGATCGCCGTCATCAGGCCCGATGGTGCCGGCCAGTCCGCGGCCGGTGTTGCCGCGACGCCCGCACCTGGACCGAAAGGCGCCGCCGCGGCACAGGCCAATAATTCCGGGCCGGTGCAGGCAGATGCCGCGCTCAGTCCGTCGGTACGCAAGCTGGTCGCCGATCATGATCTGGATCCCCGGCATATCTACGGCACGGGCAAGGGCGGCCGCATCACCAAGGGCGACGTGCTGGTGCATATCGAAAAGCAGGCGCCGGCCAACGCACCGGTTACCAGGGAGCAACCCGTTACCGGGGAGCAACCCGTTGCCAGGGAGCAACCCGGTACCCCTGACCTGCCGCTGATCGAGGAAGACCGCCCGCAAAAACGTGTGCCGATGTCACGCCTGCGGGCACGTATTGCTGAGCGCCTGCTGCAGGCCGCGCAGACCACGGCCATGCTGACGACCTTCAACGAGGTCAACATGGAGCCGGTCAGGACCCTGCGCGACCGGCATCGCGATGCCTTTGAAAAGGTGCATGGTGTACGACTGGGTTACATGTCGTTCTTCGTGCGCGCTGCGGCCGAGGCGCTCAAGCGTCACCCGGACATCAATGCGTCCATTGACGGTGACGATATCGTCTACCACGGCTTTTGCGATATCGGCGTGGCCATCAGCACCGACCGCGGCCTGGTAGTCCCGATCCTGCGCAACGCCGAGTACATGAGCCTTGCGGAAATCGAGTCCGAAATCCTGGCCTTTTCCACGCGCGCGCGCGAGGGCAAGCTGGCGATCGAGGACATAAGCGGCGGTACTTTCACGATCACCAATGGCGGCGTGTTCGGCTCCATGCTGTCCACGCCGATCCTGAATCCGCCGCAAAGCGCGATCCTGGGTATGCACCGGATCCAGGATCGGCCGGTGGCGGTGAACGGCGAGGTGGTGGTGCGACCGGTCATGTACCTGGCACTGACCTACGATCACCGCCTGGTCGACGGCAAGAGTGCCGTCACCTTCCTCAAGACCATTGTCGAGTTGCTGGAAGACCCGGCAGCCATGCTGCTGGATATCTAGCGGCCTGTAGCAGTGTTCTATACTCGGGAAGAAATCGCCACGGAGGCAGGCATGCTCTGCGAAGGTTGGTGTGACATGAACGGCGGCCTGATATGAGTGATAGTTACGATGTCATCGTGATCGGTGCCGGACCTGCCGGCTACGTCGCCGCGTTGCGCTGTGCCCAGCTCGGCCTGCATACCGCCTGTGTCGACGACTGGCTGGACCCGGATGGCAAGCCCGTGCTGGGTGGTACCTGCCTGAATGCCGGCTGTATCCCGTCCAAGGCCCTGCTGGAAAGTTCCGAGCTGTATGACAGCATGCTGCATCATGCCCCCCGGCACGGCATCGGCGTGAACGGACTGACACTCGAGGTGCCGGCCATGATCGCCAAGAAGAACACGATCGTGCGGGACCTGACCGGTGGCATCGCTGCATTGTTCAAGGCCAGCCAAATCACCTGGATTCCCGGCCGTGGCCAGCTGTTGCCCGGGTGTCAGGTCAGCATCGCCTTGCACGCCGGCGAGCAGCAGACCTTGAGCGGCCGGTACGTGATCCTGGCCACCGGCTCGCGACCGACGACGCTGGATGCGGCACCTCTGCAGGGCAAGACCATCGTCGATTCCGCGGGTGCGCTGGACTGGGACACCGTGCCGCGACGGCTCGGCATTATCGGTGCCGGCGTCATTGGCCTGGAACTCGGCAGCGTCTGGCGCCGTCTCGGTGCCGAAGTGACGCTGCTCGAGGCGCAGGACCTGTTCCTCGCCATGGCCGACCGGCAGATCGCGTCTGCCGCGCTGAAACTCTATGGCAGGCAGGGCCTGGATATCCGCCTGGGGGCGCTGGTCAAGGCGACACAGGTGACCGGCAGCGGCATCGAGATTCAGTACCAGGACGGTACGGGTGCGCACCTGCTCGACGTCGATCGCCTGATCGTGGCGGTGGGCAGGCGTCCGTGTACCGAGGAGCTGGCGACGCCTGCAGCCGACCTGTTGCTCGACGAGCGCGGTTTTATCCACGTGGATGACAACTGTGAGACCAATCTGCCCGGTGTTTACGCGGTCGGTGATGCCGTGCGCGGACCCATGCTGGCGCACAAGGGTTCGGAAGAAGGTGTTGCCGTGGCGGAACGTATTGCCGGGCAGCACAGCGAGGTGAATTACGCCACGATTCCTTCGGTGATCTATACCCACCCGGAAATCGCCTGGGTGGGCCAGACCGAGGAAGCGCTACGGCATGCCGGTGTTGCATTTCGCAGCGGTATCTTTCCGTTTGCCGCGAGCGGGCGTGCGCGGGCCATACAGTCCACCGATGGTATGGTGAAGGTGCTGAGCGATGCGGCCAGTGATCGCGTGCTGGGTGTGCATATCCTGGGTGCGCAGGCCTCCGAGCTGATCGGCCAGGCCGTGATCGCCATGGAGTTCGATGCCAGCAGCGAGGATATCGCGCGCACGGTGTTTGCCCATCCGACCCTGTCCGAAGCACTGCACGAGGCGGCGCTTGCCGTCGACAACCGCGCCATCCACATCGGCAAGGTCAGGAGTCGAACCACGGACAGCTAGTGCGGCAGTAGGCGCCTGAGACGCACACAGTCAGTGCGCCCCGCCCCCGATGTGTGCAGAAAATCGCCGGGTTTCCGGGAAAATCCCTGTAAAACCAGTTGTGTTATGCCTGGCTCAATTCTTGCAAATAACCCATAGGTTACCTGCAGCAGGGAGGGGTGCATGCTGAAACGCTGGCTACAGATTAGAGGCGATCCGTCGATTCGGCAGTTCCTGTTCAGCCAGTCCCGGGTCAACAACGAATTCGACGATCAGCTCGATGCCGTCATCGATACCGTGGAAGTGCTGTTGCGCGAACGCGGTATCTTCCACGCCAAGATTCACTTCTCCAGCGGCCAGGTGACACTGTGGTCGATGACCGACCCGTATAATTACCAGGTGTATATCAAGGAGGAATTTCTCGCGCCGGGTTTTCACAAGGGTTTTCTGCATACCCTGTACCCGCTTAACGCCAGCGTGCCGCCGGACAGGATCCGCGTGGTGCTGGACATCATCCGTGTCCTGCGTCACAAGGACGATGCCATCTACCTGCGCTCGGGTTCACTGAATATCATCAACGGCATGGTAGGGCTGGTCTTTTCCTGCGACGGCAGCCATTACATCGATTACCTCGATTTCATCAATCATCGTGACGACGTGTACGGTTGACTGCGACGCATCCGCTGCATAAGCAGCGCTTGCCGGGCGAACGCACCTGCCCGGCGGCAGGTGTATGATGTCGTGATGCGGCACTGTCATCCCGGGTTCCCGGTCGAAGCTGATTCTGCGTGAGTGGCGTGGTAGCCAGGCCCGGTTACACGCTGCGCGGTCTGCTGTGGATCAGCCTGTACCTACTGCTGGTCCTGTTGCCGCCGGGCATTCTGCTGGTCGGCGAAGTGCCGCCAGGCACGACATTCAACTGGGATTTCGCGGTTGCGCTCGGTTTTTCGGCACTGGCGATCATGTTCACCATGTTTCTGCTGACCGCGCGTATCAAATGGTTCACGCATGCCTTCGGCATCGATATCATTTACTACTTTCATCGCTGGATCGCGCTGGTCGCATTTGTACTGCTGCTGGCCCATCCGCTCATCCTGGTCGGCGTGGAGCCGCTGCTGATCGAATATCTCAAGCCCGATGCGCCCTGGCACATGCTGGCCGGCAACGTGGCGCTGATCGCGATGATGTTACTGATGGTGACCTCGCTGTGGCGCAAGGCGCTGCATCTGCACTATGACCTGTGGCGCTTCCTGCATGCCGTGCTGGCCGTACTTGCTGTCGGCCTGGCCATGGTCCACGTTGCCGGCGTCAACTACTACGTCGAGGCGCCTTTCAAGCGCGAATTGTGGCTGACCATGTCAGTCGGTGTTTTCCTCCTGCTGCTGTACGTGCGCCTGGTCAGACCGCTGCTCATCATGCGCCGCCGATACCGCGTGGTGGACGTCAAGGCGGAGCGCGGCGATGCCTGGACACTGACGGTGGCGCCGGAAGGGCATTCCGGACTGACGTTCATGCCGGGCCAGTTCGTCTGGCTGAATCTCTGGCATTTGCCGCTGGCCATGCGCGAGCATCCATTTTCCGTTGCCTCCAGTGCGCTGCAACCGCAGCGACTGAAATTCACCATCAAGCGGCTGGGTGATTTCACATCGCGTATCGACACGGCCGTGCCGGGCGAGTGTGTCTATCTGGACGGGCCGTTCGGTGCATTCTCATGCGACCGCTATCCGCATGCGCCGGGTCACGTGTTCGTGGCGGGCGGGGTCGGCATCGCACCGATTCTGAGCATGTTGCGGACGCTGGCGGACCGAGGTGACCGACGGCCGGTATGGCTGTTCTATGCCTACCGGAGCCTGGAGCGCTTGACGGCCCGGGAGGAATTGCTGGCGTTACAGAAACGCCTGCAAGATGAACCTGGTTATCATGCTCAGGGAACCGCCGCCGGACTGGACCGGAGAGCGTGGCTACCTCACCCGTGACATGCTGCAGCGCCACCTGCCCGACAACTGTCGCGAACTGGAATATTTCCTGTGCGGGCCGAAACCGATGACCGACAGCGTCGAACGCAGTCTTGCTGTCATGAACGTGCCCCTGCGGCACATCCACACCGAACTTTTCGACATGGCGTAATAACAGTATGCGTATCTGGCTGGCACGAATCCTGGCACTTGCGATCGGAATGCTGCTGACAGTCCTGTCGCTGCTGTTCGCATGGTTTCAGAATTCATGAATGCGCGGATATTGCTGCTGGCCTGTCTGGTGTGTTGCGCGGCCGGTGTGCCGGCAGTGCCGCCCGATACGGTGTTGATCGAGTCCGCACCGGGTAACGTTCGGTTTTCGCATCACAGGCATGAGGACATCGAGTGCGTAACGTGTCACCACACATCGCCCGGCATTCGCATCAAACGCGCCTGTCGTTCCTGCCATATGGCGGGTTCACGCATGCCGCGCAACAGCCCTGATGCATTTCATGACCATTGTCTCGGTTGTCATCTGGACCTGAAAAAGGCAGGCAGGCCCGGCGGTCCCGCGAAACGCTGCAGCCGTTGCCACCAGGCAAACTAGCAACATCCTCCCGGCATCATGTCCGGGTGTCGCGTACGCGATGCGCTGTCAGCTGTCAGTCATTTCGTTTTGCGTGGCGGCGTTCTGCGTCGGGTTGATCCACTCGGTCAGCAACGCGTAGGCCACGGCGAGTATCACCGGGCCCAGGAATACGCCGATGAATCCGAATGCGAGTAACCCTCCGAGCACGCCCATGAATACCAGCAGCAGCGGCAGCGAACCGCCGCGGCTGATGAGGAACGGCTTGACGAAATTGTCTATGCTGCTGATCAGCAGCAGGCCCCACGTGCCGAGGAAGATGGCCATGCCGACGTCTCCCTGAAAGTACAGCCACGCCGTGGCGGGAATCCACACCAGCGGCGGCCCCATCGGCAGTATGGACAGGAAGAAGGTAAGCAGGCCGAGCAGCATGGCGCCGGGTACGCCGGCGATCCAGAACCCGATCAGTGCGAGCACCGATTGTGCCAGCGAGGTGCCCAGTATGCCGTTGACCACCCGCGACACGGTACCGGCGGTAACCTCGATCAGGTTGCGCGCACGGTGCCCGGTCAGGCGTTCCATGACGGCCTGCATGCGCGTGGTGATGGCGGGACCGTCGCGGTAGAAGAAGAAACAGATCAGTACGCTGAAACTGATCAGTACCACGCCATTCACCAGCGCGGTGCCGGCATCGATGGCCCAGCTGCGCAATGGCAGTTGTTGCAGTTGCTCGCGGAACTGAAGCAGGAGCGTGCCTTCCTCGTGTTGCATCATCGCCAGCCACTTGCCGTGCAGGTAGCCGCCGGCCAGCGGCACATTCTGCAGCCAGTCCGGGGGCGCCGGCAGCGGCCGGTTCAGCGCCTCGCGCAGCAGACGCAGCAGTTCCACTGCATTGTCCGCCAGGCTGACGCCCATCACCGCGAACGGGGTGACCAGCGTCAGCAGCAACAGCAGGGTCATGACCAGTGCCGCCGCACCGGGACGGTTGCGCAGCCGGGCCAGCAGCCATTCATAGACCGGCCAAGAGGCGTAGGCCAGCACCGCGGCCAGGATCAGCGAAATGATGAACGGTCTCAGAACCAGTACGGTGCCGATGACCAGCAGGGACAGCAGGGTGATGGCTGCCATCATTTCCAGGCGTTGGATCGGGTACACGGCGATGTCTCCAAAGTCAGCCAAGCCAGGCGGGTAATCTACACCAGAATTGTTGCCAGGGTGGCAGTCCGGCAGGTCAGCGCCATTACAACGTGCGCTGATCTGCGGCCCGCAGCCGCCGCTGCCGGGCCAGCATGTCCCTGATCTTCAGGCCGAGGATGGATGTCGACAGGGTCAGGGTGACGCCGTTGGCGGCAATGACCGGCAGTGCGTGCAACATGAACCCGTAGACCAGCCACAGCAGCACGCCGCAGGTGAAAAACAGGTATGTGAGCAGGGAAATATCCTGCGCCGAGCCGGTTTTCCAGGTTCTGACGACCTGGGGAATGAAGGCTATGGTCGTCAGCATGCCGGCCAGCGACCCGATCTGATTGACCATATCCATGATGTTGAAACTCCTGTGGGCGTCACGTTTTGTTGGTCTATATTGACGTATTTTAATTGCGCTGTCGGCAATTTGTGATATACGGAATCATCCGGCCGGTGTCACTGCGTGAATGACAGCAATGGAATATACTGCCCGGCGGCGAATTCCGGCGCGACCGATGGGCAACCGGGCAGGGTTCGCAGCATCAGCCAGCCTGCGCGACAGCATGTGCCCGGTCCTGGCTCAGGTTCAAGAACAAGGAGGAATCAATGGCACACCTGGTAGTCTTGGGGGCAGGAACCGGCGGCATGCCGGCGGCCTATGAATTACGCGCGGAACTGGGCAGTGAACACAAGGTTACCGTCATCAACGAATCGGACCATTTCCAGTTCGTACCGTCAAATCCCTGGGTTGGCGTCGGCTGGCGCAACCGCAAGGACATTACCTTTCCGATGGGTCCGGCACTGAACAGGAAAAACGTCGATTTCATCGCCGGCAAGGTTACCCGTATCGATCCGCAGGCCAATCGCCTCGAACTGGCAGACGGCCAGGGCATTGACTACGACTACCTGATCATTGCCACCGGGCCGCGGCTGGCCTTCGAAGAGGTGCCGGGTTCAGGGCCGGACGGTCACACGGTATCCATCTGCACCATCGACCATGCCGAGAAGGCGCATACCGCCTACGAACAGCTGCTGGAGAACCCGGGCCCCGTGATCGTGGGCGCCATGCCATTTGCCAGCTGTTTCGGGCCCGCCTATGAATACGCCTTTATTATGGATTCCGATCTGCGCAAGCGCCGCATGCGCAACAAGATCCCGATGACCCTGGTGACCAGCGAGCCCTACATCGGCCATCTCGGCCTGGGTGGCGTGGGCGATTCCAGGGGCATGCTGGAAAGCGAGCTGCGCCAGCATGATATCAAGTGGGTGACCAACGCCAAGGTCGTGAAGGTCGAGGCCGGCAAGATGTTCATCGAGCAGATCGGCGACGACGGCGCGAAGGTGAAAGATCTCGAGCTGCCCTTCAGCTATTCCATGATGCTGCCGGCCTTCAAGGGCGTGGATTGTGTCGCGGCTGTCGAGGGTCTGTGCAACCCGCGCGGCTTCGTCATCGTCGACGAGTTTCAGCGTAGCCCGAAATACAACAATATCTATTCGGCCGGTGTCTGCATTGCGATACCTCCGATCGAGGCGACTCCGGTACCGACCGGTGCGCCCAAGACCGGCTACATGATCGAGTCCATGGTGACCGCGATCGTGCATAACATCAGCGACGACATCAAGGGCAACAAGCTGTCGCACCGTGGCACCTGGAATGCCATCTGCCTGGCCGACATGGGCGATACCGGCGCCGCCTTCGTGGCGCTACCGCAGATACCGCCGCGCAACGTCGCCTGGATGAAGAAGGGCAAGTGGGTGCACCTGGCGAAGATCGCCTTCGAGAAATACTTCATCCGCAAGATGAAGAAGGGTACGTCTGAACCGATCTACGAAAAGTACATACTCAAGGCGCTGGGCATCAATCGCCTGGAAGAACACTGAGAGCCTACTCGGTATCTGACCCTTTACATTGGCAGCGGTCATCGATGACGGCAGAACGCGCGTGCAGCCGGTGAGGATGTCACCACTGGCCAGCAGGTGCTGTTGGCCGGGAAACGACTGACGACGGCGGATATCGGTGTGCTGGCCTCACCCGGCCCGGGTGAGGCCAGTGTCATTCGCCGGCTGAAGATGACCGGCGCCATTGGCGCCTTTTCACTGCGTGCCCGCGCGTCGCCGGGCGTGTCGATGTCGAAATTGTGGTGTGCATGCTTGATGACGCCGACACGTATGCCCCGCTGCGCGAGTAGCGGGATCAGTTGTTTCAGCAGGGTGGTCTTGCCCGTTCCACTGAATGCGGCAAAACCCAGTACCGGCAGGTTATTTTTCATGTACTGAAATTACCCGGAAAGAGTATGCGGCCGGGGTAACCCGGTCGTAGTATGCAGCCATCCACCAGTCGCGCGTAGTCCTCACGCACGCCGCGCCGGAGAATGAATCCGGAAATCACTACGCCGGGCAGCAACAGCACCACGATCAGTGGCAGGTAACGCGCCTGCAATATCCATGCGGCCAGCGGCAACAGGTACAGTGGCCAGCTGAACAGGATGCCGCGCAGGGTGTGCTTGATGCCGAGGATCAGCGCTGCTATGGCACGGAGCAGCCGTTGCCGGCGTGAGTTGTACAGCGCAAGAAACACACCGCGCTCAAAATCGTCGCGGATATCGGCGAGGCGTTTAGGGGTGGTTGCGTGCATGCGATTAATATAGCTGCAGGAGCGCAGGCATGCGCGAACAAATGTGGCCGCAACCGTTCGCGGACAGCACCCGCTCCTGACTACAATAGGACGTACCTGCAGGGTCGCACATGGGCCGTGACCAGATTATCCAGGTATTTCGAGCCGGTCATATTCAATGGCAGTCCGGCAGCACGCCGACCTGCGGCAATTCAGCCAGACCGGTTTCACGGGCATGCTGTTCGAACCCCTTGTTGCGCCAGAAAAACGCACCCGGCATGGTGGTGGGAATGACCAGCGCGTAGAACAGGGTACGGCCGACGACAGCCGTCGCGGCGATGATGGCGGTCGTGATCAGCCAGGCCAGCAGGCCAGGTACGCCACCCGGGGCCGTCACCGCCAGTGCCAGCAACAGCGCCATGGCGAGACCGATGCCACTGTTACGCGCGAGGTAGGTGTACCCGAAGCGGGTAGTCTGCTCGAAATGCGAGGCCTGGCCCTCGCCGCTGCCTGCACGCAGGTCACGCGCATGGTAAAACAGGCCGATGGCCTCCAGCGCCAGCCCGGCCAGCATGACGATAGCCAGCCGTGCCGCTGTCTCCTGCCAGGCCAGGCCGTTGTAGTGCTGAACGCCGGCATACACCGCCACGATCAGCATCGAACCAAGCGTCAGCATGCTGCCGTAGAACGAGGTCAGCACCTGCCAGTGATTCCAGAATGGACGTGCCGCGATGCGGTAGATCCGGTGCATGAAATACAGTGCTGCAAGGCCGGAAAGCACCGCGCCCCAGCCGCTGACTTGCACCAGCGCGGCCAGCAACCCGTCCGGCAGCCAGCCGAACAGCATGGGCAGGGCGCTCAGCAGGGTATAGGCGCCGAGGAAGTTATAGAACACCGCGATCCCCGCCACCTCACGGCTCACCGGAGAGTAACGCAGGTTGTTGAAGGCGCGATAGAAACGGTGCGGACGGCCCAGGTGCAGGGTGGACAGCACCAGTGCCAGGGTCTGCATGCCGATCAGGCCGAACAGTATGAGTGGCATGGCCACCGGGTGGTCCTGCATCGAGAGCGTCTGCAGGCCAAACCGCGGGCCGAGAAACAGCACGATGAAGGCGCCGATCACCGCCTGTGACACGAGGGTGAAGACGACAAGCGGATTTTCGCGTGTGCCGAGATTTTTCAGGTTCCAGGCGCGTGTACGCCGGGTTTCATCCACCTGCGGCAGGTAGGACTCGCCCTGCTTGCCACTGCGCTCATAGCGAATCGGCATGCTGTCCGGGCGCGTCATCGCGCGCGGCAGGCTGCGCGTCTGCTGGAAGCGGATATTCGGATGCGTGATGCCCGGTGACGGAAAACCGGGGATGCTGGTCTCCAGCTGGTCGCGGTGTTCCGGTTTCGTTTCCATGATGCCGAAATCCAGCGCGCCGGCGAGACAGGCCGCTGCACAGGCCGGTTTCAGGCCGACCTCGAGCCGGTCCACGCACATGTTGCACTTGGAGACATGGCCGGCCCGGGTGTCCAGCTGCGGCGCGTTGTAGGGACATACCCAGGTGCAGTAGCCGCAGCCGAAACAGATGTCCGGGTCCTGCAGCACTGCGCCGTACTCGGCAAACTTGGTGTAGGCGCGCGTCGGGCAGCCCTTCAGGCACACCGGGTCGTCGCAGTGATTGCATGCCATGGAGATGTTGAGTCGCTGGTACGCAGGATAGTTGCCACCCTCCACGTAGCCGACCGAGCGGAATGCAATGTGCGCGGGCAAGTCGTTCTTCTCCGAGCAGGCCGCCTCGCAGGCATGGCAGGAGATGCAGTTGTCGGCATTGAAATAGAAGCCGTGCTGCTTGTAGCGGTCCGGGTTGTCCGGCACGCTGTCATCGCCGTTGATGTTGAGCGACTGCCCGCGCAGATCATGACCTTCCGGCACGGTCTCGATCGGCGTGCCATAGCAATTCGTCTCCGGGTGCGCGGCCTGCGGCACGAAGGCATAGGGCTGTTCTTTCGGGCGCGGCTCAAACATGGTTGTACAAAAGAGATATGTTTTTGTAGGAGCGGATCTCATCCGCGACAGGTGTTATCAATACATCGCGCATGAGATGCGCTCCTGCAGGAAAGCGTGTGACAGCCATCAGAACGCCCTCGCGGCGCGATTGCGCTCGCCGGCGGCCGCCTGGTCACAGGCCGATTCGATGCGTACGGCACATTGCTTGTAGGCGGGCTGGCGCGAGTGCGGATCGAGCAGCCCCAGCGACAGGCGGTTCACGCATTCGTGGTAATGGAAGGGGATGAACACCATATCGCGCGGCACGCGCTGGGTACATTGCACCAGCACAACGGCATCGCCGCGGCGCGAGGTCAGGCGCGCATACGTGCCGTGCGTGATGCCGAGTTCCGCGGCTGCATCCGGGTTCATCTCCATGTACGGGGTCGGGCTGAACTTGTTGGCGTTGCTTACCTTGCCGGTGCGGGTGCGGGTGTGGAAGTGCTCCACCACGCGCCCTGAATTGAGCCAGAACGGGTATTCGGCGTCGGGACGCTCGTTGTCGTCGAAGAACGGCAGCGCGATCAGGTTTGCCCGGCCGCTGGCGGTCTGGAAGACACCGTCGATGTACAGGCGCTGCGAGCCTTCCGGTGCAGTCTCTTCGTTGCAGGGCCACTGGATGCCGCGGCTGGCCTCGATCCTGTCGTAGCTCATGCCGGAGTAGTCGAGCATGCGTCCCTTCGACAGTATCCTGAGTTCGTCGAATACGCCCTCGGCGGTTTCCGGGAAGCGCATTTTACGGCCCTGTTCGAAACGCCTGGCCGTCTCGTTGAAGATCCACAGGTCGGTCTTAGAGTCTCCGTGCGGCTTGCAGACATTGCGGATCAGGTTCACGCGCCGCTCGGTGTTGGTGAAGCAGCCCTCCTTTTCCGCCCACACCGCGGCCGGCAGGAACACGTGGCTGTACTCGTTGGTTTCGACATCGCGGTAGGCGTCCTGCACCACCAGGAATTCCAGCTTCTCGAGTGTCTTGCGGATGCGCGCGGTGTTCGCCATCGATGTCATCGGGTTGGTGGCGATCAGCCACAGGCCCTTGATCTGGCCGGTCTCGATGGCCGGCAGGATGTCGGTCATGAACATGCCGCGCTGTTTCGGAAAGAACCCGGGATCGATGCCCCAGAACTGCGCAATTTCCGCGCGATCCTGCTCCTTTTCCAGCGCACGGTAGCCGGGCAGTCCGGAGCAGGACGACCACTCGCGCGTGCCCATGGCGTTGCACTGGCCGGTGATGGACAGCGAGCTGCCGCCGGGCTTGCCGATGTTGCCCGTGATGAGATTCAGGTTGTTGATCGCCACCACGCCGTCGGAGCCATGCGTGCTCTGGTTGATGCCCATGGTCCAGATGGTCATGGCGGCACTGGCCTTGCCGTATACGCGCGCGACATTGCGGATGGTGTCTGCATCGATGCCGCAGATGCCGGAGGCCATGACCGGGTCGTAATCCTGCACCAGAGCGGCGAATTCATCAAAGTCCTGCGTGTGTGCCTCGATATAGCCGCGATCCTCCAGTCCTTCCTCGAGGATCACGTGCGCCAGCGCGTTGAGCAGCACCAGGTCGGTGCCGGGCGCCACGGGCAGGTGAATGTCGGCAAACTGCGCGAACATGGTCACGCGCGGATCGACCACGATAATCGGGAATTTCCGCTGCTCGCGCACCTGCTGCAGGCGCCAGTAGATGATCGGGTGCTGTTCCGGCAGGTTGGAACCGAACGCCAGCAGGCAGTCGGTGTGCTCGAAATCGTCGTAGCAGCCGGGCGGGCCGTCGGACCCGAACGAGCGCTTGTAGCCGGATACTGCCGATGACATGCACAGCGTGGTGTTGCCGTCGTAGTTGTTGGTGCCGATGACGCCGCGCGCCAGCTTGCCCAGCGTGTAGAACTCCTCGGTCATGATCTGGCCGGTGGAGACGATGGAAAATGCGTCGCGTCCGTACATCTGCTGGATACGCTTGATCTCGTCGGTTGTTTTATCCAGCGCAACGTCCCAGCTTGTTTCGGTGAAGGCTTCCCAGCGCTTGTCGCGGATCAGCGGCCGGTCGCCGCGCCCGGCGGTCTTGCGGAACAGTTCGTGTTCGAAGATGCCCTTGATGCACAGCTTGCCGCGATTTACGTCGGCATCTGCAACGCCGCGCGAGGCGACCGGTTCACCGTCGGCATCCAGTCCCACCTCGATCGAGCAGCCGGTGGAGCAATAGCCGCAGGTGGCATATCGCCATTCCATGACACCCTTGTCGGCGATTTTTACCGGGTTCTTCTTGTTGCGACCGAATAGCATGGGATTTCCTGTTACGCGTAGGAGCGCATCTCATGCGCGGTTGAGAATGGTTAACAGAGTCGCGGATGAGATCCGCTCCTACAGGCTATTTCTAGCAGCACGCTCACGCGGCGACCTCGTCGGCTTTCAGCGCCAGGTAAACCCGGCCATTCTCGACCCGGGTGGCAAAGGTATTGGTGCAGCCTTCATCCGGACCCAGCGCCTGACCGCTGGCCAGATCGATCTTCCAGTTGTGCAGCGGGCAGCTCACCGAGGTGCCATGCACGATGCCCTGCGACAGCGGTCCCCCGCGGTGCGGGCACTCGTCCCTGATGGCGAACACTTCATCCAGCGCGGTACGAAACAGCGCGATGTTGATGGTGTCGGTTTTCAGCACACGTGCGCCGAGTCGCGGGATGTCTTCCAGCTTTGCGATTTCAGTCCAGTTGGTCATGGTGCTACCTTTCACAGGATTCGCCACAGAGGGCATGGAGTACACAGGGAAATCAATGTAACGCCTTTTTTGAATACGTCCTGAATGCAGCTTGTGCAGGTGCTTCGTATTCCGTTATTTCCATCCAATCAGGGCGGCGTACGCTTTCCGGAATCGATTTTTCGGCTTGTTGCAGACCGTATTCCTGCAAGCCCAGTTCAAGGTTGACGTCAATTTTAATCTTCATCTCTATGGCTCCGTATCTCTGTGGCAATGGGTTTGTTACGCGATCTTCAGGGGCGTGAACTCGTGTGCTGCGAAACCGTCGGCGCGTTCCTTCCAGGGGTCGGTCTGCGAGAACTGCTGTGAATACAGGAATCGCTCGTACAGTGCCTTGCGGTCTTCCGCGTCTTCCAGGATCCTGCCCTTGATATAGCTCAGGCTGACACGTTCAACCCAGGGGGCGGTGCGTTCCAGGTAGTGAGCTTCCTCGCGGTACAGCTGGGTAAACGCGCCGCAGTATTCCTTCACCTGTTCCTCGGTCTCGACCTTGGTGAGCAGGTCGGTGATGCGCACCTTGATGCCACCGTTGCCGCCGATGTGCAATTCGTAACCGGAGTCGACGCACACCACGCCGAAGTCCTTGATGGTGGCCTCGGCACAGTTGCGCGGACAGCCCGACACCGCCATCTTGTATTTATGCGGCATCCACGAGCCCCAGGTCATCTGCTCCAGCTGCACGCCAAGCCCGGTCGAGTCCTGGGTACCGAATCGACACCAGGTCTTGCCGGCACAGGTCTTCACCGTGCGCAACGCCTTGGCATAGGCATGACCCGAGACCAGGCCGGCCTCGGACAGGTCCTTCCACATCAGCGGCAGGTCTTCCTTTTTCACGCCGAACATGTCGATACGCTGGCCGCCGGTGACCTTGACCTCCGGTACCTGGTACTTGTCACAGGCATCGGCGATGGCGCGCAGCTCGTCCGGCTTGCACAGCCCGCCGAACATGCGCGGCACCACCGAGTAGGTGCCGTCCTTCTGGATGTTGCCGTGCGCGCGCTCGTTGATGAAGCGCGACTGCGCATCGTCCCGGTATTCGCCGGGCCAGTAGGCCAGCAGGTAGTAATTGAGTGCCGGGCGGCAGGCGGCGCAACCGTCCGGGTTCTTCCACTCCAGGAAATTGCGTACCGCAGGCATGGCCTTCAGTTCGTTTTGCTTGATGGCAGCGATCACCTCGTCGTGGCTGTACTGGGTGCACTTGCACATCGGTTTCCTGTTGAGCGAGGCATCGTAGCCTTCGCCCACCGTGCTGGCGAGCAGCGCCTCTACCAGGCCGGTGCAGGAACCGCAGGAACTGGAGGCCTTGGTGTGGGCGCGGACATCATCCAGCGTGAACAGGCCCTGCTTGCTGATGGCCTTGACGATATCGCCCTTGCACACGCCGTTGCAGCCGCAGATCTCTGCCGAGTCGGGCAGCGACATGACACGCGTCTCGTCGCCGTGGCCGGCGTCACCCAGGTCGTGCTGGCCGAACAGCAGGGTCTTGCGAAAATCCGCGATGCCAGTGCCCTCACGCATCAGCTGAAAGTACCAGCTGCCGTCGATGGTATCGCCGTACAGCACCGCACCCTTGACCCGGTTGTCGCGGATGACCAGTTTCTTGTAGTTGCCGGCGGCATCGTCCTGCAATACCAGTACCTCGTCGCCCTCGGATTCGTTGAACTCGCCGGCCGAGAACAGGTCGATGCCGGTGACCTTGAGCTTGGTCGAGGTGACCGAGCCCTTGTAATGGGAATAGCCAAGGCCGGCGAGCTGGTTGGCCGCAACCTTGCCCTGCTCGAACAGTGGCGCGACCAGGCCGTAGGCGATGCCGCGATGCTGAGCGCATTCGCCGACCGCGTAGATGCGCGGGTCGTACGTCTGCATGACGTCGTTCACCACGATGCCGCGCTCGCAGTACAGGCCGGCACTCTTCGCCAGGGCGGCATTCGGCACGATGCCGACACCCATTACCACCAGGTCGGCCTCGACTTCGCTGCCATCCTTGAAACGCACGCCGCGGACGCGGCCGTTGCCGAGGATCTCGCTGGTCTGGGCTTCCATTAAAAAGGTCATGCCGCGCTGTTCCAGCGAGCGCTTGAGCAGCCCCGACGCCGGCTTGTCGAGCTGGCGTTCCATCAGCGAGTCGAGCAGGTGCACGACGGTCACCTCCATGCCCTGTTTCATCAGGCCGTTGGCGGCTTCCAGTCCGAGCAGGCCGCCACCGATTACCACGGCCTTCCTGTAGTCGCGCGAAGCCGCCAGCATGGTGTCGACATCGTGGATGTCGCGGAAGGCAATCACCCCGTCCTTGTCGTGTCCCTGTACCGGGATGATGAACGGGTTGGAGCCGGTCGCCAGCAGCAGGCGGTCATAGTGTGCCGTGGTACTGTCATCGGCGATCACCTGGCGCCGCAGCCTGTCGATGCGGGTAACGGTCTTGCCCTTGTGCAGGCTGATACCATTATCGATATACCATTGCTCGTCGTTGAGCATGATGTCATCGATGGTTTTCTCGCCGGCCAGCACGGGTGACAGCATGATCCGGTTGTAGTTGCCGTATGGCTCGGCGCCGAACACCGTGATGTCATAACGTTCCGGTGCGAGCTTGAGCAGTTCCTCGAGGGTACGTACGCCGGCCATGCCGTTGCCTACCAGGACGAGTTTTTCCTTCATAGCCGTTTCCTGTGCTTGTTACCGATGCATTAGCGGGAAATTTGCAAGGTCCGTACCAGCGCGGTGGTTTGTCCGGTGAAAATCTGTAAGCCCCTGAATCAAATTTGCTATTTTGGTGCGGCCCGGACTGGCGGCCGGGTGTAACATCGCCACTTTTTGCACCAAGTTGGCGCACCGGCCAGTAATATGCACCTTTAATATGCTGCATTTACGCCATTCGCTTTGCATCGGTCGTGCGACAGGCGGGAAGGCAGGCTGGCACCGGTTTGATGCACAGTGTTCACGCGTTGCGTTATACCTGCGCACAGGAGGCTTCGAAGTCGGGATCACAAGCGCCGGCACTGGCGGTAAAGCTCCTGAGGATGTGGCAGGTATGACGGCGGCCCGGCAATGCTGACGGCGCGATGGTTGCCGACACGATCACGATTGCGCCTACGAACCGTCTGTGTGCGCGTGCCCCTGCCGAAGCCTGCCTGCACAAACAAAGTATTCTGCCCTTGTCAGGCCGGTCTAGTGTCTTGATATGGCCGCACCAGGCTGGTGCCAATATGTATTTCATGCACTGCCTGCAGGCAGATCACCGCCACGTGCTTGCAATGATGCACTTGTTCGGCGGCACGACAAGCGCGACTCCACGCCCTGTTCAATTGACTTAAGTGCAGATACAAACAATGAAATCCAGTAAACAACGTTACTGGCCGGCGAACGCATCAGCGCGCCATACTGTTGTGTCGGTGGAGCTGGCATGCTCCTTGCTCTAACTCTCCTGAACATGGCATCCGGCGTCGGATGCATCACCGTAAAGGAGTATTTATGTCGGAGTCCAGGCTCAAGCTGTTATCGTTTTCCGGGAAATATCAGATCCTGCATCTGACCTGGTTCGCGTTTTTCCTGTCCTTCTTCGTGTGGTTCAACCACGCTCCCGTGATGGCGTCGATTCGCGACGCCTTCGGGCTGTCTGACCAGCAGGTGAAAATGCTGCTGATCCTCAACGTGGCATTGACCATCCCGGCGCGCATCATTATCGGCATGCTGGTGGACGCCTTCGGGCCGCGTCGTATCTATTCGCTCTTGCTGTTCGTTTCCAGTTTCCTGTGTTTCGGATTTGCATTCGCGGACACCTTTGAGCGTCTGGCGTTGATGCGCTTCCTGCTGGGCTTCGTCGGGGCGGGATTCGTGATCGGCATCCGCATGATCGGCGAATGGTTTCCGGCTCGGCAGGTGGGTGTCGCCGAGGGCGTCTATGGTGGCTGGGGCAACTTTGGCTCGGCTGCGGCGGCACTCAGCCTGCCGACACTGGCATTGTGGCTGGGTGGTGAAGATGGCTGGCGCCATGCTATCGCCCTCACCGGCGTGCTGACGCTGGTGTACTCGGCAGTCTATTTCTTCTCGGTGAGCGATACCCCCAAGGGTTCGACTTATTTCAAGCCGAAGAAGAACGGCGGCATGGAAGTGACCAGCCGCGGTGATTTCTTTCTCTATCTGGTCATGAACATTCCGTTGTATGCCGCGCTGGCCGTGCTGGCCTGGAAGCTTGGGCCGGCCAACCTGAAATTACTCGATGCCGGTGCGACCAACCTGAGCTATGCGGTACTGGTCGGTCTGTATATCTTTCAGACCGTGCGCATCTATCAGGTCAACCGGCATGTGTTTACCGGCGAGGTTCCCGAATTCGAACGCTACAAGTTCAAGCAGGTCGCCATACTGGACCTCGCCTACCTGGTGACATTCGGCTCGGAACTGGCCGTGGTCTCGATGCTGCCGCTGTTTTTCAAGGACACCTTCGAATTGTCGCTGGTGCAGGCCGGCCTGCTCGCCTCCGGCTACGCCTTCATGAACCTGGTCGCGCGTCCCGGTGGTGGTCTGATCAGTGACCGTTTCGGACGCAAGAAGACCCTGCTGGTACTCCTGACGGGACTGGCGGCCGGGTACCTGTTCATGAGCCAGATCGATTCCAGCTGGCCGGTTATGCTCGCTGTCGCCATGACCATGGTCTGCTCCTTTTTCGTACAGTCAGGTGAGGGCGCGGTGTTCGCCATGGTGCCACTGGTGAAGCGCCGCCTCACCGGTCAGGTGGCGGGTATGGCCGGTGCCTATGGCAACGTCGGAGCCGTGAGCTTCCTGACCGTGCTTTCGTTTGTGTCTCCGCAGGTGTTCTTCATGGTGATCGCCGCTGCCGCCGTGGTGACGCTGGCGGCCGTGGCGCTGTTTCTGGATGAGCCGCAGGGACATATGGCAGAAGTGTTGCCCGACGGGACGGTGCAGATGATCGAGGTGACCTAGGGGCCTGCCGCCGTGTCCGGAAAGGCATCAGACCCTATGTAAAACGCCAAAGGTGATACATGCACAGGGCCCGATCGCTGTATCCTTCGGGAATACAGGATCCGGCCCTGGTTCTGCTCGGGATCGGAAGCCGATAAACCAGTATAAGGTTTAACCAGTCACGTATCACGGTTATAAACATGTCATCCGCCCTGAAAATAACCTGCGGTCAATACAGTACTGCCGGCAACAAGGATAGCAACGACGACAGCTGCGGGATCCGTATGCCGGATGCTGCGTTGCTCAGGACCAAGGGTGTTGCCGCGGTCATCGCCGATGGCGTGAGCAGCAGCGAGGCCGGCAAGCTGGCATCCGAGGCCTGTGTAACCGGCTTTCTCGCTGACTATTTCACCACGCCGGAATCGTGGAGCACCGAGACGGCGGGAGCCAAGGTACTTACCGCACTCAATCGCTGGCTGTACGGGCAGGGCCACCGTGAATACGAATCCACGCAGGCCATGGTTACCACGCTAAGCGTGTTGGTTATCAAGTCGGCCACTGTGCACCTGTTCCATGTCGGAGACACGCGTATCTACCGCATGCGCAGGGGTAGCCTGGAATGTCTTACGCGTGATCACCGCGTCCGTCTCGGCTCGGACAAGAATGTCTTGAGTCGTGCCATGGGCATCGAACTGCACATGGAAATCGATTATCGTGCGCTGCCGGTAGAACAGGATGATATCTACCTGCTCACCACGGACGGTGTGCATGACTACCTGGATGACACGGCGCTGGCCGCTTTCATCTACGATCGACACAGCGATCCGGATACAAAGGCCCGTCGCATCGCGGAGCAGGCGCTGGCCAATGGCAGTCATGACAACGTAACTTGCCAGGTGTTGCATATCGACCAGTTACCCGATCTTGATGAGAACGAATTTTATCAGAAATTCTCCGAACTGCTTTTTCCACCGGCGCTGGAGCCTGGCATGGTGCTGGATGGGTACAAGGTCGTGCGCGAGCTGCATGCCAGCAATCGCACGCAGGTGTATCTGGCCGTTGATGGACAAACCGATCGCAAGGTCATCCTGAAGACGCCGTCGGTTAACTATAGTGACGATGCCGAATACATCGACGGTTTCCTGCATGAGGAATGGGCCGGTCGGCGCATACGCAACCAGCACGTTCTCAAGGTGTTCGAGCCGCATGGCCGGCGCCAGTGCCTGTATTATGTTTCCGAATTCATCGATGGCTGGACGCTGCGCCAGTGGATGAACGATAACCCGCAACCGGCCCTCGAGGATGTGCGCGAGATCGTTCAGCAGATTGCCGCCGGACTGCGCGCATTTCACCGTCTTGAGATGGTGCATCAGGACCTCAAGCCCGAGAACATCATGATCGATCGCTACGGCACCGTGAAAATCATCGATTTCGGGTCCACGCGCATTGCCGGTATCGAGGAGATCACCACGCCATTGGCACGTGATAATCTGTTGGGTACGCGCAACTATACGGCGCCGGAATATCTGCAGGGCCTGCGGGGTGACAATATCTCCGACATCTATTCGCTAGGCGTGGTTGCCTACGAGCTGGTCACAGGCCAGCTACCCTATGGCAAAGACGAACTCACGCTTCGCCGGTTGCGCCGGGCGCGTTACAGGTCGGCATCGCAGATCAACCCGGAAGTTCCGCTCTGGTTCGATCGGGCGCTGCAGAAGGCCGTGGCAATCGAGCGCGGCCGTCGATACGCGGTATCGTCGGAATTCATACATGACCTGTCGCATCCGAACCCCGAGTTTGTCACGCGCAGCATGGAGCCGCTAATCGATCGTAATCCGTTACTGGTTTGGAAGGGGATTGCGCTGTTGCTGTTTCTGCTGAATGTGCTGTGGCTTATGCTGCTGTCACGCTCATGAATACTCGGCAACTGCATGTCGGCGGCGTGATTCTGGCCGGGTGTCGGGCTTGCCCTGGCAATCAGGTGTGCGGCCCACGTGGAATCCGTGGCTGCCTGATGTCAACGGGCGTTTGCGTGACGCATGCGTGTCATGGCCCGTGTCAGGCAATGAGCTTGATACTGGTCGCAAGTATCTTTTCGAATTCCAGGGGAGGCATGGGGCGGGCGATGTAATAACCCTGCACGATGTCGCACTGCATCTTGCGTAACAACTCGAGGTGCCCGACCTCCTCGATACCCTCGGCGATGACTTCCAGGTCCAGACTGTGCGCCATCGCGATGATTGCGGAGACGATGGCCTTGCCGCGCGTATCCTTGTCAAGATTCTGGATGAAACTGCGATCGATCTTCAGCTTGTTCAGGGGCAGGCGCATCAGGTAATTGAGCGAGGAATAGCCCGTACCGAAATCGTCCAGCGAGGTCTGCACCCCCATTGCCTGCAGTTGTCCGAGGGTATCGATGGCGAGCTCGGGGTCATTCAGAATGCTGGTTTCCGTAAGTTCCAGTTCCAGCAGGCGCGGATCGTAGCCGGTGGCATCCAGCGTCTTCGATATCAGGTTGGAGAGTTCGCGCCCGTTCAGATGTATGGCAGATATATTGAGCGCGATGGTGATCGGGTTGTTGTACATTTCCAGCCATTCCTGGGCCTGGCGGCAGGCTTCGTGGATCAGCCATTCGCTGATCGGAATGATCAGGCCGTATTCTTCCGCGATCGGGATAAATACGTCGGGCGGGATCATGTCGGATTCGCCGTCGCGCCAGCGGATCAGCGACTCGGCCCCGGTGATCACGCCGGTGGACAGGCTGACCTGTGGCTGATAATGAATCTCCAGTTCATTGTTTTCCACCGCATGGCGCAGTCGGCTTTCGATCCTGAGCTTGAGCAATGCTCGCTCGTTCATCTTCCTGGAGTAGAACTGGTAATTGTTGCGTCCCGCTTTCTTGGCATGATACATGGCGATGTCGGCGTTCTTGATCAGGTCATCCGCGTTCTGCCCGTCTTCGGGGTACAGGGCGATGCCGATGCTGGAGCTGATATGCAATTCCTGCTTGTCGATGTTGAATGGCGTCTTGAGGGAGTCGAGGACGCGGGTAGCGACTTTTTGTGCCTGGGATGAGCCGGTGGTTCTGGGCAGCAGAATGATGAATTCGTCGCCTGCGAGTCGCGCCATTACGCTGGTTGACGTGTCGTGGGACGAGTGAGCAATGACATCGGTCTGGCGCAGGCAGCCTGACAGCCGGTCCGAGAAGGCTTCCAGCAGATTGTCCCCGGCCTGGTGCCCCAGCGTGTCATTGATGCGCTTGAAGTTATCCAGGTCGAGGAACAGGATGGTGAGTTCCTGGGAGTTGCGGCGTGCCTCTGCTGTTGCGCGTGTCAGGTAATCCTTGAACATGAGCCGGTTGGGCAGCCCGGTCAGGCTGTCATGGTAGGCGACGTAGCGCACCTGCTCGTGGTAGTGATTGAGATTCTCTCCCATCTCCCTGAACGTGTTTGCCAGGTCACCGATTTCGTCATCGGATTCGACATTGATCGGTACCAGCACCTGTCCATGGCCCATCTCGCGTGCCGCAATACTGAGTTGCTGAATGGGCTTTATGAGCAGTGACCTGAGTATGCCGAGCAGGAAAGCGATAGTGATGATGATGGCGAGACAGGTGATGATGGTGACCAGCCTGCCAAGGCTGACGCTCTTGCCAATGAATTCGTCTTCACCGTAAACGGCGAATGCATACAACCAGTTATGCAGCTTGATCCCCTGGTAATGGGAAATGTCACCATCATGGCTGTAATCAAACGGCGTGAACCTGTCGGCCGCCTTGCTGATGTTGAGGAACAGCTCCGGAGGCAGCTGTTTTCCGATTTCGGAAGCCTTTGGATGAAACAGGATATTTCCCCTGCTGTCGGTGAAAAACACATGGCCGCTTTGTCCGACCTTTTCGCTCTGGGCCAGCCTGCCCATGATGCCGAGATCGACGGTCAGCATGAGGTAACCGTGTACCTCGACGTGGCTTTCCGCATCCCTGCTGTTTCTGATAACCGTCAGTGGTTTGCTGGTCAGCAATGCCGGCTTGTTATTGTCCGGATTGTTGAAGAATGACGTGTATATGACGCCCGGTTTATTACTGGTGCCCCTGAAATAGGCGGTCGATGATTCATCGGTAGACAGGTTTTCGACATTGCCGATAACGGAGCGCAGCTCTTCCTGGCCATCGCTTGAAAGAATCCGTATCTCGTAATATTCCGGGTAGGCCAGCTGGTAATTGAACAGCAGATCCAGCACCTCGTTTTTGAGCCTGGGCTTTTTCGGTTCATCGGGTGGTGTGAGGATGTACTGTGTTACGGGGTCGGCACTGGCGAACAGGCTGGCATTCGCGCGCGCGGTTTGCAGAAGTGATTCGGTATGGAACCTGATCTGTTCCAGCAGCGTGGTGACCTGGTGCTGGGTGCGGTCACGCGCGTCTTCCATGAGCAGCGCATAGGCAGACCAGCCGAGCACGAGCAGCGGCAGGACTATCAGCGGGACAAGCAGCAACAGAATCTTGTTTTGAAGGCGCAAGCTGGAATCCTGTTCGGAACGCGTTTTTCTGCAGGGCAACACACGCTAGTGCGGCTGGAACAGGAAAAGCTTTAGCCGCGGGACCGGTCGAACGCCGGCCGGTCATCGGACGCAACTGACCGATATTTCTAAAGTAATTGATGCCATGGCCGCTACCGGCGTATCGGATTTATGACTCATCAAGACTGACCAGGGAAGGCGGTTCGATGATCGGTTTTTTCATTTCCATTTCAGACCCGTTCCAAGGCGCGGGAGCATGCCGCGCGACGTGCTGCATACGCGCCGGGATCGTGCACCGGGCGGGAACCGGGGCTGATTCTGCTGTGCGGTCGGGGGGGCGGTAGTGGCTGCCATGCCCGAAAAGGCCAGGGCCAGGTCGATCCTGTTTTACGGGGCAGTCGTGGCCGTGCTGGTCACAGCCGCTTTTGCCCTGTATGGCTACCATGTCTTCGGCGAACTGGAACGCCTGCGATTCGTGCCGACAGGTGAAGGGATGGAGAGCCTGCAGCGCGCGGCATTACGCAGCCTCGGTATCCTGTTCGGTCTGGTGCTCCTCTTGTTGTTTGCCACCCTGAAGCTGCTCGCCGCCCAGCCGCTGCGGTCCATATCGATGCACATCAGTCGTCTCATTCGTGGCGGCGATCAAACTGCCCTGAATAGGCTGGCGTGCGTGTTGCCGGTCGCGGAGGCAACCAACATCCGCGCATCGCTGGATGAATACCACAGCAGCCACATGGAGGCGCGCCGAAGCCTGGAAAAGGCCAGCAAGGAACTGCGCACGCTGATCAATCACGATGTACTTACCGGGGCCAGAAACCGCGGGGCGTTTGATGAGTACCTGCGTGAATTGCCAGGTGTACTCAGTGAACGGCGTATCAGCGTGTGTTTCGCACTGTTCGACGTCAATCATTTCAAGGCCTTTAACGACACTTATGGTCACCAGACCGGTGACGAAATACTCAAGCTGATTGCCAGCCGCATAAGCGGGGTGCTGCGTCGCGGAGAGCATTTGTTCCGTGTGGGCGGGGACGAATTCGCAGTGATCATGCTGGAAATCGACGAGCCCGGTGCATTGCGTTTTGCCGAACGTTGCCTGGGGGAGATCGGCACGGAAGATTTCACCGTGCTGGGTGTGCATGAGCCCGTCAAGGTGAGCGTGGGCATTGCGGGTGCGAGATTCGATGACCCGGATTCGCTGGCATCGCTGCAATGGTGTGCGGATATAGCCATGCACAATGCCAAGCGGCCCGGCAATGCGAACATATCGGTCTTTCGCGATGATATGGCAAAAAACTATGAAGGCATATTTTCCAGCCGCGTCAACACTGCTGTGTACGAGGCAATTACGCTCGGTACCGGCCTTGTCATGCTTTACCAGCCTGTCGTGGATCTCAATAGCGGGCAGGCGCTCTATTATGAAGCGCTGGTGCGGATACGACACAATAACGAATTGATCATGCCTGCAGTTATCTTCCCGCTGGTGGAGGCACGTCATCTGGAGGTCGATCTTGACCAGGCCGTGCTGAAGCGTGTTCTGGAAGACCTGCGTTCAGGCAGGGTGCAGCGAGGCAGTGGTGTAGCTATCAACCTGTCCGGTCCGACCATCGTCAACAAGAATCTATCGGAATGGATTGCGCCATTCCGGCCGATGTTGACCGATTATCGCATCGTGCTGGAGGTTACCGAGACGTCGCTGATAACCCAGGTTGCGATTGCCAGCGAGAATCTGTCACAGCTGCGGGGCCAGGGTTTCGAGATTGCGCTCGATGATTTCGGCAGCGGTTATTCGTCGTTCCGCTACCTCGCAACCATGCCGGTAGATACGGTGAAGTTCGATATCAGCCTGATCAGGAGTCTCGGTGATGACTCGCAGCGCCGCATTGTCGAACACCTGGTCGCAATGATAAGCGAGATCGGCCATCGCCTCATCGCAGAGGGTATCGAGGATGAGGATACCCTGGAATCCGTACGCCAGGCCGGTTTCACACTCGGGCAGGGCTACTTCTTCGGCCATCCGTCGGAAACCGCATGGCGTTCGGATTTTGAAATCGATAATGTATTTTTCCTGCCAGACTCCGCCGTTGCCGTGAGGCCGTCCTGATCCCGATAACTGCGTTATTTTACGCCAGGAATGCCCTGACCTGATTCTAGGCATGTCAGTCACGGTGACTCGCTGTGGGCGATCGCCGTGCGCGTCTGTAACTACCCGCGCATCTACAAGACTAACCCGCACCTCACCAGCCCGGACATGATCCGGGCCGGCGACATACTGCGCGTCCCGCTCTGATCCGGATCGGCGGCCTGCCCTGGCCGGTACTCAGAACGTCCCTTGCTGGTAATCGTCGAACGCCTGCTGTACCTCGGAGCGGGTATTCATCACGAACGGTCCGCCGCGGGCGACCGGCTCGTTGAGCGGCCGGCCGGCCACCAGCAGGAAGCGTGCATCGCTATCCGCCGCCAGCAGCGTCACGCTGTCGCCATGCGCGAGGATGCCAAGGTCGTCACGCGAAAGCGTGACGGCATAGCCGTCCGGGTCACTGGCCGTGAGCGGGCCGTTGATGACGTAGACGAAGGCGTTGTGCTGAGTCGGCATGCATTCCGTGAACGTGCCGCCGGCCGGCAGCGTGACATCCAGGTAAAGCGGTGCGGTGAGCGGTTGCACCACCGGTCCTTGGGTGCCCAGTGACGTGGTGCCGGTGATCACGCGCACCGTGATGCCGCCGTCGCGCGACTCTTCAGGGATGCGGTCGGCAGGGTATTCCTGGTAGCCCGGCGCGTCCATCTTGTGCGCGGCCGGCAGATTCACCCAGAGCTGGAAACCTTCCAGCAGGCCGTTTTCCTGCTCCGGCATTTCCGAGTGCACGATACCGCGACCGGCGGTCATCCACTGGATGCCGCCGGGCTCGATGACGCCCTCATGGCCGGCATTGTCGCGATGCCGCATGCGCCCGTCGAGCAGGTAGGTGACCGTCTCGAAGCCGCGATGCGGATGCGGCGGAAAGCCGGCGATGTAGTCCTCGGGCCGGTCGGAGCGGAAGGCGTCCAGCAGCAGGAAGGGATCGATCATGGGCAACGCCGGCTGACCGATGACGCGCGTGAGTTCCACGCCCGCGCCGTCGGTGGCCGGCATGCCCTTGACGACGCGCGTGACGTGCCGTGCCGTGCGGGTTGCAGTGTCGGTGATTGCAGTCATGTAAAACTCCTCGCTTACGCTATGGCCGGTATTGCCCGGCCGGGTAACCAGTGTGCCAGCATGTCGAGCGCGGCTCGCGTGCTGGAGTCGGCATCGCTGCCGGTGCGTTCCGCCTGCACCATCCGCACGTCATGGATGCCGATGAAGGCGAAGATATGACGCAGGTAGCCGCTGGCAAAATCGGCCGGGCCACCGAACGCCATGCCGCCGGACGCCATTACCACGTAGACCGGCCGGTCACGCAGCAGGCCCGCCGGGCCATGTTCCGTGTAGCGGAAACTCAGGCGTGCGCGACAGACCATGTCAATCCAGGCCTTGAGCGACGCCGGTACAGAGAAATTATAGACCGGCGTGGTCAGCACGATGACATCGGCCGCATCCAGTTCCCGTACCAGGCGGTCGGACGTGCCGAGGGCGTCACGCTGCCGCGCATCGCGCGCCGCCGGGTCCGTCAGGTTGGCCTGGACCCAGTCGGCATCGATGAAGCCGACGGGCTCGGCGAGATCGCGCAAGGTGATCGTGGCCTGCGGGTGTTCCCGCAGCAATCGCTGCGTCACCGTGTCACCCAGCTGGCGCGTGATCGAATGGTCACGCCGCGCACTGGCGTCGATGCGCAGAATATTGAAGCTGCCCTGATCAGGCATGGTGCAATCCTCCGGCCGGGCGCTGCTGCCAGGCATCGACCGACCAGGCGCCGGCGCCATTGGCGAGCAGCGTCAGCAGGCCGCCGGCAATGGCCAGGTTCTTCATGAACAGGATCGACTGCATCGGGTCGCCGAAGTCGGCGTGAAAAAGCAACCCGCTCAACAGGCAGAAGCCCGCCAGCAGGAAGGCGCCGATGCGGGTCTGCCAGCCGAGCAGGAGGGTAAGTCCGCCGCCGATTTCGAGTGCAATGACCAGTGGTAACAGGGCGCCGGGTACGCCCATGCTTTCCATGTAGCCCTGGGTGCCTACAAAGGCGCCGATCTTGGTGATGCCGGCCATGATGAAAATGACCGACAGGAGCAGCCGGCCCGTGAGTTGCGTGGCGGCTGCGGTGGTGGATGTATTCATGCTGTGTTCCTCGCTTGTCGGGCCGGAGACGGTCTACGCCCGTGTGATACCAGCATGGTCGTTGCAAAAAGATTAATAAATATCGATATATAGAAATTACTGTTCTATTATCAGCAACAATATGGATCGCTTTGCCGATATCCAAGCCCTGGTTGCCGTGATCGAGGCGGGCACCTTCAGCGCCGCAGGCGAGCGCCTCGGGGTCGCGAAGTCGGTCATCAGCCGGCGCGTCAGTCAGCTGGAGCAGCGCCTCGGCAGCCGCCTGCTGCACCGCACCACGCGGCGCCTGACGCTGACCGACGCCGGCCGCAATTTCTACCAGCGCGCGGTGCAGATCCTGGCCGATCTCGAGGACGCGGAGCAGGGCGTGACGGCCGAGGTCACCGATCTGCGCGGGGCACTCAAGCTGGCCGCGCCACTGAGCTTCGGCCTCGCGCACCTGTCCGACGCACTGACGGAATTTCTCGACACCTACCCCGCCATCGAACTCAACCTGGACCTGAACGACCGCAGCATCAACCTGGTCGAGGAGGGCTTCGACCTCGCAGTGCGGATCGGCGAGCTAACGGATTCCACGCTGATCGCGCGCCGTATCGGCACCTCGCGCACGGTGACCTGCGCCAGCCGCGCCTACCTCGAGCGTTTCGGGGAGCCGCAACACCCGGACGACCTGCAACACCACGTCGGCCTGCAGTACAGCAACATGAGTTACCGGCGGCAGTGGCAATACGCAACGCCGGATGGCCGCCCGCTGCACGCTCAGCCGCAGCTGCGCATGCGCGCCAACAACGGCGAGGCGCTGGCCTGTGCCGCCGCGGCCGGGATCGGCATCACCACCGGTCCGACCTTCATCCTTGCCCGCTATATCAACGAAGGCAAACTGCAACGCATCCTCCCGGACTTCGAGCAGCCCGCAACCGGCATCCATGCCGTAACCCCGCCGGGGCGCCTGGTGCCGCGGCGTGTGCAGGTGTTCATCGAGTTTCTTGCCAGCCGCTACGGTGATGCGCCGTACTGGGACGAAACTCTCAAGGTGCCTGCTGAATAGCAATCCCCGCGCATGTCCTGCGCCAGAAAACCCTGTTTACCTACAACCGGCGGCGCATGTCTCTGGCTGAACTGCCATGTTGCCCGGCGCAAGAATAGCTGGCGGGGATTGTTAATTATCCGCGTGATGCGAAACCGATGGGAAGGCTGAGTGCTGTAGAAGCACGCAACGGCATTGGGCCCTTCGCGTGTTGCCTGTCGGGAAGCCGGCATGCAGTACGGGATATGAGCATGGATTGGGTCTTTGGATGAGAAAAAGAAATGTAACTGTCAGTGCGGCTCTGCTGCTGGCCTTGTTTGCAAGTCACACGTTTCCCAGCGTCCCTGTCTGGATAGCGCGGGACCCACCGTGGCCTTGCTCGTATGGCAACTCTGTCAGGCAGTATGGCTCAAGTTTTGCCGATGCATTTAACAAGCTGTTCGATTTTAAAGTCGAGCGCTGTTTTATAGGGTGCGCGAATACCCCCTATCCACCGCCCTCGACGAGTTGCCAGATCACGTACGAGTTCGAAACGCTATTAACCGGAAGCCAGTGTACTGCACCCGGCACCTGCTTTAGATACCGATATTTTGATCAGCAAAATCCACAGAACGGTTGGCGGACAGCTGACACCTACTTCAGGGTTACCTATGACAGATTCAATGCATGTCCCGACGGCAGTATTCCCGGCACAGACGATAATGCGCAACTTGTATGCGAGCTTCCTGCCGTGCCGTGGAATGAAGACAAGAACCGCGGTATGGCCTGTGCAGGTAATTCCATGGCCGGCAACCCTGTCAATGTCGCAACGGGCAACAAGGTTCACAGAGATATTGATTTGCCGGGCGATTTCTCAAGTCTGCATTTTGAACGTTTCTATAACAGCCAGAGTATCGACGATAGTGGCCTGGGTAACGGGTGGTCATCGACCTGGCATAAACAGCTCGAGTTGAGTGCGTTCAAACTGATAGTCAGGGATGCTGATGGCAGGGGAGAGCAATGGAACTACAGCACGGCGAATCAGTCGTGGTTCGGTGAAAGTGACTCCAGAATCAGGCTTGTAGAGTCAAATGATACATTCGAAATTACCAGGGAAGATGATTCCGTCGAGACCTATCATTTTACCGGGCGTCTGCTAAGTATTGCATCGATCGATGGTGTGACAACGTCGCTTGACTACCAGGATCCTTCCAATCCGGACAGGCTGCTGGCGGTTGCCAATTCAATCGGCGAGTCCATCGCGTTCACCTATACACCGGATAATCATATCGAGACCATTACCGATCATGCTGGCAATGTCTGGACATATACCTACGATGCCAATTACAACCTGGAGTATGTGTATTACCCGGACGGGAGTTCGGATGGCTATTTGAATAACCCGTATCGTCGTTATCACTATAATGAATCATCACTGATTGAAAGCGCTGCGGATTTACCCGGTCACCTTACCGGGATTTCTGACTGGGATGGTACACGAGAAGTACGTTATGCAACTTACGAATATTATGCAGACCGAAGAGTCAGGGCCAGTTACCACGCAGGCGGCGCTGATCGTGTCGATATTGCCTATGACGATGTTAATAACGCCAGGACATTGACTAACAGCAAGAACATTCAGAGTAATTATTCGATAAATACACAGATTGATGTAGCACTGGTAACAGGCATAAACGGGCCAGGTTGCGCTACCTGCGGTTCAGGAAATACCAGCTACAGCTACGATCCGGCCAACAACAACCTGCTCACGAGAACCGAAAACGGTGTCACCAACGGAGTACGGCAACTACGATGCCAACGGCAATCCAGGATTCAAGATAGAGGCCAAGGGGACGCCGGAGGAACGCCGTACCGACTACACCTACGATCCCGCGCTATTTCAGCCGGATTGCCACGATGACCGAGCCGTCGGTCCATGCCGGCGCGAACAAGATCACGACCTACAGCTACGATAACTTCGGCAACCGTATCGCGGAAACCGTGGCCGGTTTCAAGCCGGACAGCACGGTGGTCTCCCGTACCACAACCTGGCAATACAACGGACCCCTGCACCAGCTCACCCGGATCGACGGTCCAGGAACGGATGTCAGTGATATTACCAACTTCCGCTATTACCCGGATGATCCCCTGGAGGGCAATAACCGCGCGCGACTGAAGGAGATCGAGGATGCCTTAGGTATCCTGATCCGCCGCAACATCCAGTACACGGCCACCGGCAAGGTGGCCAGCGAGGATCGCCCCAACGGGCTAAGCCTGAATTACACCTATTACCCCGGCAACGATAGGCTGGAAACCCTGACCAAGCGCAGTGCGTCGGCGGTACAGGTGACCCGCTGGACCTACCTGGCCACGGGTGAGGTGCAGAGTATTACAACGGCACATGGTACGCCGGCGGCCACGACGGTGACCTTTGGCTATGATCCCGCACGCCGCCTGGTGCGTGTGACTGATGGAATAGGTAACTACATCGACTACAGTCTCGATACCGAGGGCAACCGGGTAGCCGAGCAGACCCGTGACAGTAGCGGTACTTTGTACAAGGCATTGACGCAAACCTTCGATGCCTACAACCGTCTGGATCTCAGCCAGTCAGGCAACAACCCGGCCAGCCCGCTTGAACGGGTGGATGCGGATTATGCGCCGGACGGCAGCCTGGACAAAGCCACCGACGGCAACGGCAGTATCACCGACTACAGCTACGATGCCCTCAAGCGTCTGCTCACATCAACCCAGGACCTGGGCGGGACCGATCCGTCCACGGCGAATGCCTCGACGCAATACGGCTATGACGTTGACGACCGGCTGACTACGGTTACCGATCCCAATAACGGCACCACTGCCTACCAGTACGATGACCTGGGCAACCTGCTCGCGACCACCAGCCCGGATACCGGGACCACCACCTACAGCTACGATGACGCCGGCAACGTACTGAGCAAGACCACGGCGAGCGGTACGCCCGAGGCCATTACGCACAGCTACAGCTACGATGCCCTGAACCGACTGACTGGCGTCACGACACCCGGTCCGCAGGAGGATGTCACGTACAGCTATGACAGCTGCCCGAACGGCAGCGGCCGGCTGTGCCGCGTCACGACCGGCAGCGCCGCGGTCTTCTATCGCTACGATGGCTTTGGCAACGTCACAACCCACCAGGGGGTGAGCTACACCCATGATGCCACCAACCGGCTCAAGACCGTCACCTATCCGTCCGGTACCGTCGTGACCTATCACTACGATGCAGCAGGTCAGGTCGATGGCGTCGACCTTACCGTCAACGGCCAGACACAGAGCCTGGCCGGCGCCATCGGTTATGTGCCGTATGGCGGGGTCGCGTCACTAACCTACGGCAACGGCAAGAGCCTGACACAGACCTGGGATAGCGCCTACCGGCTGACGGCCCAGAGCGTACCCGGAGCCCTGGCACTGAGTTATCCGCTCTATGACCATAACGGCAACCTGATCCAGCGCGATGACAGCCTGGGCAGTGCCAGCAGCTTCGGCTACGATCCGCTCAACCGGCTGGATACCGCCAGCGGTCCCTTTGGTGGCGGCTGGAACTATGACTACGATAAGAACGGCAACCGTCTCCTTGGCGACGAAGGCAGTCCGGTATTGCTCAACTATGAACCGGCCAGCAACCGCCTCGACCAGCTCGGCAGTGCCGATGTCGTGACGAGCATTGCCGGCAATACCCTTGCCAAAGGCAACTGGAGCTATGCCTATACGGCCCATCAGCGCCTGGCCGATGCCGCCGACAATGGCAGCCTGGTAGCGAGCTTCGCCTACAACGGCCTGGGACAGCGTGTGGCCAAGGCACGGCCGGACGGCAGCGGAGAGTCCTTTCTGTATGGCACCGACGGCGCATTGCTGGCCGAGACCGATCAGGCGGGCACGGTGCTGGTGGAGTATCTCTACCTCAACGGGCAGCTGCTGGCGATCTACCTCCCGGATACCAACCAGGACGGCCAGACCAACCGGGACGAGGCCGCCCTGGGCAGTAATCCCGTCAGCCCGGATGATGACGGTGACGGCCTGGGTAACCGCGACGAGCTGCTGCTGTACGGCACGCTGATCAACAACCCGGATACGGACGGCGACGGGGTGAGTGACGGGGCCGAGGTGGCCAATGGTTCGGATCCGGGCGATCCCGGCAGCGTGTCCGTGCCGGGGGACATCGATGTCGATGGGCAGATCACTGTCAGCGACTACCTGCTGTTGATGCAGATGGTGCTGGGAAGCCGGACGCCAACACCGGCCGAGTTTACGGCCGGTGACATGAACCAGGACGGTCAGCTGAATGCCGGTGATCTGGTAATCCTGTCACGGACCCTGCTGGGCCTGGCATGGCAGTCTGTTATCGACAATGCGCTCGGCAAGACCTTGCTGACGGCCTGGGACGGGCTGATCGACAGGGCCGACGCCGCGGTCGCGCAGGGGCAACTCTATTACGTGCACACCGACCACCTGGGCACCCCGCAAGTGATGACAGACGAGGCTGGCAGCGTGGTGTGGCGGGCGACGTATGATCCCTTTGGTGATGCAACGGTGAGCGTGAATACAGTGGAGTTGAATGTTCGCTTTCCGGGTCAGTACTACGATGCCGAGACGGGTCTGCATTACAATTACTTCAGGTATTATGATCCGGAGACAGGGCGGTATATTACGAGTGATCCGATTGGGTTGGATGGTGGTTTAAATACCTATGCTTACGTAGAGCTTAATCCATTAAGGTGGACTGATCCGACTGGCCTTGCAAAACTATGTTGCAGATATCTTGATTCTATAGCAGGAGTTGGTGGTCGTGGACACGGTTTTAGGCAACGACACTGTTACATCATTGCGGATGATGGAACAGTGTACGGTCTCTATCCGCAGAATGGGCGTGGTGTACCGCGCACGAATGATCCACGAGATACAGGAGGCGATTGCTTTGATTGTCCGACAATTAAGTGTAGCGATCAGAACGAATGCCTAAAAAAAGCTCATAACTCTTTTCCTGTAGGTTCCTATGGCTAGTCTCGGGACCAATAGTAATCCTATGCAGGCACGTTGGCGCGGTCATGCTGTAATGGCGGAGTTCCATCTTGGTGTAAGAGGTGCTCCTGGGGTCAGTGGTCAACCACCTAAACCACCAGGGTTAAATCGACATGGTCGGAGGAGTCACATTCGGTGAAGAAATGCTACGAAATGAGCCTGATCATGAGATCATTATTATTTATAGTAATGTCCTCTTTATTGCTTGCTGGATGTTATAAAGTGTCTGAATATTCGGAGAGATGGAGAGCTGATTGATAAAGGGATAAGTGCGGCAACCGATCGTTACGTGCTCAATCTTGGGGTGATTGATCTGAGTCAGTCAGGAACAAAGTCGTACCGGATTGCGAATCTTCCGGAGGCGAGCTTCGTGACAGGGATTGAAATCAGTGTTGTAGAAAAAGATCGAGCCATCATCGAGAAGCGATCAGTCAATCCTACAATTTTGCTCGAATTGCAGACGTTAGGGGTGAGGTTGTATTTGCGAGAAATCAAAACTCGCTTCAGGTGCTGATCCGTACCAGTGATAACGAATCCCGACATTTATTTACACGCGAGAGCAATCAGAGCATACTTCCATCTCTTATGCAGAGCGAATATACTGCTGATGCTTACCGTGCTCGAGCCTGATACTAGTAAAGTTGAATTATACAGCGTCATTGCTAGCAAAGTCTGGAGGCTTGGAAGTAGTAATAAGACGTCAGAGAAAATAATGAGAGTAAACGGGGACAGACACGTTTTATGATTACAACTCATGCTCCTTCTTTAGCTGCCGGAGATCGGCTTCCAGTGTTAGAGCGCAGGACTGAATCAAAGAGGTCAGAGTCATTTGATTCGTCAATGCCCCAACCTTTGATAACCACGACAGACAAAATAAAATTCACTCCGAAACTGTTAATTTCCTGAGCGTCAGTTCCCTTTAGAGAGACCTGTCCAGTCTCCTGTAATTGATGGCTTCGCCCAGATGCGATGTCACTATCGCCGCACCTCCATCCATATCTGCAATCGTGCGCGCCAGTTTGAGAATTCGGTGGTAGGCGCGAGCGGAGAGCTGGAGCTTCTCCATCGCCTGTTGCAGCAGCAGTCGATCGGCTTTCGATAACGCGCAAACTTCATCCATCTGATTGCTGGTGAGCTGGCTGTTCAGCGTGCCGTTGCGTTGCAATTGAACATCACGCGTTCTCGTGACGCGTTCACGTACAACATTACTGCCTTCCCCCTTCTTGCCATGCATGTGTTCAAACGGCAGGCGAGGCACTTCCACGTGCATGTCGATGCGGTCCAGCAACGGGCCGGAAATCCGGTTGCGGTAGCGTTGTATCTGCTCCATCGTGCATCTGCATTTGCCGGAGGCGTCGCCGAGGTAGCCGCAGTGACACGGGTTCATGGCGGCAATCAGCTGAAAACGGGCCGGGAAATCCGCCTGCAGCGCCGCGCGCGAGATCGTGATCTGCCCGGACTCCAGGGGTTCGCGCAATACCTCAAGCACACGCCGATCGTATTCGGGCAGTTCGTCCAGAAACAGTACGCCGTGATGCGCGAGCGAAATCTCGCCCGGGCGCGGGCTGGAGCCGCCGCCGACCAGTGCCACGGCCGATGCCGTGTGGTGAGGGGTGCGAAACGGCCGTAACCGCCAGCGCATCGGATCGACAGGCAGGCCACATATGGAGCGCAGGGCGGCCGTTTCCAGCGCCTCGGTCTCGGTCAGCTCCGGCAGGATGCCAGGCAGGCGGCTTGCCAGCAGGGATTTGCCGGTGCCGGGCGGGCCGAGCATCAGCAGGCTGTGCCCACCGCTGGCTGCGATCTCCAGCGCGCGTCGCGCATGCGCCTGGCCGCGCACGTCGGAGAGATCGGGTACATCTTCTGCAGCGGAATTCACGGCGGTGGCCGGCTCGGCTTCGATGCGCTGCATGCGGGTGAAGTGGGCCGTGACCTGCAACAGGTGATCCGCCGCGAGCACACGCACATCCCTGACCAGCGCGGCTTCCGCTGCATTGTCCTGCGGCACCAGCAAAGTGCGCTGTGCGCGCTGTGTCTGTAGCGTCATCGGCAGGACGCCCTGTACCGGGCGCAGTTCGCCGGACAGGGCCAGCTCACCGGCGAATTCGTACTGGTCCAGTTCATCCCTGGGTATCTGGCCGGACGCAGCCAGGATGCCCAGTGCGATCGGCAGGTCGAAACGCCCGCCTTCCTTGGGCAGGTCGGCCGGTGCCAGGTTGATAGTGATGCGACGCGCGGGAAATTCGAAGCAGGTATTGAGCAGGGCGCCACGCACCCGGTCCTTGCTTTCCTTGACCGCGGTTTCCGGCAGTCCGACGATGGACAGCGACGGCAGTCCGTTCGACAAGTGCACTTCCACGGTGACCAGCGGAGCATCCATGCCAAGCCGGGCGCGGCTGTAGACGATGGCGAGGGACATGGTGGCATCCTTGCTGGCAAGCCGACAGTGTGGGTGATGCCGATGTCTGAATGCAGTAGTCCATCCCGGTGATCGTTGTCAGCGAATGCATATCGCGGATGAGATCCGCTCCTACAAGGTTGGGTAGGGATATTTATCGCAGATGCGCTCCGCTCCTACAGGTGAACCGGTTTTGTAGGAGCGCTTCTCAAGCGCGATATCTGTTATTCATCCATTCATGTCTACGCAAGCACATGGCTGCAATTTAAGAAAGGGCCGTCTATCCCTTGATGGGCAGATTTATCTGATTACCGCGGTAACACATCAAAGATATCCATATTTCAGGGTATTGGCGGCCGGGCGAATTCTGGTCAGGGAAATGATACGTTCCGATGCATTCGGTTGTTCAAAGACAATGGCATTTGTTGTCATGCCCGACCATCTGCACTGGCTGTTTTCACTTGAAAACGCTGCATCATTGTCAAGTCTCGTGGGAAACCTCAAGCTGAATTCAGCTCGGAAGGTGAATGACCTTATTGCACGGCGTGGCCATCCTGTTTGGCAGCGTGGTTTTCATGATCATGCCCTGCACGGTGAGGCGGCCATCATTGAAGCAGCCAGGTACATCATTGCCAATCCATTGCGAGCAGGCCTGGCAAGGCGTGTCGGTGATTATCCCCTGTGGGATGCGGCATGGTTGTAGTGATGTTTCGCGGCTGGGATCCGCTCCTGCCGGGTTGTGAGGAATGTTTGTCGCGGATGGGATCCGCTCCTACAGGGTTGGGAGGAATGTTTGTCGCGGATGGGATCCGCTCTTACAGGGTTGGGTTGAAATATTTATTGTGGATGGGGTACGCGCCTGCCGGGTGAACCGGTTTTGTAGGAGCGCTTCTCAAGCGCGATATTTTTTCATGCACACGTCGAATAACACATCGCAGATGAGATCCGCTCCTACAGGGTCCGGTGGGAATGTTTATCGCGGATGGGATCCGCTCCTAGCGGTTGTTCTTTTCCAGCTCCGCGACCAGTCGTTCCAGGGCTTCCAGTTTCTCGCGCGTGCGCAGGAGTACCTTCGCCTGCACGTCGAATTCCTCGCGGGTAACCAGGTCGAGGCGGGCGAACGCGCCCTGCAGGAGGGTGCGCACATTCTTCTCCACGTCCTGCTGCAGGCCCTTCACGCCGGCGGGGATGCTGTTGCTGATCTGGCGCGCCAGGTCGTCGATGAATTTGGTATTGAGCATGCGCCTACCTTAGTCGAACGTCCGCTGTCCCGTCCATAACCTGCCGACTGGCCATCAAGGCGCACCAATATAGGGCGCATGCACAAAAAGCGTGCACCGCATGCTCTTTTATCGCCCCCTGATATTCCTCAATAACCGGATAAAGTATTGATATATAAAATAATGTGCGATCTGGCACGGTTCCTGCTGAACACAAGCTGAATTTCCCTTATTCACAGTTGAGTTGAAGTGGTTCAGTCATTGCACAGTGCTAACCACAACTTTTAGGAGAGATGAAATGATGAAGAAAACCTTGATTGCCTCCGCGCTGCTGGCCGCTTCGACCGGAGCACTGGCAGAAATCAGCGGCAATGTCGCCCTTGTGTCTGATTATGCCTTCCGCGGTGTGTCCCAGACGGACGAGCAGATTGCCATCCAGGGCGGGTTCGATTATGCCCATGAAAGCGGCCTCTATGTCGGCACCTGGGCGTCCAATGTCGATTCCACCTTCTTCGGCGGCGCACGCGATCCGCAGATCGAGCTGGATATTTACGCAGGCTATGCCGGTGAAATGGCCAACGGCATCGGTTATGACCTCGGCATTCTGCGTTATGTGTATCCCGGTGGAGATCAGTCCGGCTTCGATGTTGATACGACCGAACTCTATGTCAGTGGCAGCATGGCCGGTTTTACCGTGTCCCTGAACTACTCCGATGAGCTGGCCTTTATCGGTTCAACGGAGAGCGCCTGGTACCTGGCGGCCGGTTACGAGATGACCCTGCCCTGGTACGAGATCGGCTTATCTGCGCATGTCGGTCACAACTTCGGTGATGCCTACGATGTCAGCCCCAGCGCTCCTCCCGGTGTGTCCGGTCTGCCGGACAGCTACACGGACTGGAGTATCGGCCTGACCAAGTCGGTGGCCGGTGTGGACCTGGGCCTGACCTATGTGGACAGCGACGGTGATGATGTGAACATGTTCGGCGACCTGGCCGATTCACGCATCGTCTTAAGCGTCTCCAAGTCTCTTTAACCGACGTGGCTACGGCCTGCCTTCGGGCAGGCCGTTTTTAAAGGTCTTCATAAGGAGTAGACAAACATGAAACTGGTAACTGCAATCATCAAGCCCTTCAAGCTGGATGATGTTCGCGAGGCCCTGTCGGAAGTCGGTGTGCAGGGCATCACGGTGACCGAGGTCAAGGGCTTCGGACGTCAGAAGGGCCACACGGAACTGTATCGCGGCGCGGAATACGTCGTCGACTTTCTGCCCAAGGTGAAAATCGAGGCCGTGGTGAAGGCGGACATGACCGACAAGGTCGTCGAGGCCATCATCCAAGGCTGCCAATACCGGCAAGATCGGTGACGGCAAGATCTTCGTATCCAGTGTTGAACAAACCATCCGTATCCGCACCGGTGAGACCGGTCCGGACGCACTTTGATCCGGCCGACGGAGGACTGAATCGTGGAAGCAATAACCGAACTGAGTTATGCGCTCGATACCTTTTACTTCCTGGTATCCGGCGTGCTCGTAATGTGGATGGCTGCGGGTTTTTCGATGCTCGAGGCCGGCCTGGTGCGTGCGAAAAACACCGCCGAAATCCTGACCAAGAACATCTCCCTGTTTGCCGTCGCCTGCATCATGTACATGCTGTATGGCTACAACATCATGTATCCGGGCGATGCGGCGGTCAGCCCCTGGTGGCCGGGAATCGGCGGCATCCTGGGTAGTACCGACAATACGGCCGAAGCCGTGCTGGCAAGCGGTGGTGATGACCTACTACTCCAGCCTTGTCCGACTTCTTCTTCCAGGTCGTGTTCGTGGCAACCGCCATGTCGATCGTCTCCGGTGCCGTTGCCGAGCGCATGAAGCTGTGGGCGTTCCTGTTGTTCGCCGTGGTCATGACCGGCTTCATCTACCCGATGCAGGGTTACTGGAAGTGGGGCGGCGGCGGTCCTGGATGCCCTGGGCTTCCTGGACTTCGCCGGTTCCGGTGTCGTGCACCTGTGTGGTGCAACCGCGGCGCTGGCCGGTGTCCTGCTGCTCGGTGCACGCAAGGGCAAGTACCGGGCTGACGGCACCATCAACCCGATCCCGGGCGCCAACATGCCGCTGGCGACACTGGGCACGTTCATCCTGTGGATGGGCTGGTTCGGCTTCAACGGCGGTTCCGAGCTGAAGGTCTCCAACGTCGACGAGGCCAACGCCGTGGCGCTGGTGTTCGTCAACACCAATATGGCGGCTGCCGGTGGTGTGATCGCCGCGATGGTGGTTGCCCGCCTGCTGTTCGGCAAGACCGACCTGACCATGGCGCTGAACGGCGCACTGGCCGGCCTGGTGGCGATCACCGCCGAACCGCTGACCCCGACCCCGTTGCTGGCCACCATCATCGGTGCCGTGGGCGGTGTGCTCGTGGTGTTCTCGATCCTCGGTCTGGACAAGCATCAAGATCGACGACCCGGTCGGTGCCATCTCGGTGCACGGTGTGGTCGGCATGTGGGGCCTGATCGCGGTCACCTTCACCAATCCGGACGCGACGCTGGTGGCGCAGCTCACCGGTCTTGGCGTGATCTTCGCCTGGACCTTCGTGACCAGCCTGATCGTCTGGGGCATCATCAAGATGGTGATCGGCATCCGCGTCAGCGAAGAGGAAGAGTACGAAGGCGTCGATCTCGGCGAATGCGGTCTCGAGGCCTACCCCGAGTTCGTGGGTGCAAAGGGCTCCGGCAAGTAGTTTACCTGCCCACCTTGACGGGCGCTTCGGCGCCCGTTTTTTTTGCCTGTGAACCGTGTTTTCCCCTGGGGGTAGGAGCGCATCTCATGCGCGATGGGGAATTTAAAAAGATCGCGGATGGGATCCGCTCCTGCAGGAACATCGATTGGGGATGGGCAGATGAATCGGGCGGTCCCGGTGGCACCAAAGCGGTGCGGCCTCTGGTATGATTCCGGCTGCTGCGCGGCAGTCAGCTCACCGGAGGATAAAAATGAAACTCATTACAGCCATTATAAAACCTTTCAAACTCGATGACGTGCGCGAGGCGCTGTCCGAAATCGGTGTGCAGGGCATCACCGTGACCGAGGTCAAGGGTTTCGGTCGTCAGAAAGGCCACACGGAACTGTATCGTGGCGCCGAATACGTGGTCGATTTCCTGCCCAAGGTCAAGATCGAGATCGGCGTCCCGGCGGACAAGGTCGAGACGGTTATCGACGCCATCACCGGTGCCGCGAACACCGGCAAGATCGGCGACGGCAAGATTTTCGTCACCAACCTGGAGCAGACCATACGTATCCGTACCGGCGAGACCGGTCCGGACGCACTCTAGAACAATCCAGAAAAAACGGGGGGATTCGACATGAGCCTTGCTGCCCTGACGCGGTACAAGACACTCCTGCCACTCGCCGTCGCCGGGCTGTTTCCGGCGGCCGCCCTGGCGGACGAACTGAACGGGGCGGACACCGCCTGGATACTGACCTCGACGGCGCTGGTGCTGTTCATGACCATACCGGGCCTGGCGCTGTTCTACGGCGGCCTGGTGCGCAGCAAGAACGTGCTGTCGGTGCTGATGCAGTGCTTTGCCATTACCTGCCTGGTGTCCATCCTGTGGCTGGTGTTCGTCTACGGACTGGCATTCGGCGACGGTGGAGCCATGAATCGCTGGATCGGCGGCTTCGACCAGTTGCTGCTGGCCAACGTCGGGCGCGACAGCCTGATCGGCACCATCCCGGAGAGCGTGTTCTCCATGTTCCAGCTGACCTTCGCCATCATCACGCCGGCGCTGATCGTCGGCGCCTTTGCCGAGCGCATGAAGTTTTCCGCCATGCTGTGGTTCTCGGCGCTGTGGCTGGTGCTGGTGTATGCGCCGGTCACGCACTGGGTATGGGGCGGCGGCTGGTTGCAGGACATGGGTCTGCTGGATTTCGCCGGCGGTACCGTGGTGCATGTCAACGCCGGCGTCGCCGCGCTGGTGGCGGCGCTGGTGCTGGGGCCGCGCAAGGGCTTCGCTACGGTGGCAATGCCGCCGCACAACATGACCATGACCGTGATCGGTGCGGCCATGCTCTGGGTGGGCTGGTTCGGTTTCAATGCCGGCAGCGCGCTGGCAGCGAACGGCGATGCCGGCATGGCGATGCTGGTCACGCACATCAGTGCCGCCGCCGGCTCGCTGGCGTGGATGACGATGGAATGGATGCGGCACGGCAAGCCGAGCGTGCTCGGTATCGTCACCGGCATGGTGGCGGGGCTGGGCACCATCACGCCGGCGTCCGGTTTCGTCGGCCCGATCGGTGCGCTGATCATCGGCACCAGCGCCGGCGTGATCTGCTACACGTGCACCAGCTACCTCAAGCAGGTGCTGAAAGTCGATGACTCGCTCGACGTGTTCCCGGTGCACGGTGTCGGCGGTATTCTCGGCACGCTGCTGGCCGGCGTGTTTGTCGGCATGCTGGGCGGCGCCGGTCTCGCCGAGGGCATGACCATCGGCGGCCAGGTCTGGGTGCAGTTCGTCGGCGTCGTCGCGACCTTCGTCTACTGCGCCATTTTGTCCTGGATCATTCTCAAGCTGATCGATGCCGTCATCGGCCTGCGAGTCACCAGCGACCAGGAGACCGAAGGCCTCGACATCGTGCTGCACGACGAGGTGGGGTATAACCTGTAACGCGTTCGGTTATGCGCAACGGAAAAGGGCGCTGCGGCGCCCTTTTTTAATTCGTGGAAATATTTCGCGCAGAGGCGCCAGGGCGCAAACAAAGAAGCGCCACAGACGACCAGCAGATGCACATCCCATGTGCGATAGATAATGGCCACGGAATCCACGGAAGAACACGGAAATATAAATTCAGGGAATTTTTGCAGGAGCGCATCTCATGCGCGATGCGATGTTTGAAATGATCGCGGACGCGGTCCGCTCCTGCAGGAGCATTGATTGGGTGTAGGAGCGCATCTCATGCGCGATGCGGTGTTTGAAACGATCGCGGACGCGGCCCGCTCCTGCAGGAGCATTGATTGGGTGTAGGAGCGCATCTCATGCGCGATGCGGTGTTTGAAATAGATCGCGGATGGGATCGGCTCCTACAGGCTTTTATGAGTACCGTCGCAGAACGGCATGTCGCTGCTGTGCTTGCAGCCGCACAGCCAGGCTTTTCTCTTTTCGGTGATTTCGAATTTCACGGGCTGGAAATCGCTGCCCTTGTGCGAGCCGTCGCAGAACGGCTGCTGCTTCGATTTGCCGCAGGCGCACCACCAGTAGGTGCCGGGTTCGAGTTCCTGTGCATAGGGCGCTTTTTGTGCGATGGTCGGTTCTGACATAATGGCCTCTGGATTGTTCTCAAGGTAAGGGGACAGACCCCGTTTTCGTGTATTGTCTCCGGGTGGCCCGGCATGGCAATTTCATCGAAACAACGGGGTCTGTCCCCCGTGCGCAATGAGTAAAACACTGCCCCTGCTGCAAATCAAGGACCTGTCCCGGCCGATGCTCGGTCCCGTGTCGCTGTCGCTGGCAGCCGGGGATTGCCTGTGCATCACCGGAGAATCGGGTAGCGGCAAGTCGCAATTGTTGCGCGCCATTGCCGACATCGATCCGCATGGCGGCGAATTGTGGCTGGATGGGGTGCGAGCAGAGGACATTCCACCCGAGCAATGGCGTCGCCAGGCCGGCCTGCTGCCGCCGGAAAGCAGCTGGTGGCTGCCGCGTGCACATGACCATTTCGTCAACGGCATGCCAGTTTTACTGTCAGAGCTGGGTCTTGCCGCGGCGGTACTGGAGCAGGCGGTGTCGCGCCTGTCCAGCGGCGAGCGGCAGCGTCTGGCGCTATTGCGCCTGCTCGCGAACCGGCCGCGCGTACTGTTGCTGGATGAACCCACCGCGAACCTGGATGCCGAGAACACGCGCCGTGTCGAGGCGGTGATCGACGACTATATGAAAACGCACGACGCCGCGGTGATCTGGGTCAGCCACGACCGCACCCAGGTTGCGCGCGTGGCGAACCGCCACGTCGAGCTCAGGGACGGCAGACTCGAGGAGCTGGCCATGGAAGCACGGCAATGATCACACTCGACACTTACGATCTCGCGATTGCCGCCGTGCTGGTACTGCTGCTGGCGCTGCTGTCGATTCGCCTGCGCACCGGTATCGGCGGGCAGCTTGTCATCGCGGCGACCCGGACCGCGGTGCAGCTGACATTGATCGGACTGGTTCTCAAGGCGCTGTTCGCCAGTTCGCACCCGGGCTGGGTGGCGCTGCTGTCGCTGTTCATGCTGCTGATCGCCGGGCGCGAGGTTATGATGCGCCAGGAGCGCCGCTTTCGTGGCTGGTGGGGCTATGCCGTCGGCACCATCTCTATGTTCCTGTCCTCCTTTGCCATTGCCATTTTCGCACTGATAGTGATCCTCGGCGACGAACCCTGGTATGCGCCGCAATACGCCATCCCGCTGCTGGGCATGCTGCTCGGCAACACCATGAACGGCATCGCAATTGCCATGGACCGGTTGACGCAGGCGGCCTGGGAGCAGCGCAACATTATCGAGGCGCGTCTCATGCTCGGCGAAGGCTGGGACACGGCGATCTCGGAGTATCGCAGCAAGGCCATCCGCAGCGGCATGATCCCTATCATCAATGCCATGGCAGCCGCCGGCGTGGTCAGCCTGCCGGGCATGATGACCGGCCAGATCCTGGCCGGTGCGGCGCCGGTTGAAGCGGTGAAATACCAGATCCTGATCATGTTCCTCATCACCACCGGCACCGGCCTGGGTACGCTGGCCGCGGTCACCATCGGCGCGCGTCACCTGTTCGATTCCCGCCAGCGCCTGTGCCTGGACCGGTTGCGGGGGACATGAGGCAGGAGCGCATCTTGCGTGCGAGAGGTTGTTTAAAATGATTGCGGACGGGGCCCGCTCTCGTATGTGCAACAATGGGGTGGGAACGCAGGCATGTACGAACCGGATTATTCAACAATGAGGTACTCACCGTGACCAGGTTAATCCCCATGCTTGCGATGCTGCTGTTTGGATCTGTGGCATCGGCCGAGGTCTACAAGTGCACCGGTCCCGATGGCGGCGTGCAATACCGCGACTCACCGTGTGACAGCCGTGCCCACAGCCTGCGCAAGATCGACGGATCCGCGTCCGGGGCCGGTGCGGCAGCACCCGATGTGCGCATGGACAAGACGCAACGCCTGCTCGATGCCATGCGTGACGAGCGTCAGCAAAAGCAGCTTCAGGCCGAAGAGGAAAAGGCCGAGCGCGAGCAGCGGCAAAAACGCTGCAACTATGCGCGTGATTACCTGCGCAACATGGAGCGCGCCGGCCGCGTATATTCCCTCGATGAATCAGGAAAGCGTGTGTACCTGCCGGACGATGCGCGTGAACAGTCGCTCGAGCAGGCGCGCGAAAACGTCAAGCGCTGGTGTAACTGAGGGAAGCCTTCAGTGGGTGGCTTGTGTGCCACCCCGGTGCATGAGCGCACCCGACGTCACTATCCACTTGAATGGTAATACGTGAAATGAAAATGAAGTCTGGCCACGGAATCCACGGAAGAACACGGAAAAATGTAGGGTGCACTCTGTGCACCATTGGGTGGGACGTGAAAGGTGAAACGTGAATTACGGGTGCGAAAGATAATGGCCACGGAATCCACAGAACAACAAGAAAATAATGGATGTGGTTGTTTCCAAAATGCGAGTCGCGCATGAACGGGTAGCTATTGTTGTAGGAGCGCATCTCATGGCCGTTCCCGCACATCCTGCGTCTTGAAGGGATAATCCTGAATGTGCGCGCATGGTCTTCTCTTTCCCTTTAAGCCGTTGTGGTGCGTAAAACGCACCCTACGTCTGCATTGTTATTTTTCCGTGCTCTTCCGTGGATTCCGTGGCCATTATTCTTTTCACTTTTCACTTTTCACTTTTCACGTCTCACGTGATGTCTACTCCAGCGCCTGCCTGAAAAACTCCGGCGGGGTCAGCGCGGCCTTGTGGATGGCGGCGTTGTAGTAGTGTGTTTCGAAGCTCTTGCCGGCGGCATCCTTTTCGCGGAAGTGTCCGGCCATCGGCTGCTTGCTGCCCATGGTGGCGCTCCACCAGCCTGAGGGATAGCACGGCTGCGGGAAGAACAGCGTCTGCACATCGACGAAGCCGGCTGCGCGCATCGCCTTGTGCATCGGGTTGATGATGTCCATGTTATATAGAGGTGACTCGCTCTGCTGGATGAGGATGCCGTTGTCGCCCAGCGCGCGGTGGCAGTCGCGGTAGAAATCCTCGGTGAACAGTCCCAGCGCCGGTCCGACCGGATCGGTGCTGTCGACGATCACGATGTCGACGGTGCCGGGCGTGCTTTCCTTCATCCAGCGGATGCCGTCGCCGAACAGGAAGTCTGCGCGCGGATCTTCGTTCGCCACGCACAGCTCCGGAAAGAACTCCTCGGCCAGGCGCGTGACGCGCTCGTCGATCTCGACCTGCAGCGCATGGGTGACGCGGCCGTGCTTCAGCACCTCGCGCAGCGTCCCGCAGTCACCACCACCGATGATCACCACGCGTTCCGGCGACGGGTGGGTGAACAGTACCGGGTGAGACATCATCTCGTGATAGATGAAGTTCTCGCGTGCGGTGAGCATGTAGCAGCCGTCGATGACCATCAGGTTGCCGAACTTTTCTGTCGCGTAGATCTCGATGTGCTGGTATTCGGTCTGCTCGTTGTGCAGCCGCTCGCGGATTTTCACGCCGAAGGCGGAGCCGCCGATTTCGTAGATCTCGGTAAACCACTGGTCTTTGTCTGTCACGGCTGCGTCCTCGGTCTGGCAGGTCGGGTGGCAGACAATACAAGATCGGGCGGGGTGGGATCAATGGGGCGTCAGATGCCCTGGTCATTGGCGCCAGCCGTAGGGTGCACTCTGTGCACCGTTTTCGGTGCGTGAAACGCACCCTACCACTCGATCAGGCGGATAGGCGTACAGCCAATACAAGATCGGGCGGGGTGGGATCAATGGGGCGTCAGATGCCCTGGTCATTGGCACCAGCCGTAGGGTGCTCTCTGTGCACCGTTTTCGGTGCGTGAAACGCACCCTACAACTCGATCAGGCGGATAGGCGTGCAGCCAATACAAGATCGGGCGGGGCGGGATCAATGGGATCTGGCAAATAAAGTCTCGCAGGAGCGCATCTCATGCGTGATAGGCACGATCGCGTAGCGGGTCGCTTATGCGAGGTGATGACCCTGTCGTGCGGGCCAACCCATTGCTATTACCGCCCGCTGTCATTATCGTGCCTGTCATGGACTGGACACCCGATGACGCCCGCAGGCAGTACAACATCCCCGGCTGGAGCGCCGGCTATTTCGATGTCGGTGACAATGGCCACCTGCTGGCACGGCCGGGCGCGCACACCGATGCGCCGGCCATCGACCTGCATGGCCTGGTCGACCGCCTGCATGAGGACGGCCTTACCCTGCCGGTGCTGGTGCGTTTCACCGATATCCTCCGCAATCGCGTGGACCGCCTGCACGGCGCCTTCACCACCGCCATGCAGCTTACTGGCTACCCGGCGAACTACACCGCCATCTACCCGATCAAGGTCAACCAGCAGCGACACGTGGTCGAAGCGCTGGTCGCGCACGGCGGCGCGCGCATCGGCCTGGAGTGCGGCAGCAAGCCCGAGCTGATGGCGGTGATCGGCAGCCTGCCTGCCGGCGGCACCATCATCTGCAACGGCTACAAGGACGCCGAGTACATACGTCTCGCACTGATCGCGCAGCGCCTTGGCCACCCTACCGTGCTGGTCATCGAGAAGCTGTCGGAACTGGAGCTGATCATCGCCACGGCAGCGTCGATGCGCATGCAGCCGGAGCTCGGCCTGCGTGTACGGTTGTCCACGGTGACCTCCGGCAACTGGCAGAACACCGGTGGCGACCGTTCCAAATTCGGCTTCACCGCGGCCGGCGCGCTGGCGCTGATGGAGCGTCTGCGGGACGCGGGCATGCTCGACCGATTGACGCTGCTGCACTGTCATCCCGGATCGCAGATCACCAGTATCGAGGTGTTCCGCGATGCGCTCATGGAAGTTGCCCGCACCTGGGTGGAGCTGCGCAACGCCGGTGTACCGGTGACCACGGTCGATGTCGGCGGCGGGCTGGGCATCGACTACGAAGGCACGCGCTCGATGAGTGAATGCTCCATGAACTACGACGTGGACCGCTACGCGCAGACCGTGATCGACATCTTCAGCGAAATCACGCAAGCGCATGACCTGCCGGCACCCGACCTGATGTCCGAATCCGGCCGCGCGCTGACCGCGCACCACGCCGTGCTGATCACCAATGTGCTCGACACCGAGCAGGTGCTGAGTGAGGAAGACGCCGGCTCAAGTTCCGATATCGCTCCGGTGCTGGCGCTGCGCGAGTCACTGGCGCAGTGCACGGCGGACAGTGCACTCGACAGCTACCTGCTGGCGGGCGGGCATCTCGCCGAGCTGCGCGGCCTGTACCTGGTCGGCCGCGCCGGCCTGCAGCAGCGCGCGCACGGCGAATCGCTGTATTACGCCCTGTGCCGCAAGGTACAGGGTTTCCTGGAGTTGCAGGACCTGCCGCCGCCTGAACTCGATGACATCAACCGGCGCCTCGCCGACAAGTACTTCTGCAACCTGTCGGTGTTCCAGTCCATGCCTGATGTGTGGGGGATCGACCAGATCTTTCCCATCGTGCCCCTGCAGCGGCTAGACGAGGCACCGTCGCGGCGTGCCATCCTGCATGACCTGACCTGCGATTCCGACGGGCAAATCGGGATGTATGTCGATGGCAATGGCGTCGAGTCGACCCTGCCGCTACACGCGGTGCGTGATGACGAGACCTACCTGCTCGGCTTTTTCCTGCTCGGCGCCTACCAGGAAATCCTCGGTGACATGCACAACCTGTTCGGCGACACCGACGCGATCAACGTCGAGTTCGACAGCGCCGGCGGCTACTCGCTGGTCGATCCGCGCCATGCCGACAGCGTGGATGAGCTGCTGCGATACGTGGAGTTCGAGCCCAAGCGCCTGATGGCGCGCTACCGCGAAAAACTCAACGCGGCAGGCCTCAAGGGCCCGGAACGTGCCATGTACCTGCAGGCGCTGGAAGGCGGACTCACCGGCACCACCTACATGGAAGACGAGTAGCGGTTCGTACCCGATGGCTGGCTTATTGTGGCAGGAGCGCAGGCCTGCGCGAATTGCTGGCTTGTGAGCGCCTCAACATCGGGTTTCGCCCTGTCGGGCGAGTTACTTTTCTTTGCTCCACCAAAGAAAAGTACCCGAAAGAATGGCGGACCCGGAGACTTGGTTGCCAAGACACCTGAATATACAAGGCCGCTTCGCAGCCTTGACCTGCGCTTCTCGTCATCTTGAGCGCTCACCGAACTCGCAGGATTTGCCGCGCCTTCCGGCTAGCAAATCCAGCTCGACACGGCGGCTCGCTGTTTCTCAAGATGACTGCGGTGCTCGGCTCCGCCTGACGGGACTTAAAATCCGCTGACTACTCCATTTGGATTGCAAAGGAGGATATTCCATGAAAACCGGTATCATCGGCCTCGGGGCCATGGGTGCGCCGATGGCGCGCAACCTGCACGCGGCCGGCTACCTCGTTTCGATCTGGAACCGCAGCGCGGACAAGGCCGCGCAACTGCAAGCCGATACCGGTGTGCATGTTGCCGGGTCCCCGGCTGAACTCGCGCGAACCTGCGAGCTGGTCATCCTGTCGGTGTCGGCCGATGCCGACCTGCTGGAAGTGATCGCGGCATTGCAGCCGGGCCTGCAGGACAATGCCGTGGTGCTCGATACCTCCACTGTCAGCCGCGCGACCGCGCAGCAGGCCGCCGCCACGCTGCATTCCGTGGCGGCCTTTCTCGACGCCCCGGTCTCCGGCGGTATCGAGGGCGCCCGCAACGGCACGCTGGCCATGATGGTCGGCGGCGACGAACACGTCCTGGAGCGCATTCGCCCGGCGCTGGACAGCATCGCCGGGCGTGTCGAACACATGGGCCCGGTCGGGGCCGGGCAGGCCACCAAGGCGGTCAACCAGGTGATGGCCGCCGGCATCAATCAGGCGGTGACCGAGGCACTGGCCTTTGCCGAGGCGCTCGGGCTGCCGCTCGACAAGGTCATCGAGGTGGTCGGCAGCGGCGCGGCCGGCAACTGGTTCCTGTCCCATCGCGGCCCTAGCATGAGCAAGGGTAAATTCGAACCCGGCTTTCGCGTCGCGCTGCATCACAAGGACCTGGCCATCTGCAAGGCGATGGCGGCCGAGCTCGGCGTGGCCATGCCGGTGGTCGAGATGACGCTGATTCACTACCGCCGCCTGATGCAGGCCGGTTTCGGTGACGAGGACATCTCCGCGCTGTTCCGCGAAAAACGCGGACTGTTCGCGAATCCCTGACCGGGGCCTTTCAGGAGAACTTTTTCAGCTCCTCGCGCAGGATACGCCGCAAGGTCGCGGCATCGACCGGGCGCGGCGCGTTGGCGAGGTATTCGCCGAGTGCTTCGTTGATTATCGTCTGGTAGCCGCGCCCGGATTTCTCGGCCAGGGTGCGAAATGCGGCCAGCACGTCGTCATCCAGGTATATGGTAATGCGTGTCTTGCCCTTGCCGGATGCCACGGCACCACGGCGTGCCTTGCTGAAGTGATATTCCTTTTTCATACGTGATTTGTTCCGTCCTGGTGGCACTGCGCGCCGAAATCAGTCGAACATGGTCGTTACGCCAGGTATAGACCACGACCAGCAATTCGCCGGTTGCGCCCGTGCCCAGGCTGATAAAACGCTGCTCGCCCAGTGCATTATGATCTTCCAGCGACTATGCCATAGGGTCGAACAGCACAGCCTCGGCATCCGCAAAACTGACACCATGCTTGTGACGATTGGCGGCCGCCTTGACCGGGTCCACGCGAACGTCCATATACAGTAAATGTATATAATATGTATATTACAACGTATCTAATACGCCTTGTTTGCGGATTAGCTCCCATCCAGCGGGCTGCGCACCCTACGACCGCCGCGGTTCAGCACGTGGGTGTAGATCTGCGTGGTGCGTACATTCTTGTGGCCGAGCAGTTCCTGTACGGTACGGATGTCGTAGCCATCCTCGATCAGGTGCGTAGCGAAAGTGTGCCGCAGGGTGTGCGGGCCGGCTCGCTTGCTGATCCCGGCACGCCGGACGGCCTCGCGCATGGCCTTTTGCAGCGTGCGTGGTGACATGTGAAAGCGCCGCAGGACACCGTCACTGCGGTCGGGCGAAATGCAGGTCGACGGGAACGCGTATTGCCAGATTCACTCACGTTCCGCGTTGGGATATTTCCTGTCCAGTGCATAAGGCAGCCAGGTGTAACCGTAGCCATTGTCCAGGTCGCCGTTATGCATGGCGCGGACCGTTGCCAGGTGTTCCCAGAGCGGGTGACGCAGGCTTTCTGGCAGCATAGTTACCCGGTCCTTGTCACCCTTGCCACTGCGCACGGTGATCTGTGCGTAATCGAAGTCGATATCAGTAATGCGAAGCGTCACCGCTTCAGTGACACGCATGCCGGTGCCATAGATCAGCGAGGCCACCAAATGGCACACACCTTCCATCTGACCGAGAACGGCCGCCACCTCGTGGCGGGTCAGGACCACCGGCAGGTACTTCGAATGGCGGGCGCGCGTGACACCCTCTATCATACCGAGTGGCTTGCCCAGGACTTCGCGATATAAATACAGGATGGCGCACAGCGCCTGATTCTGGGTGGAAGCCGAGACCTTGCGGTTCACGGCCAGGTGATCGAGAAAATGCCTGACTTCGGGCTCACGCATCTCGCTAGGATGACGCAGCTTGTTGAAACGAATGTAGTAACGAATCCAGTAGATATAGGACTGCTCGGTCCGATGACTGTAATGCTTTCGTCTTATAGACAAACGCACCTGATCCAGTAGTCTTGGCTTTTTCAAGGATCTGTCCGCGTAAAAAATGGCGCAAACAGAGTAATTCAGATAATCAGGATATTCTGTAGGAAGAATGCGAACCTGGATTTGCGTATTTCATGAAATTTTAAATCCGCCTAAAGTACATATCGGAACCTCAACAGCCTGATAATAAAGTAGGACGAATACACGTTACGCGAATCGACTTTCGTCTTTACTACAGTTAATGGTTCGCCCAATGGTAGTTATATGCCATGAAACACCTCGTTAAATCGGTGATCCTTGCTCTTGCGCTGCTTGGAGTAGTGTTGGGAGGTGTTAGGTACATGGAGTATATAGAGAATCCGAAATCCAGTTTTCCCTCAATTGCAGAAATGGAAGCATCTGGCCTTGTTGATGCAGGTTGGCTTCCTGGGTATTTGCCAAGCTCAGCATCTCAGATAGAAGAACGTCACAACATTGATACTAATGAAGTGTGGGCATCATTCAGATACACAGTAGGCGACGTGAAATCTGTTGAATCTGAATGTGAAAAGATTGCTGAAAACGACCGAGGTAAGAAATATTTATGCCCTCCGGTAGACACTCGAACAATCACAATTATTCTTGGCAATGATGGCAACGGGTACTATCAGAGTAATTACAATGGCATATAACAAATCAGCCCAGTCCGACGCCTGCTTCGCAGGCGCGGCTGGCTTCAACCGTTAGGCAATATAGATGTACACATTCAGTAAGTGAAAACTGAGGTCGGAACACAGTTTAAAAACGGATAAAAAGATATATGAAAAATATTACAGACAATGTAGATGTTGCAAGAATTGAAGAAGCAATTCATATGTTAAATACAAACGTTAAAGAAGAGGGCATTAAATCTTTCATCTCAATATTGGAAGCAATAAAGCAAGAGCCTAAAAACGCATCACTTTTAGTACAGCTTCATGATGCATTTCAGAACCTTGGTATAACTCAAGGTGCAGTTTTAACCTATGCACCCTCTATTTATGATTTAATAGTTGATGATCCCTTTGGTGATAAAAAACCGGGCTCAGAGAATAATTAATTCTAAATAAAAGAATAAAATGTGACGCTACCCCTTTATAGAAACCTGCGCTACCAACCTGATATCTATCACAACTATCGATATTCTGGGCTTATTCTATGGGCAGCTATTGAATTCACGCCTAACAAAGCGCTTCAGTCGACGCCAAAAAGCGGCGCGCCTGAGCTTTAACGTTATGTTGCATGTCAGGAATGAGGCTTGAAAGGACCGCTGCTGAGTATTGTTGTAAACGCGCAATTGTTTAGGCTGGATGGTGGCTTTGTCTGGCGCTGCGTAAACGATGGCTCCAGTAGCGAGGGGGGAGTTAGATGGTTTGTGATAACGCAGCTTCGTTCTTCCTGCACCCTGTTGGCGAAATTCTTGCCCTCAGTCGCCGGACTTCGTTGTGGTGTGCAAGTCGCCTGCTTCGGTGTTTCTGGCAACATAACAAATCGCCGAAGCCGACGCCGGAATGTACGGTGGCGCTACGCGGTAGTTACCGTGGCGGCGCGGCTTGCCTCAACCGTTATGTTCCAAAAGCGATAAGTGCAGTAATCTTGAAAGGTAAGGCATGATTCACCGAATTCTAGACAAATCAAAACAAAAAGAGGTAGAAGAGCTATTCACTTCTGTATTCACCTCATCAGAGGGCGAAAAGGAAGGGAAATTGATTGGTAACCTTTCTTCACAGTTGGCATCAAACATCGACAACAATGAAATAATCTGTATCGGCGTATACGAAGATGAAACACTCATCGGTTCTATTTTCTTCACTCGCCTTCAGTTTAGTAAGCCTATTCAGGTTTACATGCTTGCCCCAGTTGCAGTAAGCGCTGAACATCAGGGGAAAGGAATCGGTCAGGCATTAATCAATTACGGGCTTAATGAACTTAAAAGGCGCTCTGCTAATGTTGCTGTTACATATGGAGATTCATCCTTTTATTCAAAGGTCGGGTTTCTGGCGCTTTCAGAAAATGTAATTCAGGCCCCGCTAAAGCTCTCAATGCCTTTTGGCTGGTTAGGCCAATCTTTAACGGATGAGCCAATTCCAACCATTAACGAGCGTCCTGTGTGCGTAAAGGAATTCAATGATCCTGTGTACTGGTAAAACAAAAGAACATAACAATGCCATAAACACGGACACCAAAAAGCTACGCTGCGCTCCGCTTTTTGTCGCCGGTTATGGCTGGCGTTAGCCGTAAAAAAGGAGGTGTCACAAATGATAGAACCAAAAAGCTCATTTCCCGTGTTTATCGTTAAGGATCTCGATGCGGCAAAATCCTTCTACACAGAGAACCTTGGCTTTGATGTTGTCTTCTCGGGTGATTGGTATATTCACCTAGTTTCGAGTATGGGTGTTCAGGTTGGTTTTATGCTGCCAGATCAACCCACACAACCACCAATATTCCAAAAACCACACTCTGGCGAAGGTGTCATCTTCAGCTTGGAAGTGGAGGATTCAGATGCCGCTTTCGCCGTAGCTAAATCTAAATTGCTTAATATTGCGCTCGAATTGCGTTCTGAGGACTGGGGTCAGCGACACTTCTGTATTCAGGACCCGAACGGAGTCTATTTGGACATTGTTCAATCTTTTGAGCCAACCGAAGAGTATCAAAGTGATTATGTCTCGAAATAGAAGTCTTACTGAGCTAAAAAATATCGGCAAAAAAATTGCCAGCCGCTTAAATGAAATTGGTGTTTATTCTGAAGATGAACTACGGCATGTTGGTGCGGTTGGCGCACACCAGATGATTAAAGAAAAATACCCAGAAGAAACGTTGCCGGTTTGTTATTACCTGTATTCGTTTGAAGGGGCCTTGATTGACAAACATTGGAATGAAATAGGTGAACAAAAAAAGAAGCAGCTTAAATCAAAAATCGGCTAACAATTACATGCACTCGGACAGCAAAAAGCGCCGCTCGTCCCTCGCTCTGTTTTTTGCTGCCGGTGATGTGAGACGTTAGCGGTCATTGATACATCAGAGTAATATTTAATCAGCAACAGTTCGGAGAAGGCTTATGGGCAAGACAATTGAAGATATCGAAAACGAAATACGATCGTTAAGTGTCGATGATCGTATGCATCTGCTAAGGGCTCTGATTGCTGATCTTGACGGAAGTATGGACGAAGATGTCGAAAAAGCATGGCTAGAAGAAGCTGAACGACGGTATAAGGAAGTTAAGGTGGGAGATGTCGAGATTATTCCAGCCGAAGAAGTATTTGCGCGGGCGAGGGCAAGGCTCAACAAATGAATGCAGTATTTCATCCAGCTGCATCTGATGAAATTGTAGAAACTACTGCATATTATGAAGGTGAAGTACCCGGACTCGGCGATGGTTTCATTACAGAGGTGGAGAAAATAATTGGAGTTCTAAGCGACCAGCCGGAAATCGGCCAGAGAGTTGCAGGAGAGTTTCGGCGAATCATTCTTGCCAGATTTCCGTATTCCCTAATTTATAGGATTGAGCCAGATTATATTTTGGTCGTGGCCGTTGCTCATCATCGACGTCGACCTGGTTATTGGCAGGGTAGAAATGACCGCTAACAAATCGCCCAAGCCGACGCTGGAAAGTATTTTGGCGCTTCGCGGTTCCGTCCGTGGTGGCGCAGCTTGGCTCAAACGTTATACGTCACAAGGGAAATGAATGAGTCCGACGATACACAGGGAAGGTGGATACAGGTTCTTTTTCTTTTCCCGGGAAGAATCACGACCACATGTGCATATCTATAGTGCTGATGGAGAAGCGAAATACTGGTTAGACCCGAAGCTGGAGTTGGCTAAAAACTACAGATTGACTAAGATACAGTTGAAAGAAATCGAAAGAATCATTGAAGGACACTATGATGAGTTCAAGGCCGCATGGAATAGCCACTTCGGGAATTGAGGTTACAAATATCTCTGGCCACGGCGTATGGATACTGGTCGGGGACCGAGAGCTATTTATGTCTTATGATGACTTTCCCTGGTTCAAGGATGCACCGGTTGGAAAAGTGTTGAATGTGGAAGAGCCTAGCCCAGGGCATTTCTATTGGCCCGATCTCGATGTCGACTTGGGTTTAGATACCATCGAGAATCCCGAAAAATTCCCGCTAAAAGCTAAGTGACGTATAACAAGTCACTCCTGCAGATCGCCTCCGTCGCTGGCGCTCCTTCGGCGACGGCAGAGTTCCAACGTTATATGCCTTGAGCTTGACATGGTACCACTATATGGTACCATCCTTCTATGAAGCGCAAGCATCAGAAAACGCTAGAACAAATCTACAAACGACCTACTAGCGGCAATATCCCATGGACGGATATTGAGTCTCTGTTCAAAGCGCTGGGTGCGGATGTATCAGAAAGAGCAGGATCCAGGGTAGCCGTTGTGCTATTCAGCGAAGTCCGCGTATTTCATAGGCCACACCCATCACCGAATACTGATAAAGGAGCGATAGCCAGTATTCGCAAATGGTTAGAGTTTTATGAGGTGAAGCCATGAATATCATGGAAGTTGATGGTTACAAGGCAAAGATTGAGTACGATCCTGAGCTTGATCAATTTCGAGGGGAGATTCTCGGGTTGAATGGAAGCGCAGACTTCTATGGTAAAAGCCCTGCAAATCTACGAAAGGAATTTAAAAACTCATTGAAGGTGTATCTGGAAGTTTGCGAAGAGAAGGGTATTGCCCCAATGAAAGAGTACTCGGGTAAGTTTAACCTGAGGATACCACCCCGGTTGCATAGTGAAATTGCGGCGAGAGCAACAGCTGCTGGTAAAAGCATCAATCAGTGGGTGTCAGAAATTCTCAAGCGCTCAACACATGAATAAAGCGGCATATAACAAATCACTACTGCCGACTACCTCCGTCGCTGGCGCTCCCTCGGTAACGGCAGAGTTCAACCGTTATGCTGCATAAGGGCGAGATCCTGTGAAAACTACAAAGTACTTCCAGACAATCCGCAGCAGGAAGGACCGCTCTGTAATAAAAAATGAATGGATACAGCATGTTATGGATAATCCTGAAAGTGAGCAAATTCAAGCAGATGGGCGTATTCGCCGATGGGCTAAAATCGACGCTATGCAGGGGAAATACCTGCGAGTCATCTTGCTACAAGATGCTGAAACTGTACACAACGCATTTTTTGATCGGGGTTATAAATCATGAAGGTTAAATACTTCGAAGATACGGATACTTTATATATTGAATTCCGTGATGAAGAGATCACCGAGTCAAAAGACCTCGATGAAAATACAGTGCTGGACGTAGATGCAGAAGGCAATGTATGCGCCATTACATTTGAACATGCCAGTCAACGGACTGATATAAGCCATCTGTCTGTTGAAGGCATTGCAGCATAACAAATCACTCCTGCCGACGCCCTTGACACCGCTCGCATGCGCTCGCGGAGTCAAGGGTTCCCTCGCTGTGCTCGGCGCGGCAGAGTTCAGCCGTTAGCCAAGAAAGACATGCCTTCAACCATCTCAGTGCCTGAAACGTGTGGAGTGCAGTTCCGTTCATTTACTCCCTTTCTGCTGATCTCGTTTGGCATAGCTTGGGGTATCCTTGGACTGTACATCTTCCTCCCGGAACTTATGGGGCCAGCGTTTGGCCAGCTCACCGGCAACCATCCGCTCTTCTTCCTGGCCGTGTACGCACCTGCAATCGCGGCGTTCTCTCTTGTTGCCCGCAACGGCGGCGTCGCCGGTCTGCGGCGCTTCCTCGGACGGGCTTTGCTCTGGCGATGCGGCGCAGCTTGGTATGCTTTTCTGATCATTGGCATTCCGTTGATCTTCATTGGCGCTTCCACGCTTAGAGGGAACCTTTTCGCGGAACCGTTCCCATTTGCGACCCTTCAGGCACTGCTCGTGGCGTTGGGCCTCGCGGCCATTAAAGGGCCGATCGAGGAGTTCGGCTGGCGGGGGCTTGCACTTCCTCTTCTGCAAAGGAAGTTCGCTCCAATCTGGGCCGGGCTGATTCTTGGAGCCATATGGGGGCTGTGGCATTTGCCTGCTTTCCTCTTGAGCGGAACCCAGCATAGCGAGTGGTCGTTCACGGCATTCTTTACTGGGTGCTTGGCGATAAGCGTCATTGCAACTGCGCTTTTCAATAGATCGCGTGGTAGCATTCTGCTGTCGGCGTTCTTCCATTTCTCGCTCATGAACCCGATCTTTCCTGACGCGCAGCCCTACGACACGTACCTGCTGATTGTCGCCGCCTTTCTAATCGTTTGGGGGAACCGCAAGAATATGTTCACAAAGGAAGGATCGGTCACAGAAGTCATTCCGCACGGAAATCCGACTGATGGCTAACCATGCCATTCACTCGGACGTGAATTCTGCTGCGCTCCATTCCCGCCAGTGATGGCCACGTTAGGCATATAACAGAACATTGATGATGAAAGAATCCGATTGGAAACTTTTCAAAAAGGTTAAAGAGATTGCGCTAGAAAGGTTTTGTGCGGAAGCCATGTCAGATTTTGAGGAAGCTGTACAAAAAGAAGATACATCAAATCACGAAAAATACTTGAATCTTTATAAGTTGGTAGAGAACGCGGATAAGCGAATGAGCCTGCTTTTTGATGGTCACAGTAGATCAAGGGCGCAGCTTCAGTTAACACTATTTCGAAGTGAGGGCCTGGTGGAAAATCATGGGTTGGAGGGCATGTCCGATGAGTTGCTTAAAGCTACGGAGCCAAGGTAGACAAATGCCTAACAAGTCATTCGAGTACGCCCCTGCGGGGCCGGACGCGCTGATGCGCGCGGCTGGCTTCCAACGTTATGTCGCTTACTAGCCTGCTCGGGGACCGGAGGTGAAAATATTATGGTACCCGTTCCTTCTGACTCTTGTACTTTTAGTTTCAATAGATGTAGATGCCGATTCACTTAAGCAGATTGTTGGTGCCACCGAAGTGGTTTTTGTTGAAGAAGCTAACCTAAGCTTTAAGGCCCGGGTAGACACTGGTGCGAAGACTTCTAGTATTCATGCCGAAAATATTGAAGTAGATATATCAGGTGACCCACGGGGTAAACCTATTTCATTTGATCTGGTTACCAAGGAAGGCCTGTCTAGAAAGATCGAGACTCGCGTATCCTCAGTCATTAAGGTAAGAACTTCAGAAACGGCAGAACATAGGTATGTAGTTCCGTTGCTAATGAAATGGAATGACTCTAAAAAAAGTATTCTCGTAACCCTGAACGATCGCACGAAGATGGAGTACCGTCTCCTGTTAGGAAGAAATTGGCTGCATGGAGATTTTATTGTTGATGTTGATAAAAACAACGAGGATTAAATGTTGCATGAATACATTCACACAGCGCGACATAACAAACGCATGCAGTCGGACTTGGTTGCACCATGTCGCTGATGCGAGGCGTTATGCCTCAGGGTTGACATACCATATTACGTATATATACTAATTAATGTATGTGGGAGATATATGAGCACAGGAGGGCTGTTAAACAGCTTGAGTCATTACCGATTGATGTGCTCAAGCGATATGAGAAGTGGAAAGATATCGTCTCGATAAGTGGTCCTGATGGGTTAAGGCAAATTAATGGATTCAGAGATGAGGCTCTTCGTGGTGAATGGAAGGGACACCGGTCATCCCGTCTCAACATACAGTATCGTGTCATCTATAAAATTCAAAAGGATCTTGTTTTAGTTCAAGTGGTTAAAGTGACTCCGCACGATTATCGGAGAAAATGATATGAAAGATTATAGAAAAGCTAAGAAGTTGGTAGATGTCTCTGTTGGGGAGTCGGTTCGGATTCTTCGGGAATTGCAGGAGATGAGCCAGAATAAGCTATCTGATTTAACCGGTATTCCTCAATCTACCATCTCGGCCATTGAAAACGATCGGGTAAATCTGGGTGTAGAGAGAGCCAAGGTTCTTGCAAGGGTGCTGAAGTGTCATCCCGCAGTTCTTGTCTTTCCTGGATGGGATGTACATCAAGAATCTGCGGCATAACCAATCACTCCTGCCGATTGCCTCCGTCGCTTTCACTCCTCCGGCGACGGCAGAGTTCCAACGTTGGGCGCCATTTGAACGGGAGCGAATGATTTGATCGAAGGTGAATGCTTCTGCGGCACCGTGCAGTACCGTATCGATTGCGACCTCATGCGTGCTCGGTCATGCCACTGTTCACGCTGCCGAAAGGCGTTCAGCGGAGCTTCGTCAGCCTATGCAGAGTTGGTAGACACCGAATTATTCGCCTGGGTAAGCGGCTCAGAAAACTTGCAGAATTACTCCTCCCAGCAGGATTGGGGGTTGGTCTTTTGCAAAACATGCGGCACCACAATTTGTGGAACGCATAAAGGCCGTGTGCACGGTGTCGCTTTGGGAACGGTCAACGGAGACCCTGGCGTCGAGATCGAAGCCCATATCTTTGTCGGCTCGAAGGCACCTTGGGATCACATTTGTAGTTCAGCGCCGCAATTCGAAACGTGGCAATAATGGCGCCCAACATATCGTTGCAGCGGACGTTTGACCCGTCGCCCATTTTTGCTGCCGTAAAAGGGCCGACGCCTCAAACGCCGCTGAACTCAAGCGATAGTCGCCAACGAGACGGACATTAGTGAGGCGAAATGACGAGTATCGTTGTCATGGCAATAACAGGTGCTGCGATTATAACGGGGTTGCTATTCGCATTCTCGAACTTCGTTATGCGAGCGCTTGCCGACCTGCCGAATGATAAGGGGATGTTTGCGATGCAACGCGTGAACGAAAGAATACTTAATCCTGTTTTCCTTATTCTGTTTCTTGGAACCCCGACACTTTGTGCCCTGATCGCGTTTAAATCCGCCCAGCAACTTGATTCGTCTGGCAGTCTATTACTATTCATAGGTGCGCTGGCCTATTTTATAGGCCCATTTGGGATTACGGTGTTATTCAACGTTCCACTAAACAACAAATTAGCTGAAGCTGAGCAATCAGTAGCTGATGATGTGTGGCCCGTCTATCAAAAAAAGTGGCTGTACTGGAATCACTTTAGGACCTGCATTGGAGTAGTTTCTATTGTTCTGCTCGCTGCTGGGCTTGGCACTGGAGAAGGTTGATGTGTCGAACCGCCGAAGTAGCGTTTCAACCAGTCACCGAGGCCGAAGCTGGAAAGTATTGTGGTGCTTCGCGGTCCTGCCCGTAGCAGCGCGGCTGGCTTGCCCCGTTAGGCCCTGGAAGTACAGAGAGGAGCACGATGAGCAACGAACAGGTTGCACCTGAGACAAAAGGTGTTACGGTGAAGTTACCTGCAACGGTTGACCTTGGCACTGAGATCGAGGGCATGGCAGGGCGCAAACTTCGAATGCGTATGGTGACCATCGAGCCTGGAGGCGCCTTTGGCCCGATTCACGACCATAAAGGCAGACCGGGCACCGTCTACATACTGCAAGGAACCATCACTGACCATCGAAATGGAGTCGCTACGGACTATGGGCCGGGAGTGGGCTGGCCCGAGGATAGAAATACCACACACTGGCTTGAGAACAGAGGAACGATTCGGGTGGTGGAGATCCCGATCGATATAGTCAGGCAAGAGTAAGCCCAGGCCGAACATCTAACACGGTCGGGCCTAACATGCGATCAACCGAAAGCGCTTCAGTCGGCTTCGCCTCCTTTCGCGCGCAGCTCAATTCAGACGTTATATTTCTAAGAAGACATGAAGAAAGCGACTACCATATTGAGCATGTCATTTGCATCGGTAGTGATGCCAATGCTGGCTTGATACACGTTTGATATATTCGTGCTCGGAAACTGTGATCCCAAATTCGATTGTTTTGGAGGCATTCGATTCGGTGCATTTATTCTTGGTATTAATGGATTCGCATCTTCGCTCTCTGTTCTGGCTGCATACATTGCATTGAACAAGGCGGTCGGTTTGGAGTTTACGAATACGACTATCGCAACTACCATAGCAATGAGTCTTGTGCTTGAAATATTAACTCGGATCGTTTTGCCTGGTATAGCCGAATCAATTATAGGTATGGTAATTAATTGGTTGGCTATATCATTACTTTTAGGCGGAGCTGCATTCTTGGTGCAAAGAAATATAACAAATCATTCAAGCTCGCCCCCCTTCGGGGCCGGATGCGCTAACGCGCGCCGCTTGATTCAAGCGTTGGGCATCAAAAGCGAGCCGTTTTGCAAAGACGGCGGTCATCAGAATGGCGGAGAGTCCGGGGTGTGTTGGTGCGCGTGTTTGTCGGGGATTCGAAGGAGGGGTTTCATGGCTGGGATAAAACGGGTTGGCTGGTCTTTTCTTGTTGCGGTTCTTGTTGTGGTTCTTGTTGCGGTTCCTGGAGCGGGAAACGTTATGGCGATAGAGGAAGCCGTATACACAGTCGTGTTCAAGGAGCAGGGCTTCGAGGTGCGCCAGTATGAGCCGCATGTTATTGCCGAAACCATGGTTGACGGAGATCTTGAAGACGCGGGAAACAAAGCCTTTAGCCGGCTGTTCAAATACATTTCCGGCAACAACAAGTCCCAGCGTAAAGTCGAAATGACTGCACCCGTTACCCAAGGACCTGTAAGCGAGAATATCGACATGACTTCGCCCGTTGGCCAACAGCGTATGAATGGCAGGTGGGCCGTGAGCTTTATGATGCCCTCATCCTATTCGCTGGAAACACTCCCGGAACCCAAAGATCCGAACGTAATCTTGCGTCAAGTTCCTGCGCGATACATTGCGGCCGTCCGGTACTCTGGCTTCTGGAGTGAAAAAGGTTATCGTCGTAATTTGGATAAGCTGAATGCTTGGATCGAGAAACAAAACCTGAACGTTGCTGGAGACCCTATATGGGCCAGATATAACCCTCCATTCATGCCGTGGTTTTTGAGGCGGAATGAAATCTTAGTGCCCGTTGAGAGACCCCCGGACATTGAGTAAACACTGGTGCAATTGACATCCAACAAGACGTTGCAGCGGGTCTAATGCAGCTGAAATCAGGCGTTCAGCCCCACTGAGGTAACAGTTTTGGAAAAGTCGGTGTCAATACGAAAGTTGCTCTGGTTGGTAGGTGGAATGCTTGCGGTTGTGGTGGTTTTCGCGTGTAGCCCGAGCACGCGGAAACTCGACGAAGCCATGATTTATGAGAATGCTCAACTCCGACTCAAACTTGTTCGGTATTTTGAGAATCTTCCTCTTCATTACACCGGCGAGGTGTTTCGCGTCCAATGCTCCTCGTTACAAACTCGCAACTCTCCCGCACACAAGACACAAGATGCGGGATGGGTCTCGCTCGGAAACGGCGGTGCGATTGGTTCCAAGAGTGCCGCCGAATTGGCAGAGCGTGAACGCCGAAACTACCTTGTCGTTGATGATCGTATCCTGGTCTGGATCGGGAACGGAGTGAATGTGAGCTTCGATTCCTGTGGCAGTTTTCGAGGATGGTATCCCACTTCTCTTCCGGAGGATTTGATTGTTCCAGCCGACAAGCCGGATCACTGTAAACCTAAAGGAAATGTGGACTGCCGCCAGTACGATTACCTGGGTGGGCGCGAACCGCACTTCAAGGATATCCGAGTGAATTCAGATGGCCATGTATCGTTTGTGGTCAACTCCAAGGCGTTGCGGAATGGCAAGGCTGTACGAGTCGAAAGCATGGACTTTGGAAAGACGTGGAAAACACTGGTTTTCTGACCAATGGTACATACTTGAATTGTGGTCGAACAAACGGTTCACACACCGGCTACTCCGGCGTGTGAACCGCGCCGTTCTGCGGCTTAGATAGGGAACATTTGGTGAAGGTCAAGGAACTGATAAACTGATTGAAAAGGATGTCTGGAAGCAGACCAGGATGAACGGGAGCCATCGTCAATACCGGCATCCTGAGATAGAAGTGACGTTCACTGTATCGGGAAAGCCAAGTGCCGGCATACCACCAGGTACATTATCGAGCATCCTCAAGCAGGCTGGTCTAAAATAGATGCGAGGGAAAATATCATGAAATATATGGTAGTTATCGAAAATGGCGAATCCGGGTATGGTGCGCATGTGCCGGATTTACCTCGCTGTATTGCCGCGGCCGAAACCCGCGAAGAAGTTATGGAGCTGATTAAGGACGCCATGGAGTTTCATATTGAGGGTCTAATTGAAGCTGGTGAACCAGCTCCTCATCCCTCCTCAGTCAGCGAATTCATTGAAGTTAACGCCGCATAACAAATCACTCCTGCCGATCGCCACCGTCGCTTTCGCTCCTCCGGCGACGGCAGTGTTCCAACGTTGATATGACTTCCCGTTGTCAAGCAGGCACACGAACTCGATCCTGAGCAAACTGGCATGGCGGCATCGCCAAAGCGATTGGGTGTGGGAGCGGAGCCAGTATAACGACGGTTGTCATGCTGATATGCGCGGGTTGTATACCGCCTTACTTGTGTACGCCGTGAAGCTGCCTCGGTCTAGGTGCGAGCGTCATTCGCTGATGCGTTGAATGGCACATAACGTTTTCGAGGGTTCTTCTTACCGTGGCCGCACTCCCACACTCAATCACTCTGTCGGTCTGTTACTCAATGCATGGAAAGGCCTCTCCTTGTTGTTGAGTCGGTGTTTTCAACCGGTCAGGCCGGTGATGCTTTCGACAGTGGAGCGGCCTTGGCAATGGCCCACATAAACCCGGCCAGTTCCCGTGCAATGGCCACGACCGTGACATTGGGTGATTTGCCGCGCTGACTCATGATCCGATAGCGTTTTGTTAACCGCAGCTGCGCCTTCCAGGCGATGTCGCGGATTGGCAGGGGCAGGTCTTCCTGGCGTTTCTGGATTTCAGGACTCACCTTCGGCAGGTAGCGATAGAACCAGGCGGCCTCGATCAGGATACGCCGGGCATGCCGGTTTCCGGTCTTGGTAATCGCCCCGCGGCGTTGCCGTTCACCACTGGAGTATTCGCACGGCGTCAGACCCAGGTAGTTCATGAGCTGTTTCGGGTTTTCAAAGCGGGTCAGATCGCCGAGTTCCGCGATCACCGTAACGGCGACGATCATTTGCACACCACGCAAGGCCATTAACGCTTTAACCACCGGGTAGAGGCGCCAGCCTTCGACGTAGTGGTGGATCTCGCCGACCAGACGCGCCATGCGGTGCGCCGCATCGGTAACGGTATTGACGTATTCCTGGAAGACCACTTGTTGGGCCGGGTCCGGCAGGCGCACTTCATCGGCCAGCCAGCGCAGGTGTTTTTCCTTCCTGTTGGCTCTGCCCTGATAACGGATATTGTGACGCAGCAGAAAGGATTTGAGCCGTTGTCGTGCCGACTTCTGGACCAGCATGGCATCTTCACGTGCCCGGCTCAGATCACGGATGGCTTCGTCTTCACGCGCTGGCACATACACGGCCGTCAACTCGCCGGCACGGAACTGGCGTGCCAGCTGGACGGCAACCCGTTTATCCGTCTTGACCTTGTCCCCAGGTTTCTTCGGGATCAGGGACGGTGCCACGACGACGCAAACATGCCCCTCGCCCGTCAGATAACGATACAGCTCATATCCGCACGGTCCCGCTTCGTAACAAAAATGCAGTGTACGACCCTGCGAGACCAGCTTGCGCAGGGCTTTCTTGAGGGCATCAAAGGTTCCGCCGATCTTTTCATAACGCCGGATTTCGCTGTTTGCTCCATCTTCGCAATGGCGATTTCAATGGACTCCTTGTGCACATCCATTCCGACAAAAAGTATGCTAGATTTTCCCATGTCGACCTCCGATCCTGTTATTTAGCTGGTGTAACGACCCTGAATAGTACGGCGCTGGCAGCACCGCTGCTAATCCACGTAGGACGGAGGTCGGCTCTTTAACGGGAAGTCATTATGTCTAGCCATCAAGGAGGAGAAAGAAGAAACTCATGGATCTGGAGGTCTTGATTATGAATGCAACAGATGCCGATGTGAGCGCAATAACCGAGGTGACTGTAGCTGCATTTAAGACCCTTGATATTAGTGATCACACTGAGCAATTTATCATAGAGGCGCTACGGGTCGCAGCCGCACTTACGATATCGCTCGTTGCAGAAATAGGTAGACGTGTGGTTGGACATATTGCGTTTTCACACCTGAAGAATTCGGACGGCACACAAAACTGGTACGGCCTGGGGCCTGTTTCGGTGTTGCCGGAATATCAACGACAGGGTATCGGTAAAGCCCTGATAGAAGAAGGGCTGAAAAGGCTTAAAGATATGGTTGCTCAAGGGTGTTGCCTCGTTGGGCATCCAGAGTACTACAGGCAATTCGGATTCAAGAATGTGTCCGGACTTGTGTGTGAGGGAGTACCCCAGGAGGTCTTCTTTGCCCTGTCTTTCGACGGGCATATTCCTCAAGGTACAGTAACTTTCCACGAAGGATTCAAGGCTAATGGCTAACAAGGCAAATTCACATGGACAAATTACCGCAACGTTCGTTTGTGGCGATTGCCGCAAGCCATACGTTGCTACAATTCGCCGGTGATTTGTGGCGTTATGTGTAAATAAGGAGTGCCACGTCGATGCAAGCAATTTGGAACGGCGAAGTTATTGCCGAGAGCACTGATACCGTAGTGGTAGAGGGTAACCATTATTTTCCCATCGAATCCGTGAAGATGAAGTACATGACGCCAAGCGATACCCATACAACATGTCCATGGAAGGGGGAAGCCAGTTATTACTCAATTGAAGTTGGCGGAGAAATGAACGTCGATGCGGTGTGGTACTACCCAGAGCCAAAGGAGGCAGCATCGAATATAAAAGGGCGTGTGGCGTTTTGGAAAGGTGTCGAAGTCAAAGGATAAATGCGAGAGCTTACACATAACAACTCAATCAAGTCGTTCGCCTCGCTCACTGCGACGCCACCATGCGGCGCGCCTTATTGTGACGTCAGCTATCAAATTCGAGAATCACAGGAAATAGCATGAATAATACGACAGAAAAGATCATTGCCAAAGTACCAGAAGTTACCCTGCTATTCTGGGTTATAAAAGTCGCGGCCACTACACTCGGCGAAACAGGCGGCGACGCTGTATCGATGTCGATGAATCTTGGTTACCTCACAGCCACAGCCATCTTCGCCGCGATCTTCATTGCAGCCGTTGGTGTGCAAATTGCTGCCAAGCGCTTCCATCCTTATGTGTACTGGACAACCATCATAGCTACCACAACGGTTGGAACAACGCTTGCTGATTACGCAGATCGTTCACTCGGGATTGGTTACGCTGGCGGCACTTCTCTGCTATTCACCTTGCTAATCGCTTCGCTTGTACTGTGGTACCGTACGCTTGGTACGGTGTCAGTAGAGTCTGTAAGCAGCCCCAAAGCAGAAGTCTTTTACTGGGTTACAATTATGTTTTCACAAACACTCGGCACTGCATTGGGTGACTGGACAGCAGATACCGCAGGGTTAGGTTACACTGGTGGCGCGGCGGTGTTCAGTGGGTTGCTCGCTTTAGTAGTTGCAGCCTACTACTGGACAACAATTTCCCGCACACTTCTTTTCTGGGCTGCTTTCGTGCTTACCCGACCGCTCGGAGCTGTGGTTGGTGACTTTCTAGACAAGCCGACTGCTTCCGGTGGTTTGGCTTTGAGCAGATACTCCGCATCAGCAGCGCTTTTAATTTTTATAGTCGCCTGCCTTATCATTTTTAAGCATAAACCAGCCGGGAAAAGTCATTGACGATGGTGGTAGGCAAGAAATGGCTAACAAGGCGCTTGTTCGGATGTTCACTATGCTCCGTTCACGCCGCGCAGCTTGGTCGTTATGTGTTCCGGGACCGTGAATCATGCGTGAGATAACTGACTTCAAGCCGTTTGTTCCTTCGAATGATTTCGAAGTATCGAAGGCGTTCTATGAATGCATGGGGTTCACCGTCAATTGGGACGATGGGGAAGTCTGTGAAATTGACACGAATTTTGGTTATAGATTTCTTCTCTTGCCAAAGAATCACAATAACTACGCACACAGCCTGATGCTACATTTTATGGTTAACTCTGCACAGGAGTGGTACGACCATTTCGAGAGCATAAAGCTTATGGAGAAATTCAAAGGCACGAAAGTCGCACCTCCAGATCTGAAACCATGGGGATTGCTAATAACCCACGTTTGGGATCCGGCAGGCGTTCTACTCCATTTCGCTGAGCGACCCGATGAGAACACATAACGAGTCGTTGCAGAAGCCCCCTGACCCTGACCGCGACCTTCTTTGCAATCGCTCCAGTCGGCAGCCGTCAAGGGCGGCTGAACTCTCAGTTATGTTTATAACCAGTCAGAGGACGTTAACATGTTTATGATCGATTATAGGGATATTGGCTAGTGGTATTGGTTGGTAACAGCATGTCTGCTCACGGTTGGCGTGTCTGGGTATCCAGACGGCTTCATGTTTGCTATCGGGCTTACAGTATTTCAAATGTGCCACTTTGTAATTCGAGAGCGTGGCATTACTGCATTCCCTGTTCAAGTACGTTTTTGGTACCTGATGCTTCTTATTGTTGCACTACCTGAGCCGGTTCGGCTGATATATTGGATTCCTACCATAGGAACGTGGGCGCAGATAATATTCGGTTACTGCGCAATGGCTCGGTTTGTTTCAATATTCCCGAGGAATAGCGATGAGTCGGTCTCGGTTGCTTTGGTGAAGCGAACGTTCCTTTCGCGTCCCGTCAGAGGAAGTGTCAAACAGGGTTTTGCGTAGGGAAAAGAAGTTGCAGAAATTACATAACAAGAGCATCGAGTGCGCCCGCCTTTCAGGTGGGCCAGGACCTCGTTTTAAGCTCGGTCTTTAACGCGCGGTGTTCGGTGACCTGACTATATGTCTAAGGACTACGATTACGTTAGTGGTGTGCTGAAGACCGGAACCACGGAACAACTCGAAGAACTTGCCGAGCTGGTGGATGACTTTCCTAATGGTGAAGATGACTTCACAGGAAGGCGCTGGATACGAAACGCAATCGACTTCGGTTCAAGTGTGGCCATTGCCTGGATGCTGGAGAAGAAGGTGGATCTGGCTTTCTCCGACGACGAGGGCTATCCCGCGCTGCTATCTGCTATCGTATCAGAACGCTATGATAGGTATGAGATTCTGGAGATGCTGCTTGAGCATGGGGCACCAACAGACATACGTGGCATTAACGACTGGACTTCGCTACATATGGCAGCGGCGAGAAATGACGTAAAGGCACTGAAGCTGCTCCTGGATTACGGGGCGGACTCGACGGCGAAGACGAGAATCGATAACTATGCTACCCCCCTTGAGGAAGCGCGAATGCTTGGTTCGAACGACGCGGTGAAGTACCTTGAAGCGGTAGCCTGGCAAGGCGCTGGAGCGGACGCGGATTAGACGCGAGCTTCTTTCTTTGGCGTTCCGTCCGTGCCGCTAAGCTTTGTAGTCAGGTGGTGAAGCAATGACAGACAAGGATTCTTTTGCCGCTCTGGATTGGCTACGACTACTGTCGACAGTGACCTGGCTTATTGTCTTTGTAATCTGGCCGCAAATTACATTAGCTGGTACATTGCTGATTATTGGAAGTACCTTCATTGCATTTAACGCAATGATATTTTGGCTTACCGTTATTCGAAAGGAGCACGCATCTTCCGTAGCACCTATTTTTGGTGGAGTCTTCGCAGCAGCAGGAATTGTGATCTTGCCGATTAGTGAGAGCTGGAAGTGGTTTTGGATACCATTAGTTATAGACTGGGGAGGATTACCCTTCTTTCTGACTGGTTGGTATTCAACTCGAGCATAATCTGACAATACCGCCTAACAAGCGCATGCAGGCGAACCAAAAAGCCGCTACGCGTTTTGTTGGCCGCTGATGCTGAGCGTTTGCGTCTATGACGAAATGTCATCTGATTTAACAAAAAATAGACTAAGCCGGCTTTTTTTCGGGTTCGCCCTGCCAGTACTGGTCGAGGTGATAGCGGCATTCGCTGTGATCGTTCCCGACTCTGGGGCCTCTGCAGAAGGGTTCGCCGGAATCCTTGTCGTCATCATGTTAATCGTCGCCATACCCATCACACTTGTCGGTAATTTACTGGTTTTACCGGGACATATGACGGATAAGTTTTCTTATATCTTCAGAAGCATGATTCTGCCTTCATGCTTTCTGGTTGCCATTCTTATCTATTACACTGGCATGTGGGATCACACCATTAGACCCTATTTCCCAAGGCAGGAAGAAAACATTCAAGTAGCTGGAAGTGGGCCGGTTGGGGATGGCACATACGAATCTATTTTCGTAGTAAATAGCTATACAGGTTCAATCGAAGAACAGAAAGAAATAGACAACTATGCAAGGAAAACATATACGAAAAAGACCTGGGAAAACAGCCAATATGTAACATTGGATGTTCAGTATTATTTTGTGCCACGCGAATTATACGATCCGCTTAACGATGCTTTAAATAGAGAAAGAGCTGTGGCAGTCTTTCGTCATATTGGCACGGATAAGAGCCCGATAATTGAAAAAGTTGAACGCTAACAACGCCATGAGCTCGGATCTGCTACAGTGCTGCGCTTTCACAGTCCGTTATGGATGCCGTCAGAAGACAAAAGATACCTGTATGGGAATCGACGCGCGAATAGAAACGGAATCGGGTGAACTTATTGAAGAGTTGCTCGATATAGAAAACCTGCTCGAAAGACTTCTGTCCGATTACAACGACGAAACTTCGATTTGCCTGCGTTTTGTTGATCCATACGGCGATACGATATTCAACCAGGGTCAGTTGCCTGTATTTATACAGGAGTTATCATTGGCTATAGAAGGGGCCGCTGACTCCAGCGCTAAAGTCCATGGCAGGAAACAGATCTGCCTTGCAGAGAAGGCAAACGGTCAGGCTCATACTTTCCTGAAGTTTGTCGGCGACTAAACATGGCGACATTTTCTTCTAACAACGGCGCCCAGTTCGCCGCTACGCGGCCGGGACTGCGCAAACAGCGCAATGTCCCTGGCGCTCAACGTTATTTGTCAGAGTAGGGAATTGTACCCGGAAGAAATCGTATTCTACGTCAATCGCAGGGGCACCAGGAGAACAGTAATCTTCTGCCTGGTTCTGTTGCTCACCTTCCTTCTCTCCTACATTTATGTCTCACCCAATTTAGGGGAAACGGACTTGCCTTCTGCGACCAAGGTTCTTGTTCACATCGCCGGAATTGGCGGTATCGTACTCTTCGGCATTCTGGGTCTTATGTTCCTCCGCAGGCTATACTCCAGACAGCCATATTTAGTAATCAGTCCTCGTGGTGTCTATGATAACGCCTCTGGTAGCTGGTCTGGAGCGGGTTGGATCGATTGGAGTGAGATTGCCGATGTCCGTCTCTCCAAATACCAGGGTCTCCCTTGTGTCGAGTTGGTACCGAAAAATCGTGAGCGTTTTCTACAGCGGTTCAACTGGCTGGAAAGGCTTAATCGAAGCGCTCGTTTCGGGTATCCGGCTGTAGCCTTGAGGGGGCCGTTGTTGCCCGTCGAACCTGCCCTGCTGGCCGAGCAGATACGGGGATACTGGCGGAATGTGCTCAACACATAACACGGTGCTCAAGTCGGACGGCCAACCTGCTTCGCGGTTTGCCCGCCTCCTGGCTTGGCGTTAGACGTTGCCGATGGCTACAGTAGTTGAAAACATTGTTCTTGTGGCTGCTTCATCACCCGGCATATACGGGTTTCTCTGTTGGGTTCGCCGGATCATCAATGCTCAAAGAACAGCGGCATGGGTAAAAGCAACCCATAGAGAGGAATGGAATGGCCTCCATTGGCTTGCCAAACGAAACGCCTGGGCAGGCGTCGAGGTCCTCATCAGTAAAGGACGGATATCGGGACCAGAGGTGAGTGCATTCCGTGCGAGAGACGAATACCTGGAGAAGGCCACCTGGGTAGGGCTGTTAATCTCGGCCCTGCTGTTGCTTTTTATCATCGTACTGAAAGGTGTTGTCGCTATTGTTAATTGAACGTCTAACTAATCGCCCCACCTTACTCGCGATGCTGGCGCACCGCTAGCGTGTGAGCTCAGACGAGGGACGATTACAAATGGGTATCAGGTTTTCCGTTGGTGGGCACGGTTTCCATTGTTGTTGCGCTGGTGTCAGATGGCTCGGACAGACCATTTGTTCTCTATTCAGGGCTGTTTGCTCTTTTCATTGATACAGGCAGCGTATTCTGGTTTATAAATCAGGATATGTACCAACCTATGGCAGGCTCAAAATAGGCGATCTACGTATGACCAGTCGCTCCAGGCGGCACTGTTTACACGGCTCGCTTGAGTTCAATAGTCGGGTGAAGAAATGAATCGACTCGCATATGTCGCACTCGTTGTGCTGTTCTTCGTGCTGCCGGGCGTGGCCGCCGCTGCAGGCTGGGAAGCACTGGCCTATTTCGGAGTATTTCAGGGCCTTTCTCGAATTTGGCCGTTTGTATTGCCTCTCTTCTTCTTGAGACGGGCACCTTGCAAGCTGCAGCTCTACCTCGTACTGCTACTCCTGCCACTTGGTGTGCTCGAGGTTATAGACACACTATGGTTCGTGGTCACGGACCTTTCCTCATGGGGAGTATTCGAGTACCCGCGACAGTGGCTATCGACCTATGCCATCGGCCGCCATCTCGTGGCGATATGCGTGTCGATCTGGATAATGCCTCGCTTTTCCAGGTTTATGCGCCTGGGAATCGAGTCGAGAACTTCTGCCCAACAACACGCTGCAGCCGACCGGACGGCGTCGCCGCCCGACAGCTAAGCGCACACTGTGCAGTTTTTAACGTGACATTTCTCGAGCGCTTGAAGGGAGCTGCAATCGGACTGGTCGTCGTGATTGTCTGTGCACCGATTGCTGTCGTTACAACCCTGTTGACGATGCCGTTTTGGACGTGGGTTGAAGGCACCTTTTCAATTGAAGCGGTCGGGCACTCCGGGCCCGCGGAATGGTGCTATTTGGCCACCTACCTGGTGTTGGTTGTTATAAGTGGTTTGGTTGTATATAGATCGTGGTGATTCAAGGAGAGACAATGTACAGGGTCGTTAGGTGTGCACCTGAGAAGGCCATCGATCCGTGCGCCATATGCAACCGGACCAGGTCTCCGCCTGGTGGCGGTGCCCCGGCCGTTCATGGCAGTCGTCAGACAGGGCGAAGAAGACAAGCGCATGCCTGATGTACGCGATCAATGGGCTGCCGGCCTTGATTATGAGGACTTCATGGGCCGGTGGAGCCGACAGCTCGTGCCCCGGTTTGTTTCCTGGTAGCGCCCGCCCGGCAATATTCACTGGCTGGATGTGGGCTGCGGAACGGGCGCCCTCACGGAGGCAATCTGCTGTCAGGTCGATCCCGCATCGGTCCTGGGTTGCGATCCGGCCGATCCGTTCATGGCGTACGCGGGTCGGCAATCCCGTGACGCCCGGGCTTTGTTTGTTGTCGCTGGAGTGGGCTCGCTTCCCGGCCACTAAGACGGCTATGGCAGCATTACCTCGTTACTCGCCCTTAACTCCTTTGCGGGTCCGAAGGCCGCGATCGAAGAGATGCGCTCTCTCAGCGCTGGCCGGGGGATCATCTCGGCCTGCGTCTGGGACTATGCAGGCAAGATGGAATTGCTTCGCTATTTCCGGGATGCCGCCGTGGCGAAGGATTCGAATGCCCGGGATCTGGATGAAGGCAAGCGCTTCCCGATCTGCCGCCCCGGGACGCTTGCAGATCTGTTCCGCGCGAGTCGCCTGTGCGAGGTATGCTGCGAGTCGATCGAGATTACAACAGAGTTTGCCAGCTTCGATGACTATTGGGATCCCCTGCTCGGGGGTACAGGCCCCGCCCCGTCCTATGTCGCATCGCTTGACCCTGATCGCCTGCTGGAGCCGGTTACGGTGATTGCCGTGATGAGTATCCCTTGTTTATTAAAGGGTTTGCGAGAGCAGGGGATGTCCGCGGCCGTGCCTGGCATGAGGCTGCAAGCTACCGCCGGGCGCGCAGCCAACAGTGCAGAATCACGCATTATGCATTTTGGCATGCTTGTCCGGTTTGGTGCAGGCAGGCCGTGCCAGATGCTGCAGTTCTTCGATCAGGGCCTTATTTACCGGTAACAGACGCAAGTTTTATCTAGTAAAGTCCACTACAGACGTTGTCGTCCAGAAGCGTTATCATTGAAAAGCAGCATCCACCTTAATTGCGACAGGAAAAGTTAAATGAGTAAAGGTACAGTAAAGTGGTTCAACGCAGACAAGGGATATGGTTTTATCACGCCGGAAGACGGTGGAAAGGATCTCTTCGTGCATCATTCAGAAATCAAGAGCGGGGGCGGCTATGCATCCCTCAATGAAGGTCAGACTGTAGAGTATGAAGTAGGCCAGGGACAGAAGGGTCCATGTGCCAACAAGGTTGTGCCAGTGTAATTTGTATCGAGACCTGGCGGTCAAGTGTCGGTACATAACAACGCGCATTACACTGACGCTTGACCGCTTGCTCACCCACGGAAACAATCTAACATCGCTTGTCTGTCATGCAGATACCCAGTGACGGTAATTGCGCGTCACTGTCAAAGCGGTTAGTCCAAAGGCAACGCGGCTGCATGTGCAGCCTGTTATGAACAGCCTGCACATGCGCATTCACAACTACTCGATATTCGACCGCAAACCTGAGGACCCTTTCATCGGGTCACGTCGTAACTCATCGCACCCTCCGCTAACTGCTCCATGCCCGGACGGGTGCTTCTGCTGTACTCCGGGCGCCGGTGCTCTGCTTCCCTGCAGCCGTCTCAATGACGACCTGCACAGAGATTCCCTGTGACCAATCGTGCACTGAACAGGCAAATCTACGGTCTCCTGGCGTGGCTTGCGCTGGTCTTCGCGGCCGCCGCAAGCGGTGGTCTCGCGTCCGCAACTGCCGGTGACTTTTATGGACAACTGGTCCGTCCCGCATGGGCGCCGCCCGCAGGGTTGTTCGCCCCGGTGTGGAGCCTGCTCTACCTGTCCATGGGTATTGCCGCCTGGCTGGTCTGGCGGGCGGAAGGCTTCCGTGGCGCGCGGATCGCGCTCTGGCTGTTTATCATACAGCTGGCCGCGAATTCGCTTTGGACCTGGCTGTTTTTCGCCTGGCGCAAGGGCGCGCTGGCATTTGCCGAAATCATTCTGCTCTGGGTGCTTATCGTCGGCACGATTATCACCTTCTGGCGCGTGCGTCCGCTTGCCGGAATCCTGCTGCTTCCGTACCTGGCCTGGGTGAGCTTTGCCGCGCTGCTCACTCTTGCCGTCTGGAGGCTCAACCCGCTGTTGCTAGCCTGATGCCAGGGGTGATGTGACGGCAGGCCCGGATCGTGTTCTGCCGGGGTGGCCTGTTGGTACCGTCCCGTGCGCCTTACGATAGCTGCAGGGATAGCGTCGTCTTTCAGCATGGTACGCCCGCATGCCGGGCATGTGATCAAACACGCGAAATGAAAGCTATCTACGCGATCCTGATTCCGGCGGTGCTGGCCGGCTTGCTGCCGGGCCGGGGCGGTCGTGCTGTTTCCGTGCTGCGACCCGCTGTGACCGGGAACAGCCTGAACCGGGGGGCATTGACGTGAAAAGCGGAAATGTACTGCTGTTTCAGCCTGTTCATGCAGGGATCATCGCAGTGCTGTTGCTGTCAGCCCTGCTGTGCGGTTGTGCGGGCGGTCCGGTCCTGCGGCATGCCGGAAGCCTGACTGTGGTGCGGGCAACCGTTGAGTATGTCGACGAGAACAATCTACTGGTTGACGCGCGATTCCAGCCCAGGCACATCGTCCTGGTATTTCCCTATGTCCCCGGGCAGATATTCGGCAGCCCCGGCAGCGAGTTGCTGTTCACCCACCTGCTTACCCCCCGGAGTGAGCTGCAGCTGGAGCTGGGAAATGCCCTGCCGGGCCTGCAGGACGGGGCGACCCTCCTGCAGACGGTTGCGAAAACAGCCGGGCTGACCATCAGGCCGGCCCAGGCCCGGCTTGCGAGAATAGGCACCTTTCCCTTCGATGCGAAAACGCTCGAACCGCTGGGCGAAGGCGGCTTTATCGACGCCACTACCCGGGAGCACCTGATCCTCATGTATTTCGACAGGGCCTGTGTCCTGTCGGGTACCCTGTATCTAGACCAGGACGAGTATGTTCACGATATCGCCATACCCGCCGCGGGTTTTCATTTCCTGCGCGTGCAGCAACAGGGTGCAGGACGCCATCTGCTGAGCCGGGCGGAAGTCACTTCCGGCATCGTGTTTTCCATACGCCTGCAGCACCTGCAGCAGACGTGAGGCAGGTCCCGGCCCTGTTCGCAGGCTCCGTAGTCATTGCCTGGCTGTCAGTATTGCCCTGCATCATTGAACCGTGCCGCGAGTTATGCGATTAATGTGCTGCAAGGGCCACGCTTCAACGGCTCGACATTCAGGATTCGCCGCTGACCGTTCCGCGCAGGTCCGGTAGTACACACAGGCAGGGGAAGACACACCATGCAATTCACCGATTTGATCTCGTTTGCAGGTTATGCCGTCGAGGCGGTCGGCGTGCTGGTGATCATTCTCGGCTCGTGCGTGTCCACGGTGACTTTCCTGCGCACATTTCGCCGGCAGGAGGAAGGGGTGGCATACCGAAGCTACCGGCGGGAGCTGGGACGTTCCATTATCCTCGGGCTCGAGTTTCTCATCGCCGGCGATATCATCCGCACCGTAGTGGTCGCCGACACGCTGGAAAACATTGCCATTCTAGGCCTGATTATCCTGATCCGTTCTTTCCTGAGCGTGACGCTGCACCTCGAGGTGGAAGGCCGCTGGCCGTGGCAGAGCGAGAAGAGCAATACGGCATAACGGTGAGTCTCCCGCTGGCGTTGACATGTGTACCCGGCTGTTTGCACCGGCAACTTTTCCGCTGCCAACGCTGACCCGCCGGCATTGCCGTCGGCGTAGTCGCGGCCGCGAGTGTCCATGAACGCACCGTCGCAACAGGATCCCGTCAGCCCGCCATCGGGCATGCGCAGTCTGCGCGCCTTGCCCGGCAGTATCTGGGCGCTGGGCTGCGTCTCGCTGCTGATGGATATTTCCTCGGAGCTGATCCACAGCCTGCTGCCGGTGTTCATGAGCAGCGTGCTGGGCGCCTCCATGCTGACAATCGGCATGATCGAGGGCATCGCCGAGGCCACGGCCTCGGTCACCCGGGTATTCTCCGGTGCACTCAGCGACTACCTCGGCAGGCGCAAGTTGCTGCTTGTTATCGGCTACGGCCTGGCTGCGATTACCAAGCCGGTGTTTCCGCTGGCGACAACGATCGGCTGGGTATTTGCGGCCCGCTTTGTCGACCGCGTCGGCAAGGGCATTCGCGGTGCGCCGCGCGATGCGCTGGTCGCGGATATCGTGCCGTCACGTCTGCGCGGGGCGGCCTACGGCCTGCGCCAGGCGCTCGATACGCTGGGTGCTTTCATCGGGCCATTGCTGGCCGTACTGTTCATGATCTGGCTGGCGGGCGATATCAAGGCGGTGTTGTGGCTTGCGGTAATTCCGGCAGTGCTGGCCGTCACGGTGCTGGTGCTCGCGGTGCGCGAGCCTGCGGCCGCGCCGCACGAAGTCGCGGCGCGCAATGGCCTGTCACTGGTCGCCGTACGGCAGCTGTCGCTGCGCTACTGGCTGGTGGTCGCGCTGGGCGCGGTATTTACGCTGGCCCGTTTCAGCGAGGCGTTCCTGATCCTGCGCGCGCAGGATGTCGGGCTGGCCATCGGCTATGTGCCGCTGATCATGGTCGTCATGAATGCCGTCTATGCCGTGTTCGCCTATCCCGCCGGCGCTGCCGCCGATGCGCTGGCACCGCGCACGCTGCTCGTGTCCGGGCTTGTCGTTTTGATTGCCGCCGACGCGGTGCTGGCACTGGCTGCATCGCCCGTGCAGGCCTTCATCGGCGCGGCGTTGTGGGGGCTGCACATGGCCTTCACCCAGGGCCTGCTTTCCAAGCTGGTGGCCGACACCGCGCCGGCCGGGCTGCGCGGCACGGCGTTCGGTATTTTCAATCTGGTCAGCGGCGGTGCGCTGCTGCTGGCCAGCCTGATCGCGGGCCTGTTATGGAGCGTGTACGGTGCTGTGGCCACGTTTGTCGCAGGCGCAGTATTTGCCGCCGCCGCGGTGGCAGGTTTGTTGCTGTACCGTCCCGGTACGAATGCCACGCATAGCGCCGGGGCAAGCGATCAGGGCGGCCGGCAATGACCGGCGCAATCCACCGCCACGCGGCTGGCGGGCAGGTTCGTGAGCTACATTACAAATTTTGCGCGCAGACGCAAAGGCAAGTAGAAAGGCGGTGACATGCTCGTCACAGATCATGCCGGGTACCCAGAGAAATCATGCTTCAGTTCCATGCAGCCCGGGTTGAGCGTAGCGAAACCCGGGGTCATGACATGCTGCCACGCAGATGTGGAATGCTGCTGCTGTTTTCAGATTGATTGCCGGCCGGTACTATTCGACATGAGCTTTGCAGTCATTCGATCACACCGTCAGGGGCTATTGCCATGAAACAACTGAACGAAGCTGAAATGGACTTCATCGACAGGCGCCGCCAGCTGGTCCGCTGGTGGCCGCTGGTGCTCCTGTTCACGCTGCTCCTGCTGGCGGGCACCTGGTTGTTCCTGTTCCTGAAACATCCTGCGCTGGCCAATGCCTCCTTCGTCATCGATGCCGTCAGTGCTGACACGCTGTCCGCCGATATCATGCAACTCTCGGCCGTGTTTCTCCCCATTGTGATCAGCGTGCTGTTTTTCGTCCTCGCCGTCATGCTGCTGTTCCTGCACCAGAGTATCAGGAACGAACGGCGCTACCAGTTCATCATCCGGAACCTGTGCCAGCCTGCGACCGGTGCCGGCGCAGTCGATAGAATTACGGGCAAGAGATGATGCGTGGCAAGACTCTGGTGCTGGTAGTGCTCGGGCTGTCTGCGCTGCTTGCCGGGTTGGTGGATCCGCTGTTCGGCACCCCGGACAGCGGCTTCATGTGGTTTAACCTGGCGCTGTCGCTGTTCTGTGCAATCCTGGTGTTTACCTGGTATTACATCGATTCGGACGAACATACGTACCGGCGCACGCCACTGCTGAACGCGATGGTCGTGGCCGCGGGAGTCTTCGCCATTCCCTGGTATCTGTTCCGTTCCAGGGGCGCTCGGCGCGGGCTGCGTGCATTCGGGCTGTTCCTGCTGGCGTCGCTGGCGTGGCTGGTGCTGGCCGCTGCGGGAATGGAGATCGGCGAGCGCCTGTTCGGGTCATGAGCTTCGATGAAACGACCGACCGCATGAACTGGAAGGACGAGCTGTCCTGGATGGCCATGGCGGGCCTGTCCGGGCTGCTGCAATGGCTGCTGTTCAGGCACTTCGGCACCTTCGCTTCCGCCAACCCAGTCGTGGTGCTGGCTGTTACCCTGCTGGCTTTCTATTTGCTGGGTGTACTGGTCAGGATACAGAATGTCCGGGGCAGCGTATTGACCGGCAGGAAGGCATTTCCCGAACGGATCCTGATATGGGTGTTTCCAGTGCCGGGGTTCCTGATCGGGCTGGCACTGATCATCTTTTAACACCATGAAACGCCCGACGCAAAACGACATCGAAAGACCGATCTACCGTCTGGCCGGGTGGTGCGGCATCCTGTTGCTGGCCGCCTTTGTCGTGCCGCGCTTCGTGCCGCCTGACGAAGGCTTCGCGGCCGCGGCAACTGCCTCGCTGGTGTTTCTTGCCATGCTGCTGTTCACGACCCTGCTGGCGCTCTACCTGCTGGCGCAGACCATCCACGTGTTCGATGTGCTGTCAGCGCCGGCCCGCGTCTGCGGCATCGCGCCGGCGCTGATCATGCTCGCCGGACTGGCCGGTACACTGCTGTTCCTGGGCTACTGATGCTGTGTGTCAACAAATAGCGGAGGCGCTTGCTATGAGTCGCCTGTGTCCCGATCACCTGCACTCAATATAATAGCCACGGAAGCACACGGAGGAGCACGGAAAAATAAGGCATTGCCTTTGTCACGCTGAGCGTGAGGATGATATCGAATCGAGTCAGGCTGCGTGACAGAACAGGCCAGGGATGTGCGCGGAAAGGAACAAACGAATCCTGTGTAGTTCCGTGTGCTTCCGTGGCCATTATCATCGCGCATGAGATGCGCTCCTACACCCAATAGATAGTGTAGGGTGCACTCCGTGCACCGTTGCCGGCGCGTAAAACGCACCCTGCGCCCCCTCATGAATTCTTATCTTGCCGTGTTTTTCCGTGGCTATTTCAACAAGCAGCAAAAATCCCTGGCCATTCGCCATGCCGCTTGCGCCGGAATGACAAAAGATGAATCATGCGGATTCCCCGTGACAAGAACCCTGGCTGACATATGCGCAGAATCCACATTGCCATCGGCGTGATCGATATCGCCGCCTCGGTGACGGACTATACCCGGCGGCTCGGGGCGCCGCCGGTCGTCGTGGTATCCGGTGACTATGCGTTGTGGCGCACGGACACGATCAACCTGTCCATACGCCGGGTTGCCGCTGGCATGGCCGGCCAGCTCAGGCACCTGGGCTGGGAAGACGCGGCGTGCGAGGCGTTCACGGTGGAAACCGATGTCAATGGCATTGCCTGGGAGCGTTTTACTGCCGAACAGCAGGCGGGAGAAATCCAGTCGGCCTGGCCGGATGCCGACTACCTTCCGTAGCGGCAGGTAGGGCACGCATGCCACCCGTCGACGCGCTGCTGACGTTTTTCATTGCCTCCGTGCTGCTGGCGCTGGCTCCCGGCCCGGACAACCTGTTCGTGCTGGCCCAGTCGGCGCTGTATGGCCGCAACGCCGGCCTTTGCATCACCCTCGGGCTGTGCACCGGTCTGCTGGTGCATACCGCCGCGGTCGCGTTCGGTATCGCTGCGCTGGTGCTGGCATCGACCACCGCCTTCAATATCCTGAAAATACTCGGTGCGCTGTACCTGTTGTACCTTGCCTGGCGGGCATTTCGTGCTGATACGCAAGGCGACGGCGCGCGCCCGGCCGCACGCCTGACGGCCGCCGGGTATTACCGGTGCGGCATCATCATGAACGTGAGCAATCCCAAGGTGGCCGTGTTCTTTCTCGCCTTCCTGCCGCAATTCGCGAGTCCGGCACACGGGCCGGTCGCCGGCCAGATCGTGCTGCTGGGTGCCCTGTTCATGCTGGCGACGTTGCTGGTATTCGGTGTGATTGCATTGCTGGCAGGCCGGTTGGGCGTGTGGCTTGGCCGAACGCCCGCGGCACAATTGCTGATGCAGCGTGTTGCGGGGGTAGTGCTGGGCGGCCTGGCGGTGAAGCTGCTGCTGACAACACATTAACGCAGACCCGCCGGTTGTCCTGCAGTGCCACCTGCAGGCCGTTGCGCCAATGTACTATGCCTTTCATCCGGTTTACTATCTGCGCACTGTTGAGCAGACTGGATGAGCCGGCATGGATACGCACATTCTCGATCGCTACTCACGCTCCGACGAGGGCATGCTGATCATCGATATCGCCGCCAACCGGGTCGAGGAACTGTACAGCGATTTTGACAACACCGCGCACTTCCTGAAAAAGGACCTGGAGCCGGACCTGGTCGAGTACCTGGTCGAGTCGGTGCGCGAGATCGGCAAGGAGCCGTTCGGCATCCGTTTCAGTTTCGCAAAACCGGTCGACGATGAAGGCACGTCGCGCGTGTGCCAGAGTATCAGCACCTATTTTAACTATCTCGGGCACCTGGAAACACGTGAAATCAAGCGTATGTTCCGGGCTTCGTTTATCCTGTTGCTGGCGGGCCTGGCGATCCTGACCCTCGCGGTCAGGACAAACCTGTACATCGAGCACAGCGAATCGGTCGTCGCGCGGGTGTTTGCCGAGGGGCTGACCGTCGCCGCCTGGGTGGCGCTGTGGAATGCGCTGGCCACGTTCCTGCTCAACTGGGCGCCGCACCACCGCCAGGGCAGGCTGTGCGCGCGCATCGCCGCCGCGCCGGTACTGTTCGGTACGGGCATGCCGGCAGTAAAGAACGGCGTATCGTAAAGCGCCGCTAACCAGCAAGACGAGGGAGTCAGCGGATGTTTGAATGGTTTTCCAGTCCCGAGGCATGGATTGCACTGGGCACACTCACGGCCCTGGAAATTGTGCTCGGGATCGACAACATCATCTTTATCTCGATCCTGGTGGGGCGGCTGCCGATGCACCAGCGCAACTTTGCGCGCACAATCGGGCTGGCGCTGGCCATGCTTACGCGACTGGGCCTGCTGTTCTCGATTGCCTGGGTGGTCGGCCTGACCGAGCCCTGGTTCACCGTACTCGGCGAGGCGATCTCCGGGCGCGATATCATCCTGATCGGCGGCGGTCTGTTCCTGCTGGCCAAGGCCACCTTCGAAATCCACAACAGCCTGGAGGGCGAAACCGAACACACACAAGCCGGTGGCGCCGTAGCGGGCATGGGCGCGGTGCTGTTCCAGATCGCGGTGCTCGATATCATCTTTTCGCTGGACTCGGTGATTACCGCCGTGGGCCTGGCCAGCCATGTCTCGATTATGGCGATCGCTATCATCCTGTCCGTGGCCGTTATGCTGTTCGCCGCCAAACCGATCGGCGATTTCGTCGATGAACACCCGACTATCAAGATCCTCGCCCTGTCGTTCCTGATCATGGTGGGTGTAACCCTGATGGTGGAGGGCTTCGACGTGCACGTGCCGAAGGGCTATATCTATTTCGCCATGGCGTTCTCGGTCGCCGTTGAAATGCTCAACCTGCGCATGCGCAAGCGCCTGGCAGAGCCGGTGCGGCTGCACAAGAAGCTTGAGGATTGAGCGCGGCCGGCAGGGGCGTGGATTTTTACCGGGCATTGCCGGTCATAACTGACACGTGCAGGCGGATGCCGAGGCGGCTGGCGATGCTATCCTGCCGGCGTGCGCGGCAGGTGACAACAGTGGGAGATAAGCGATGAATATGAAGAATATCAGTGTGTTGCCGGCGATGCTGCTGGCAGGCGTCGTGTGCGCCGGCGGGGTGCCCGCACCGGCGCCGAACGGTATCCAGCTGCCGGAAGGCTACCGGGACTGGCGCGTGATCGGCTCGTCACACCGTACCGACAACAATACCCTGCGCGTGATCCTCGGTAATGACGCGGCCGTGGCGGCGGCCCGTGCCGGCCAGACCAGGCCGTGGCCGGACGGCGCCATCCTCGGCAAGCTGGTGTGGAAGGATGCCGCGCACACGGCCTGGCCACAGGCGACGGTGCCCGGTGAGTTCGTGCACGCCGAATTCATGGTCAAGGATGCGAACAAGTACCGGGAGACCGGCGGTTGGGGCTTTGCGCGCTGGAAGGGGATTGAGCAGGTACCCTATGGCAAGGACGCCGGTTTTGTGCAGGAATGTTTCGGCTGTCATACCCCGGTGAAAGACAACGACTACGTGTTCACGCATCCCGCCGCATTGCCCTAGTGTTGGACGCCCGGCCACCTTGCCGGGTGCAATACGCGCCGGGGCATGCCAGGGTGATCCGGTGTCAGACAGAAAAGACCAGGAGAGATAATAATGACAGGCAAGATTCCGGGTGCTGCCCTGCTGGCCGGTCTGCTGCTTGGCCAGTCCGTATCCGCCATCGAATACGACACAGCGGCGGCACACGAGGTTAACGTTTCCGGGGGCAAGATCGTGCTGCTGAGACACGCGCGCCAGGGAAAGGACCAGTCCTGCAAATCGGGGATGGTCGGCGTGGTGGAGCACGAGGGCGATATCATCAAGCTCGGAGATACCGTCAGGTACCAGGATTACACCATACCGGTGGGCGTCATCGAGGTGCATACCTTCAGGGAAGACATCAGCTGGGACGGCAATACGGTCGTAAAAAAGGGTGAATCGGTGTGCCTGATAGCGGAAGACATCAAGGCCCTGCCTGTCGGCGACGATTGCAGTGCGCTCTGGCTGCGCGTGGACAACTGCAAACCGCTCAAATGAAGCACAGTGTATGACGCGGGACAGAAAACCCGGTAACGGCAAGCTGGACTCGGTCGTGGCAAGGGCGCGGCAAAGCCGTGCGCAACGCGAGGCCGGGTACCGGGAACAGGCGCTCAAACTCTATCCCTGGGTGTGCGGACGCTGCTCGCGCGAGTTCACCCGCGCCAACCTGCACGAACTGACCGTGCATCACCGCGATCACAACCACGACAACAACCCGTCCGATGGCAGCAACTGGGAGTTGCTGTGCCTGTATTGTCACGACAACGAACACGCGCGCTACCTGGAACAGCTGGACCCGGCCGCGGGTGGCGCGGGCAGTGATGGCCTGCAGACGTCGCACAAGGCGCTGGCCGGCCTCGCCGACCTGCTGAAAAAGAAGGATGACTGACGCCCTCCCGGTATACCTGTTGCCGTAGGGGCGCTTCACAAGGCCGCTACAGGCATGGCCCAGGCCAGTCTCTCGGACCGGGCTATGCCCGTAAAAATGGTCTCACCTGCTCCATGCCCTCTCGCGGCACTTGCACATCACTGTGCGTCGCGCGATGGATGATGAAATGATCGTGGACGCGTTCCGCTCCTGCGGGTGCTTGTTCTGGTTGCTGACGTGCAAGACCACGACCGTTGCTAGCCGGTGACCTTGACCAGCGTGCTCTCCACGCCGCGTTGCTTGAGCAGGCGGCGGGTCTTGTTCAGGTCATCGAGGTCGCTGAACGGGCCGACGCGCACGCGGTGCCACGTGGTCTTGTTGTCGATGGTGACTTTCTGGATGCCGGTCTCCAGCCCGAGCAGGGCCAGTTCCGCCTTGAAGCGGTCGGCCTGTTCACTGTTGCGGAATGAACCGACCTGCAGGAAATAGGTGCCTGGCGCCTCGACCTGCGGCACGCCCTGTTCGGGCTTGCCGGTAATTTCCTGCTCCGGCACGAGCACCTCCATTTCCGGCAGCAGGGTGTAGAAATCGAAGCGTGGCTTGGGCGGCGGTTCGGGTGCCTGCTTGCCTTCGGCCGCCTTGCGTACCGCTTCGGCCGGCTGCTGCTGCGGTGGCGGAAGGGTCTCCTTGACGAACACCTGCTGTACCGGTGCGGCCTGCATCCTGATGTAGACCAGGAAGGCGACGAACAGGCCGATCAGCAGGCCGGAGACCACGCCCACCCAGGGAGAGAGCCCGGATTTCTTCCTGCGGTCGCGGGCGCGGTGCTTGTAGTCGCGTGCCATGGTGCGCCGGCCTACATGCTGTCCGGCGCGGACACGCCCAGCAGCCGCAGCCCGTTTTCGATCACCTGCCGGGTCGCCTCGATCAACGCCAGGCGCGCGTTGCGCAGCGCATCGTCATCGATGATGAACTTGTGCGCGTTGTAATAGGTGTGGAAATCGTTCGCCAGTTCGCGCAGGTAGTGCGTCAGCTGGTGCGGTTCGTGGTTGAGCGCCGCGCTTTCCAGGACTTCGGGGTAGCGCGACAGATTGACCAGCAATGCGTCCTCGTGCGCCTCGACAAGGGTGTCCAGCGCGGCCAGGCCCGCGGCCTGGTCCCAGTGCAGCTGTTTTTCGGCGAGCTGGCGAAACACGCTGCGCACGCGCGCATGCGCATACTGGATGTAGTACACCGGGTTGTCGTTGGACTCTGACTTGGCGAGGTCCAGGTCGAAGTCCATGTGCTGTTCGCACTTGCGCATGACGTAGAAGAAGCGCGCGGCATCGTTGCCGACCTCGTGGCGCAGTTCGCGCAGCGTGACGAATTCGCCGGAGCGCGTCGACATCTGCACCTTCTCGCCATGGCGGTAGAGGATCGCGAACTGCACCAGCAGCACATCGAGCCGGCCGGGATCGTCGCCCAGCGCGCTGAGTGCGGCCTTCACGCGCGGCACGTAGCCGTGGTGATCGGCGCCCCAGATGTCGATAACGCGGTGGTAGCCGCGCTCCAGCTTGTTGGCGTGGTAGGCGATGTCGGAGGCAAAGTAGGTGGTCTGGCCGTTGTCGCGCACGATGACGCGGTCTTTTTCGTCGCCGTAGTCAGTGGAACGGAACCACTGTGCGCCATCCTTTTCGTAGACGTGGCCGCTGTCCCGCAGCCGGTCCATGCAGCGCATGACCGCGTTGCTTTCGGTCAGCGAGCGTTCCGAGAACCACTCGTCATAGGTCACGCCAAATTCCCCGAGGTCGCGGCGAATGTCGTCGAGGATGGCGCCAAGTCCCTCGTCGAAGACGTGGCGGTAGTTACTGGCGTCGAGCAGATCCTTGATGCGTTCGATAAGACCGTCGATGTGTTCTTCCTTGTCGCCGCCTGCCGGCGCGTCTGGCGGTACGCCCTCGAACACCACGTCCGCCGGATGACGCAGCACGTCGCCACCTTCGCGATGCAGCGTGGCAGCGATGTCCCACACGTAATCGCCCTGGTAGCCGTTGGCCGGGAACACCACGGTATCGCCACACAGTTCGAGGTAACGCAGGTAGACGCTGGCGGCGAGGATGTCCATCTGGCGGCCGGCATCGTTCACGTAGTATTCGCGGTGCACGTCGAACCCGATCGCCTCGAGCAGGTCGGCGACGGCGGCGCCGTAGGCCGCGCCGCGGCCGTGGCCGACGTGCAGCGGCCCGGTGGGATTGGCGGAGACGAATTCGACCTGCACGCGCTGGCCCGTGCCGTGCTTGCTGCGACCGAACCCGGCGCCGTGCTCCAGCGCGTCGCGTACCACGCCGTGCCAGGCGTTGGCAGCCAGGTAGAAGTTGATGAAGCCGGGGCCGGCGATCTCAATGCGGCTGATCCCGGCGCCGGGCTCGATGGCAGCCACCAGCAGCTCGGCCAGTTCACGCGGCTTGCGTCGTGCCGGCTTCGCCAGCAGCATGGCGAAGTTGGTCGCGAAATCGCCGTGTGCACGCTCGCGCGTGCGCTCGACCTGGATGTCCGGCAGGTCTGCGGAGGGCAGCGACCCGGCGAGCTGCAACCGGTACACCGCGTCGGCCAGTATGCTGGAGATATGTTCTTTCACGTGATCCTGATATGCGGGCGCGGCCGAGCCGCGCGAATTAGGTATTGGGTCGGACCCGTGCGACCACAATTGCATCTGTAGGAGCGGATCTCATCCGCGATGAGCTGTCCGGAAAGACGATCGCGCTTGAGAAGCGCTCCTACCACAATATTCATTCATAAATGCACCTGTGCGGGAGCGGATAACATCCGCGATGACCTGTCCGGAAAGTCAATCGCGGATGAGATCCGCTCCTACACCTAGACACTCCGACAGGAACGGTGCCGCGCAGGGCCAAGCCGGTTATTATCCGGCCCGCCGGATATCTTGCAACCGGTCAATAGGTATCCGCCGGGTCGACATCGACCGACCAGCGCACCCGGCGCGTGGCGCGGTCCTGCTCCAGCTGCCGCACCAGGACGCCCAGCAGCTGCTGCAGGTTGCCGCGCTGGTCGGATTGCAGCAGCAGTTGGGCCCGGTAGCGCCCGGCGCGCCGTTCCATGGTGGCCGGGACCGGTCCCCAGGCCTCCACGCCGGCGACGCCGGCGGCAGCGATGCGTTCCTGCACGCCGTCGAGAAACTGTACCGGCTCACTGGCGTCGGGTGCCTCGGCACGCAGCAGGGCCAGGTGGGTCAGCGGCGGCAGGCGGGCCGCCTTGCGTTCCTCGAGTGCCGCCCGCGCGAAGGCCGGGTAGCCCTGCGTGACCAGCAGCTGCAACAGCGGATGGTCGGGATGCGCGGTCTGTATCAGCACCTGCCCGGGACGGTCATGGCGCCCGGCGCGACCGGCGACCTGCACGATCAGCTGCGCCATGCGTTCGCTGGCGCGGAACTCGGTGCTGAACAGGCCGTGATCGGCATCCAGGATGCCGACCAGCGTAACGTTCGGAAAGTGATGTCCCTTGGCGAGCATCTGCGTCCCCAGCAGCAGCTGGCGCCGCCCGTCGCGCGCGCGTTTCAGCAGGGCGCCCAGTGCGCCCTTGCGGCGGGTGGTGTCGCGGTCGATACGCAGCATCTCGACGTCCGGGAAGTGTTCTGCCAGCGCCTGCTCGACCCGTTCGGTGCCCTGGCCCATGGGATGCAGGTTCTTCCCCTGACAGGCGGGGCAGGTGGTGTCGACCGGCCGCTGGCTGCCGCAATGATGGCAATGCAGCCGGTTGTCGCTCTGGTGCCAGGTCAGGCGCGCATCGCAGCGCCGACATTCCGCCACCCAGTCGCAGTCGTAGCACATCAGGGTCGGCGCGAAGCCGCGCCGGTTCAGGAACAGCAGGACCTGGCTATCGGCCTCGAGGTGCTGGCGGATGCGCGCCAGCAGCGGCGCGGACAGGCCGTCTTCGAGCTGCAGGTGACGCACGTCGATCAGCTCGTAGGCCGGCAACTCCGCGACGCCGGTGCGTTCCGGCAGTTCAAGTCGTTGATAGCGTTGCTGTTCGACGTTGTACAGGCTTTCCAGCGAGGGCGTGGCAGAACCCAGCACCACCGGCACGCCCAGGTGACGGGCGCGCCACACGGCGAGGTCGCGCGCGGAATAGCGAAAGCCGTCCTGCTGCTTGAGCGAGGCGTCGTGCTCCTCGTCGACGATCACCAGCCCGGGTCGCAGCAGCGGCGTGAAAATAGCTGACCGCGTCCCGATCACGATCGGCGCCTGGCCGGTGCGGGCCTGCTGCCAGGCCGCCAGGCGTTCACGATCGCTCAGACCGGAATGCAGCAGCGCCAGCGGTACCGGGAAGCGCCGCGCGAAGCGCGTGACCAGTTGCGGGGTGAGTCCGATTTCCGGCACCAGTAACAGGGTCTGGCAACCGCGCGCCAGCACCTGTTCGATCAGGCTGAGATAGACCTCGGTCTTGCCGCTGCCGGTGACGCCTTCGAGCAGCCAGGTCTGAAAGTCATCGAGCTGTGCGAGCATGGCATCGACAGCGTGTTGCTGGGCGGGATTGAGCGCATGGCCGGCGGTCGCCGCCGCGCCGGGCGTGCTGACTGGCGGCGCGGGCGTGAAGGTTTCGATCCAGCCCTTGTCGGCCAGCGCGCGCAACACGGTGGCCGGGGCCTCCAGGGCTTCGCGTGCAACCCCTTCCGGATGGTCATGCAGTACGGCCATGACGGCGGCCTGGCGCGCTGCACGGGCCAGAGATTTCGTGTCGAGCGCATGCCCCGCCCCAGTCAAACGCCAACGCGTGACGTCCGCCGCCTCGGGTGACTGGCCTTGCCGCAACAGCACCGGGAGTGCGGTGGCGAAGGCTTCGCCGACGGGATACTGGTAGTAACGACTGGCCCACGTCACCATCGTCAGGATATCCGTGCCAATGACGGGTTCCGCATCCAGTACGGCCTGCGCGCGCTTGAGTTTTGCGTGTTCGATGTCCGAGTGTGTTACGACGTCCAGCAATACCCCGATGACGGTGCGTCGCCCGAAAGGTACCCGCACCCGCTGTCCCGGTTGCAGACTGTCGGGCGACACGTTGGCCGGCAGCAGGTAATCGAAACTGCGATGCAGCGGTGTCGGAACGGCAATGCGCAGGATCGGCCGGGTCATGGCGAGGTCAGGTGAAAATGGCGTGGTGACAAAGTCACTTTACAGTCACTGATTGAGAAAACTTCTCACTATTGAGAGCTAAGCTCTTCATCCAATTGAGCAGGGTTTGTTATCCACAAAACCTGTGGATAACTTTGTGGATTGTTTGGGGTAAAGCTAGCCAAACCCCTATATTTTCAGCACAGATGTTAGATTGGCTGATTTTTATCCATTTAATAATTATGTATAATATCAATAAGATGCAATAAATTATAAGCTGCTAATATTGATCCGGATCAATTGACGGCGATTTTCCCTTGTCAACCGCCCGCTGTGTATAAGCGCAGCCGTGGCGATTGTCGTTCGCGGTGGTTTGCGGGTCGTTCAGCGTCAATTTACAGGCTATAAACGGGGGAATTTATGCACCATTTTGAGCCACGATCAGAATGCCCGGTCCGCCGGATCGGGTAAGGCGCGGGCCATGATAGCACTGCGTTGCCGGAGAGGGATTGATGTCGGCGAGAAATACTAACCGACCCGCAGTCCGTCGTGGCTGGACTGCGGGTCGGTCCGGTCGGTGCCTACTGGACTTCCTTGATGGCCTGGATCAGCTCACCGACCATGGCCTGGCCGTCGCCGTAGAGCATGCGCGTGTTGTCGGCGTAGAACAGGGCATTCTCGACGCCGGAGAAGCCCTTGCCCTGGCCGCGCTTGATGACGATGACGTTCTTCGCCTGGTCGACGTTCAGGATCGGCATACCGTAGATCGGGCTGTCCGGGTTGGTGCGTGCCACCGGGTTGACGACATCGTTGGCGCCGATGACCAGCGCCACGTCAGTTTTCGGAAAGGCCGGGTTGATCTCGTCCAGGTCGTAGAGCAGGTCATAGGGTACATTGGCCTCGGCCAGCAACACATTCATGTGACCGGGCATGCGGCCGGCGACCGGGTGGATGGCGAACTTCACGTCCACGCCACGTTTGGTCAGCATCTCGGTCAACTCCTGGATCTTGTGCTGCGCCTGCGCCACCGCCATGCCGTAGCCGGGCACGATCACCACCCGTTCCGCATAGGCCATCATGACGCCGACATCGGTGGCGTCGATCGGCTTCATGCTGCCGGCAACTTCGCCACCCGCGCTTTCCTCGATACTGCCGAAGGCGCTGAACAGCACGCTGCCGATGGAGCGGTTCATGGCCTTCGCCATCAGCTGGGTGAGCAGGGTGCCGGCCGAGCCGACCACGGTGCCGGCAATGATCATGGCGGCGTTGTTGAGCACGAAGCCCTCGAAGGCGACGGCCAGGCCGGTCAGGGCGTTGAACAGGGAGATCACCACGGGCATGTCGGCGCCGCCGATGGGCAGGGCCATCATGACGCCGTAGGCCAGCGCCAGCGCGAAGAACAGCAGCACCAGGCCGCCGGGCAGTTCGCCCTGGATGACCAGCCAGGCACCGATGCCGGCGGTGGCCGCCAGCAGGGCCAGATTGAAGACCTGCTGGCCCGGGAAGCGCAGTGGTTTGCGCGCCCAGCCCTGCAGCTTGGCGAAGGCGATCAGCGAGCCGGAGAACGACACCGAGCCAATCAGCGCGCCGGCAATGGCCAGCGTGAGGAAGGTGGTGGAGGGGAACTCGCCCCTGAGCAGCTCGACCGCCGCAATGGCGCCGGCCGCGCCGCCGCCCATGCCGTTGTAGAGCGCGATCATCTGCGGCATGTCGGTCATGGCGACCCGCTTGCCCGACCACAGCGCCAGCCCGCCGCCGAGCGCGATGGCCACGGTCATCAGCAGGAAGTTCTGCATGCCCGGGTGGAAGAAGGTGATGAGCGTGGCCACCAGCATACCGGCGCCGGCCCAGATGATACCGCCGCGCGCCGTGACCGGAGAGCTCATGCGCTTGAGGCCGAGGATGAACAACACGGCCGAGGCGAAATAACTGATCTGGATGATGTTATCCATTATTTTGCCCCCTTCTTGCTGCTCTTGAACATGTCCAGCATGCGTTCCGTGACGACGTAGCCGCCGACCGCGTTGCCGGCCGCCAGCATGACGCCGAGGAAGCCGATGACCTGCTCCAGCGGGCTGTGGGCATGACCCATGACGACCATGGCGCCGACCAGCACGATGCCGTGCACGAAGTTGGAACCGGACATCAGCGGCGTGTGCAGGATGACCGGGACCCGGCTGATGATCTCGTAGCCGGTAAAGGCCGCGAGCATGAAGATATAGAGTGCTGTCATGCCGGCAATCATGCGGCACCTCCTTCGATCCGTTGCCGGGTGAGTTCATGCTGGATCTTCCGGTCGCGGGTCAGCACGCTGCTGGCGACGATCTCGTCCTCCCAGTCCGGCTTGATTTCGCCGTCGTGAACGATCAGCGACAGGAAGTTGTAGAGGTTCTTGGCGTACATCTCGCTGGCGTGCACCGGCATCATGGCCGGCACGTTGAGCGGACCGTAGATCATGACCAGTTCATGGCCGAAGGATTCGCCGGGAATGGTCAGCTCGCAGTTGCCGCCGCTGTAGGCGGCCAGGTCGATGATGACCGCGCCGGGCTTCATCTGCTCGACCATGGCGGTGGTGATGATCTTCGGCGCAGGTCGCCCGGGCACGCCGGCGGTCGAGATAATGGCATCGGCCTGCGCCACGTGCTCTGCAAGCACTTCCATTTCCTGACGTTTTTCATCCTCGGACAGCTCGCGGGCATAGCCGCCCTCGCCGACGGCATTGACCTTCACATCGACGAACTTCGCGCCCAGCGATTCGACCTGTTCACGCGTTTCCGGGCGTACGTCGTAGGCCTCGACCCTGGCGCCGAGCCGTTTTGCCGTCGCGATGGCCTGCAGGCCGGCCACGCCGACACCGATGATCAGCACCTTGGCCGGCCGGATGGTGCCGGCGGCCGTGGTCAGCATGGGGAAGAAGCGCGCTGTGCGATTCGCCGCCATCAGTGCCGCCTTGTAGCCGCCGATCGAGGCCTGCGACGAGAGCGCATCCATGTTCTGGGCGCGCGAGATGCGCGGGACCAGTTCCATGGCAAAGCCGGTGATGTTGTGGTCGCGCAGGGCACTGATGCGGTCGTCGAATTCGTGCGGGTGCAGAAAGCCGATAACAATGGTGCCCTCGCGAAGCAGGGCGATGTCTTTCAGCTCAAGCGGGTCCACCGTCAGTACGATGTCCGCCTCGCCGAGCAATGTTGCCCGGTCCTCCACGATTTCGGCGGTGGTGTAATCGCGGTCACGGTAGTAGGCGGCGCAGCCGGCGCCGGCCTGGATGCGGACCTGCAAGCCTTGATTCGACAGCAGTTCGGCGACGGAGGGAACGAGCGCGACGCGGCGCTCATCGGGGGTCAGTTCATCGGGCACGGCAATTCGTATCGGCATAGCGATCTCCGATGCGACTTGTCGTGCCTGCGGCCCGGGGCAAGTTACATGTCAGGTTGTTTACGGGTGCCGGTCAGCAGTTCTTGAGGGTGCTGCGTCCCGACAGGTTTGGGAATATTAGCCCATTTCAATTCAGAAAAAAAGTGCTCTGTTTCACGTTTCTGTTAACTCGCTGCACGCAAACAAGTGGTTCGCAGGTGATATATTTTTCGATTCCTGGTCACGGGCTGAATTATCGGCGCTGGCCGCCCCCCCTTGAATCAGGCACCCATGCCCATGTTGATGTAACCGGTCGGGCAGACCTCGGCGCAGATGTGGCAGCCGATGCAGCGGTCATAATCGGTGTATACGTAGCGGCCCATGGTCGCGCGGTCCTTCGGCGTGCGCTTTACGGCGTCCTGCGGGCAGTAGATCACGCAGTTGTCGCACTCGAAGCACATGCCGCAGCTCATGCAGCGTTCGGCTTCGGCCTGTGCCTGTTCCTCGCCCAGGCCGCGGAAGCGTTCCTCGAAATGGCCCAGCACCTGGTCGGCGCCGACACCGGTCTCGAGACGCTGGTTGCGCGGTGTGAACGGGAAATGTCCCAGGTAGAGCAGTTCGTGCGGGATGATTTCGCTCTGCGAGCGGTCCTCGTAGTTGTGCACCGCATAGGACGCGCTGTCAGTGCCCCACTCCTGGAAGTGTGCATACTCCGCCGGGGCCAGGCTGGTTTCGCGCAGTTTCTCCAGCAGGTTGAAGTGATGCACGTCGACCTTGGGCCGGCGGCCGGTCCCGGCCTCGCGCAGGTAGCGGTCGATGCTGTCGACCGTGACAGCTGCCTGGCCGATGGCGGTGGTCAGCAGGTGCGGGCGCACGATATCGCCGCAGGCGAAGTAGCCGGGTTTGTCGGGGAGCTGGAAGAACTGGTCGGCGTCGATCAGGCCGCGGCCATTGTCGAACTGCTCCAGGCCGGTCAGGTCGCCGGACTGGCCCACGGCCGGTACGACCAGGTCGCACTCGATGTCGAATTCCGAGCCGGCCTTCTCGACCATCCTGCCGCTGCTCCAGTCAACCTCGATGACGCGCAGCGCCCTGGCGCGGCCGTCCTCGCCCAGCACCAGTTCCACCGGCGCCAGATTGCCGCGCAGCTCGATACCTTCTTTCTTCGCGGTTACGCGTTCGTGCTCGGCCGCCGGCATGTTCTCGATCGGGCGGCGGTAGATCAGCATGACCTCGGAGCCCTCGCGGCTGGCGGTGGCGGCGACGTCATGTGCGGTATGGTTGCGGATGACTGCCTCCGGGCGATCGTTTTCGTGGGTGGTGCTGATGTGGCCGAGGCGGCGTGCCACCGAGACCACGTCCATGGCGGTGTCGCCGCCGCCGATCACCACGACCTTGCCCGCGGTGAAGTGCATGCGGCCCTCGTTGAAGGCCGCCAGGAAGGCCACGCCGCTCACGCAGTTGGGTGCCTCGCCGCCGGGGATGTCCAGGTTGCGACCCTGCTGCGCGCCGATGGCCAGCACGATGGCGTCGTAGTCTTTTTCCAGCTGTGCGAAGCTGATGTCGCGACCGACGCGGGTGTTCATGTGGACGTCCACGCCCATATCGAGAATGCGCTGGATCTCGCCATCCATGACGTCGCGCGGCATGCGGTAACCCGGAATGCCGTAGCGGGTCATGCCGCCGAGTTCCGCGCGCTCGTCGAAGAGGGTGGCGCCATGGCCCAGCCGGCGCAGCTGGTAGGCGGCTGCCAGGCCCGCCACGCCGCCGCCGATGATGGCGACCCGCTTGCCGGTCTCCTGTGGCGGGCGCTGAAAGGCGAGCCTGGCGGCCAGGGCATGGTCGCCGATGAACTGTTCCACCGCGTTGATGCCGACGAAGTCCTCCACCTCGTTGCGGTTGCAGCCTTCCTGGCAGGGCGCCGGGCAGACCCGCCCCATGATGGCGGGGAAGGGGTTGGCGTCGGTGGAGCGACGGAAGGCGTACTCCTGCCAGGGCATGCCGGCCGGCGGTTTCTCGATGCCGCGCACGATCTGCAGCCAGCCGCGGATGTCCTCGCCGGACGGGCAGCTTCCCTGGCAGGGCGGGGTGCGGTGGACGTAGGTCGGGCACTTGTAGGAGGTATCTTCGTTGAAGATGTCCTCGGACCAGCGCTTCCAGACGTGGTCGTCGTCGGCATAGCGACGGAAGGTCAACTTGTCTGCCATGGTGAGTCCCTGCCCCGGTTATGTTTTATGGGCCTCATCTTACTGTAACGGGCGGTGCAGGAAAACAATCCGTAGCGGCGCGGTACCTGTCTGGTGCGCGATTATTGAACATGCTAGGCTTCGGTGAAATCTGAAAAAACACAATTACAAGGGGTATGCGGGCTGCAGGTGGCAGCTGCCTGATGCGGTCCGCGAGGTAGTGGCATGGTTGATTTAAGTCATCAGGTGTTGCGCACCGATGTGTCCGGTATGCCGCTGGAATGGATCGGCTACCAGGATGCGGTTCGTCTCTACCATCTCGAGCAGGTGGCCTATACCTGCGGCACGCTGCTGTACCGGGTGCATGGCGGGATCTGCGCCAGGACCGGGAGGCAGAGCGTGATCGAGGTCAATTCCATCATCGCCACCCACGGCCGCAACCGCGAGCTGCTCAAGCTGCGCTCGGCCTACGTGCCGCCACTCAACAACCCGGCGCTGTTCCGCCGCGATTCCAGCCTCTGTCTGTATTGCGGCGAGACCTTTCACGTACGCGACCTGTCGCGCGATCATGTGACGCCGGTGATCCAGGGTGGACAGGATGCCTGGAACAACGTCGTCACCGCCTGCCGGCGCTGCAACAATCACAAGGCCGGACACACACCGGAACAGGCCGGCATGCAGTTGCTGGCCGTGCCATTCACGCCGACGCACGCCGAGTATATTTACCTGCAGGGTCGGCGCGTGCTTGCCGACCAGATGGAATTCCTGCGTGCGCACTTTCCGCGCAGCAGTCCGTTGCACGAACGGCTGGCGCTGAGCGGCTGACGGAGACGTGTCAGGCAGCCAGCGGCGCGTCTACCTGGTCGACGCCAGCATCTACATCTTCCGCGCCTGGTACTCGGTCCCCGATACGCTGACCAATGCGGACGGCGAACCGATCAACGCCCTGCACGGCTTTGCCGGTTTCCTGGGCGGTCTGCTCGACGAGGCCAAACCGGAACACCTGGCCGTGGTATTCGACGAAAGTCTCACCACCTCGTTTCGCAACGAGATCTACCCGCCCTACAAGGCCAACCGCGAAACACCGCCGGCGGAACTGAAACGGCAGTTCGCCTTTTGCCGCTCGCTGGTGGACGTGCTCGGCATTGCAGCGTTTTCCAGTCCGCGCTTCGAGGCCGATGACCTGATCGGAACGCTCGCTGCGCGCCTGCGCCGGCATGAGTTTTCCGTGGTAATCCTGAGTGCCGACAAGGACCTTGCGCAGCTGCTTGCGCCGGGCGACCTGTTGTGGGACTACTCGCGCAATCGCAAACATCACCATGAAAAGGTTATCGAATGGCTGGGCGTGCATGCCGGGCAGGTCGCGGACTGGCTGGCCCTGACCGGTGACGCGGTGGACAATATTCCCGGTGTGCCTGGTATCGGTGCCAAGACCGCCGCGGCGCTGCTGGCGGAATTCGGTTCGCTGGACGCACTGTTCGATGGCCTGGAACGCGTGGCGGATATGAAACTGCGTGGTGCCGCGCGCGTGCAGCGCCTGCTCGGCGAGCATCGCGAGGCGGCATTGCTGGCGCGCAAGCTGACCGGTATCGCGACCGATCCCGATCTCAGTGCCGGCGTGCGTGACGTGCGGCGACGCAAGGTGAATGCGGAGGATGTCGCAGTAGCGTGTGAACGGCTTGGCCTGGGGCGCATGACCGCGGCGCGGCTGGTGCGTACACTGTAGGTGCTGAAAACAGTCTCGCGCTTAGACACCAAGGCGCAAAGAAAATCCAAATACTTGCCGCAGAGGTCACGGAATGCACAGAGAAACAAATTATTTTCAGCTTTTAAGCCCGTTCCGTGGTTGCCGGTTTTCCGTTTGGCCCGTCACTTCGCGAGACAGATGATTCATGCCTCGGTGAGGTATATTGTTGGAAACTAACAGCGGGATTGAGTCCGCAGCAAGGATTTTCCCTGTGTCCTCCGTGATCTCTGTGGCTTAATTTGTTAGTCAACTATGTCTCTCTGGGAAAACATCGCACACGACATCGCCGCGACGACCGGTGTCACAGCCCAGCTGCAGCAGCAGGGCGCGATCGGTGGCGGTTGCATCAACGAGGCAAGCCGTATCCGCTACGGCGATACCGATTACTTCGTCAAGCTCAATAATGCGCGAAAGGCGGACATGTTTGCCGCCGAGGCGGCCGGGCTGGCGGCGCTGCGCCAGTGCAGTGAGTTGAGGATTCCCGCACCGGTATGTTTTGGCAACGATGTGCAGTCGGCCTGGCTGGTACTGGAATACCTGCCACTCGGCGGGCATGGCAACGCCCGTGCGCTGGGTGCGGGCCTGGCCGCCATGCACCGTATCACGCAGGACCGCTACGGCTGGGAGCGCGACAACACCATCGGCTCGACGCCGCAGCTCAACCCGCTGACTGACGACTGGATCGGGTTCTGGCGCGAACAGCGCCTGCGTTTTCAGCTCGAGCTGGCGGCACAGCACGGTCACGGCGGGCGCCTGCAGGCGCAGGGTGAATTATTGCTGGACGGCTTGCAGCAGCTGTTCGATGGCTACACCCCGGCTGCCTCGCTGCTGCACGGCGACCTGTGGTCAGGCAACCATGCCTGGACGCAGGCCGGCGAGCCGGCCATCTTCGACCCGGCGGTATACTATGGCGACCGCGAGACCGATATCGCCATGACCGAACTGTTCGGCGGCTTCGGCAGCGGCTTCTATGCCGCCTACGAAGAGGCCTGGCCGCTGGATCCCGGCTATCGTGCACGCAAGCCGCTGTACAACCTCTACCACGTACTCAATCACCTTAACCTGTTCGGCGGCGGTTATCTTGGCCAGGCGCAGGGCATGATTGACAGCCTGCTGGCCGAGCTGCGGTGATGTCGACCCTGCATGGACCGCCAGGGCGCGGCTCTTTGTGCAGGTGATGTTTCCGGCACAATCTGCGCTTGTAAACGGAAACCCGGTTCACTACTTTAGTCACACCATGAATTCACGGTGCCCGGGATATGAGTAAAAAAACCGCCAGTCCACTCGCGAACCAGAAACTCCAGCTGCAGGTGCGCAATGCTGTGATGGAGGACATCCCGCAGATCGCTGCGCTGTCCTCGCGCGTCTATCGCGACACCGGCATGTACGGTCATTCGGAACCGATGCTGACCGGCCAGCTCAACCACTTTCCCGCCGGCCAGTTCGTGGTGACGGCCGGCGAGCGGATCGTCGGCTACTGCGCCACCCTGCGGGTCAGCGAGCAGGTGTGCATGAAGACGCACACCTGGGGTGCGATCACCGGTAACGGCTATGCCTCCACCCACGACCCTGCGGGCGAGTGGCTGTATGGCATGGAGGTGTGCGTCGACCCGGATTTCCGCGGCTACCGTATCGGGCAGCGCCTGTATAACGCGCGCAAGCGGCTGGCGCAGGACCTGGGCCTGAAAGGCATCGTGTTCGCCGGGCGACTGCCCACTCTGGCGCGGCGCATCAAGCGTTTCGGCACAGTGGAGGCCTACATCGATGCGATAAAGGACAAATCACAGCGCGACCCGGTGCTGTCCTTCCAGTTGCGCAACGGCTTTGAAGTCATCGGCATCATTCCGCACTACCTGGACGTGGATACGCAATCGCTCGGCTACGGCATCCACATGGCCTGGCGCAATCCGAAGGTCCGGCAGGAGGAGGCCGGGACGCAGGAAAAGTCCTATGGTGGACGCTTGCCTGACTGCGTGCGGATCGGCGCCGTGCAGTACAAGCAGCGGCGCGTGAAGTCGTTCGAGGAATTCATCGATATCGTGCGTTACTTCGTCGACGTGGTCGCCGATTACAAGGGTGACTTCGTGGTCTTTCCCGAGCTCTTCAGCTTGCAGCTGCTGTCCATGGAATCGCAGCAACTGACACCGGTGCAGGCCATCGACGCGCTGACCCGGTATACCCCGCAGTTCACCGAGGCCATGCGCGACCTCGCCCTGCGCTACAACATCAATATCATCGGTGGCTCGCACCCGACGCATATGCCGAACGGGCGGGTGGAAAACATCTGCTACGTGTTCCTGCGCGACGGCAGCATCCACACGCAGGCGAAAATCCATCCGACGCCGAACGAGGCCTGGTGGTGGAACATCGAGGGCGGCAGCGAGCTGGATGTGATCCAGACCGATTGCGGGCCGATCGGTGTGCTGATCTGCTACGATGCGGAGTTTCCGGAACTGGCGCGCCACCTGACCGACCAGGGCGCGCAGATCCTGTTCGTGCCGTTTTGCACCGACGAGCGCCAGAGCTACCTGCGGGTGCGTTACTGCTGCCAGTCCCGCGCCGTGGAAAACCAGGTGTACGTGGTCATGGCAGGCAACTGCGGCAACCTGCCGAACGTGGCGAACATGGACATCCAGTATGCCCAGAGCTGCATCCTGACCCCATGCGACCTGCCGTTCGCGCGTGACGGCATTGCCGCTGACACGACACCCAACACGGAAATGGTAGCGATAGCCGACCTGCGTCCGGCAACCCTGCTCGATGCCCGCAACAATGGCACGGTGAAGAACCTGCGCGACCGGCGGCATGATCTGTACCACGTGTTCTGGAAGGGCGAATGAGACAGCAACGCCGTGCCGTGCCATCTGTCGATGAATGCGTCGGGCCGGGCAGCAAGTGAAAAGCGTTTACGAGGCCGCGACCGCGCTGGACGCGCACATGATCCTGAATTTGCTGGAGCAGGAAGGCATCACCGGCAGGGTGGACGGCGAGTACCTGCCGGGCGGTGTGGGCGAGCTGCAGGCGATCAACCTGGTACGGGTCATGGTCGACGAGCCGGATTATCCGCGGGCGCGGCAGATAATCAGTGACTGGGAGTCGATCCAGGTCGAACAGGAATCAGCAACGGCAGCCCGCAAGCCGGCCAGCGGTATTGCCGGATTCATCGCCGGCCTTGTGGTTGGCGGCGGTGTAATGTTCTGGGCGTATAACACCCCGGTTACCGAGGAAGGTATCGATGTAAACGGCGACGGGGTGCCGGATGAGAAGTGGATTTACCGGGACAAGCGGATGAGCCGGCTGGAAGTCGACAGGAATTACGACGCTAAAACCGATCTTGTCTATCACTACGATCGCCACGGCCTGGTGAAAACTGCCGAGCACGATGACGATTTCGACGGAGTCTATGAAACACGCTATACCTATGTGGACGGCCAGGCGGGTTTCCAGACGTCGGATCTGAACCAGGACGGGGATACGGATCTCAGGGCCACGTTCAGGTACGGCAATCTCGAAGAGGTCATAATCCTCGGCGAAGGCCGGGACCGGCGTAAAAAACGCCAGAGATTTCATATGGGAAAACTGGTTTCCGCTGAATATGATTCGGACGGGGATGGCAGTTTCGATGTGAATTATGAGTATGACTACTTCGAAGAGGTTAAATGACCCATTCGGGAAGGCAAGGCCGGGTTGAGATGGTTTGTGTCACACCCGCATCTCATGCAGGGTGCTTCCCGGGCCAAGGGGGTTTTCGTTCCGCGCGCGTTACGCTTTAATTATCCATGTAAATCCGTGAATTGCCGCTTGTGTGACGGGTCGGATCGTCGCTTTCGGTAACTCTGGCTGTCCGTCGCCGGGTATGGAGGTTGCAACTGCACGGCACGACCCGCTAAAGTGTTGTTTATTATGAGTCACCCGACAGCATTGTTTCGATATTACGCCTGACGCCGGTTTTATCTTCGTCTGACCGCGAACCTGCCCGGTACTGTCCGGAACGGCCGGTCCCCTGAATATGCCAATCCTGTACATACAATCTCATCTGTCTCCCCGTCGTCTGCTGCCGGCACTGGTGCTGGCAGTATGTGTGTTTGCCTCGCTCCCGGTCGCGGCCGACGCCACTCCGCCCGTGCCCGACCTGCAGCAGATGCGGAGCTGGATCAGTCAGATGAAGGCGGCCTCGCGCGGTCCGTTCGAGCGCATCCGCTGGTTCTGCTTCGACGGCAGTATCTTGCCACCGAAAGAGGGCGCCTGCGTCGAGCACGGCGGGGGTGTGCAGCATGGCGAGTGGAATGCGCATACCCTTGCCATTCGCGACCAGGGCTATCTGATCGCCACCCTGCTGACGGACCTGAATGCCTTGAAGTTCGTCGGTGCCTATCCGCAGCTTGACGTGCTGCGCCAGGTGCTGCTGGAGCAGTTTCTGATCCTGAACGATGACGGCTGGGTGTTCCGCCAGGCCCGTTTCTATCGCGGTGCCCTGCAGGTCGAGGACGAGCGCGCCGCGGCCCGCCTGTTGCTGCTGGCCATGGTGCAGGATCCGGACTGGCTGGATCCGGCGCGCTACCTGCTGCTGCGCGAGGCCGCGCGCCTGCTGCCTGTCGGCACGGAACCGCCCACTGCCGTCACCGTGCGCCAGCTCGCGATCGAGATCGCCGATGCCGATCCGGATTTCCAGACGTTACGCGTGAAGCTGCACGGCCTTCCGGATGCCAGCGATCCGCAGCGGGTGCGTGATTATGCCGCCAGGCAAGGCCTGTCGAAACTGGCGGGGCAGTACCGGCGCCTCGCGGCCGAACTCGATACGCTGTATGCGCCGCGCACGGCCGTCCTGCAGCTGGAAGCGCTGATCTCCGAACGTGGCAGCAAGCCGATCGCGCCAATCCTGAATGAAATCATCGCCAGCCTGCGTGACGCACCGGACCTGCAGGTGCGTCTGCGCAGCGCCGCGGAAGCTGCATTACAGCTGCGCAGGCTGATGCCGCAGACCAATCGTTTCAGTCCACCCAACCAGCTACGGCTGCTGCAGGCAAATCTTGCCCTGGAGCAGGAAGTCTATGCCGCTGCCAACCAGTTGCTGGAGCAGATGCCCGCTGTCGATCGTCTCACGCGCCTGCAGTGGCTGCGCAGCCTGGCGGTATCGCTGCAGGCCAGCGGGTTCCTGTCAGACCGGCAGTGGGGCTTCCTGGACGAGCGGCTTGGTGCCATCGAGGCCAGCGACATGCCCGGCACCGAGGACTACTACAGTACGCTGAGCTACCTGGCACGCGTGCCGCAATGGGCGCAGCGTGCGCTGGAATTCCATTTCGAACCAACGGTCGAGCAGTGGCTCGACCTGACGCCGTCGGCGGCGCACTACGTCCCGGATCGGCTGCGTGGCAGTCCGCTGCTTGCCTATACACGCGTGCTGGACGTCCTGATGCAGGACGCTGCCCAGCTGGTCGGCACCCGGCAATACCTGTTCGAGCGCAAGCTTGCCGGCGGACTGCGCGCACTCAATCCAGGCCTGCGGCGCGGCGTACTGCTTGCCGCGCCGCGGGAAGGTGAGGACTTTCGCAAGGATGGTATCTATCTGTTGCCATCGACTACGCCGGAGTTGCCGCCGATTGCCGGCATTCTTACCCGCGGCGAGGGCAGCTCGCTGTCGCACGTGCAATTGCTGGCGCGCAATCTCGGTATCCCGAATGTCGTGGTGGACGACCGGCTGGTCGAGCAATTCCAGCCGCACATCGGCGAGCGCATCGTGCTTGCGGTCAGCCCGCGCGGCACGGTACAGATCTCCACCGACGGCCCGCACTGGGACCGGATTTTCGGCCGCGAGGCGCTTGATGCCGATGTGGTGATCCGGCCGGACCTGCAGAAGCTCGATCTTGCGTATACCGCCCCGCTGCTGCTGGACGCCATCCGTGCCACGGATTCCGGACGCATCGTCGGTCCCAAGGCCGCCAATCTCGGTGAGTTGCTGCATCATTATCCGGACGCGGTGAATCCCGGCGTGGTCATACCGTTCGGTGTGTTCCGTGCCCTGCTGGACCAGCCGATCGAGGCGGGTGGATCCTCCGCCTTTGACTGGCTGCGTGCGCAATACACGCGGTTACGCGCGTTGCCGGACGGTGCGCAGCGCCAGGCCGAGACGCGCCAGTTTCTGGAACGGTTGCGCCAGTGGATCAGCAGTGCCGAGCCGGGAACGGCGTTCCGCGAACAGCTGCGCGCTGCCATGCAGCAGGCCTTCGGTGATGCCGAGACGGTCGGTGTCTTCGTGCGCAGCGACACCAATGTCGAGGACCTGCCCGGTTTCACCGGTGCCGGCCTGAATCTCACCGTTCCCAACGTGGTCGGCTTCGATGCCGTCGTGCAGGCCATTCAAAAGGTATGGGCCTCGCCGTTCACGGAGCGTGCCTACGCCTGGCGCCAGGCGCACATGGAGCAGCCGGAGCATGTTTACCCGGCGGTGCTGCTCCTCAAGACTTTTGCCTCGGATAAATCCGGCGTGCTGGTGACGGCGGACGTGGAAAACGGCGATCGCCAGTGGTTGTCGATTGCGGTCAGCGAAGGCGTTGGCGGTGCGGTTGAAGGGCAGGCGGCCGAGGAACTGCGGGTGCGACGCACCGCCGGCGAGGTACGATTGCTGGCGCAGGCCACGGCACCGTTGCGTGCCGAACCCGAAGCTGCCGGTGGCATGCGCAAGGTGCCGGCCAGCGGTCGGGCGCAGGTGCTGGAGCCGGACGAGATCGAGCAGCTGCGGAGGCTGTCGGATGACGTGGAGCGGCGCTTCCCGATGCCGGTTGCTCAGGGCAAGGGCGCGTTGCCGGCGCCGGCGGATATCGAGTTCGGATTTCGCGATGGCAAACTCGCCCTGTTCCAGATCCGCCCCTTCGTTGAAAGCCAGCGTGCGCGGCGCAGCCAGTACCTGATTGACATCGATCGCAGCGGCGACAGTGGACCGGATGCCGTGGTTGACCTGCGTCAGTCGCCACTGCCCCCCGTTGCGGACTAGTATCAGGTTGGCTCCGGACGTTCATGAACCTCGTCATTGCAAATACAGCCAGGCAATTCCTGGTGCGAGACTGCTCTCTGTGCAAGGGCACGCCGATGGTGGATTTCCTGCTCACTTCGTACCACGCTATGACGACACGGGAGAATGTCAGGTGATAAGGAACGATGTGTAAAATTCAGATGACTATAATTTCAAGGGACTGTTTCAATCGCTGGCTGATGGCAGCTGCCGTGCTGGCTGGCGTCACGGGTCAGGCCTGGGCCTACCCCGTCGACGGTTACGCCGAGACGGGGATCGCCCGGCTGGAAGGTTACCGCCTCGCCAGTGAAGGCAAGGTGGCGGGAAACCGCTTGCGGCCAGGGGCGTTGCTGAATACCGGTCAGATCCAGCTGCGCCTGCAGCAGCAAGCGGATTTACGACTGCCTGAAGCCGATCCCGACCTGACACGCAGGATCGTCGCATTGCTCGGTGCCGAGGCGAAGCACTACAGTGTCAGCGTGCTGGATCTCAGCGATCCGGACCATCCCGTTTTTGCGGAACACAACGGGCTCACGCGTCGCAATCCCGGCAGTGTCGGCAAGCTGATGGTGGCACTGGCGGTGTTCCAGGCACTGGCTGACATATATCCCGATGACATCGAGGCGCGAATACGCGTGCTCAGGGACACGCAGGTCACTGCCGATGCCTTCATCCGCACCGATCACCACGAGGTGCCGTTCTGGAAACCGGAGCTGAATCGCATGCCGCGCCGTGAATTGCGCACGGGCGATACCGGAAATCTGTGGACCTACCTGGACTGGATGCTGTCGGCCAGTTCCAATGCGGCCGCGAGCATGGTGATCAAGCAGTTGCTGCTGTTGCGCCACTTTGGCGCCGCCTACCCGGTGTCTGCCGAGCAGGAAGCGGCGTTCTTTCGTGACACCGGGCGCAAGGCGCTCGGTGAGTTGCTGGTCGATAGTTTGCTGACGCCGTTGACACGCAACGGGCTGGACATTGAGAGCCTGCGTCAGGGCAGTTTCTTCACGTCAGAAGGCAAGCGCCGTGTGCCGGGCACCAACAGCATTGCCACCACGCGCGAGCTGATGCATTACCTGCTGCTGCTGGAACAGGGTCGGCTGGTCGATGCCTGGTCGAGCCTGCAGATCAAGCGCCTGATGTATATCACCCAGCGTCGCATACGCTATGCCTCGTCGCCGGCACTGAACGACGCGGCGCTGTATTTCAAGTCGGGATCGCTGTACCGCTGCCAGGCGGAGGAAGGCTATGTGTGCAAGAAATATATGGGGAACCGGGATAACCTGATGAACTCGGTTGCGATTGTGGAATCACCCGCGGGCGAGCCGCGGATGTTCTACATGGTTTCGCTGACTTCGAATGTGCTGAAGAAAAACTCGGCGGTCGAGCACCAGACGTTCGCTACTCGGCTGCACCGGCTCTTGACAGACTGGCGGTCCGCACCGGCTGCTGCAAAATGATGCCATCCAGTTCGCAGATCAGGTTCTTCAGCCATTCGCCGCCCTGCGGGCTTTGCGCCAGCGCAACGGCGATATAGGTGCGGCCCGCGTGCTCGACAATGGCGCTGTCGGCGTGCCAGTTGCGCCAGCTGCCGGACTTGCGGTAGATCTGTGCATCGGGGAAGTTGGCTTCCAGTCCTTTCACGAATTTATGGTGGATACCCGGATTCCCCAGAATCGCCTTCATCTCCCTGGAGAGCTCCGGCGTTACCAGTTGACCGGTTTCAAGCAGGTAATAGAAGCGCGCCACCTGGATGGCTGTGGCACCGTGCGACAGGTTATGCAGCGGGTCACGCTGATAGGCCACGCCCTGTGCATACTCCTTGCCTACCCACAGGCCGCCGTTGTGGGCCGGGTCGTACAGGCGATATTTCGGCGAGCGTAAAACATTGTTGATATACTTGCGTCCGACCTTCTGGATGAGGGTCGTTGCCGCGCTGTTGGAAGAATGGCGGATCATGTCCGTCATCAACTGGCGCGTTTCGTCATCGAGCGGCAGTTTGCCTTCATGCACACGCTCGAAGGCCGCCAGCAGGATGGCGATCTTCGGCAGGCTCGCGGCATACACCATATCGTCGCCGTTGACCTGGGCAAGCTGTGGATGCTGGGGATCGGTGACATCGACCAGAGCCACGGCAAGGTCGCCGCTGCGCACAGCGCCGTCAAGTTTCAGGCGTTTTAGACGGTTTTCGAGCTGTGCCTGTAGAGACGGATTCTTGGCTTCACGCAGGACGGGGAAGGAGCTTTGCGCGGAAGCTGTCTGAAGGGTAACGATTATTCCCAGAGAGAGTCCAATTGCCTTTAACAGTCCCGATAGCATTACGACCTCCTGAACCCAAAAAATTCCAACGATGCTAACCGATTAACGTATATAAGTCAAAGCTTTATTACTGCTCATTCATTTCTCACGCTGCTCAATTACAACTCATGTCATATCTTCGCACTGAACATATCGGCCGTTGTGTGCTCCTGTTCACAAATTTCTTTCTTATTATCACGGCGCTGTATCACCTCAAGCCGGCGAGCCGTTCCCTGTTCATCAGTTCGCTGGGCAGTGCGAACCTGCCGTATGTGTGGATAGCGACCGCCGTCGCGCTGGCCCTGATCATCAGCCTCTATAACCGACTCGTCGCGCGTCATTCACGCATCAATGTTGTGCTCGGGACCTGTGCCATCATCATCGTCTGCCTGCTGGCGTTCTATCCGCAGCTCAACAACGGCGGATTCGTTGAGGCGTTCATGTTTTACATGTTTGTCGACATGCTGAGTGTGATCCTGGTTGAGCAGTTCTGGAGTCTCACCAATACCATCTACGACACGCAGGCCGGCAAGCGTTGGTACGGGCTGATCGCGACCGGCGGGCTGCTGGGCGGTGTGGCCGGCGGCAGCCTGTCGAGTGTGCTCATCACGCAATTTCAACTCGACACCACCGACCTGCTGCTGGTCGCCGCCGGCATCATCGGTGTGCTCGTGCTGCTGACTCTCCTGATGGGACGGCTCGGTCTGTATACCGAGCATGCCGGCGTACGCAATCACAACGACGCAAACAGCGGTCACTGGCGCGACATCCTCAGGCATCGCTACCTGTTCCTGATTGCGTTGATACTGCTGTTGGCACAGATGGTCGAACCGCTGGTGGAATTCCAGTTCATGAAGGTGGTGGAAGCGACCATCAGCGATCGCGAGGCGCGCACCGCCTACCTGGGCGGTTTCTTCAGCCTGCTGAGCGGCGTCGCCATCGGCATCAACCTGCTGATCACGCCGCTGGTGCACCGCTGGCTGGGTGCGCTCGGTGGCATGTTCGCCCAGCCGCTGGCCGTGCTGGCGGGCAGTTTCTGGTACATGTCGCATGCCACTCTGCAGGCCGGTGCCTTCCTCAAGATCTCCGATCGCGGCCTGTCGTATTCCATCAACCGTGCCTCCAAGGAACTGTTGTATGTGCCGATCGATCCGCTGTTGATTTTCCAGGCCAAGGCCTGGATCGACATGTTTGGCTACCGGCTGTTCAAGGTGCTGGGCTCGGTGCTGATCCTGTTGCTGACACAGTGGCTGCCGTGGAGCATCAGCGCCGGCGAGTTGAGCTGGCTGGTGCTTGCCGTATGCCTGGCGTGGCTGGTGACGCTGCTGCGCCTGGGTGATGAATACCGGCAGGTGATGGCCCGGGTCGCTGGTGTGAGTGCGGCTACCTGAATCAGCGCAGGTTGCGCTACATATGGCCAGGGGTTTCCCGGCACGTGCCGTTCCGATGCAGGTCTGCTGACAGGATCCGTCCGGTGGTGTCGCTCATAAGCGCCTGCGCCGATGGATATTCGGCTGGTGCGCAATATCTGCAAAATATTCCAGTGAATTATCAAGGGGAAGGTGACCCATAACGCATGCCGCGTGTTGCCGGCACCTCATGTTGTCGAGGAACTCCGTGCGTACTCGTGCCATAACGGGTTCGCGCCGTCCTGCCGCATACCGTACAATCGTATCTCTCTCGTCCCGGGCAATCCCAGTCATGAGCGATAACGGCTATCTCAAGGACCTGGTCCTGCTGCGCAACGATCCCTCCAAGGTGCCTGCCATTCTGGAAGCGGCACAACGTGGCGAGGTGGATGCGCAGTACGCGCTTGGCCTGGTGTATGCAGAGGGGCGGGGCGTTTCCATAGACATGGCGCAGGCCCATTACTGGCTTTCACGGGCAGTTGATCAGGGTGACAAGGATGCGGAACTGCTGCGCAATGTCGTCGGTAGCCAGATGACGGACGAGGAATACGCGGCTGCGAAACGTCTGCGTTCGGGGCCCGGTCTGCATATGGTCAAGCCGGACGTATGAGGCTGTTTCAGGAAATTTTCGATTGCTTCCGGCCTGAATAGAAGCTGCGGACTGCCGGCAGGACGGTATGCCGTATTTCTATTCACCGAGCGTAAACTGCCCCCCGACAAATAAATCGTCACCGACGGTGACGACATCCTTTAGCCAGGCGGCGCTGCGGCTGCAGTCCTCCGACCAGGGTGGTTCCTTGCACACGTCGACGTCGCCCGTGTCGCTGACCAGGTAATGCAGGCCCGGGATCGGGCGTACATGCATCCCGGTCTCCGGGGCGGTCAGTCCGATCGGCCCGGCGTTGTCGAGGTGCAGCAGTTGCAGCAGCAGGGCCGGCAGCTCATACAGCGCCAGCGTGCCAAATTTCCGGGCGCCGCGTTTGCCGTCGATGACGATCAGCGGTGCCGCATTGTAGACGCCGAACATTTCCGCCGTGAACTTGCTGCGGTTGTCCGCCAGCACACCGGATTCGGCATAGCCGGAGAAGTTCGAGCCGAGGTAGGGTGGATGATCGCCGAATATGACAATCAGCGCGTCCGGGTCGTGCCCGGTGAGTTCCTTGAGAAATTCCATCAACTCCTTCGCCTTGTAGTACGCCGTGTTGGCGAAGCTGCCGACCTCGGGCACGCCTGATGCATCATCGATGACGCGAGTACGCTCGCCGCGCAGCGGATAGTCCCAGTGACCAAAGTAGGTGACGATGTAGTTCAGCAGCGGCTTGCCGCTGTCGAGCCAGGGTTCGATCTTGTCCAGCACCTGGCGGTAGAGCGAGGCGTCGCTCATGAAGTTGCGCACCATGTCGACTTTCTCGAAATCGTCCAGCGACCAGTAGGTCCCGAAGCCGAGCCGGCGATAGGCGTTCACGCGGTTCCAGAACACCGGTACGTTGGGGTGCGAGGCGATCGTGGTGTAACCCTGCTGTGCCAGGATGCGCGGCAGGCAGGGCGCGTCATTCTTGAGATCGCGCTCGAATTTGACGGCATCCTGCAGTACCGGGAAGCCGCATAGCGCCTCGAACTCGGCATTGGCGGTATAGCCGCCGAACACCGGCGACAGGATGCGACTGTTACCGGCCTGCTTCCATAGCGCACGGAAGTCCTTCGGCAACGGGTCACGCGAGTAGTGGCCGGCTTTCAGCGGCGACGGGTCCCAGAACGACTCGAGCAATATAATATGCACGTTCCGCGGCGTGAATTCCCCGGCCGGCAAGTGGTGTGGCGGCAGGCCCGCCCGCAGGCGCGCAAGCGACGCACGCACGGCCTCGCGGTCGGGCGGCGGTACGCGGTCGGCGAAGTAACGTGCACCTTCCATCAGCGAGTAGAGCATGGCGCCGCGCTGCAGGTAGTTGGAGCGCTGGTCCCAGACCACGTTGCCGACGTAGTGATCGAGCGGCTTGATGATGTTTCGCGGCTGGTATACCAGCGTGACACCAAGCAACAGCAATGCGGCAAGTGCCAGCCAGGAACCCCAGTTACGCAGGCTGAAATTGAAGATCAGCAGGCTGGCGATGCCGACCAGCGGCAGCGCAGCAAGATAGAACTGCCAGCCTTCCAGCAGCAGCAACAGCGTGCGCAGGGCATATACATCATCCGGCATGATCGGGCCGCCGAAGAAGCTGACCTTGACGGCATTGCCTATGTACAGCAAGGCCATCAGCAGACCCTGCAGCAGCAGGAAGACCCAGAGACGCCGTGACAATGCAATGAGCGCATAGGCCAGCACCAGGTTCAGCAGGTAATCGCGCGGGATGGCCTTGGGCACGATGACGACATCGAAACCCATGGCGCTGATCGCGTAATACAGGGCGTAGAACAGCGCAGTGGACAGGATGGGCAGCAGGAGGCGCAGGATGCGGGGGTTGGGCATGGCGGGGCGGGTCGGGAATGGGAACGAGCCTAGCATACTCCAGGCGTTTCCCGGGAATCCAGTCGGCGTTTTGTGAATCGCATTGACCATAAATGCAGGTATACTTTTCCGGTCGATACAGGCCGTGGTGAAGCTGTGATGAGTGCCGTTCAAAAAGGCGTCGAGGTGCGCGAAATGGAGCTGGAGGACCTGTCGGCCGTCTATGCGCTGGGTGAGCGCGTATTCACGGCTGACAAGTGGCCCAGCCTGTACCGGACCTGGGATGAATACGAGGCCGTTGGCCTGTTCCACTCGGATGGCGAGTTCTGCCTCGTCGCCGAGTACCAGGACCGGCTGGTGGGCTTTGCGCTGGGCTCACTCATCGACAAGCGCAACAGCGCCTGGAGCTATGGCTACCTGACCTGGCTGGCGGTCGATCCGGAACTGAAACGCAGCGGCATTGCCAGCCTGCTGATCGAGGGCATCACCGAGGCCTTTATCCGCGCCGGAGCGCGCATGATGATCGTCGACACCGACGCCGACAACAAGCCGGCTATCAAGCTGTTCCGCAAGCATGACTTCCTGAGTGAGGACCGTCACGTCTACCTCAGCAAGAACCTGACCTACCACCCCGACTACCAGCGATTGCGCAGCCAGAAACAGGTAGTGCGTCGCAGCAGGAAGCAGGATGACTAGCGAACTGAAAGACATACTCGCCCTGATCGACGATGCGCAGCTGGTGACGCTGCTGACCGACGCCGTCGAGCAGTACAGTCCGTCCTATGCCGAGGAGCCGGCCATGGAGGTGTTCGCCGAACGGCTCGGTGAGTGCGGCGTGCGCTACATGCGCCAGCCACTGCCGCCGGGCGGTGGTCCGGTAGCGGATACCCGGGCCAACCTGATCATCGAGCTCGGACCGCAGCCCGCCGCGCTGATGTGGGTCGGGCACGTCGATACCGTGCCGCTTATCGACGAGGAGGAGCAGCGCCTGCACCGCGAGGGCGACATCCTGCACGGGCTGGGCACGGCGGATATGAAATCGGGCTGCGCGGCCATCGTCGAGGCGGTGATCGCGGTAGTCAGGTCGGGGGCGGAACTCAGGCGTGGCCTGATCGTGGCACTGGTGGTCGGTGAGGAAGAGTACGGTGACGGTTCAGAGGCCCTGCTCGACTGGCGTACCGCGCCGCTTACCGTGATCGGCGAGCCGACCGGGCTCGTACCGTGTGTGGATCACTACGGCTACTATGAGTGCAGGATGACGGTGCAGGGCGCGCGTGCGCATGCCGCACTGCCGGAAATGGGCGCCAGCGCCATCCATGCCATGCTTGCCTGGATGCAGCAGATTATGGAGGCGGGCGGCGAGGCCACGCACGGGCTGACCATCAACCCGCGCGAGATTCGCGGCGGCGCCGGCCTGTTCATGGTGGCGCAGGAATGCGAGGCGGCCATCGACATCCACGCGCCGCCCGGCGTAGATCACACGGTCATCGACCGGCTGATCGAGCAGGCGCGTGACAAGGCACAGGCTACTCATCCGCGCTGCGAGCTGGAGTTCGAGAACCTGTACTGGGCGACAGGCTATGCCAACGCGCCGGACGACCCGCTGCTCGACCCGGTGCGACAGGCGTACCATGCCACGGGACTGGACTGGTCGCCGGCGGCTTTTCGTTCGCACTCCGATGGCAGCCTGTTTCACCAGAAGGGTTCAGTGCCGGTGATCTGCGGGCCGGGGCGGCTGGAAGTGGCGCATACGCGTCACGAGCATGTCTCGCTGCAGGAAACCTGCGACGCGGCGCGTCTTTATGCCGCGCTGATCCACGCCGCCTGCGTGGCCTGACCCTGCCTGTTCAGACGAAGAATACATACTGTCCCGCCGGCGGCCGTTGCGTGCGTTCCCCGAATCAAAGCGCAGCATCAGGTCGCCAGAATCCCACGATACACTGCTGTTCTGCACCTCGACAGCAAATCACCATTGTTATCATGACAATGTGCCAGCGTGCGCAGCACCGGTTCATGCGGTTGAACCAGACTGATGCCAGTTGTGCGTCATAACCGGAGTGCGGGCGACCGCCCGCCTGCTCAGGCATCGGTGCCAGCGGCGCGCCCGTGCGATATCGTGATAGAGATTGTCGATGCGTCCCTCAAAGGCTGCGTTGCCCGGTGGCAAGGTGCCAGTTGCTTTCAGATTGTTGATTCACGTTGTCTTGCTTCTGCCCGTTGAGAAATGCGGTCTAGCGACGGAAAAGCTCCGCTTCGCCCGCGGACGTGAGCCGGTATGACATGCGGATCACCTGCGCCGGCAGCCAGATATGCGGCGCCCGCTCGACAAGCCCGGCTTTTATAAGCTGTTCCAGAATGTGCGTCGCACAGGGCGAGATAAAGTCAGTCCTCCCTGTTGCGATCTTGCGCAGGCACTCAAGTTCGTGTTCGTTCAACTCTTTCACGGTCGTTATGCCAATCCCATGTGTTGGGCGACGGGTTGTGATGGTCACTGCAACTGCGCTGATCCGTTAGTCGCGGCGAAAACAGGCACTGCATTCCCGTTACGGGTGTCTGCAGCAGGATCAAGAGAATTCCCTGTTGTTCAAACGAACGATATCGAGACCTGGAACAGCCGTTCAACATCAATAATCTTGCGCTTGTCAGCGAGGAACAGGATGACGTGGTCCTGCGGTTCGATTACGGTTTCCCGGTGCGGGAATATCAGTTTGTCTCCGCGGACAATGGCGCCTAAGGACGTGCCGTCGGGAAGCGGCAGCTCGTCAATGCGCCGACCGACGACCTGCGACGTATCGCGGTCGCCGTGCGTAACGATTTCGATGGCCTCGGCCGCACCCCGCCGCAGTGAATGCACGGCCACCACGTCACCGCGCCGTATGTGGGCCAGCAGTGCGCCGATGGTAACCTGCGCGGGTGACAGTGCAATATCTACGGCCGTTCCCTGGGCAAGGTCCACGTAGCTTGACCGGTTGATGATGGACATCACCTTGCGCGCGCCAAGCCGCTTGGCGAGCATGGCGGAAAGGATGTTCGCCTCGTCGTCATTGGTCAAGGCGCAGAACAGGTCGGTATCCTCGATATCCTCCTGCTTCAGCAGGTCCTGGTCCGCTGCATCGCCGTGCAGCACGATGGTCCGGTGCAGAGATTCGGCCAGTTCCCGGCAGCGCCCGATGTCCAGCTCGACGAGCTTGACGTGATAGTCGCGCTCGATCATCTCTGCCAGGCGCTGGCCGATATTGCCGCCACCGGCGATGATGATCCGGCGGTTACGTTTGTCGGAGTGGCGAAACGCCGCCACCACAGACTTGATATCACGGTGCGCAGCGAGGAAGAAGATCTCGTCGCCGGCCTCTATCACGGTGTCGCCCTCTGGGATGATGGCCCGTTCGCGCCTGAAGATGGCGACCACCCGGGTTTCCACGCCGGGCATCTTCTCCGGCAGGGCGCGCAGCTCCTGTCCGACCAGCGCACCCCCATGATGGGCCTGGACGGCCGCGAGCTGGGCCTTGCCGTCGGCAAAATCCAGGATCTGCAGGACGCCGGGCGATTCGATCAGGTGCTGGATGAAGGTGGTAACCAGCTGCTCGGGGCTGATGATGAAATTGATCGGCACCGCATCCGGCGAAAACAGCTTTGGGTAAGCCAGGTAGTCCCGGGATCGCACGCGCGCCAGTCGCAGCGGCGTATGAAACAGTGAGTGGGCAACCTGGCAGGCAACCATGTTTATCTCATCGCTGTTTGTGACGGCCAGTATCATGTCCGCATCCTCGATACCGGCCTGCTGCAGCACGTCGGGGTGCGAGGCATGGCCCGTGATAGTGCGGATGTCACTGCGTTCCTGGAGCGCCGTCAGCAGATGTGCATTCTGGTCGATTACGGTGATGTCATTGGCCTCGTTCGCAAGTGCCTGAGCGACGGTGCTGCCGACCTGACCGGCCCCAAGGATAACGATTTTCATACTGACTCCGGATTTACAGGCATGCTCAGTGCCGCCAGTAGGACGGCAGGAACAGGATCAGCAGGGTGAAGACTTCCAGCCGTCCGACCAGCATGCTGAATATACTCAGCCATTTCACCACCGGACTGACGGAAGCGAAGTTGGTCGCCACCTCGCCCAGGCCGGGTCCCAGCAGATTGATGGTGGCCACCACCGCACCGAAGGCCGAATCGAGGTCCAGTCCGGCCGCCATCATCGCCACGGTAAGCAGCAGCGAGGTGACGATATACAGGACATAGAAACCCCATACGGACAGGACCACATCTTCCGATACCGGCCGCCTGCCCAGCTTGACCAGGTACACAGCCTGGGGATGGGCCAGCTGCTCCAGCTGGCGCAGGCCGAGCTTGGCGAGCAGCATGATGCGCAAGACCTTGATTCCGCCCGCTGTCGACCCTGCACATCCCCCGGTGAACGAAAGTATCACCAGGATCAGCGGGATGTGCAGCGGCCAGTCGGCAAAGGTGGCAGTACCAAAGCCGGTACTGGAGAGGATCGACGCCACCTGAAAGGCCGCGTAGCGTAGCGACTCCCAGGTGCCGGTGTAGGCGCCGGCCCAGTACAGGCTCGCCGCAACGAACAGGGTCGATAGCAGGAAGATCAGGCCATAAACGCGTACTTCCGGATCGGTACCGTACGGTGCAATCGACAATCGTCGCCAGGCCATGAAATGGATGGCGAAATTCACGCCACCGGCCAGCATGAAGACGATGGCTATGGACTCGATCAGCGGGCTGTTGTAGTAGCCGAGGCTGGCATCGTGGGTTGAAAAGCCGCCAGTTGCAACGGTTGCGAAGGCGTGTCCCACGGCATCGAAGAGTGTCATGCCGGCGATCCAGAATGCCAGAGTGCAGGCCAGGGTCAGGGTGAAATAGATAATCCATAATACGCGCGCTGTTTCCGCGATGCGGGGCGTGATCTTTTCCTGCTTGGACACCCCCGAGGCCTCGGCCCGGTACAATGACATGCCGCCCACGCCGAGCAGCGGCAGGATGGCAACCGCCAGGACAATGATGCCCATGCCGCCGAGCCACTGGATCTGTTGTCGGTGATAGAGGATGGATGGCGGCAGCCTGTCCAGTCCGACAATGACCGTGGCGCCGGTGGTAGTGAATCCCGAGATGGATTCGAAAATGGCATCGGTAATTCCGAGATGCAGCCCGAGGATGAAAGGCAGCGAGCCGACGATGCCCAGTATTGCCCAGAACAGGGTGACGAAGAGGAAGCCGTCGCGCACGGACAGCTCGCTGTGCTGGTTGATGTTTGGCAGCCACAGCGCCAGGCCGGCCGCGCTGGTCAAGAACAGGGAGACAGCGAACAGTGACCACTGGCCGTCCTGGTACAGCAGGGCGATGCCGAGCGAGGGCAGAAAACCCAGGCTGTAGAAAATGAGCAGGATTCCGAACAGCCGTGTTATCGCGCGCCAGTGCATACGGGATGAAACTTCATTTAAGGGTGAATATCAAGAGAGGGTGACGTTTTCCTCATCGCCATCTCAACCGCTCGGCGAAGGCTGTACACTGCCGGAAATCGCCATCCCGTTCACCAGGCGGCACGGGAATCGGGAGAAATCATACGCGTGTTATGCACCCGGCTTCCACTGACTCCGGTAAATAACCTGTACAGCCTGGTATGCAATCACGTAAAGAGAGCTGATACCTTATAGTTTTTATTTTCGGGGGTGCCGGTAGTGCAGGCACTTGCCGCCCCGGGTTCCAAGTGGTTGCCTAAGTGCCGGGTTTTCCGGCGAACACTTCATGTTTACGCCCTCGCACCTGGCCTTCGGGGTGTCATCGATGGTGAGGCAGCGACCCTGGTGTGTTTTTGATGAGGACTCCGTGCGGACGGGTAGTCACCCGGAGGCAGAGACGGTGCAAGGTGTGCGGGATGCTCATCGGGACGAGACGCATTTTCTGCGGATGCTGTTCGATCAGTCAGGACAAAGCCAGGTGGTGACCCGCCACAACCGGAATCAATTGCTACATTGCAGGGTGAAAGACATCCGGCAAAGTATGGCGGTTCTGTTGTTGTCGCAGCTCGGCACGGGTTACCGTTACCTGTGATATTGCACGCTCAGCTCGTGCACGGCGCTGACCAGCGCGCCGGCGTGCTCCGGATCGACGTCCGGGTTGATGCCATGGCCCAGGTTGAACACATGACCGGGGCCGTGGCCGAACGCGGCCAGCACGCCGGCGACGCGTTCGCGAATGATCTCCGGGGGCGCATACAGCACGGCCGGGTCGAGGTTGCCCTGCAGGGCAACGCGGTCGCCGACACGCCTGCGTGCCTGCGCAAGGTCTGTGGACCAGTCGATGCCGAGCGCATCGGCGCCGGTGTCGGCCATCTGCTCCAGCCACTGGACGCCGCCCTTGGTGAACAGAATAACGGGGACCTTGCGGCCGTCCGCCTCGCGCGTCAGGCCGTCCACGATCTGCTGCATGTAGTGCAGCGAGAAATCGCGGTAGTCGTCCGGTGTCAGCACGCCACCCCAGGTATCGAAGACCATCACCGCCTGCACGCCGGCGGCGATCTGTGCGTTGAGGTAGTCAGTAACGGACAGGGCGATGGTATCCAGCAACTGGTGCATCAGCCGCGGTTCGCCGTAGAGCATGCCCTTGACCTTCGAGTAGGTCTTGGTGGAAGCGCCCTCGACCATGTAAGTGGCCAGCGTCCACGGGCTGCCTGAAAAGCCGATCAGCGGTACGCGGCCGGCGAGCGTGCTGCGGATCAGGCGGACGGCATCCATGACATAGCGCAGCTCGTTTTCCGGGTCGGGCCGTCCGAGCGCCTTGATGTCCGCCGCGCTGCGTACCGGCTTGCTGAAGCGCGGACCTTCGCCTTCCTCGAAGTACAGGCCCAGTCCCATGGCATCCGGGATGGTGAGGATGTCGGAAAACAGGATGGCGGCATCGAGCGGGTAGCGGTCGAGCGGCTGCATCGTCACTTCGCAGGCCAGTTCCGGGTTCGTGCACAGGTCCATGAAGCTGCCCGCCTGCTTGCGCACCCTGCGGTATTCCGGCAGGTAGCGCCCGGCCTGGCGCATCATCCAGATCGGGGTGACGTCGACGGGCTCGCGCAGCAATGCGCGGAGGAAGCGGTCGTTTTGTAGTGGTTGCATTGTTGTATGTCGTTCCTATTATTGCTGCAGGAGTAACTTGCAAGCCCAATTGTATGGGCAAATTGCAGGTTTCGCCCTATCGGGCGAGGTACTTTTCTTTGCTCCACCAAAGACCAATTCGCCTGGAGCGAATTGGCACAGCCGCAGGCTGGCCCGCAGGGCGAAGTCCAGGGAAGGACTTCGCATATAGTACCCAAAAGAAAGGCGGACCCGAAGGCTTGGTTGCCAAAACATCCGAATAGACAAGGCCGCTGCGCAGCCTTGCCCATGCGCTTCTCGCCATTTTGGGCCCATTCCTACAAGCCCGCTACGCAGGCTTGCTCGTCAGGATTTGCCGCGCCTTCCGGCTAGCAAATCCAGCTCGACAGGGCGGCTCGCGCTGATACTGAAATCCCGCTACGCAGGATTTGGCTGCGATTCTCGGCAGCGCCTGACGGGGCTTGATACTGCCATCCCCGGTCCCGTTGGCCGCGCTGAGTACCGCAGGCAAGCCGGAGCGGGATTTTAATCCCGCTCCGGCTCCGAGTTGTGCGCGCCCCCGGCTTGACGAGGAACGCAGGGCACCGGCGTCAGCCGACGCGGGCACCGGGTGGCTTTCTCTTTGGGTACTTTCTCTTGGGTGCGCAAGAGAAAGTACCTCGCCCGACAGGGTGAAAGCCTATCTCGGTAATTCCGAAGTACCCATTAAATACTCGTCGATGGCCCGTGCGCACTGCCGACCCTCGCGGATCGCCCAGACCACCAGCGACTGGCCGCGGCGCATATCGCCGGCGGTGAATACCTTGTCGATCGTGGTGTGGTAGGCATTGGTGCCTTCGGTGCTGCCCTTGACGTTGCCGCGCGGATCGAGCTCGACGCCCAGTTCCTCCAGCATGCCTTGATGTACCGGGTGCACGAAGCCCATCGCCAGCAGTACCATGTCGGCCTTGAGCCGGAACTCGCTGCCCGGGATTTCCTGCATCTGCCAGCGGCCCTGGGCATCTTTCAGCCAGTCCACGCGCACGCAGACGATCGCGGTGACCTTGCCGTCCTTGCCTTCGATGGATTTTGTGGCGACCGACCAGTCACGCACGGCGCCTTCATTCTGCGAGCTGGAGGTGCGCAGCTTGTTCGGCCACTCCGGCCAGGTCAGGCCCTTGTTCTCTTTCTCCGGCGGCTTGGGCATGATCTCCAGCTGGGTAACGGACAGTGCGCCCTGGCGAAAGGAGGTGCCGATGCAGTCGGAGCCGGTATCGCCGCCACCGATGACGATGACGTGCTTGTCCTTTGCGCTCAGCGCTACGGACGGGTCGATGCTGTCGCCGGCATTACGCTTGTTCTGCTGCGGCAGGAAGCTCATGGCGAAATGCACACCGTCCAGTTCACGCCCGGGGGCTTCGAGGTCACGCGAATGTTCCGAGCCGCCGGTCAGCGCAACGGCATCGAAGCTGCCCAGCAACTTGCTGGCCGGAATGCCGGCGCCGATGTGCGAATTGGTATGGAAAGTGACACCCTCGGCTTCCATCTGCGCCATGCGCCGGTCGATGATGTGCTTTTCCATCTTGAAGTCGGGAATGCCATATCGCAGCAGACCGCCGATACGGTCGCTTTTCTCGAATACCTCGACGTCGTGGCCGGCGCGCGCCAGCTGCTGTGCACAGGCCATGCCGGCAGGGCCGGAACCGACGACGGCTACCTTTTTGCCGGTTTTGTGTGCGGCCGGCTGTGGCTGTATCCAGCCCTGCTCCCAGCCCTTGTCGACAATGGCGCACTCGATGGTCTTGATGGTGACCGGATTGTCGTCGAGGTTGAGTGTGCAGGCCTCTTCGCAAGGGGCCGGGCAGATACGGCCGGTGAATTCCGGAAAGTTGTTGGTCGACTGCAGTACGGCGAGCGCTTCCTGCCAGTTGCCGTGGTAGACCAGGTCGTTCCAGTCCGGGATGATATTGTTGACCGGACAGCCCTGGTGGCAGAACGGTATGCCGCAATCCATGCAGCGTGCGCCCTGCACCCTGATTTCATCCTCAGCGAGAGGGATCACGAATTCGCGGAAATGCTGTACACGATCGGCGGCCGGTGCATAGCTCCGCTCGTGACGAGGGTACTCCAGGAAACCGGTTGGCTTACCCATGTTCAGTTCCCCCTGCCGGCAGCCTGTCCGGCCGCTTGCTGCGAGGTCTGCATTTCCTGCAGTGCGCGCCGGTAATCGACCGGCATGACCTTGATGAATTTCGGTAAGTACTCATTCCAGTTGTCCAGTATCAGCCGGCCGCGCGCACTGTCCGTGTAATGTACGTGCCGCCGGATCAGGTAGTTCAGGCGCAGGGCGTCATGACGGGTCATGTCGCGGTCGAGTTCCACCAGACCGTGCGTTTCGAGGTCGCCACCCTGGTGGTCGAGCTGTTCCAGTGCCGCGTCTTCCGCCGGGATCGGCTCGAGTTCGACCATGGCGAGGTTGCAGCGCTGCTCGAAGTCGCCGCGCTCATCGAGCACATAGGCGATGCCGCCGCTCATGCCGGCTGCGAAGTTGCGCCCGGATTCGCCCAGTACTACCACGATGCCGCCGGTCATGTATTCGCAGCCGTGATCGCCGACGCCTTCGACGACCGTGGTCGCGCCGGAGTTGCGTACGGCGAATCGCTCGCCCGCCACGCCGCGGAAATAGCATTCGCCGCTGATGGCGCCGTACAGCACGGTATTGCCGACGATGATATTGTCTTCCGCCATGATCGGTGCTTCAGGCGGTGGATACACCACCAGGCGACCGCCGCTGAGGCCCTTGCCGACATAGTCGTTGCCTTCGCCGACGAGGGTGATACTGACGCCGTGTGCGACGAATGCGCCGAAGCTCTGTCCGGCGATGCCGCGCAGGGTGATGCTGATGGTGTCTTCCGGCAGGCCGGCGTGGCCATAGCGTTTTGCCACTTCGCCGGACAGCATGGTGCCGACGGTGCGATTGGTATTCTTGACCGGCAGACTGATCTGCACCGGCTGCTGGCGCTCCAGCGCCGGCCTGGCCAGCTCGATGAGCTGCCTGTCCAGCGCCTTGTCCAGGCCGTGATCCTGTTTATCGCAGTGGTGGATGCCCACGCCCGGTGCCGGCCTGGGCTTGTGCAGGATGCGCGAGTAATCCAGTCCGCGCGCCTTCCAGTGCTTGATGGCGCGGCGCATGTTGATGTGCTGTGACTGACCGATCATGTCGTCGAACTTGCGGTAGCCGAGTTGCGCCATCAGTTCGCGGATTTCCTCGGCGACGAAGAAGAAGTAGTTGACCACGTGCTCCGGCTTGCCGGTGAAACGGCGGCGCAGTTCCGGGTCCTGGGTGGCAACGCCGACCGGGCAGGTGTTGAGGTGACACTTGCGCATCATGATGCAGCCCTCGACGATCAGCGGCGCGGTGGCGAAGCCGAATTCATCAGCGCCAAGCAGCGCGCCGATGACCACGTCACGGCCGGTACGCATGCCGCCGTCGACCTGTACCGCGATACGCGAGCGCAGGTTGTTCAGCACCAGTGTCTGGTGGGTTTCGGCCAGGCCGATCTCCCAGGGCGACCCGGCATGCTTGATCGAGGTCAGCGGGCTGGCGCCGGTGCCGCCGTCATAACCGGCGATGGTGACATGGTCTGCATGCGCCTTGGATACGCCTGCTGCGACCGTGCCGACACCGACCTCGGCCACCAGCTTGACGCTGATATCCGCCTGCGGATTGGCGTTCTTCAGGTCATGGATCAGCTGCGCCAGGTCCTCGATGGAGTAGATATCGTGGTGCGGCGGCGGCGAGATCAGGCCAACCCCCGGGGTCGAATGTCGTACCTTTGCAATGGTGGCGTCCACCTTGTGGCCCGGCAGCTGGCCACCCTCGCCGGGCTTGGCACCCTGCGCCATCTTGATCTGGATGACGTCGGCATTGACCAGGTATTCGGTGGTGACGCCGAAGCGGCCCGAGGCCACCTGCTTGATGGCAGAGCGTGCGGAGTCGCCGTTCGGCAGCGGCTTGAAACGTTCGGTCAGCTCGCCGCCCTCGCCGGTGTTGGACTTGCCGCCGATGCGGTTCATGGCGATGGCCAGCGTCGTGTGCGCCTCGTAGGAAATCGAGCCGAACGACATGGCGCCGGTCGAGAAGCGCTTGACGATCTCTTGCGCCGGTTCGACTTCCTCGAGTGGTACCGGGCTGGTCGGAGAACTTCAGCTCGAACAGCCCGCGCAGATTCATCAGCCTCTCGTTCTGCTCGTTGACGAGTTGCGCGAATTCCCGGAACGTGCCGGCGTCATTGGCGCGCGTGGAATGCTGCAGCTTGGCGATGGTGTCCGGTGTCCACATGTGGTCTTCACCGCGCGTGCGGAACGCGTAGTCGCCGCCGACGTCGAGGCTGTTTCGATAGATCGGGTTGTCGCTGTAGGCGTCGTGGTGCCAGCGCACGGTTTCCTCGGCGACCTCGGCCAGGCCGATACCCTCGATGGTGGTCGCGGTGCCCGTGAAGTAGGCATCGACGAACGGGGTGTTCAGGCCGACCGCATCGAAGATCTGTGCGCCGCAGTAGGACTGGTAGGTCGAGATGCCCATCTTGGACATCACCTTGAGCAGGCCCTTGCCGACCGCCTTGATATAACGTTTCTTGACTGTCTCGGCATCCAGGTCACCGGGCAGCTGGGCGCGCAGGGCTTCCAGCGATTCGAACGCCAGGTAGGGATTGATTGCCTCCGCGCCATAACCGGCGAGCGTGGCGAACTGGTGCACCTCGCGCGCGGCGCCGGTCTCGATAACCAGGCCCGCCACGGTGCGCAGGCCGGCACGTACCAGGTGATGATGCACGCTGGCCGTGGCCAGCAGGGCCGGGATGGCGATGTGGTCGGCGTCGACGCGGCGGTCGGACAGGATCAGGATGTTGTAGCCGTCGCTGACGGCCTGTTCGGCCTGCCGGCATATGGCCGCCAGAGCACCTTCCATGCCGCTGGCGCCGGCGCTGGCCGGATAGCAGATATCGATGGTTTTTGTGCGGAACGCACCATCGGTGTGATCCTCGATATGACGGATGCGCTCGATGTCGGTGTTGGTCAGGATCGGCTGGCTGACCTCGAGGCGCATATGCTCGCCGGCAGATTCGAGGTCGAGCAGGTTCGGGCGCGGACCGATCAGCGAGACCAGCGACATGACCAGTTCCTCGCGGATCGGATCGATCGGCGGATTCGTGACCTGGGCGAAGTTCTGCTTGAAATAGTTCGACAGCGGCTTGGACTTGTTCGACAGCACGGCGATCGGGTTGTCGGCGCCCATCGAACCGACCGCTTCCTGGCCGGTGACTGCCATTGGCGTCATCAGGAATTTGATGTCTTCCTGGGTATAGCCGAAGGCCTGCTGCCGGTCGAGCAGGGTGGCCTGGTCCGGGGCCATCGGGCCGACTTCGCCCGGCAGTTTTTTCAACCGGATCTGGGTCTTGTCCAGCCAGTCCTGGTAGGGGTGACGGTTGGCCAGCGTTTCCTTGAGTTCCGCATCGTCGATGATGCGGCCCTGCTCGAGGTCGATGAGGAACATCTTGCCCGGCTGCAGGCGCCATTTCTTGACGATGCGTTCCTGCGGGATGTCGAGCACGCCCATTTCGGATGCCATCACCACCAGGTCGTCGTCGGTGATCAGGTAGCGTGCCGGGCGCAGCCCGTTGCGGTCCAGGGTGGCGCCGATCTGGCGGCCGTCGGTAAAGGCCACGGCGGCAGGACCATCCCATGGCTCCATCACCGCGGCAAAGTATTCATAGAAGGCGCGGCGCTTTTCATCCATCAGCGGGTTGCCGGCCCAGGCCTCGGGGATCAGCAGCATCATGGCGTGCGCCATGGAGTAGCCGCCCGAGACCAGCAATTCGAGTGCATTGTCGAAACAGGCCGAATCGGACTGGCCCTCGGCGATCAGCGGCCACAGCTTCTGCAGGTCGTCGCCGAAGGATTCCGATGCCATGGAGTGGCGGCGCGCGTTCATCCAGTTGATATTGCCGCGCAGGGTGTTGATTTCGCCGTTGTGGGCGATCATGCGGAACGGGTGTGCCAGGTCCCACGACGGGAAGGTGTTGGTGGAAAAACGCTGGTGCACCAGCGCCAGTGCGGATGTCATGCGCGTGTCGTTGAGGTCGGCATAGTAGCTGCCTACCTGGTTGGCGAGCAGCATGCCCTTGTAGCAGAGGGTGCGCGCGGACATGGACGGTACGTAAAAACAGTTGCTGCCGTCCCTGCCGGAATCGCGCACGGTATTTTCCAGTCGCTTGCGGATGATGAACAGCTTGCGCTCGAAGACGTCGCCATCGGCAATACCGCTGCCCTTGCCAATGAACACCTGGCGCATCACCGGCTCGACACGCTGCACGCTCATTCCGAGTCCGGTGCTGTTTACGGGCACGTCGCGCCAGCCCAGCAGGGCCTGGCCTTCCTCGGCGATGGTCTGTTCGATCAGCGCTTCACAATAGCGGCGGGTGTCTTCCTGTTGCGGCAGGAACAGCATGCCAACACCGTAGTCACCGGCAGCCGGCAAAACGATGCCCAGTCTGTCACATTCCGCGCGCAGGAATTCATCCGGTACCTGCATCAGGATGCCGGCGCCGTCGCCGGCCAGCGGGTCGGCACCTACGGCACCGCGGTGGGTGAGGTTTTCCAGGATGCGCAGACCCTGCTGGACGATCTCGTGACTTTTTCGGCCCTTGACATTGGCCACGAACCCGACACCACAGGCGTCGTGTTCATTGGACGGATCGTACAGACCTTGTCGGGGAGGCAGCATGCCGTAAGTCATCGGGGATACCTTCTTTATTATGTGCCAGGGTACCAGACGGGCGTTCTGTCGAATACCATAAAACACCATATTAAACAACAAGATGCAATATTCCCACAGTTGCGCTTTTGGGGTGCTGTAGCAGTTACCGGCACCCGCGCAAAAGGCCAAACAGTATAGCGCCGCGGGGCCGGTGGTTCAATTTGAGCGGAGTTGTTTTTCCCCTTTCTTATCAGGGATATGGACGATGGCCGGCAGGCTATTCGGACCGGGTCTGGATGAAGACGACACGGTAACCGCGTTTGAGCTGTTCGTCACGCGCCCGAATCAGCGCCGCCTCCGCGCTGTCACGGTCCGGAAAGTTTTCGCGCACGACCCGGCCGCGCGCGCCCTGGTAACCCCATTCGCGGATCAGCGACCAGCCCTCGATCAGGTCCTCCTGCAGGTGCAGGTGATAGAAGCGTGGCGCCTTGTCGTCCTGTGGCGGGATCTGCATGTAGATGCGCATGAGTTATCGCCCAAATGTGCAATACATATCTCGCGCAGAGCCACAGAGGCGCAGAGAAAAATATGAAAAATTTCGGGTGGAAATGAAACTCATGAGGTATTTATTCTGTTTTATACATGCCTGTAGTGTCGAATATTGCCACGTTCTCTGCGTTCTCTGCGTTCTCTGCGTCTTTGCGCGAGAGTCTGTTGTTATGATCTGGTCCTATATCGCCGGGTTGAACACGCGGTCGTATTCGGCGATGGCATAGCGGTCAGTCATGCCGGCGATGTAATCGGCCACGGCACGTGCCTGGCCGCTGTCCCCGCCGGCAGATTGCAGTTCCTGTACATGCCGGTAGGCATCATCCGGCAGCAGGCGCGGGTCTTTGAGAAATGTGCTGAACAGGGCGGTGATGGTCTGCGCGGCTTTCGTTGTCATGCGGTGAACGCGGTAGTGACGGTAGAGGCGGGTGCGCAGGAAGCGCTTCAGTTCCTGGTTTTTTTCACGCATGGCTTCGCTGAAGGTGATCAGTGGTTCCCTGTATGCCCGCACAGCCTCGATATCGGCCGGTGCCGTTTCGGCCAGCCGCGCCGCGCTGGTCTCGACCAGGTCGATCACCTGGCAGCCGATCAGGCGCCGCACCACCTCGTGGATGGTGCGGCGCGCGGCCAGCTGCGGATAGCTGTTGCGTACGATGTCGTATTGCTCGCGGAACAGGGTGACTTCAGTGAGGGCCTCGACATCGATCAGGCCGGAGCGCAGGCCATCATCTACGTCGTGACTGTTATAGGCGATTTCATCTGCCAGGTTGGTCAGCTGCGCCTCGAGAGAAGGCTGCAGCCGGTTCAGAATACGTTCGCCCAGTTCACCCAGGGTTTCCGCATTTTTGCGCGAACAATGCTTGAGAATACCTTCGCGTGTTTCAAAGGTCAGGTTGAGACCGGGGAATTCCGCATAGCGCTCTTCAAGCTCGTCGACCACGCGCAGTGACTGCAGGTTATGTTCGAAGCCACCGTAATCCTGCATGCAGTCATTCAGCGCATCCTGACCCGCATGACCGAAGGGCGTGTGACCGAGGTCGTGTGCCAGTGCGATGCCCTCGGTCAGGTCCTCGTTCAGCTGCAATGCGCGGGCGATGGAGCGCGCAACCTGCGCGACCTCTATCGAGTGTGTCAGGCGGGTACGGAACAGGTCGCCCTCGTGATTGACGAAGACCTGTGTCTTGTATTCGAGACGCCTGAAAGCGGCCGAGTGGATGATGCGGTCCCGGTCACGCTGATATTCACTGCGATAGGCAGGGGCGGGCTCCGGGTAGCGGCGGCCCCTGGAGCGGATCGTGGTGGCCGCATAGCAAGCCAGCTGCGGTTCCCTGCCGGTGACCGTGTTCATGTTTCAGGCTGTTGCACTGAATGTTGCACTCAACAGCTCGGGCCGGTAGTCGGCGGTCAGCACTGCCGTGCCGATGGCCTTGAGCAGGACCAGGCGCAGGCCGCTGTCGACGGCCTTTTTGTCGACGGCCATGAGGTCGAGGAATTGCTGTTCGTTCATCTCCGGCGGTGGCGCGACTGGCAGGTTTGCCTGGCGCAGCAGGGCGGCGGTTCGCTCGACGTCGGTTTGTGCCAGCCAACCGTGGCGTGCTGACAGGTCCGCCGCCATGACCATGCCGGCAGCCACGGCTTCGCCATGCAGCCAGTTGCCATAGCCCGTGCCGGTTTCGATGGCGTGACCGAATGTGTGGCCTAGATTCAGCAGGGCTCGCTTGCCACTTTCACGTTCATCCTCGGCAACGATTTCCGCCTTGATGGCGCAGGAACGCTCGATAGCATGGGCCAGGGCCTGCTTGTCGCGCGCCTTCAATGCCTCGATATTCTGTTCCAGCCAGTTGAAGAAGTCCGCATCGTGAATCAGGCCGTACTTGATGACTTCCGCGAGTCCCGCGGCAAGCTGGCGGTCATCCAGCGTGTCCAGTGTATCGGTGTCTATGAGTACGCAACGTGGCTGGTGAAAGGCGCCGATCATGTTCTTGCCCAGCGGATGGTTGACACCGGTCTTGCCGCCAACCGACGAATCCACCTGGGCCAGCAGGGTCGTGGGGATCTGTACGAAGGCGACGCCACGCTGGTAGCTGGCGGCAGCGAAGCCGGTAATGTCGCCGACCACGCCCCCGCCAAGTGCGACCAGTGTGCAACCACGGTTGAGCCGGTGCTCCAGCAGAGCGGTATAGATGGTATTCAGGGTTTCCAGATTCTTGTATTGCTCGCCGTCCGGGAGGATAACAGTGGACACATCATGGTCTGCCAGCATGCCAAGCACCGGCTCAAGATACAGCGGTGCGACGGTCTCGTTGCTCACTACCATGACCTGCCGCCCGCGGATGTGCGGCGTCAGCAATGCCTTGTTGGCGAGCAATCCCTGCCCGATATGGATGGGGTAGCTGCGCTCCCCGAGGTCGACGGTTAGTGTTTGCATCGGTCTGTAGCTGTCAGGAAAACGAGTCCAGCATAGCGAAAAAGGCAGGTGGCAGGCAAAAAAACGGGACTGTCATTCGAGCTGCCTGATGATCTGTTTGACCACGTCCATGACGCGCATGCCGTCGGTGTCGATGATGATATCGGCGCTTTCCCGGTACAGGGGGTCGCGGGTTGCCATCAGTTCCTCGAGTGTTTTGCGCGGGTCGGGGGTCTGCAGTAACGGCCGGTTGCGGTCCCGGCCGGTGCGCTTGAGCTGCTGGTTGACTGAGGCATGCAGGTATATCACCGTGCCCCGGCTGGCGAGATGTTCCCTGTTTTGCGGATCCAGTATCGCCCCTCCGCCGGTTGCCAGGATGATGCCATCGAGCTGGGTCAATTCGTCGATGACGGCGCTTTCGCGCTTGCGGAACCCTGCCTCACCCTCGAGTTCGAAGATCAGCGGGATGTCGACGCCGGTACGCTGCTCGATTTCATGGTCGCTGTCGTGAAAGGGCATATTCAGTTGCCTGGACAACTGGCGACCTATGGTGGACTTGCCGGCCCCCATAGGGCCCGTTAAAAACAAATTGCCCGGCACTTTCATGCCGGGCAGGTATGCCAGAATAACGGCCGGCTGGCAAGTATTGCCAGCCGGGTAGTGTCAGAGGCGGAAATCTTCCTTGACGATCTTGGGGGTCACGAAGATCAGCAATTCCTGCTTGTCGTGTTCCTTGACCGTGCGCTTGAACAACCAGTCGATCACGGGCAGCTCTCCGAAGAATGGTGTGCGCGTGATGGCCTGGGTGTTGGTTTCCTCGTAGATGCCGCCCAGTACCAGGGTTTCGCCGTTGTCGACCAGGACCTGGGTGGAGATCTCGTTGGTATCAATGGTCGGCACGTTTGTGGCCGTGATCTCGCCGACCGCATCCTTGTTGATGAGCAGATCCATGATGATGCGATCATCCGGGGTAATCTGCGGCGTGGCCTCGAGCCGGAGCACGGCCTTCTTGAATGAAATGCTGGTGGCGCCGCTGGAGGTGCTTTCCTGGTACGGAACCTCGGTGCCGGTCTCGATGTAGGCGGCTTTCTGGTTCGAGGTCAGCACGCGCGGGCTGGAAATCACTTCGCCCTTGCCTTCCGACTCGAGAGCACTCAGCTCGAGCTGCAGCAGGTGGCTGCCCAGCTTGCCGATGGCCAGGCCGATCGAACTGCCAGCTGAAGCAATCGGCAGGTCAACCAGCAGACCTTCTGTATCGTCACCCGGGTTGAAGCCGGTCTGCGGGCCGGTGACTTCGAAGCCGTTTTCCTGCGTACCGCCGATAGTCAGGATATGGTCGTTGTCGTAGGTGGTCCGCTTGGCCACGCCAAACTGCACACCCAGTTCGCGAGCGAAGTCATTGTTGGCCAGTACGATGCGGGACTCGATCAGCACCTGGCGGACCGGGATGTCCAGCTGGGCGATCAGCTTGCGGATTTCGGCCAGTTTCGCTGCCGTATCCTGCACCAGCAGTGTGTTGGTGCGTTCATCTACCGTGACCATGCCGCGATCGGACATCAGGGTGGTGTCCCCGCTCTTCAGCAGCGCGGTAATATCCGATGCCTTGGCGTAGTTGATCTGGAGATATTCGGAATACAGCGGCTCCAGTTCCTGGATCTGCTTCTGGGATTCAAGCTCCAGTTTTTCGCGGGCCGCGATTTCCTCGCTCGGCGCAACCAGCATGACATTGCCGGTCTGGCGCATGGCGAGGCCCTTGGTCTTGAGAATGATGTCCAGCGCCTGGTCCCAGGGCACGTTCTTCAGTCGCAGGGTCAGGCTGCCCGTGACGGTGTCGCTCACCACAACGTTGATGCCGGTGAAGTCGGCTATCAGCTGCAGCACCGAGCGGACCTCGATATCCTGGAAATTGAGGGACAGGCGCTCGCCTGAATAGCCGAACTCGTCCTTCTTCTTCTCCTCGACTTCCTGCTTGGTCAGCTGACGCACCTCGATGGTGAACTGGTCGTCGGCCTGGTAGGCGATGTAGTCGTAGTTGCCCATCGGCGTGATGACCATGTGGACGTTTTCGCCCTTGGTATAGGCATCGATGGTCTTGACCGGGGTGGCAAAATCGAGCACATCCAGGCGGCGCTCCAGTTCACGCGGAAGCTGGGCACGGTAGAAATCCACCACGACCAGCCCGCTTTCCTGGCGCATGTCAACAGGAATGGAAGGATCCGACAGGGTCACGATCACACGGCCCTCGCCGCCGGTGCCGCGCCGGAAATCGATGTTGCTGATCATGTTGCTGCTACCGCCGGTCGCCTGTGCCGCAACAGCCGCAGCATCGGAGAGGTCACGACCTGCATTCTGTATGGTCAGCACAACCTTGTTGCCATCCGCATGGGCCTCGTAGGGAACCATGTCAACCAGGTTGACAACGACCCGCGTACGGCCTTTTGCCTCCACGACGGTGATGCTGTCCGCCATGCCGATGCCGATATCCTGGGAGCGGCTGGCAAGGCCGTTGGCTGTATCGGGGAAATCCAGCGCAATCCGGGCCGGATTGTCGATGGTGAAACTGAGCGGTGCTGCGGCCGGCTGACTCATTGTCAGGGTGATCTGGGCCTTGTTGCCAGGCAGGCTGCTGAAATCAACGGACTGCAGCGTGTTGCCCGCTGCATGAGCAGTAATGATGCCGCCAAACATAAGGTATGCGGCAGTCAACAGGTTGCGCCATAGCGTCCGGCCCTGGCGCCTGTCTGTCTGCACAAAAGAATTTTCGCTTGCTGGCAAACGGCGAGAAATATTTCCGATCATTGCTGTCACCCTGTGGGATTATTCACTTATCGCAATCGTGGCCTGGCGCTCCATCCAGCCCCCGATACCATCTGGAACGATTTCTGTAAGCTCGACTTCGAATTCGCTCACGCGTGTTATTTTTCCGAAGTTCTGTCCGGCGTAATTGCCCGCCTGTACACGGTGGATGGTGCCGTCCGTGTCATTGATCAGTGCCCAGTTGGCTTCATGCTGCTCCAGTGTTCCGACCATACGCAGGCTGTCGAGTGGGAATTCCTCGAGCGGTTCGCGCGGACGGTCGAAGTCCGGCGTAATGCCATTGCTTGCGGTCGGCAGTGCCAGCGCCTGCTGGTTTGTAAAAGTCGGTATGGTAAAGGGATCACGCAGATCGGATGCCGCGTACAGGAATGACTCGTACGGCCTGAATTCCGGCAGCGGTTCGATACGCGACACCTGCTGGTTTTTCACCTTATCCGCATAATCTATCAAGTCTGCGGTCGGATCGCCCGAGCATCCGGCAAGTCCGGCTGTTGCTGCAGCCGCCAGGATAATACGGCAGATTCTGATATTGAAAGCGGCCATCATTTTGCAGCCTCCCCACCCCTCTCGTTATCTTCAAGGTAACGGTAGGTCTTGGCAGTCAGGTCCATCGCCAGGGTGGTGCTGGTAGCGCTAACCCGGCCGATTCGGATGTTGTGAAGTGTCACGATGCGGGGCAAGGCCGCAACGCCACTGACAAAATCACCAAACTCGTGATAGTTCCCGATAACGCGGATGTTGATCGGCATCTCGGCGTAGAATTCGCGGGGATTCTCTCCCCCCGGCTGGAACAGCTCGAATTCGAGGCCACTCGCCAGGCCGGTCTGGGACACATCCACCAGCAGGTCGGCAACCTCGGTCTCGTTCGGCAGCTGGCGCAGCATGGCACCGAAGGATTCACGCATTTCCTCCAGCTGTTTTTCATAGGCTTCGAGATTGACCGCCTGTTTGGCTTTCTTCTCGAAGACCAGCTTCAGGTTCTCTTCTTTTTTCTCGGCATCTTCCAGTACGACCAGCTGGTCCTTGGTATGGAACCAGTATCCCAGGAAGATAACGCTGGCCATCAGCAGCAGTATGACAACGGCCTGTGCAGTGGCCGGCCAGCGCGCAACATTGGTCAAATCAAGTTCGTTGAGATCCATAATTGATTACCCCGCCTCGTCCATACTGCTTTCCTGCTCGGTAGTTGGGCGGGCTTTCTGGCTGCCCTGCAGGGTGAAGTTCGCTACGCGACGACGATTCGACTCGGTAGTCCTGATCAGGCCGAGACGTGGATCGGTAAGCCACTCGGAGCTGTCAATATTACGCATGTAATCGGAAACGCGGGCGTTCGACTGTGCCACGCCGGCCATCTCGATGCTGCGCGTTTTCTGTGCGAACGAGTTCAGGTAGACACCTTCGGGTATGGATCTGACCAGTTCATCCATGAGGTGCACGCTCTCCGGGCGGCTGCTCTGCAGCTCCTGTATGACGTTCATGCGTGCCAGCAGATCTTCCTTCAGGGACTCGAGTTCCTTGATGCGGCCGATCCGCTTGTCCAGCACGCTGATTTCATTTTGCAGAAATGCATTGCGCTGATCCTGGGTGACGATCTTGCCATCGAAATGAATATGGGAAAACAGCACGATCAGGGCGGCGATAACAACGCTGCCGCCTGCAATAAAGGCAAATTCGCGCTGCTTCTGCTTGTTGCGCTCTTCGCGCCAGGGTAGCAGGTTGATATGTGCCATATCAGTCAAAGCTCCTGAGTGCCAGGCCGCAGGCGATCAGCAGGGCAGGTGCATCATTGCTCAGCGTCTGTGGCTTGACCCGTGCTGACAGTGACATCGATGCAAACGGGTTGGCGATGGTGGTCTCGACACCCAGTTTTTCCTGGATCAACTCGTCCATGCCGGGTATTGATGCACTGCCACCGGCCAGTACAATGTGATCGACCTTGCTGTGCGGACTGGATGAATAGAAGAATTGCAATGACCGGCTGGCCTGTTGTGTCATGGCCTGTTTGAACGGTTCCAGCACGTCGGTCAGATAGCTTTCCGGCAAGCCGCCCTGTCGCTTGGCCATGCCGGCTTCTTCATAGGACAGCCCGTAACGGCGCATGATTTCCTCGGTGAGCTGCTTCCCGCCGAATACGGTGTCGCGGGTATAGACACTTTTCAGATTGTGCATGACGTTGAGTGTCGTCATGGTTGCGCCGACATCGATAACGGCAACGGTCGTGCCCACACCCTGATCGGGCAGCTGGTCCGCAAGCAGGGCGAATGCATTTTCGCTTGCGAACGACTCGACATCCATTATCTGCGTCGTGAGGCCGCCGGTTTCCACGGCGGCATTGCGCAGGTCGACGTTTTCGCTGCGGCAGGCGGCCAGCAGCACGTCTACGGTGTCAGGATTCTTCTCCGACGGTCCGAGTACCTCGAAATCGAGATTGACCTCTTCCAGCGGATAGGGCACATACTGGTCTGCCTCGAGATTGATCTGACTTTCCAGGTCGTCTTCGCTCAGGCCGGCCGGCATCGGAATGACCTTGGTGATGGTCGAGGATCCGGCGATGGCGACCGCGGCGTGCGTGGTGCGTGTGCCGGAGCGCTTGACTGCCCGGCGCACGGCTTCACCAACGGCATCGACGTCGGTGATATTCTTCTCGACGACGGAATTGGGTGGCAGAGGCTCAACGGCGTAGCTTTCGACGCGGAAACGATTCCCGCTTCGACTCAGTTCCAGCAGCTTGATGGCTGTGGAGCTGATGTCCAGTCCGATGAGTGGTGGTTTAGTTCGTTTAAATAGTTGCGCGAATGGCACAATATTTCCCTTTAGTTACCCGCTGTTGAACAGCACAGGTAGTTCGCCGCATTAGAGGACATTGCCAACTGATTGTCAACTAATGTGTAATTAAACGATTCGTTCGACAGAGCTGTGTTACCAGACAGCTTATCGGGCGCACGTCAATTTTGTTTAGTAAAAATACGCAGCACACCGGATAATTTGTAATCTATGATTCGATTCCGCTGCATTCTTTGAACCCGATCACAGGTTTCCGCCACTTACAATGAACTTTCGTCGCGCAGGTCTGTACCTGCTATCACTCTTGCTCACAGGCATATTTTTGACGGCGGTTGTCGCTGCGGTCATCTATATCAGGATCGAGCCACAACTGCCCTCCATCGAGATGCTGAAGGACGTACGCTTGCAGGAACCCCTGCGGGTCTACACGCATGACCATCGGCTGCTGGCTGAATTTGGTGACAAGCGCCGCACGCCGGTCCATATCGGTGATGTGCCGCCGCTGCTGGTAAAGGCATTTCTGGCGGCCGAGGATGATCACTTCTTCGAGCATTCCGGTGTGGACATGCCGGGGTTGATGCGTGCCGCCCTGGAGCTGGCCCGCACCGGCAAGAAACGCCAGGGCGGCAGCACCATCACCATGCAGGTGGCGCGCAATTTCTTCCTCTCCAGCGAAAAGACCTACCTGCGCAAGCTGACCGAGATTCTGCTGGCGTTCCGAATCGAGGACTCGCTCAGCAAGGACGAGATTCTCGAGCTCTATTTCAACAAGATCTACCTGGGGCAGCGTGCCTACGGGGTGGAGGCGGCCGCCCGCGTCTATTACGGCGTGGGGATCAGCGAGCTCAGCCTGGCAAAAATGGCCATGATTGCCGCACTGCCCAAGGCACCCTCGCGTGTCAACCCGATCAATAACCCACAGGCGTCGCTGGAGCGGCGCAATTATATCCTTGACCGCATGCTGCAGCTTGGCTACATCGACGCTGCAACACACGCCGCGGCGGTTGCCGAGGTTGACGATGCCTCCCCGCACACGGTCAACGCCGAGGCCAGTGCGCCCTACGTGGCTGAAATGGTGCGCAGCGAGATCGTCAAACGGTTCGATGCGGCAGCCTATACCTCCGGGTTCGAGATCATCACCACCATCGATGCCGGCCACCAGGAAGCCGCCAACCGGGCGTTGCGGAATGCGCTGCTCGATTACAGCATGCGTCATGGTTACCACGGGCCCGAGGCTCGCGTCGAACTCAACAGCGTCCCGGAGCAAGACTGGCCGGGCCTGCTGGCCGAGCATCCGACGCTGGGTGGACTGCCAGCGGCACTGGTTACTGTCGTTGGCGAACAGTCCGCGACCGTGCTGCTGGCCAGTGGTGAAATCCTGTCGCTCGACTGGGATGCGCTGTCCTGGGCGCGTCCATACCGCAGTGCCAACAGCCTGGGCGCCGCTCCGAAGACTGCCGGCGAAATATTGACGGCCGGCGATGTCGTGCGCCTGCGCGCACTGGACGAGGGGCATTACGAGCTTGCCCAGATGCCGGGTGTCGAGGGCGCGCTGGTCTCGCTGCGGCCCGACGACGGCGCCATCCTGTCTCTGGTAGGGGGCTTCGACTTCAATAACAGCAAGTTCAATCGTGTCGTCCAGGCGAAACGCCAGCCCGGCTCCAGCTTCAAGCCGATCATCTATTCGGCGGCACTGGAAAAGGGATTTACGCCAGCCAGTATTATCAATGATGCCCCGGTAGTGTTCGATGATCCCGAGCTGGAGTCCACCTGGCGGCCGGAAAACTACAGCGGCCAGTTTCACGGTCCGACGCGTCTGCGCGAGGCATTGTACCGGTCCAGGAATCTGGTCTCGATCCGTATCCTGCGCTCCATCGGTGCTGCCTATGCTGCTGAATACGCCGAGCGATTCGGATTTTCGGCGGAGCAGCTACCGAAGGATCTGACACTGGCGCTGGGCAGCGCTTCGGTCACACCGTTGCAAATGGCGCGTGCCTACGCGGTGCTGGCCAATGGTGGATACCTGATACAGCCCTACGTCATCAAGGAAATCCGCGATGCCAATGGCACCATGATCTTCAAGGCCCGACCGGAAGTTGCATGCCCGCAGTGCGGGCAGGGCGAGGAGCAGGCGCCGGTTGCTGAACCGGTGGCGGCTGCCGACACCACTGAACAAACGTCCGAAGCGGAACCGGTGTTGCCGGCAACGCAGACGCTGTCGCCGCGCAATGTCTGGCTGATGACCTCGATGATGCGTGACGTCATTCAGCGCGGCACCGGTACGCGCGCGCGTTCACTGGGCAGGTCCGACCTGGCTGGCAAGACCGGCACCACGAATGACCAGATGGATGGCTGGTTTTCCGGCTTCAATCACGCGCTGGTTACCACGGCGTGGGTAGGCTTCGACCGACTCGAGCCGCTGGGGCGCGGCGAGACCGGCGGCCGGTCAGCGCTGCCGATGTGGATCGACTACATGGCCTACGCGTTGCAAGGCGTTGCCGAACTCAAGCAGGAACCGCCGGAAGGACTGGTGACAGTGCGTATCGACCCGGCCACCGGCCTGCTTGCCGGCAGTGGTCAGCGCGATGCTATCTTCGAGACGTTCATGGTGGAGAGCGTGCCGACCAAGACCAGTCGCTCCATGGCGGCGGGTGCCACCGGTGCCGGGGAAAGCGTCACCGACCAGCTGTTCTAGTCCGCATTTCTCACGCAACGCACCGGCTCCTGGGCCGGATTGTCTGGATGATCGCTACGTGTTGCAAGCGCCCGGGACCGTGCGTGTCGCCTGGGCTAGGCTAGAGCTGCTCCAGGTCCTTCAGAATGCTGTCGATTGACGCCTGGAAGCCGGGGCCTTCGGTCTCGTCGAGGGGCAATTCGACAATCCGCTCGATGCCCGTCCGTCCCAGGATGGCCGGCACACCGGCCGTGATGTCACGCTGACCGTACTCGCCATCCAGTATGCAGACACAGGGCAACAGGCGGGCGCGGTTGCTGCGGATGGCATCCACCATGGCGGCAACCGCCGCGGCCGGTGCATTGTAGGCACTGCTGTGCTGGCGCATTTCCAGCACTTCTGCGCCGCCGTGCCGGGTTTTCTCGTTAATATGCTGGATGGTTTTCTCGTCGATGAAGGCCCTGACCGGCAAGCCGTTGATCGTGCTGAAGCGGGTCAGCGGGACCATGGAATCGCCATGACCGCCAATGACCATGGTGTGGATGTCCCGGACCGAGATGCCGGTTTCCTCGGCCATGAAACTGGCCATGCGTGCGGCATCCAGCACGCCGGCCTGCCCGAACACGCGCCGCCGGTCCCAGCCGGTGCGTTTCCAGGCATGCCAGGTCAGCACATCGACCGGATTGGTGACCAGCAACAGCAGGCAGTCCGGCGCGTGTTCCAGGACCTGGTCGACGATGCTGTCGATGACCGCCCGGTTTACGTCCAGCACATCGCTGCGCGACATGCCGGGCTTGCGTGGCGAACCGGCCGTGACGATGACCAGATCCGAACCGGACATCAGGGCGGGATCGGTGCCGCCTGACACCCGGCAGTCAAAGCGGTGCAAGGCGGCGGATTGGCGAATATCCAGCGCCGCCCCTGCAGCGGCCCCGTCGCGAACATCCAGCAGTACCACCTCGTGGCACATGTCCCGCTGCGCAAGTATTTGAGCGGTGGTTTCCCCCACGCGACCGGCGCCGATAATGGTGATCTTGTTCATCACGTATCCTGTTTTTGTGGCGATAATGCCTTTGTGTCGGCAACGCTATGCAGGTGCTGGAGTATATAGGTACGGCTGCTAGCGAACAATTTTCAGCAGGCTGCCTGGTTTCGGTTCCCCGGCCGGGTAATTGCCGTTCAGTAGTCGCAACTGTTCCTCGGGGAAATTTGCCAGCGGCGATTGTTTCGCCAGGTCGGCATAGTGCGCGCCGGCCGGTGCGCGGATGACACGCAGGTGCTGTGCCTCGGCCAGCGACTGTTCCGCGTCGCTCAAGGGGTGATAACTGCGCGCGGTTGCCAGGATGGCGGCATCGTATTGCTGCGGATTGCGCCGGTCTTTTGCCGCCCCGGCGACTATCCATGCCTTCGAATCCCTGAAGATCACGACATAGCGTACCGGACGTTCTCCATACGGTGTCTTGCCGTCCGCGATCGCGGTGTAGCCGTTGAAGGCGCCGACCGTGATCGGCTCGCCGCGCGTCATGTCCTCGAGTTTCATGCGCTCGGTCATGAATGCCTCGGGTGTAATGCGCTTGTTAAGATCGGTGACTGTGACCTGAACGATGCCGTCATTATTCGAGGAACGCGCGATAATGCGCTCCGCCTTGTTATCGATTCGCCAGCCTTCCGGAAATGTCACCGAGAAATCCAGCGCCTTGTGGTAGAAGTGCTGGTTCCTGACGATGCCTTCCTCGTCGCTGTCGCCAAAGGTCAGGTCGTCGAGCGCCTGCAGAAAGGCATCGCGGTCAACGCGTACCGTATCCGCACTGTGGAACTTATCTGCGGCACTCACCACCTCCCGGAAACGCGCATCGTTATCCGGATGGGTGGAAAACAGCCCGTGATAGGCATTGGGTTCGCGGCCTTCCTTTTCCGCGACCAGTTTGTCGAACTCCTCCTGGTTTTTCAGTACCCCGACCACTTCCAGCATGCCTTTGGGATCATAGCCGGTCTTCGCGATGTACTCGGCACCGAGCCGGTCGGCCTCCAGCTCGTGTTCACGGCCGTAACCGCGCACGATCGCCGTACCGGCCAGGTTGGTGAGCGTGTCGGCGCCCTGGATACCGGTGGATGCAGCCAGTACGGCACCGAGAATCCCCGTCATGGTAGCTGTGCTGTGCTGGCGCACGCTGTGCCGGGCGGTAACGTGGCCGATCTCGTGACCGAGGACCGCTGCCAGTTCGGCCTCGGAGTTCAGGTAGGCCAGCAGCCCGCGCGTGATGTAGATATAGCCGCCGGGCAGGGCAAAGGCATTGACCGTCGTGCTATCGAGCACGGTGAAACGGTAGATCAGGTCCGGCCGATGACTGTGCGCCGCGATCGCGTCACCCACGGACTGCACCAGCGAGGTGAGCTCCGGGTCATCGTAGGCCGGCATCTCCTTGACGATTTCCGCGCTGTACTGGCGACCAAGGCTGATTTCCTGTTCCTCCGACATCAGCACAAAGTCTGAACCGCCGGTGACCGGGTTGGTGGCGCAGGCCGCCAGCAGCAGCGACAGGGCGGCGGCCAGCAGTGAGCGGAGGCGCGGCAGGAGGGGTGTCATACGCCTAGTTTACTGGAGTTTACCGGGGGAAATTTCAACCAGTGCCGCCGGGTGACGGATATTCATGCGCAGGCCGTCCCGGTCGGGTTTGATCCAGCCGCGCGCCTCGACCTGCTGGCCGGTCAGCGCTTCCAGGTAACGGGGTGCGAAATTGGTCTGGTCCCTGTGGCTGATGTGCAGGACCAGCGGTCCCTGCAGATCGAGCCAGGTGCTGCGGGAGGCCCCGCGAACTGCCGTAACCGATCCCCGCACAATGTGAAAACCTGTCGCGTCGGTGGTCAGCCCTGAGCTGGCCTGTACCTGGTACTGCGGCAGTGCCCACAGTCCGCGCCGGTCGATGCGTGCGTCATCCTCGAGCTGCCGGTAACAGTCCATAGCCCAGGTGTTGGGGGGTACCACCAGCGCGGTTGCCAGGCCGTGCGACAGCAGCCCGGCGGCGACGTTGTCACCGTTCTCGAGAAAGGCATGCGCCAGCAGGCGGCCGTAATGATCATTGTGCTGGGCGCCATACTGCAGGTGCAGTACGCGGTTGCCGCGGTCCAGCATGGTCTGCAGACTGGCGCGGGCCGCGCTGGCGAGCGGTTCGCCGGTTTCGCCTGTGCGGGCCGTTTCCGGGGTATTGATGCCAATCAGGCGCAGGCGTCGGCCGTCCTTGAGTTTGACTGTGTCGCCGTCATAGACGTAGACGACCTGAATGCGTTCATCGACGCGCACGGCGGGACAGTCACTGGCGAAGACCGAAGCCGCTGCAGTGGCCAGCAGGCAGGCGCACCCTGCCGCAAATGAAAAAGGGGCGGCCGTAGCGGGCGCCCCCTTGCAGAGAGATGTCAGCCGCATCCGCCGGGCGGTCAGCTGTTCCCGTAGCGCTGGCGGAACTTGTCCACGCGGCCGCCGGTGTCGACCATCTTTTGCTTGCCGGTGTAGAACGGGTGGCACTTGGAGCAGACTTCGATCGTGAGGTCAGTGCCCGCGGTGGAGCGGGTATCGAAGGATTCGCCGCAACTGCAGGTGACCTTGACGCTTGCGTATGCCGGATGTGTATCAGCTTTCATGACTGCCTCGAACTGTGATCGGTTGCCGTGGATGCCGTCGCCGGCACCCTGGAAAAGGCCGGGAATAATACGTTAATCCTGTGCTTGCGACAAGCCGGCGGGAAACGGGATCACCCTGGCTGGTTGTCGCCGGCGTCTGGCCTCAAGCGGTTGTTGCAATCGCTCCAGCAGGCCATCGGGACCGGCCAGGCTGTCCCAGAGCAGCTGGTTCATGCGCAGGCTGGCCGCCAGCGGATTGGACGCGGTGTGCCGGATCTGGTCGAGTTTCCATTGCAGACAGCGCAGCCGCTGCTGCTTGTGGGTCGGAGCCTGTCGTATCAGCTGCTCGATGGCGCGGGTGCGTTGCTTTTCAAAGGCTTGCGGATCGTCGGTGAACAGTTTCGTCCACGCATCGAAGTCGAATGGCGGACTTGCGTACGGGTCTTGCATGATGGGCTCCTCACCTGCCGCTGGTGCGGCTGTTGTTGTTTTACTGGAGTGATTTCCATGCTAGCACAAAAAATCCACAGGCTGTGCCGAAAAAATGGCGGCAATGGGCGTTAACTCAATATAAAACAACAAGATATTTTGGAGTGGCTTGTGGATAAGCCGGTGGATAATAGTATTAACAGTAGCTTACGGAGGCGAGGTATGCGTGTGCTGTGGTCTTGCGGCAACACAGATGTTTGATTTGTGTCAGTTGGCCGGGACGGTGCGATCCTGTGCCCACTGCCGCAGCCCGGTGATCTTTTCCGCCATGACCCGTGACAGCGGGCGGGTCTGCTGGATTTCGTGGCGGATATGGTCCGTATCCAGTGGAACCTGCTGTTCACGCGCCAGGTAGCTGGCCGCCACGATGGCCTGCTCGATCTCAGCACCGGAAAAGCCGTCACTGAGACCGGCCAGATCGAGGATGTCGAAGTCGATGGGTTTGTAGTCGCGCTTGCGCAGGTGAATGGCGAAGATCTCGGCGCGCGTGGCAGCGTCCGGCAGGTCGACGAAGAAGATTTCATCCAGCCGTCCCTTGCGGACCAGTTCCGGTGGCAGTTCGGCGATGGCATTGGCGGTGGCCACGATGAATACCGGTTCCCTGCGTTCCGCCATCCAGGTCAGCAGGTTGCCGAGGATACGGCGCGAAGTGCCGCTGTCGGTATCGCCCGAAGCGATCGCCTTCTCGATTTCATCGATCCACAGCACGCACGGCGCCATGGCCGCGGCAGCGCGCAGCGCCTCGCGCAGGTTGCGCTCGGTTTCGCCAAAGAACTTGTTGTACAGGGTGCCGAAGTCGAGTCGCAGCAGCGGCAGCGACCACATGCCGGCCACGGCCCTGGCAGCCAGGCTCTTGCCGCTGCCCTGTACGCCGACCAGCAGGATGCCCCGGGGCTTGTCGGGGCCGGCCGCGCCGTCCACGAAGGCGCTGCGCCGGCGCTCGATCCATCGTTTCAGGTTGTTCAGGCCGCCGACGGCAGCGAAGTCCGTGGTATCGAATTCACAGGATATCGCACCGTTGGCCTCGAGCAGCCGGTAGCGTGCGCGCGTGACCCGTTCCAGGTCATCGGCGCGTATGGCGCCGTCATCGAAGATGATGCTGCGTATGATGCGCCGCGCATCGCCGACGGTAAGCCCGCGCAACTGGCTGGTGACAAGATCCAGTGTCTTGCGGTCGGTCCTTACCTGTTTGCCGGGATTGACTCTCGACCAGTGTGCGGCCTCTTCGCGGATCAGCGCCTCGAGTCGTTCCCGGTCCGGCAGCGAGAGCGCAAAATGCGCGGCCAGGCCATCGAGCTCCGCCGGCAGTCGGATTTCGTGACTGACGAAGACCAGGGTGTGCCCGAGGCTGTGATAGTCGAGCGCGATTTCCTTCAGCAGGCGTACGTTATAGGCGTCCTCGAGGTAGGGATGAAAGTCGAGCAGCAGGTAGATGGACGGCGAGTTGGTCGCCTTGATCTGCCCCAGTGCCTGTTGCGGATCGCTGGCGTGGCGCTGCGGTGCGAGGTCGAGATCGATACGCTGCAGTCCGGTGGTCGCAGACCATGCCATGACCGGCATGGCGAGCCGGACCGCGAGGCTGCCGAACAGCTGCGTGACGCGCTTTTCGTCGCGGGTCTCGATCGTGATCAGCGGCACGCGCGAGCGCAGCAGCAGTTCCAGGTCGTGCAGGTCGTTCATTGTTTCATCCCGGGCTGAATGTCCGTCGGGATAGCTATCGTCAGGTCAGTCGGCCGGCTGCAGGATTTTGTGGTTATGAATGTGGTCGAGGCGGATGCTGTAGATGTCACCCCGCTCGTCGGTCACGTCCAGGAATTCCTCGTGATTCTGCGTGCGGAGGTCGGTCGGTGTAACCATCTTGATATGGATGATTCCATCCCTGTCCTGCCAGGCCAGGCGTAGCTGCTGGCGATGCATGATGGCAAGTTCATAGCCGCTGTGTACGGCGCAGTCTATCGGTACGTAATCAGTCATCGTCGCGTCGGGTAGTCAGGGTAAGCAGTTCGCCAGCCGTGCCGGTCTCGATGTGAAACTCGATCGGCCGGCAGCATACCGGGCAGTCCTCGATATAGTCCTGGCTGCCGTCGAATGTCTCGACGACGGCTGTGTAGCATTCGCCGCAGTACGGGCAATCAACCTGTGCGAGCATCGTTGTCTGTATCCGGCAACCAGTACTGTAACAGGTCATTGAGGTAACGTTGACCCTTTTCCGAGGCCTGCCACTGTCCATTGTCCTCTATCAGCAGCCCGGCGTCGATTGCGCCGGCCGCGCCCGGTTCCAGCATGTCGAGCGGCAGCCCGGTGACAGTCGTGAAATCCTCTGCGCAGAAACCGCGGTCGAGACGCAGCGCATTCATCAGGAATTCCAGCGCCACATCCGCCGGTACAAGATTCTGCTGCATGGTACGGAATACGCCGTTGTTGCGTGCAGCCAGGTAATCCCGTGGATGACGGACTTTACTGCTGCGACGGATGACCTGGTGTGCGGTGTCAGTCAGCTTGCCATGTGCGCCGGCGCCGATTCCGAGGTAGTCGCCGAACAGCCAGTAGTTGAGGTTGTGCCGGCAATGCCGGCCGGCGCGGGCATAGGCCGACACCTCGTAGCGTGTATAGCCGCGCGCTTCCAGCAGTTCCCGGCCAGCCGTTTGCATCGACCAGAGCTGTGTGTCATCCGGTAGTTGCGGGGGATGACGGTGGAACCAGGTATTGGGCTCGATGGTGAGTTCGTACCAGGAAACATGCGTGGGCTCGAGGTCCATCGCGATGCGCAGGTCGGCCATGGCCTGCGGCAGGGTCTGGCCCGGCAGGCCGAACATGAGGTCGAGGTTGAAATTGTCGAAGCCGGCGGCATGCGCGGCCTCGGCCGCGCGGATCGCGTCGCTCCGGTCATGGATGCGCCCGATCTTTTCCAGCAATTCGGGTTGAAAACTCTGTACACCGATCGACAGGCGGTTGATGCCGGCCGCGTGGTAGCCCTGCGAAGCGTTCCTGGTCGACGGTGCCGGGATTGGCCTCCAGCGTGATCTCCGCACCCGGTTGCAGGGTGAGTCTGGCGCGCAGTTCACCCAGTAGTCGATCGATACCTTCCGGTGAAAACAGGCTGGGTGTGCCGCCGCCGAAAAACACGCTGTCCACCGGGCGACCCCAGGCCGCCGGCAGTTCCTGTTCCAGGTCGGCGAGCAGGGCGCTGATGTAGTCACGTTCCGGGATGCCGTCGCGCAGCTCGTGTGAATTGAAGTCGCAGTACGGGCACTTGCGCACGCACCACGGGATGTGGATGTAGAGGGTCAGCGGTGGTGTGGTGGTGAAATTGAACATGGGTGATGTTGCAGGCTATGCGTCAATGATAGTTGGTTTTTCGCCCTAATGGGCGAGGTACTTTTCTTTGCGAAGTCCATCCCTGGACTTCGCCCTGCGGGCCATCCTGCGGATGTCCCAATTCGCTCCCGGCGAATTGGTCCTTGCGTGCGCCAAGAAAAGTACCCAAGAGAATGGCACCCGGCCCGTTCCGGCTTGCAAATCCAGCTCGACAGGGCGGCTCGCTCCATCCCAAAATGCCTGCGATGCTCGGCAGCGCCTGACGGGATGCTGGAAGGCGCCACCCCCAGGCCCCGTTGGCCGCGCCGAGTACCGCAGTCAAGCCGGGGAAAGGCGCGCGCCCTGTCCGAGGCAAGCCGGAGCGGGATTAGCCAATCCCGCTCCGGCTCCGAGTTGTGCGCGCCCCGGCTTGACGTGGAACGCAGGGCAAGGCTGCGAAGCGGCCTTGTAGTACGAACGCCGACGCGGGCACCGGGCTGCCCTTCTCTTTGGGTACTTTCTCTTGGGCACACAAGAGAAAGTACCTCGCCCGACAGGGCGAAACCTGTCATGGATTTATGTTGTGCCTGAAAGTTTGGGTAGAGCTAGCTGGAGTTTAGTTGGCACTTAACTTACCTGTGCTGCTGCAGCGCAGCCACCAGCTTTCTTAGTGCCTGTCCCCGGTGACTCAGCGAATTCTTCACCTCCGGTGCCAGCTCGGCCGAGGAACAGTCGTGGGTCGGCACGTGGAACACCGGGTCATAGCCGAAACCCTGCTCGCCGCGCGGTGCCAGTCAGGATGCGTCCTTCCCAGGTGCCCTGGCAGATCAGCGGGGTCGGATCGCCGGCATGGCGCATGTAGACGAGCAGGCACTGGAATCTTGCCGTGCGCTGTGCCTCCGGCACGTCCTGCAGGGCCTCGAGCAGTTTCTCCAGGTTGGCCTGGTCGCCGGCACCGCTGCCGGCATAGCGTGCCGAGTAGATGCCGGGTGCGCCGTTGAGGGCATCGACCTCCAGGCCAGAGTCATCGGCGATTGCCGGCAGGCCGGTATGGCTCGCGGCATTGCGCGCCTTGAGGATGGCGTTCTCGACAAAGGTCAGGCCGGTCTCCTCGGCATCCGCAACGCCGAATTCGCCCTGTGGCCGTACGTGCAAGGCGAGCCCGGTCAGCAGCTGGTTGATCTCGCGCACCTTGCCCGGGTTGCTGCTGGCGAGAACGATGTCTTTCATGGTGTCATGTTCCCGGAGTCTGTCTGAAAAGGCTGGTCAGCCCTGCTCGAGCGCGTCGTGCTGGCCGGCCAGCAGTTCGGTGATGCCTTTCCTGGCCAGCGCCAGCATGGCATTGAGTTCATCCTGGTTGAAGGCGTGGCCTTCCGCGGTGCCCTGGATTTCGATGAAATCGCCGGTATCGTTCATCACCACGTTCATGTCGGTCTCGGCATTGCAGTCTTCCGGGTAATCGAGGTCGAGTACCGGTGTTCCTTTATAGATGCCGACCGATACCGAGGCGACGCGGCCGGTGAGCGGATTGCGGGTGAGCGCTTTGCTGTCGAGCAGGGAGCGCACGGCATCGGCCAGCGCGACATAGCCGCCGGTGATGCTGGCGGTGCGGGTGCCGCCATCGGCCTGGATCACGTCGCAGTCGATGGTGATGCTGCGTTCGCCCAGCGCCTTCATGTCCATGACGGCGCGCAGCGAGCGCCCGATAAGGCGCTGGATCTCGAGCGTGCGCCCGCCCTGCCGGCCGCGCGCGGCCTCGCGTCCCATGCGGCTGCTGGTCGAGCGCGGCAGCATGCCGTATTCGGCGGTCACCCAGCCCTCGCCCTTGCCACGCAGGAAGCCGGGAATGCGGTCCTCCACCGTGGCATTGCACAACACGCGGGTGTCGCCGAATTCGACGAGCACGGACCCCTCGGCATGCTTGGTGTAGTTGCGGGTGATGCGGACATGGCGCATCTCGTCCGGTGCACGTTGGCTGGGGCGCATGGCGGGTACCTGTGGTTGATTGGCTGGCGCGCAGTATAGCGCGATCATGCCCCGGCCAGGCGCACACTGCACCGGGACGATGTGCCGTCGTGCCGGCCGGTGCCGTGACCATGCCGGGCCGGCCAGTAAATTGTTGATGTTGAATGGCTGTTTTCTTTGTATTATGTTGCTCCAGGTACGCGATGACCCTGTGTCCGGGTGGATCTGTGTCGCAGTTTCATGCCTGGATCAGGCCGCACTATAAAGGTTGCCGGGCGGATGGACGATGTATCGCCATGCGCGTACTGCTTCGGATCCCGCACGGATCGCTCACATGGAGATTCAGGACTATGCAACATTCATACAGGAAACTGGCCGGCCCAGCGCTCGCCGCCCTGCTAGCGATCACCCAGCTGGTGTACGTTCCCACGGCAGCCGCAGGCGCTTTCGTGGATGAGAACGGGCCGAGCGGCGGCGCCATGCTGGCCGATATGTTCATGATCCGGCCGACGATGCTGGTCGGTACCGTGGTCGGCGTGGTCACCTTTGTCGTCTCGCTGCCGTTCACCGCGCTGGGCGGCAACGTGGACCAGGCCGCCGATCAGCTGGTCATGCGGCCGGTGAAGTACACCTTCGTCAGACCGCTCGGCGATATCTAGCCCCGGGCAGTCCTGCCGTTTCGGAGGCCGCTGCGCCCGCAAGGGCTGCAGCGGCCTTGTCGTTTTCGGGGCGGGTACAGGCCGCTTTTCCATCCGCGCGCGAATGGCTTACCATTGCCGCCTCGTCAGTAACCGTCCCCCGGAGTCCGCATGATTCGCAGCATGACAGCCTTCGCGCGTTGCGAGGTCGACCTCCCGGCGGGCAACGTGTGCTGGGAACTGCGCTCGGTCAATCACCGCTACCTGGAGATCGGGTTGCGCCTGCCGGACGAGTTGCGGGCGATGGAAACGGCGGTGCGTGAACGGGTCAATGCCCGGTTGGGACGCGGCAAGGTCGACTGCGTCTGCCGCTACAAGCCGGCCGTCAGCGGCGACAACGCATTCGATATCGACCCGGACAACCTGGAGCGCCTGCTGGATGCCTGCCGTTCCGTGGCCGGGCGCCTGACCGAGACGGCCGCGCTGAACCCGCTGGAGCTGCTGCGCTGGCCGGGCGTGGTGCGCGAGCAGGTCGTCGACAACACGCCGCTGATTACCGGGGCCATGGCGTTGCTGGATACGACCCTCGACGAGCTGGTGAGCTGCCGGGAACGCGAGGGCGAGCAGATCAGGAAATTGCTGCTGGCGCGCTGCGACGCCATGGCCGAGCAGGTCGAGCACGTACGCACCCTGGTGCCGGAGATTCGCAGCGGCCTGCGCAAGCGGCTGGAGCAGCGGCTGGCCGAACTGGAGGTGCCGGTGGAACCGGGCCGGCTCGAGCAGGAACTGGTGTTGCAGGTGCAGAAGGTCGACGTGGACGAGGAGCTGGATCGCCTGGAAAGCCACATCGGTGAAGTGCGCAGGGTGCTGAATGGCGACGAGCCGGTCGGACGGCGTCTGGATTTTCTGATGCAGGAACTCAACCGCGAGGCCAACACCCTGGGTTCGAAATCGGTGGTCGTGGCAACCACCAGTGTCTCGGTCGAGCTCAAGGTGTTGATCGAGCAGATGCGTGAACAGGTCCAGAACGTCGAGTAGCCGGCATGAAACAAACCACGGCCAGCGGCACCCTGTACATTATTTCCGCGCCTTCCGGCGCCGGCAAGTCGAGCCTGGTCAAGGCCTTGCTGGAGTCTGCCGGGACAGGCCTGGTGCTTTCGGTGTCACACACCACGCGCGCGTCGCGCCCGGGCGAGGTGGACGGCCGAGAGTATCACTTCACCGGCGTGGAGCGTTTCCAGGCCATGGTCGCGGCGGGGGATTTTCTCGAGCACGCGCGAGTATTCGACAATTTCTACGGCACCTCGCGCAGCGCGGTCGAATCGCAGCTGGCCGACGGCCTGGACGTGATCCTGGAGATCGACTGGCAGGGCGCACGCACGGTCCGGGCACTGCTGCCGGCGGCGGTCGGTATTTTCATTCTGCCGCCGTCACGCGCGGCGCTGTCCGAGCGGCTGGCCGCGCGCGGACAGGACTCTGCTGCGGTGATTGCACGGCGCATGCGCGACGCGGTCAGCGAGATGTCGCACTACGACGAATACGACTACTTCATCATTAATGACGTTTTCGACCAGGCGCGCGATGAGCTGGCCGCGATTATCCGTGCCCGCCGCCTGCGGCTGGCGCCCCAGGCGCAACGCCATGCCGGGCTGCTGGCGTCCCTGCTGGCAGCGGATGCCTGATTCGGTTAAACTCGCACGCCCATTCAGCCGCGGTCAGGCGGAAACCCGGAGAGCAACATGGCACGTGTTACGGTAGAAGACTGTCTCGACAAGGTGGATAACCGCTTTCAGCTGGTGCTGCTGGCGACCAAGCGTGCCCGCCAGCTGGCCAACGGCGTCATGCCGCTGGTGCCGTGGGAAAATGACAAGCCGACCATCGTGGCGCTGCGCGAGATCGCCGAAGGCCTGATCGGCCCGTCGTTTCTGGATGAAAAGCCTGAATCGGTATTCGAGGAGGAACTCGATGCCGCCGACCTGGAGATCCTGGCCGAGGCCACCGCGGCACCCGAGGCCACCGCGGCACCCGAGGCCACCGCGGCACCTGCGGCACCGAGCCTGCGACGCCCGAGGTCGCACCCCAGGCCGAACCGCCCGTCGACGACGCGGAGCTCTAGCCCGCACACCCGGAGGCCCGTCCGTTCGGGGCCCTCATTCCCCCGCATCCCGGTTACCCGGCCCCTGCCTGCGGCAGCGGCGCTATGTGACTGTGTGCGCATTGGCGTTATAGTTGGCCTGAACGCAACCCTCGCGGGCGCCGCTGGCGCTGCCCGCCGGTAACCCCATGGCATACAGAGCGGAAATCCTTACCGACCCGGCCTCGCGCTTTCTGATCAGCGACTTGTGCAGGATGCTGGAGTCCTACCTGGAGCCGGCTCAGGTCCAGGAGGTGTACCGCGCCTATCTGTTCGGTGCCGAGGCCCATGACGGCCAGACCCGCCTGTCCGGCGAGCCCTACATCTATCACCCCATTGCCGCGGCGCGCATCCTTGCCGAGCTGCGTCTCGATCACAAGTCCATCATCGCCGCCATCCTGCACGATGTGATCGAGGATACGCCCACCGCCAAGGAACAGATCGCCTCCGAATTCGGCAGTGACGTCGCGGAACTGGTGGACGGCGTGAGCAAGCTCACCCAGATCGAGTTCGAGAGCTCGGCCGAGGCGCAGGCGGAAAACTTCCGCAAGATGATCCTGGCCATGGTGCGCGACATTCGCGTCATCCTGGTGAAGCTGGCCGACCGGCTGCACAACATGCGCACGCTGGGCGTCATGCGCCCGGACAAGCGCCGCCGCATCGCGCGCGAGACGCTGGACATCTACGCGCCGATCGCCAACCGGCTCGGCATCAATGCGCTGCGCGTGGAGCTCGAGGACCTGGGTTTCGCGGCGCTCTACCCGTTGCGCTACAAGGTGCTGGAGAAGGCGGTGCGCGCGGCGCGCGGCCATCGCAAGGAGGTGCTCAACAAGATCGAGATTGCGATCAAGCGGCGCATGCAGCAGGAAGAGCTGGAGGGCCGTATCCTGAGCCGCGAGAAACACCTCTACAGCCTGTACAAGAAGATCCGCGACAAGACGCTGTCCTTCGAGGAAACCTACGACGTGTATGCGTTTCGCATGGTGGTCGACAATGTGGACACCTGCTACCGCGCGCTCGGCGTCGTGCACAACCTGTACAAGCCGGTGCCGGGCAAGTTCAAGGATTACATCGCCATCCCCAAGGCGAATGGCTACCAGTCACTGCATACCATCCTGTTTGGTCCCTACGGCATCCCAATCGAGGTACAGATCCGCACCGAGGACATGGACAAGGTGGCGGAGAGCGGCGTGGCGGCGCACTGGGTGTACAAGTCCAGCGACCAGAATCTCGACCAGATGCATGCCGGTGCGCGCGAGTGGCTGCGCGAGCTGCTGGAGATGCAGAAGCACGCCGGCAATTCGCTGGAGTTTCTGGAGAACGTCAAGCTCGACCTGTTCCCGGATGCCATCTACGTGTTCACGCCGACCGGCGAGATCATGAAACTGCAGCACGGTGCGACCGTGGTCGATTTCGCCTACGCCGTGCATACCGACATCGGCAATACCTGTATCGCCGCGCGGGTGGACCGGCAGGACGTGCCGCTGCGCACCACCCTGCGCAGCGGCCAGACCGTGCAGATCATCACCGCCCCTGGCGCGAGCCCGAGCCCGGCCTGGCTCAGTTTCGTGGTCTCCGCCAAGGCGCGCTCCAGCATCCGCCATCACCAGAAGAACCTGAAACGCGAGGATGCGATAAGCCTCGGCCGGCGCATGCTGGATCGCGCACTGGGCGTGTTCGGCTCCTCCGCCGCGCAGGTATCGGACGAGCGCGTACAGGCCCTGTTGAAGGAATATCACCTCACTATGCAGGATGATCTGCTGGTCGACATCGGCATGGGCAGGCGACCCTCGGTGCTGGTGGCGCGCGCCCTGCTGCCTGCCGACGAGCGTAGCAGTGTGGCGGGTGGTGAAAGTACTTCGATGCTGCCGCTGGTGATCCGCGGTAGCGAGGGCATGGTGACGCGCTTTTCGAAATGCTGCCGGCCGATACCCGGCGATCCGGTGATGGGTGTGATCACCAGCGGGCGCGGCATGATGATCCATACCCAGAACTGCCGCAATATCACCGAGCGCAAGTATCCGCCCGAGAGCTTGCTCGAGGTGCAGTGGGAGCCGGGCATCAACGAGGAATTTCCGGTCGATGTCAGCATCGAGATCGCCGACCGGCGCGGCATGCTGGCAACGGTGGCCAAGGCAATCGGCGATGCCGATTCCAATATCGAGAACGTCGGCATCGAGGAGGGCGACGGCCTGACCAACATCCTCAAGTTCAGGCTTACGGTGCGCAACCGCCAGCACCTCGCCAGCGTCATGCGCCAGGTGCGCAATATCCCGTCAGTGACCCGCATCACGCGTACGCGCAGCTGAGGGGCTCTGGCTCAGGGAAACATTGTTTCGCGCACGACTACAGGGAGAAGGTGAGACCGGGTGCCGGTCGAGAGACTGGCCTGGGCCATGTAGGAGGTAGAG
>CAVVHS010000001.1:0-76538 GCA_963748215.1 uncultured Gammaproteobacteria bacterium | reverse complement strand
CAGCACCGGCATTGTCCAAGAAATGCCCGGCTATCACAACCGCACCCGGCACGGTAAGATGCGTCCTGGTCACGTCCACTATCCGCATTCATGGCAAAGCAGACATCCAAACCCGGATCGAGCACCATCGCGCTCAACAAGAAGGCCCGTCACGATTTTTTCATCGAGGATCGCTTCGAGGCAGGACTGGCATTGCAGGGCTGGGAAGTGAAGAGCCTGCGCGAGGGACGCGTGCAGCTGACCGAGAGCTACATCATCATCAAGAACAACGAGGCCTGGCTGCTCGGGTTCCGTATTGCGCCGCTGCTAAGCGCATCGACGCACGTCACGCCCGATCCGACCCGCACCCGCAAGCTGCTGCTGCACCGCAACGAACTTGACCGGCTGATAGGCGCGGTCGAGCGCAAGGGTTATACGCTCGTGCCAACGGCGCTGTACTGGAAGAAAGGCATGGCAAAAATCGAGATCGCACTTGCGCGCGGCAAGCAAAGCCATGACAAGCGCGCTTCGGAAAAGGATCGAGACTGGATGCGCGAGAAACAGCGCATCCTGCGCAAGCACTGATCATTGAACTGCGCCGTGCGCAGCGCGGCTACGCCTCAGGGTGCGGATGCGGCTGCTGCTGCGCTGCCTGTCCTGTCATTTGCCGTGTTCGCATTCATGCTCGTCAGGCGATCGATCAGGCTGTCCAGCCCCTTATCGTGAATTTCCTTCGCGAAACTTGAGCGATGGGTCGCAACCAGGCTGATACCTTCCACGGAAATGTCATAGACCAGCCAGTCCGACTCCGGCCTGTGCAGGCGAAAACCGAGATGTACCGGCGGACCGCCCGCCTGCTCGATCTCGGCATCGACCTCCATGCGGCCCGACGCAGGTGAACCACGCGCCGGCGCGATGCTGATCCTGTTCTCGCGGTAGTTGCTGATCGAACGCACGTAGGTATTCAGCAGCAGCTGGCGGAACTCCACGACAAAGCGCATCCGCTGCTGCCCGCTGGCCGTGCGCCAGTACTTGCCAAGCACCCATTGCGCGGTAACCTGAAAATCGATATGTGGAAGTATGAAACGCTCGGTCAGCGCACGTACCCGTGCGACATCCTTGAGCTGCTCCGGGTCCTTGCGGATCTCCGCCAGCACTTCGTCCGTCACCTCCCGCAGCAGGACGTCCGGACCGGGCTCGGCCTGGACAATCGGGCTGCCAGCCAACAGCAGCATCCCGAACAGGACAAACATACCCAGAAATTGCTGTTTCTGTCTTTGCATGGCAAGGCCTGTTGTTATCATTGTTGTCTGGCAAGACGCAGGCACGGCTGTAAACCTGATAATATCAAGCTACCGCAAAAACGCTCTACACGCTATTTTATCGCCAGATTTACATCAGGCAAACCGCCGGGTGCCCCGCCCGGGACGGAAATGGCACAACATGGCCGGAAAACTCACAGAACCAAGGGTAATAACCGACCATCGGCGCGAACCGGTTTGCATCCTGCCGGCCGGTTTCTATTTCGATGATGACCGCTGGGAGCGCATCTGGCAGCGTTTCGAGGAAAAGGGAGAGGCGCTGTCACACGACGACCTGCGGGCACTGTTTCCGGACGAGCCGGTACTGCGGGTCAACAAATCATAGGAGCACATCTCATGGCCGTTCCTGCACTTCCCTGTGCTCGCGGCACTCGTACATGTCCCAGGCCAGCTTCTCGACCCGGGCTATGCCCGTAAAAATGGCCTCACCGCCTCCTTGTACATCGCGGGTTTTCCTCGTTAAACAAATCGCGGACGAGGCCCGCTCCTACATACCTTCCCTGAGTGCCGCAATACGTTCTTCCAGCGGCGGATGGCTCAGGAACAGCTTCTTGATGCCCGCGCCCACGCCGCCGGCAATGCCGAAGGCGGCAAACTCGCCCGGCAGGTCGTGCGGCTGCTGCGCACGCTGCAGGGCCTGCAACGCACCGATCATCTTCTGCCGACCGGCCAGCGTGGCGCCACCGGCGTCGGCGCGGAACTCGCGGCGGCGCGAGAACCACATGACGATCATCGAGGCGAGTATGGAAAGAAATATCTGCGCAACAATAGAGGTAACGAAATAGGCCGGTCCGTACCCGCGCTCGGTCTTGAACACCACGCGGTCGACCACATGACCGACAACGCGCGACAGGAAAATCACGAAGGTATTCACCACGCCCTGAATCAGGCCCATGGTGACCATGTCGCCGTTGCTGACGTGGGTGATCTCGTGCCCGAGCACCGCCTCGACCTCGTCGGCGCTCATATTCTGCAACAGGCCGCTACTGACCGCGACCAGCGCCTTGTTCTTGTTCATACCGGTAGCAAAGGCATTCGGCTCGGCGGCATTGAAAATGCCCACCTCCGGCATGCCAATGCGCGCCTGCTGGGCCTGGCGCCGGACGGTGTCCACCAGCCACTGCTCGGTCTTGTTGGAGGGCTGCTCGATCACCTGCACGCCCATGGAACGCTTGGCCAGGAACTTGGACATGGCCAGCGAAATGAAGGAACCGGTAAAGCCGATCACGGCGGACATAACCAGCAGCGCCTGCAGGTTCAGGTCCACCCCGTTTTGCGCCAGCACACCATCCAGGCCAAGCACCCTGAATACCACGCTGACCACCACCAGGATGGCCGCATTGGTCGCCAGAAACAGGAAAATTCGCATCATGTCAGTCACCCTCAGGTCTACAGGCTTTCAGGCGGCTAGTATAGGCATACTTCACCTGGCACATGAGAAGATTGGGACAGGCGGGAAATTTTCAAGTGCGGAACTTTTCCGCCGTTGTGCTATCCTACTGACAGCTTTACTATCAGCTTTAGGGGGCGACCTGGCTTCGACGTGGGTTGCGAAACCTGAGGTGCATGCCGAGGTGCAGAGGACCTCGTTAATCCATCTGCAAAAACTTAGTTGCCAACGACGACAACTACGCACTCGCTGCTTAAACCCCAGTAGGGTGCCGTCTGACCGGAGCCGTGCTTGTGCGTCCGGGTCCTATATGCCCTTTGGGTATTCGGGACACTCAGGCGTCGATTCTCACAAGATCGCGATGAGGCACGTCCGGGGCTGATTCGCTAAAACTCTACGGAATCGCTGGTTGTTTTCCCTGCCCGTCGGGTAGCAGCCAGTTAAATCAATAGACCGGGATAAGCATGTAGAGCCGATGGCAGAGGACTTGCGGACGCGGGTTCGATTCCCGCCGCCTCCACCATAAAATAGAACGGGGTGTGCCTGAAAAGGTACGCCCCGTTTTGTTTTATGGGAGTCGGGTGAGGATGAGAATCGCGTTAAGTTCGACGATGTACAGGGATGTACGAGTGCCGCGGAGGCCAGGGATGGCCGGGAGCGGCCTCCCGCCGCCTTCAAAAATATCGAGAGACAGGGTATCGGGGCACATTTCTTCGTAATATAGGTAGCAAATGTGCCCCGACACCCTTCACAGACCCATGCCGCGTCTTGCCGTCATTGCTATGCTGGCCGTAATGGCCACGGCCTGTAGCCGGGTGGAGTTTGCCTATCGCAATGCGGACTGGCTACTCGACTACTACGCCTGGCAGACCGTCAGTATCAACGAGGCTCAGCGTGATTACTGGCAGCCGCTACTGCAAGCCACACTGCAGCGACAGCGGGACGAGGAACTGCCACTTGTTATCGCCTGGCTGGACATGGCCAGGCGCATTTTCAGGGATGCGGACGGTACGCCGGGCGCTGCTTGTCTGGTCGACGGCGCCCTGCTCCTCTCCCGGCGTCATGCACGCCTTGCAGTCGACCTCAGCGTCCCCCTGCTTGTTGACCTTGATGCCACCCAGATCAGACACCTCGCCGGGTACACGACGCAGCGTCAACAGGATGCCATTAAGCGTTACCTCGATCCGGATCCCGAAAAGAGGAAGGCGTCTCGCCGGGAACGTTTCCTTGACCGGGTCGAGCACTGGACCGGAAAACTGAATGACGGCCAGAGAAAGCAGATCCGGGATGCACTCGAACGCATCCCTGACCTGAGTGCGTCGTGGCTGGCGTATCGCGCAGAACAAACGGACACCTTGCTGGCCATGCTCGAGACAGGTGCAACCGCAAAAGACTTGCGGGAATACCTCGACGAATGGTGGGTACGGCGGGAAGGGACATCGGCGGAAACCAGTCGGCTCTGGCGCGTTGCCAGGGATGAATTCGTGCAACTCATGGACGAACTCGCCACAACGCTCTCCCGCAGCCAGCGCGCAAGGCTCGAGAACCGGCTTGGCGACTTGCGCGCTGATCTGGCAGCTTTCCTGCCAGACCGGCAACTTCCGGCAGACCCGCAGACTGTGCCTGCCTGTGCCGGCGCACCCGTTTGATACTCATCCGCTTGCCGGGTAAGCTGTCTGGGTGGCAAATGACCACCGTCATCCACGCATTAAAATGCAATTGAAATATCACGCACGCTTCACCCTGGCTGCAGCCCTGTTACTGACTGGCTGCACCAGTCCTCCCGGCAAGCCGGCAACCCTGGAAGCCTTGCCGGAATGCGGCTGGCTGCCAAATTGCGTTAACAGCGAGTCCGGTCGTGGCGCACAGGCCATCAAACCGCTCAGGGCAAATGCGCAAGGATGGCAGAAACTAAAGACGTGGATTGCCCGGCAGGAAGACTGGGAGATTACTGTCGATGACGGTAATTTCATACAGGCGGTTGTCAAAACGCCAATGGCGGGATTCCGGGATGATGTGCAACTGCTGTTTGTTCCCGACAAGCAGCTGATTCAGGTGCGGTCTTCTTCCCGGCTCGGTATAAGCGACATGAACACCAATGCAAGACGCGTCGAAACACTTCGCGACCAGCTTGCCCCGTAAACCGGCCGGTCTCCAGGTCAGGCAGGACAGTCCCGGTACCAATGGCCATGGCAAGGTCATGCGACATATATGAGTGGATGATTAGTCGATGCAGGATCTTCTAAAAGTCATTCTCCTTGCGCTCCCGGTGCTGATCGCGAACACGGGCCTTGCCGAGGCGCTGGTTCCGGCAGACGTTGATTACACCTACGCCACAGCGACGCGCGGCGGTACCGGCAAGTACTATTTCGGGCGCGAGATCGCGCAGGTCATGGGGCACCAGGGTGCGGATTGGCTGGAGAGAAAATCCAGGATCAACGAAGAGACCCCCGACCAGGCAGTGCGTGCGATGCACCTCTCAGCTGATGCAGTGGTCGCCGACATTGGTGCAGGCAGCGGTTATTTTACCTTCCGGTTAGCGGCACTCGTCCCGGCCGGCCGGGTCTACGCGGTGGATATACAACCCGAGATGCTGGACATCATCCGCAAGCGCATGCAGCGCCGCTCGGTGTCAAATGTCCTGCCGGTACTGGGTGAACCCGATGACCCGATGTTGCCGGAAAACGCCATAGATGCGGTATTGCTGGTCGATGCCTACCACGAGTTTGACTATCCCTACGAGATGATGCGTGGCATCGTACAATCCCTGCGTCCGGACGGCCGTGTGTTTCTCATTGAGTATCGGGGCGAGGACCCGCGGATACCCATCAGTCCCTTGCACAAGATGACCCGGCAACAGGCCACCAGGGAGATGCAGGCCGTCGGCCTGGTCTGGGTTGAAACACGGCAATTCCTGCCGACACAGCATTTCATGGTATTCGAGAAACCCGCTTTAGCCTCCTCGAAATGATCCTGGCAGAGATTGACGCCGTACGCATCTTTTCAAAATATTCGGATTGGCTTCCAGAAGCGGTGAGGATAATCCCGACGCGTGTCTTTCACCGGAAGCGACAACAGTCCGCGTCGAAAAACATCTGGTTCCGGTCGCAGGTGAATAATTTACAGTCTCATCATTCCTGCTTATGGTTTCAGTACGCCTGAACAATCCTCATCTGAATCTGTGGCCTCGTCGATGCTGCTGCCCCAATCCTCGACCTCCACCAGGAGATCCACCTCTTTCTACGCAGCGCTGAAAGGCTGGCAAATGGTTTTCTCTTGATGCTTTTTGCAATTGTCTGAGGACCAATTGAACATCCGGATACTGTTTTGTTGATTCGAGCAACCTTTCATACATATCTGCATTATCTATTTCTGCCTGAACACCCGCCTGGCAGGCTTCCAGCACGGAGGCGGGAGCTTCAACACGCAACACCCAGTCATCTTCAGGGACCGGTATGCCGTATTTATCAAACAATGGCAGTAACGCCTGTATATGCCGGCCTTCGGCCTCGACAATATTCATGAATGGCCGTATCTCGCCGAACTTGCTTATTACAAGATGGTACATCGCACGCGCCTTGTATTCGTCATTGATGGCTTCTACAAGAACACTCCCGAGTTTCTCCGTCATGGTTACTCCGACATTGTCTTCATGATTACATCACGTGAGCTGGCTGGCGCAGATACGTACCCGCCCATGTAGATATACTCAGAATTTGCCGGCTCAATGACCAGGCATCAGTTTGATCATCCACATCAATCCTGTGCCGGCTAGCCGCTGGCGCTATCAGGTATCTAGCCTGACGGGGGTTTCGAAACCGGGCGGCTTGATCGCGAGGACGGAACAATCCAGCTGGTTCAGGATGGTCTCCGCCGTGTTGCCCATGATCAGGCCGGGCACACCGGTGCGCGCCACGGTACCCATGACAACCAGATCGACCCCGATCCGCCGGGCCAGCGCCGGAATCTCCTTGCGCGCCGCGCCCTTTAACAGGTGTGTTTGCGGTTTGAGGTAGTCCATTGCCCCCTCCTTCAGGCTGACGGTTACATCCCGCACCAGCGCCTCCATGCAGGCCTCGTGATGTCGCCTCACCTGTTCAACATAGGCCAGGATATTGGCCTCCATGGCATTCATGAATGTCCCGCGCATAGCGCCCTCGCCGATCGCCTCCCAGGCATGCACGATATGCAATTCGGCAAACTCGGACAGCGCCAGTGAGACGGCCATTTCGAGAATTTGCCGGTTCAGTGCCTGCCGAGCTTTCATTTGATGCGCGGGGTAGGAATCGTCCACGTCGATTGCCGCCAGTATGCGCTTGTAGGGCTTCGATGCCCTGTGCTTGATCAACCAGACCGGGCACGGACACTTGCGCAACAGGTGCATATCATCACTGCTGAACAGGCGATCGAGCCAATCCATGTCTTCGGGGACCTTGACCACCAGGTCATGCCCGTTGCGCAATACCTCGCGGATGATCTCCAGGAATGGCGTACCCTGCAGTACTTCGACGCGCATGTCGATTCGCTTGCGATAGGGAGCGAGCTGGGATTCCATTACGCCCATGCGCTCACTTGCCAGCGCCGCTTGCAGATCCACGGAGATGGGACCGCCATCCGGCATTCCGATACCGGCCACGATATGCGGTATCACGTCGACGACGGTCAGGCTGGCCTGGTTGTTTTCTGCCAGGGTAACGGCGCGTTCCAGGGCGTGCTTGCTGGTTTCTCCGGGCTCTACCACGCAGAGAATATTCTTGAATCGTTCCATATTTTCATCTCCCCCGGTGAGCGCAGTTGTAATTGGCATGGCCGGCCCATGCATTCTACGCACACCCGGACCAGCGCTTGAAAGCAGTAACCTAGCGCGAGCCTCAGGACTCCTCCGCGCCACCGGCTGCCATCGCGGGACCATGATAGTTGCCGCACTCATCGAAGAACATCCTGCGCAAGCGCTCGCACACCCCGGCACTTCACGTCCCTCCACCGGTCCGCGGGCCAGCGGCAAGCCGCTCGACGGTACGCGCCCGCCGCTGCAGGGTTGCGGGGCATTACAATTATTTCAGAAAATTATCATTTCCTGATCTACGTCAAATCATCCGGCCCCGTCGAGGCGCACCATCGTCCTTGACCAATGAGGGAATCGGAGTGATAATGAGAACAATTCTCACTTTTATTACTCCGACCAAGCCATACTATGCCACTGATTAACATCATTAATTTATCGAACCTTGGCATCGGCGAACGGGCCTTTATTACGGGTATCCATGCGCCGGATGGCATGCGTCAGCGCCTGCAGTCGATGGGTCTGCGTACCGGTCGCGAGGCCGAGGTGATCCGTAATCCGCGCCTGGGCCCGATGCAGATTCGCGTCGGCAGCGTCCACCTCATCATGCGTCGTTGCGACGCGGCGCGCGTCACTATCGCTGCCGAGCGGTGAAACGGCTTGCCATTGTCGGCATGCCCAACACGGGTAAATCGACATTCTTCAATCGTCTTACCGGATCCTCCTCACGGGTCGGCAACTGGCCCGGCGTCACCATCGACCTCCTGAGCGCACGCATCGTGCTGGGTGGCGAGGCCATCGAGGTCATCGACCTGCCCGGCATCTATGACCTGCACGGCTTTTCCGAAGACGAGCAGATCGTCCGCAACTTCCTGGAGAACAACCCGGTCGACTTGATCGGCGTTGTGTTGAACGCCACGCAACTCGACCACCAGCTGCCACTGGCCTTGCAAATCTGCAAGCTGGGCATCCAGCCGGTCATCCTGCTCAACATGATCGACGAAGCCGACCAGCTGGGTATCCGTATCGATGCCGGGGGAATCGCCAACGACCTGCGGTGCCCGGTCCATCCGCTGAGCGCGCGACATGGCACCGGCATGAACGAGGTGCGCGAGACGTTGACGCGCTGTCTCGGCGAGGCACGGCCAATACCGCTGGATGACATGCGCAACTGCCTGCATGCCGACGACGAAATCGTGCAGCATTCGGATGCGCTGATCAGCCGCTGTGTTTCGGCACCCAGCAAGCTGGTGCGCAAGATCACCGAGCGCATCGACCGTGTGCTGCTGCACCCCTGGCTTGGCCTGCCGCTGTTTTTCGCGGCGATGTTCCTGGTATTCCAGGCCGTCTACACACTGGGCGGCCCCTTGCAGGATGTCGTGGCATTCGTGCTGGAATCGTTCAAAAATCTGGCACTGCTGCCGCTGGCAAGTATCCTGCCCGCCGGGCTCTACGGCTTCCTTATCAACGGCTTGTACGATGGTATCGGCACCGTCGCCTCCTTCGTGCCAATCATCATCCTGTTCTTCTTCATGATGGCCATCGTCGAGGACAGCGGCTACCTGGCGCGCGCGGCATTTCTTACCGACTCGCTGATGGCACGCATGGGGCTGGACGGCCGCGGTTTCGTCATGATCCTGATGGGCTTCGGATGCAACGTGCCGGCACTGATGGGGACCCGGGTCATGCGCAGCCGTGGCCTGCGCTGGCTGACCATGCTGGTGGTCCCGTTCTCGCTGTGCTCGGCGCGGCTGCAGGTTTTCGTGTTCATCACCACGGCCCTGTTTTCGCCGAGGCAAGCGCCCGTGGTGCTGTTTTTCATGTACCTTGCCAGTTTCGCTGCGGCATTCCTGACTGCCGCGGTTTTTGGCAGCCGCCTGAAAAGCGATGAACCGTTTGTACTCGAACTGCCGCCCTACCGCGCCCCGCAGCTGAAGCAGGTCCTGCTGCGCGGCTGGCACGAGATCTATCATTTCCTGCGGCGCGCCAGCACCTTCATCGTCAGCGGTGTGGTAATGGTATGGCTACTGACCCACTATCCGGAAGGCAGCACCCCCGGCGGTGCCGGAACCTGGGCCAGCATGCTCGGCGAATGGCTGAAGCCGGTCCTCGACCCGATCGGTATCAGCGCCGCCATGTCGGTCGTGCTGCTGTTCGGCTTCGTGGCCAAGGAGATCGTGATCGGTGCCATGGTTGCCATGACCGGGCTGGAAGGAAACGCCCTGAACGGCTACCTGGCCACGCAGATGGACACCATTCAGGCCGTCAGCTTCATGTTGTTCATCCTGCTGTATACCCCTTGCCTGTCGACCCTTGCGACACAGCTGACCGAATCGCGCAGCTGGAAGTTTACGGGCATCAGCCTGGCCTGGTCGCTGTCACTGGCCTGGGCGGTCAGCTTTGTCTTCTACCAGGGCGCACGCGCGCTGGGCTTCTGAATCCCCCTGCCGTGGCCGCCAGCGGCGAGGCACCCCTTGAATTCCCCCCGCACGCCCCTATCTAGGTAGCAAGTCAATCGCGACAAACCCTTTTCAGGAGGCATTATCATGGCTATGGTACGTTACGAACCGATCAATCTCTTTGACAGGTTCAACAATGAAATCAACCGGTTCCTCACCGGCACCCAGGCACAGGACGAGACCGTACCGGCGCGCGACTGGATGCCGGCCGTGGATATTCTCGAGGAAGACAGCCGCTATGTGCTGTTCGCCGATCTGCCGGGCGTTGAACGCAGCGACATCGACATTTCGCTCGAGGAAGGCGTGCTGACCATCAAGGGTGAGCGCCGCGCGGAGAGCGAGACACAGGCCGATGGCTACCGACGCCGCGAGCGTTTACGCGGCAGCTTCCTGCGCCGCTTCACCCTGCCGGACACCGTCAACGCCGACAGCATCAGCGCAACGATGAAGGACGGCGTCCTGCAGATCGGGATACCGAAACAGGAAAAGCCGCAGCCACGCAAAATCACCGTCAGCTAGCGGCTCGTGTGCGAACCGGTCCGGCCTCCGGCGAGGCCGGACCGGACGTGCGTTATGGTTCAGCTTCTTTTGGAACACGCACATGAAACAGTTCTCGGACGCCTGCGAACAGAACAAGGCACCTATCCTCGCAGTGCTGCGCGAGGCGTACAGGGATACGCATCGGGTTCTGGAAATCGGCAGCGGCACGGGCCAGCACGCCGTCCACTTTGCCGGCCACCTGCCCCACCTGCACTGGCAGACCAGCGATCTGACGGACAATCACGCGAGTATCCGTGCCTGGACTGCGGACAGCAGGCTGGCAAATCTCGCGCCACCACTCGAACTCGACGTCGCGGCCGGTCACTGGCCGCAGCAGAGATTCGATGGAGTATTCAGTGCCAATACTACCCACATCATGCACTGGCCGGACGTGTGCTGCATGTTCGCGGGCATCGGCACGCTGCTCGAGCACAATGGCGTGTTCTGCCTGTACGGGCCGTTCAATTATCACAACACCTACACCAGTCCGAGCAATGCGCGCTTCGATGACTGGCTCAGGGAACGTGACCCCGGCAGCGGCATACGGAATTTCGAGGACCTGGGCACACTGGCACGCACCCATGGCATGTACTTGGAGGCGGATTACGAAATGCCGGTGAACAACCGCCTGCTGGTATGGATAAAGCGCCCTGATGCGGATAGAACGTCATCATCCCGGTGACTCCCTGGAATACTTATATCCCGTCATTGCGAGCACGACAAACAGGGATGTACAGGTATCGCGAGAGGACAGGCTGCCCGGAACGACGGCCGTGAGCGACCTGCGAAGCTGGCATGTCAGGCTCTTACCCAATCGAGTGGGTAGATTACCGTTGCAGGGCCGAATTCATTCGTCCAAGAGCCTATTGCCACGGGAGACAAGGAGGCCTCCCTGTCCTGTGATGCATTGCGCAGGTGAGCGTCATTCCCTGCACCATCAAGTCTATTGCATCACCACGGTTACCCGTGGTCGTTATCCTTCGTTCACAGATATCACCGCAGCACGCCTGCTCGGATGAAACACCGCTGGCCGAATGAATTCGACCCTACAGGTCTGATTCTATGACGATGAAAAACCAGCGGCCGTATGAATTCGTCCCTACAGTAGGGCCGAATTCATTTGGCCAACAACCTTGCCATCAGAAGGAAGGCGTCTCGTCTAAATTGATGTGATACCCACTCATTCAGGGGAAGATCCAAATAAAAAACCGGCCCGGGTTTGCACCCGGGCCGGCAGCGGGAAACTTCACAAATGACGGTGTCGGGGCCGTCAGATAGCGAGGTCAGTTATCGAAATGTGAAGTTACCCAGGGGACCGAAACCAGTGCCAGGGCGATGGCTACAATGTATTCCTTGGAAATATTCAGGCCTTCAATCAGGCTCAATCCCGGATCGCCCAGCAGGTATACCACTACAGCAACACCAAACAACTTGTTCATGACAACTCCTGCAACATGCATCTCACTGACGGATATCTTATCGGCTGGCATGCCCAAACATCCGTGATGCACGGCAGAACTGGATGTGAGCCAGATCGCATTTCCGGAAGAAAGCGGGAAGAATCCGCGGGAGCAAGGAGACGGACGGAAGACCAGCGTCGATCGGCAGGCCGATACCGGCCAGTCGGCTCAGTCCTGTTTAATGCGGGCGTCGGCTTGCGTATCCGGCGCTGGCGGCGTCAGGTCCAGCTGCGTAAGCAGATCCTGGCGCACGGCCACGTCCCGGATTGCATCCTCGTCGAGCAAGTCCTGCAGACTGATCTCGCAGAGGAAGGCATGGATCTGCTCGCTCAGGTCATCCCACAGATCATGCGTCAGGCATTGCTGCCCGTCATGGCAGTTTCCCGCACCACTGCAGCGCGTGCTATCGATCATTTCGTCGACCGCGGCGATCACTTCAGCCACTGCAATCGCCTGTGCCGGCCGGTTCAGCGAATAGCCGCCACCCGGTCCGCGGGTACTTTTTACAAGTTCGTGCTTGCGCAGACGGGTGAACAACTGCTCCAGGTAGGACAGCGAGATCGCCTGGCGCCGGGATATGTGCGACAGGCTGACCGGGCCTGACTGTTCGTGGAAAGCGAGATCGAGAATCGCGGTTACCGCGTAGCGGCCCTTACTGGTCAGTTTCATGATGCGGTTGTCCGACTGGCGCCATCACGATCGAAAGTGTCACAAGACCTGCGCCACGTCAAGAACCGTCTGGCGGCTTGTCATGCTGCTCGTGCAGGTCAAACGCCGTGTCGATTTCCTCTTCATCAACTTGCTTGAGCGCACACGGGCCGAGGTCCGGCAGCTTGATGTCACCGATCTCGGCACCCAGGTCTTTCAGCCCCTTGCACATATCCTCCAGCCGCTGGTCCATGGCATGGATGTGATCGAGTATGCCGTTCACCGCGGTCGCCACCGGGTCAGGCATGTCACTGGTAGCACCATAGGCATCGAAGCCCATCTTCCTGGCAATGGCCTGGCGTTTTTCATCCACTTCGGCATGCGGCTTGACCGTGCGGCCAGGCACACCGACGACCGTCATGCCCTTTGCTACACCCTTCAGCACCACGGCATTGGAACCGATGCGCACGCCGTCCTCGATGATAATCGGACCCAGCACCTTGGCGCCGGCACCGATCACGACGTTGTTGCGCAGCGTTGGATGGCGCTTGCCCTTGTCCCAGCTGGTTCCGCCCAGCGTAACACCGTGGTATAGCGTGCAATCATCGCCGATCTCGGTGGTTTCGCCGATCACCACGCCCATACCGTGATCGATGAAGAAACGCCGGCCGATGCTGGCACCGGGATGGATCTCGATACCTGTATACCAGCGCGCGATATTGGAAAATACACGCGCCAGCCATTTCAGTCCGTGCGTCCACAGCCAGTGGCTCCAGCGGTGCATCAGGACCGCGTGAATACCCGGATAGGTGGTGAGTATTTCGAAGGTGTTGCGTGCCGCCGGATCACGGTCGAACACACAGCGGACATCTTCACGGATTCTGTCAAACATGGTCTTTTGTTGATTCAGATAGCCAGCGGGCTGCACCACACGGCAACCCGTAAAACATATGAACGGTGTATGACACTGTGCCACATCTGTGGACGGCAATATACACGCTAACCGCGTGGTTTGCCGGCCTGTTGCGCCGCCGCCAGGATACCGCGCAGGATGTTGATCTCGTTTTCATCCGGCCGGGCACGGTTGTAGAGCCGCCGCAGGCGCCGCATCAGCTGGCGCGGATTGGCCGGGTCGAGAAATTCCAGCTCGATCAGCGCCTGTTCCAGGTGGACATAGAAACGCTCCATTTCACCGGCGCTCACCGGCACATGCCCGGGCGGCGCCAGTGGCATCCTGCGTGTTTTCATGCGCCACCAGGATTTCGTAGCCGATGATCTGCACGGCCGCAGCCAGGTTCAGCGAACCATAGTCGGGATTGGTTGGTATGCGTACCAGGAACTGGCAGCGGTCGATCTCGGCATTGCTCAGTCCGGACTGCTCGCAGCCGAACACGATGGCCACCCCGCCCTGCCTGCTCTCCGCACAGGCGCGGCGCGCGCATTCGTCCGGACTGATGACCGGGCAAGGGATGCTGCGGGTACGGGCACTGGCTCCGATCACCAGCCGGCAATCCTGCGTCGCCTCTTCCAGCGTTGCGCACACCCGGGCCGCGGCCAGCACATCGTCCGCGCCGGAGGCACGCGCGGTGGCATCGGCATGCGGAAACAGCTTGGGGTTGACCAGGCGCAGGCTGGCCAGACCCATCGTTTTCATGGCCCGCGCCGTGGCCCCGATATTGCCGGGGTGGCTGGTATTGCTCAACACCACGTGAATGCCGGACAGCATCACGGCACGGGTCAGCGGGACAGGCCGATGCAGAATGCAGTCAGTTCTTCCAGCAGGCGTGTAACCGCGCGGTTGGCGGCCAGCACGCCGCCGTAGGTATCCTCGGATGTCGCAGGCTCGCGGATATCGAACAGCCTGGTCGCGACCACCCGCTGTTGCTGAAGATCGACCAGCTGCGCACGCAGGGTAATGTGAATTTCGCTCGGCTGGCGCGTGAAGTCCTGGTGGAAGCGCAGCAGTTCGGTATCCAGGCGCAGGTCGGCCGTCAGCAGTCCCGGACTGGTATACAGGGCCTGAAACTGCCCGCTGGCATTCAGTGCCTCCGCAACCAGGGGCGCCAGCATGCGTGCCGGCGTATCCGCCCAGCTGCTGCGCGTGTAATAACGCAGCCCGTACTGCTGCTGCATATAGGCAATGCGCGCCGTATCGTAGGCGCCATTCGCCTGCGGGGTGGCGACGATCAGCACCGGCGCATCGGCACGGGTTTCCCGCACCGTGGCCGGCATGTACTCGAGCAGGTATTTATCCAGTGCCGTCGGCTTCGGTTCGGGCAGAATGGAACACGCCGCCAGCAGCAACGGGATCAAGACAATACGAAGCAGTCTTCCAAGTATTACAGCCATGGTTATTCTCCCGGTCCCGGCACCTCAAGTTCTCTGCCATAGAGAAGTGCGCGTGGGTCTTCCTCGAGTTTTTCGCTGACCCCTTTCAGGGAGTCCGCCAGGTCACGCAGTTCACTGATCAGTGCTCCCAATTCCGGCAGAGTCTGCCGGCTGAACTGCTGCACACCGCTGCCGCTGCTATCCACGTAGCGGTTGAGACTATCTCCCGCAGCCGCCACCTTGTCCCCCATGCTCTGGAAAGACTTCGCCGTTTCCTGCAGCTGGGTCAGCAAGGGCTCGACGCGCTCCGCCGCCGCCGCACTGCTTTTCATCAGCCTGGCACCGTCGACGACCGCCTGGCCCAGTTCGGTATTGCGAGCCGCAAGCGTGGTGGTGACCGTTTTGATATTGGCGATGATCTGCCTGAGCGATTGCCTGCCCTCGGTGTCCAGCAGGCGCGCCAGGTTGCTGATCAGTACGTTCAGGTTGCCCATCAGCTCGGTACCGCTCATGTCCAGCCGCTCGAAAAAGGACGGCGCCGAACGAATGACCGGATATTCCTGGCCTTGCTGCGCAGTGAGCATCGGCGCATCGATACTGCCGCCCTTCAGGTCGACGAAGGCAACGCCGGTGAGACCCTGCACAGCCAGTTCGGCCTGGGTATCCTCGCGGATCGGTGTGGTCGACACCACGTCCAGCGTCAGTTCCACCTGGTCGGGTACTGCGGGATTCAGTTCGATGCCGGTCACCTTGCCGACATCCACACCACGGTACTTGACCGGCGCATCGCGATACAGCCCGGACACCGATTCATCCAGGTAGACCCGGTAGGTGGTGTACTGGGTGGTGTAATCGCCCAGCGCCAGCCACAGGGTTATACCCATCCACGCCAGGCCCAGCACGATGACGAAGACGCCGACCAGTGCGTTGTTCAGCTGTTTTCCCATTTGCGCTCCCTTGCACTGCGGGCCCGAGGCCCCTCGAAATACTCCCGGATATGCGGCTGTGTCGACGTGGACAGTGCCTGCATGGAATCGACACCCTGCAGTTTACCATCACCCAGCACCGCCACCCGGTCGGAGACATCCCACAGCGAATCGAGATCGTGCGTCACCATCAGCACGGTCAGGCCGAGCATGTCCTTCAGTTTCAGCACCAGCTGGTCGAACAGTCCGGCACTGGTCGGATCCAGACCGGAGGTGGGCTCGTCCAGGAACAGGATCTCCGGATCCAGCGCCATTGCCCTGGCCAGCGCGGCGCGCTTGATCATGCCACCGCTAAGCTCGCTCGGAAACAGCGTGGCAGCCTCCGGCTTGAGGCCAGCCTGGGCGATCTTGACCCGCGCCAGTGAATCGATGATGCGGTCATCCAGCGCCGTGTGTTCGCGCAGTGGCAGTCCGACATTCTGCAATACCGTCAGTCCGCTGAACAGCGCGCCCTGCTGAAACAGCACCCCCAGCCGGCGCCGCAGGGCATTGGCGTCGTTATCACCGATACCGACCAGTTCCGTGCCAAACAGCTTGACGGAACCGGCATCGGGCACGTGCAGCATGAGCATCTCGCGCATCAGCGTGCTCTTGCCGCTGCCGCTGCCGCCCACCAGTGCCAGCACCTCGCCGCGATACACATCGAGATCGACCCCGTCATGTATTACACGGCTACCGAACACCGTGCGCACACCGCGCATGCTGATGACCACATCACGCTCGCCGGTCGCAGGCATGTCAGTGGCTGCGTTCTGGTTTCCCGGCATGACGCTCACACACCCATCATGCTGAACAGCACGGAGAACATGGCATCCACGATAATCACCAGAAAGATCGACTGCACCACGCTGATGGTGGTATGACGGCCAACACTCTCCGCACTGCCTTCCACCTTGAAGCCCTGATAGCAGCCGACGATGGCAATGATTGCGGCAAACACCGGCGCCTTGCCGACGCCGATCATGAAGGTCGAGTAGGTGATGGCTTCCTCGAGACGTGCAATAAAAGCGTGGTAACCGATACCGAGCTGGGCATTGGCCATGAACATACCACCGAACACGGCCAGCACATCGGCATAGATGGTAAGCAGGGGCAACACGACGAACAGCGACAGCAGTTTGGGCAGCACCAGCAGGTCGACTGGCGGGATACCGATGGTCTGCAGTGCTGCAACCTCCTCGCGCACCTGCATGGTGCCGATCTTCGCGGCATAGGCCGACCCGGTACGCCCGCAGATGAGAATCGCGGTCAACAGCGGTGCGAGCTCGCGCAACATCGAGTAGCCAACCAGGTCGGCGATGTAGATATTCGCACCGTACAGCTTCAGCTGCACCGCACCCTGGTAGGCAATCACCACCCCCATCAGGAACGACAGCAGGCCGACGATCGGCAGGGCATTGACGCCGGTCTGCCACATGTCGTCGAGCAGCTCCTGCCAGCGCACACGCCCCGGGTGGCGCACAGCGCCCAGCAGCGAGAGGACGGATTCGCCGATGAAGGCCAGGAACCCGGTCAGGTCACCTCCGATACCCGCGACCCGCTCGGTCAGGGGCGTTTTCCGGCGCGGTGCAAGGACGCGCTCGGCATCCTGCGCCTCAGCCGCGATGAACTCCACCAGCCGCAACCAGGAAGGGCGAAACGACTGCAGCGTCATCTGCCCGCCCGCGGCCTCGATACGCTTGCCGAGCTGCAGCAGCATCCAGGCCCCGGCGGAATCGAGCGCGGTGACCGCGGCACCATCGACGGACACCGTTTCACCGGCCGGCACTGCCATGCCGTCCATGCTCAAACGCAGCGCGGCGATGCTGCCGACGGTCCAGCGGCCGCTGCAGATCAGCGCGTCTTCAGTGATACTGACGGCGGCTGCACTGACATCCGGTTCAGGCATGCAACAAGTCTCAGAAAAATGGTGACAGGATACAAGCCCTGCGCGGCCCGATCATGTGGATTCGAAATCAAAGCTCATGACGTCCGCCAGACACTCGGCGCCCGACACGATCATCAGCAGCCGGTCGAAACCCAGTGCGACTCCGGCGCAGTCAGGCAGTCCGGCCGCCAGCGCGGCCTGCAGACGCTCGTCCACCGGCATGGCTGGCAAGCCATAGTGCTCGCGCATCCTGTTTTCGTAATCGAAACGCATGCGCTGCTCATGGACATTCGTCAGTTCGTGGAAACCGTTGGCCAGTTCGATGCCGTTCAGGTAAACCTCGAAACGCGATGCCACCGGCGGATTGCCCGGGCGCAGCTGCGCGAGCGCGGCCTGGGTCACCGGGTAGTCACGGACGAATACCAGCCCGGCGCCGAGACGCGGTTCGATAAGATGGGTCATGACCAGGTCCAGCCAGCTGTCCAGGTCTGCCTCCTGCATACCGACCGGTGCCACGATATGCCGGGATTCGAGCACGGCCTGCAAGGCCTCCGGCGTGGTATTGAACGGATCGACCTGGACAAATTCCAGGAAAAGATCGCGGTAACGCCAGTGATAGACGGCCTTGATGCGGAATATGCCATCGAGGATCTCGGTTAGCAGCCCCTCGACCTCGTTCATCAGGTCGAGGTGGTCGTAGCGGGTCCGGTACCATTCCAGGAGTGTGAATTCGGGGTTGTGATGCGGCCCGTATTCGCCGTCGCGGAAAACCTTGCAGATCTGATAGATCGATTCGCTGCCGGCGGCCAGCAGGCGCTTCATGGGAAATTCCGGCGAGGTATGCAGGTACAGCCTTGTACCCTGGCGCACGCCGGGCCCGTAATAGCGGCAGGCAAAGCTGGCCAGGTGCGGTGACGTGGTGGCGGCACAGGACAACGCGGGAGTATCGACTTCCAGTACGCCTTCGCGCTCGAACCAGGCACGCACGCGGGACAGCAGCGTGGCCCTGAGTTTCAGGGCATCAAGCGATGCCGTCGGTCGCCAGTCCGGTTGCGTTTGCACGGTCGTGGTCAGGGTGCCGGCCCGGAACTATTCCTTGGCGCGGGCGACATATTCACCGGTGCGGGTGTCGATCTTCAGCGTCTCACCCACCTCGATGAACAGAGGCACGCGCACCACCGCACCGGTTTCCAGCGTGGCCGGCTTGCCACCGCCGCCTGAGGTATCGCCGCGCACGCCCGGATCGGTGTCCGTCACGGCCAGGTAAACGAAATTCGGTGGCGTCACGGCCAGCGGCGAGCCATTCCACAACGTCACCAGGCACATGTCCTGCTCCTTCAGCCACAGCTTGGCATTGTCCACCGCAGTGGCATCGGCCGCCTGCTGCTCGAAGCTGTGCGGGTCCATGAAGTGCCAGAACTCGCCGTCGTTATAAAGATACTGCAGGTCAACATCCATGACATCAGCCGCCTCGACCGTCTCGCCGGACTTGAAGGTGCGCTCGATAACACGGCCGGACTTCAGGTTACGGATCTTGACGCGATTGAACGCCTGTCCCTTGCCTGGCTTGACAAATTCGTTTTCAATGATGGCACAGGGATCACCATCGAGCATGATCTTCAGGCCACTTCTGAATTCGTTGGTGCTATAGGATGCCATGTATACTGTTCAATCCTGAATGAGTCGAAAACGCGGGCTATGATACCCCGAATACTGCATCCGGAACACCGGCCGGCCTGGCAACTGCAACTGGCCCGGGCAGTCAGGTCGGCCGACGAGCTGCTGCGCCTGCTGGACATAGACCCTGCCCGGCACCGGATCCACCCGCTGGCCAGTGACTTCCCGCTGCGGGTTCCGCGCGGATTCGTCGCGCGCATGGCCCGGGGCGATATCCACGACCCCCTGCTGCGCCAGGTGTTACCGGTCGAAGAGGAAAACCGGCAGATCGAGGGTTTCGTGCCCGATCCGCTGCAGGAACTCGGCGCCATGCCCAGCCCCGGCCTGCTGCACAAGTACCACGGCCGTGCCCTGCTGACGGTCACCGGCGCCTGCGCCGTGCACTGCCGTTACTGCTTCCGCCGCCATTACCCGTACCAGGATGCAAACCCGGTCAGTGAGCACTGGGAAGAATCGCTTGACTACCTGGCCCGGAACCCCGGGATACACGAAATCATCCTAAGCGGCGGCGATCCGCTCAGCCTGGCCGACCACCGCCTGCAGGCAATCACAGACCGGTTGTCGGCGCTGCCCAACCTGCGCACCCTGCGCATCCACAGCCGCCTGCCTGTTGTCCTGCCGGAACGCGTCGATGACGGGTTGCTGGCGTGGATCGGTCGGCAGCGGCTCAAGGTCGTCATGGTCGTGCATTGCAACCATCCCAATGAAATCGATACCGCGGTGGATACGGCCATGCGGCAGCTTGCACAGGCCGGGGTCATGCTGCTGAACCAGTCGGTGCTGTTGCGCGGCGTCAACGACGATGCCGACACACTGATCCGCCTGAGTGAGGCCCTGTTTGCCTCCGGCATCCTGCCCTACTACCTGCACCGGCTTGACCGCGTGCAGGGCACCGCCCATTTCGAGGTGGATCCCGACCGCGCCTGCGCACTGATAGACGCGGTACACGCAGCGCTGCCGGGCTACCTGATACCCCGGCTGGTCGAGGAAATCCCCGGACAATCCGGTAAAACGCCGGTCTACAGATCCTGACAGCCACTGCATGATTACATATACTAGGAGTCTCTCGGACTTAGGATGATTCTACTGCGGCTGCGGGAAAGCGGCCCAAATGTCCCCGATTTCTCGTTACGTAGGACCACTATGCGCCTCAAAATCGTGATCATTTGCTCTCCCTTTCCCACTCGCCTCGCTACGAACCCCTAAGTCCGACAGGCTCCTAGTGCGCAGACGGTTTTTCGCAGGCAATAACAACAGGCAGGACAGACCGGTCATGGAACTCCAGCTCCCGGAACGCAAGCAACCCGCACGTAACAGTTTCAATACCAACCCGGAAGCGATCAGGATCTGGGTTGACGATCTGCCACTGCTCAATACCGGGCGTACGCGGCAGCTGCTGAACGATGCCCTGGATCAAATCAACACCCTCGACATTCCGGCAGACAATCGCCATATGGCGCTCGAACTGATGTCGACCTCGGTCATGTGCGTTACCGATGCACTCAAGAAAAACTTTCTCGGCAAGCCGATGCCGCTGCAGGAAGCAGACAGTTCCGCGGCCACGCAGGCGCTCGATATCATTAATCGAATGGCGACCGGCTACCGCATCCTGGCGGACGATCTCGGCAGGAAACTCAACCAGGAAAACCAGCTGGCAATCGCAATTCATCGCGCCCTGCGCTACCTCAGCGAACTGCTGCTGATACATTACCAGATCTATATCCCGTACCCGGATGGTCTCTGGAAAAGCATTCACGTCCTGTATGCGCTGGCGGAGGAGTACGGCATTACCACGCACCCCGTCACCGACCCGACCGCGCCGGTCAGCGAGGAAAGCACCATCGCAACCATTTACAAGCAGATTCTGCTGCTGTCCCTGGCCTGCCCGTACCGCATGCGCCAGAAAGAAATCAATTACGTCTACAGCGCGTTACTGGACTGGGCCCGGTTCTGTCGCCTGGTGCCGGCCATCGATACCCGCACCAACGGACTGTTCACGCTTAACCTGCAATCCGATTCCCCACCCGTCTACCGTGCACTGGCGATAAACATGGAGACGGACAAGCACACACGTATCCTGGACACCTCGGCTGCCACCGAGCAGTTACGCGACGTGCTGTCCGCCGAAAATGGTCCGGCCGTGAACCACACCGGCATCGGCAATACCGAAACCCTGCAGCAGCTCATGCTGGCGTGGGGTGCGATGCCAAAACGCAAATTCCCGCGGCACCACCGCAACTCCCCGGTCAGGCTGCTCACCGGCATCAACGCCATACACGCTCTCATCGCCGGGCCCACCGGTCAGGTTCACGAGGACGATGACTCGATCACGGATCACCATTACCTGCCCGACCCCACCTTCGACAGCTCGACAAGCTTCACGACCCGGGCAGACATGGCGGACGATCTGCTACGTGGCGCCTTCCATGCAGACACTACCCAGGGTTCGCATATCGAATCCTGGCACATGACGGACACGAGCGCTGGTGGCTATAGCCTGCTCTGGGACAATATTACGGCCTCGAACGCCCGCGTCGGCGAGCTGGCAGCCATCGTGCAACAGAAAGAACCCGCCGAGAGTGACTGGCAGCTGGGAGTCATCCGCTGGTTGAAATTCACCGGCGAGCGCGGTCTGGAGCTGGGCGTACAACTGCTGGCTCCGGCCGGCGAGGCAATCTGGGCCTTTGCCTGCAACGACGATTACCACCTTGACCCGCGTGCAGACAAGCGCATGCAGGGCATCCTGCTGCCCGGGATCGAGGCACTGGGACAACAGGCATCCCTGTTGCTGCCGTCATTGCCGTTTCGCCCGGGCTGCAACTGCATCCTGGAACGGAACGGTCGCCGGGAGAATATTATTCTCACACGGCAACTGGAGAATACCGGTTGTTTCGGGCAGTTCCATTTTACGCCGGCAGGCCGCTGACCCGGCCAGCCGTCGATTAATCAGAACAGCGCGACGAACGGCTCCGGGTATTCCACGTGCCCGCCCCCGGCCAGGTTGCCGACCTCCACCTCGTAGACCGTCAACGCCTCCTCTGGCGCCGGCAGGTTACAGGTCACTTGCCGCTCTTTCGCCGGCACGAAACCGAAGCGCTTGTAGTATTCGGGGTGCCCGAGGACGACAATGCTGCCATAGCCCTTCTCGCGTGCCAGTTTGACACTGGCCTGGATCAGTTCCGAGCCGATACCACGATGGCTCTGGGACGGCACCACGGACATCGGACCCAGCGCCAGCACCTGCTTTTCGCTACCACCCTTGCGCAACGGCACTCGCGTCAGCAACACGTGTCCGACGATGCGGCCGCCCAGCTCGGCAACCAGCGACAGTTCCCGGTTATAGGCATTCGAGGCACGCAGCGCACTGACCAGCTGTGCCTCCGCCTCGCCACCAAAGGCGCTGATGTGAACAACATCGATGGCGCGGACATCATCCGCAGCTTCAGTTCTTACCGTCACAGGGTGCATAGCGTGTCTCCGGGTATTCAGGCCGGCTGCCGGGTTTCGCCAGCCGGACATGTAAACGTTCAGATTATCAGTTACTTGCATGCTATCAGGAATCCTCGCGACAGGAAACACCCCCGGCCGCACACCCGGCCCCGTCCAGACCGGCATATATAGGGAGTAATTCAAGACCATGGACGCGTTGCCGACATTAGTGAGGTCGGGGCCAGTAGTGAGCATGACATCTGCTCATTCATTGCTGGTCGTTCCAGTGGCTGTTCCGGAAAAGAGGTCTGCAGTGACAACTGGTGAATCATTACGCCTGCTCATCGTCGAGGAAAGCGGTTCCGATGCCGAATCGCTTGTCACCGAGTTCAGGAACGCCGGCCATACCCTCGCCTTCGAGCACGTCGCCAGCGGCGATGAACTGGCCGCGGCACTCGAACAGCAGCTTCCCGACATTGTTATCTGCGGCAGTGGCGACGGCCTGCCCGATTTGCAAGAGATTGCCTCGATCCTCGAACGGTGTCCCACGCCACCCACCGTCATCGCGATCGCCGATGCAGCCAGCGAGGCAGATGTCATCAGCGCACAGAAAAGCGGCATTGACGACCTGGTATCGTATGAAAGCCCCGAACACCTGCACATGGTATTCGAGCGGCAGATGGAGACAATCCGGCTGCGTCACAGTTTGCAACGGCTGGAAAAGAAACTGCAAGACGGCGAAACCCGCTGTCATGAACTGATCGAAAACTCGAGTGACGCCATTGCCTACATCCACGATGGCATGCATGTCTATGCAAACCGCCCCTACATGAAGCTGTTTGCCATCGAAACGAGAGAAGAGATCGAGGGTATGCCGGTGCTGGACATGATCAGTAGCGAGCAGCGCGACCGGTTCAAGGAATTTCTCAAGAGCGATATCGAAAACGGTGACAACAGCACCACTCTCGATATCGAGTGCCTGAGTCCTCACGAAGGCACGTTCAACTGCACCATGGAATGCTCGCCTGCGACCATGGCGGGGGAACCCTGCACGCAGCTCCTGATACGGGTCCATAGCTCGAATTCAGAATTCGAGGAACGAATCAATTCATTGTCGAATAAAGACATGCTCACTGGTCTGTCCAACCGCCAGCACTTCATGACGCTGCTTGCCCAGCGTATTGCCCACCCGGTCAGCAACAGGAAACGCGCCCTGATCTACGTAATGCTGGACAATTTCAAGTCCGTGCGCGACGAGGCCGGCGTTGCCGCCAGTGATGCTGTGTTGTGTGACATGGCCAGCCTGATCAGCAAACAGTGTGGCGAGGAAGATACGCTGTCACGTTTTGGCGACTTCAGTTTTGCCATCCTGAAACAGGCCAGTGATCAGGACGCTATCCAGCGTACCGGCGAGGAGCTGTTGAATACGATTGCGCACCACCTGTCGGAAGCAGGTGGACGCGCATTTGCCCTGACTGCCAGCATCGGCATTTGTGCAATCAACGAACACGCACAGGATGTCCAGAAAATAATCTCCTATGCCGACATGGCGTGCGAGGTCGCACGCACCTCGGGCGGCAACCAGATTCATACTCATAGCACGATTGTCGACGACAGCATCGGCAAGGAACAGAAGAGCGATCTGGACTGGATTATCAGTGACACCATCGAGCAGGAGCGTTTCTATCTCGTCTACCAGCCCATCGTCAGCCTGAAGGGGGACGCGTCCCCGCGCTACGAGGTACTGCTCAGGATACTCGATGAAAAAGATCACACCATCCTGCCGGGTGAATTCCTGGCAATTGCCGACAAAACCGGTCTCAGCGGCAAAATCGATCGCTGGATCATCGACCATGCCTTCGCCACGCTCGCTGAATTGCGCAAGAACAGTACCACCTCGTTTTATATCAAGCTGTCCGGCTCGACCCTGACAGACAGCGACCTGACAGACTGGATCAGCGACAGGCTGCTGGAATACGGACTGGACAGCGAAGGCGTGGTGTTTGAAATCCCGGAACAGGTGGCCGAACTCGACCTCAAGAACACCATGTCATTTATCGAGGCGGTTCATTCCATCAATTGCAAGGTGGCACTCGAACACATCGGCTGCAACGGGAAACTGCAGATACTGAATCATGTACCTGCCGACATTATTAAGATCGACAGCTCACTGATCGCGAAGCTCGCCAGTGACAAGGAAGCGCAGGATACCGTCAGGGCGGTTATCGAGATTGCGAAAAAGTCCGGCAAACCCTGCATCGCGGTGAACGTCGAGGATTCCATCTGCCTCGCGAAGCTATGGCAGCTCGGCATACATTATATACAGGGGAACTTTATCCAGGAGCCGTCCAGGGAACTGGGCTATACATTCGAGAGCGAGGTCGCCTGACAGCAGAACGTCATGACCAATCGCTACCACAAGCAGCCGCCCTGCTCCCCGCCCGTATCAGTCGAGTACCAGGGATACCAGACCGTCCGCCAGCTTGGGCTCAAACCAGGTGGACTTGGGTGGCATCACCTCGCCGGCATCGGCCACCGCCATCAGATCTTCCATGCGGGTCGGATACAGGGCGAAGGCGGCCGCCATTTCGCCGCTGTCAACACGCCGTTCGAGCTCGCCCAGGCCACGTATACCGCCGACGAAATCGATGCGTGTATCACGCCGCGGATCGGTAATCCCGAGCACCGGGGCGAGCAGGCGGTCAGCCAGCAGGCTGACGTCAAGCCGTGCGACGGGATCGGCGGGGGTGGAATCCGCCGGCACCGCAATCCGGTACCACTGCCCTGCCAGGTAGATCCCGAACTCGCCGGGCCGCCGGGGATGAACCGCACCAGCTTCCGGGGTTATGGAAAAGGCGGCACTGACGCGGGCGAGGAACTGCTCCGCGCTCATCCCGGCCAGATCACGGACCACCCGGTTGTAGTCGAGGATCTGCATCTGGTTATGGGGAAAGATAACAGTCAGGAAACTGCCGTCGGCATCGTTCCGGCTGGCGGATACCCGGGAAGCCGCCGCGGAGCGGTGATGGCCGTCCGCGATATACAGGGCGGACATGGCATCGAAGGCACGGGTAAGCGAGTCGATGAGTGCCGCATCGCGTACCACCCAGAGCGCGTGACCGATCCCGTCGTCGGCGACCAGATCGGCAGCCGGCGTTTCCTGCGTGATCCGCTCGAGCATGCCGTCGACTTCCGCGGCGGAGCGGTAGGCCAGCAGCACGGGGCCGGTCTGCGCGTCGAGTGCCTCGATCTGGCGCACCCGGTCGTCCTCCTTGTCGGGGCGGGTGAATTCGTGCCTGCGAATCCGGTTGCTGTCGTAGGCGGCCACGGACGCCGCAGCCACCAGCCCTGTTTGCACGTGCTCGCCCATCACCAGGCGATAGACGTAGTAGCAGGGTGCCGTGTCACGCACCAGAACACCGTCGGCAAGCATGCGCTCGAGGTTACGCGCAGCTGTCGCATAGACCTCGGCGGCATGGGGATCGGTGCCTTCCGGCAGGTCGATCTCGGCCTTGGAGATATGCAGGAAACTCAAGGGCCGGCCGCGCACACGTTCACGCGCCTCGGCCGAGCTGAGCACATCGTAGGGCGGCGCCACCACATCCGCGGTGTGTTCGCTGACGGGACGCAGGGCGGCAAAGGGTCTGATGAGGGTCATATGGATTCCGGCGAATGCTTGAATGACATCATATTGTACACAGACGGCGCATGCACCGCGATTTCCGTACGCCGGAAGGTGCACTGATGGACAGTCCATTGCCGGAAAAAACGGGTATCAGCGGCACGTCAAGCGACGACGATGCGATCAGCTCCGGCGCCATCGCCGTGTTCAGGAAGCGGACACGCCTGCGCGCCCTGTTTTCGGCCGTGGCCAGGCACTGGCGCGGGCTGCATGACCGTGTCCAGCGCATGCCGCTGTCCTACAAGTTTTCGTTCCTGATTACCGTAGTCATCGTGAGCTGCATGCTGCTGCTCGGGACCATTCTCATCCAGCAGCAATCACGCCAGCTGGAGGCACAGATCAGCGAACTTGGCGGCACCCTGGCGCGACTGATGGCAAAATCCGCGCGCGAGCCGCTGCTGGCGGAAGACAAGCTGGCGCTGGACTCAATCGCCAGCAGCTTCTCCAACAGCAGCAGTGTGGTCGGTACCGCGATCGCGACCATCGATGGCACGCTCATCACACAGGCCGGCGCGCTGTTCGAGGAGAAGAATCCGCTCACCAGCAAGGACGTCAGCCGCATTATCCGAAACACCGCAGGCACGCATATCTGGAACTGGACACCTTTGTCCGGCACCAGGGCCGAGACCGTGATGTCGTTCATCCAGCCAGTGTCATTCCAGGACGTCAAGGCCGGTTATGCCATGGTCACGTTCAGCCAGGCCGGTATGACTGCTTCGCTCAGGGAGGCCGTCCAGACCATCGTGGGTGCCACGGTGCTGATCATCACGCTGGGCGTCGCGATGTCCTTTGCACTCGGGCGGCGCATCACCCAGCCGATTGATCAACTGGTCAATGCCAGCCACGCCATCGGCAAGGGCGAATACACCTTCCGTTTCAAGGAATGCCGCAAGGACGAGCTGGGACTGCTGATGGAGGCATTCAATGAAATGGCCGAGGGCATGCTGGAGAAATCCCAGGTCAAGAGCGCCCTGTCGCGCTATGTGTCACCCAGCGTGGCTCGCGAGATCCTTTCCAATCTCGATGATGTCGGCCTCAGCGGCAAGCGTGTGGAAGGCACGGTGGTATTCGCGGACATCAAGGGCTTTACACAGATCTCGGAAACCATCAGGCCCGAAGACCTGGTCAGCATACTGAACCGCTACTTCACCCTGGTGACGCGCGCCTGCGAAATCAACCAGGGCATGGTGGACAAGTACATGGGCGACGGCGTCATGCTCGTATTCGGCGCGCCGGAACCGGACAAGGATCATGCCTTTCATGCCATAACCTGCGCGCTGCTGATCCAGCGTCTGGTCGAGCAGGAAAATCGCGTGCGCCTCGAAAATAACCTGTTCCCGGTCCAGTTCAGGATCGGCGTGAATACCGGCAGCATGCTGGCCGGCAACATGGGATCGAGGAATCGTATGGAATATACCGTGGTAGGTGATACCGTGAACCTGGCTTCACGGCTGTGCGGCATTACCAACGCCAATGAAATCGTCATCTCGCGCGAGATGTACCAGCGTGACGACATCAGGCATCGTGTAATAGCAGGTGAATACCAGTCCATACACCTGCGTGGCATAAGTCAGCCGGTGAGCACCTACCGGGTTGAACGACTGGTAACTGATTACCAGGGCATCATCGACAAGCAGTTCGAAACCATCATCACCAGCGAGGCTGACGAGGCCACCTATGCGTGATCGCTCCCGGCACCTGATTGCGTCACTGTTGTTGCTGCCATTGCTGGCCGGTTGCCTGCAAGTACAGAACATCCGCATCCCGCAGGATACGCCCGCTGATATCGAGCCACTGCTCGAACAACACGAATTTTCCCGCGTCCGGACCCTGACAGCCGGACATCCCGAAATCGACACCCTTGAACTGCAGGACAGAATCGCCAGCCTCGAATCCGCCTATGAAGACGATATCCTCGCCCGGTCCCGCGCACTGCAGTCCGACAATGAATTGCTTGGCGCCGTCGAACTGCTCTCCGAGGCACTGCGCAGGGTGCCGCACAGTACACAGTTGCGCGAACTGCGCACTAAGCTCGAGGCGCAGCGCGTACACCAGCTAGAGGTCAATGAACGCAACAGCCTGACTGCGCGCGCCCGGTACCTGCTGGAATGGCAACAGCTCTATGCGGCGCATGTCAACCTGCAGACACCGAGTTATGAACAGCGACGCGAACACGCAAAGCATGAAAACGAGCGAATCACCCTCTCGGAAAAGCTGCTGGAACATGCCCGCCATGCCCTACAGGAAAATGAACTGGACGTCGCCAGGAGTTGCGCGAATATCGCGTATCAACTCAATGAAACTGCCGATTCCGTCTCCCTGCGGAACGAGCTGCAGGCCATGCAGAAATCTCGGCAGGCGTCCGTGCGCCAGGCGGTAAACGTCAGAAAAGCCAAGATCAAGCTCGAGACCGATCGCGATGACAAGCATGAAACGGAGAAGCTGCTGGCCACTACGCAGCAGGCGCTGATTAACAACAAGCTGCAGGATGCACGCGAGGCATTCACGAAGATCCCGCCCTCGACCAGCCAGGACAGCGAGGTTATCGCGGTGCAGAACACTCTGGACGAGGCCGTCGGTAACCGGGTCAAGCACCTCATCATGACCGGTGACACCCAGTACCGTGCCGAGAAAATATTCGAGGCACTGCAAACCTGGTCCGAGGCGCTGGCGCTTGATCCGGACAATACCGAGGTACGTGAACGCACCGACCGCGCCAACAAGGTACTGGCCAACCTTGAGCAGCTGAAACGCCAGCAGCAGAAATAGCCCGGACTCCCGGCTGCCCGGTGGCAGCCAGCACAGCACACCCCGCATTCACCTGCCGGTGGACGTACCAGTTTGCCGTGCAGATACCCGCCTGCGCCCGGCTAGACGCGACACTACCCGGTTAGAATCCGCATCGTCGTTACCAGTCCAGCTGCACGGCGAGGTAGACGTTGCGCCCCTCGCCCGGGACGCGTTCGCCGACGGCGACATCGCTGCCTGCGGCCCGGTTGATGCCGGACAGGTGTGCCGCATACTTGCGGTCGAACACGTTGCCGATGCCACCCGAAAGTTTCAGGTCGCGCGACAACCGGTACTTGCCGTACAGGTTCATCAGGGCGTAGCCGCCAGTCTCCGTTTCACCGTTGGTGGCCGATACCTTGTCCTGACGGTCGTAGAACACACCTTCCGCGGTCACGTCCCATGCAGTGGCTGTGTAGGTCAGCCCCAGCGAACCATTCAGCGGTGCAATCCGGTACAGGTTGTCGGAGATGTCATCACGTTTGCCGCGCACATAGCTCACGATACCGTCCAGTCGCCAGCGCTCATCGATCCGGTATCCCCATGCCGCATCGGCGCCGTAGAGCGTTGCCTCCACGTTGGCGAACTTCAGATATGGTGCCCCAACCACTTCCACGCCCTGGATGTAATCGCTCACGTCACGGTAGAAGATACGCGGTTCGAAATAGGTGTCACGGGTCGCCATGTTGAGCGCCAGCTCCACCTGGTGGGAGACCTCCGGGTCGAGGTTGATGTCACCGATGTAGGTGTTGCCGTCGGCCAGGCCACCGGTCGATTCCAGCGGCACCCACAGGTAACGCTCCTGGTAAGACGGTGAACGGGTCTTGCGCGCCAGCCCGAGCTCGACATCCATAACGGATGACAAGGGCCGGCTGAAGCGCGCCACCCAGTCGACGTTGGTGTCGGTCTTGCTACGGTCGGCACTGTTGAACGCGTTCTGCAAGTCGGCAATCGGATTGGGTGGCGGGTTACCAGCCATATGGTGGCTGACGGGGCCGGCATCCATGCGCACCTGGTTGACGCGCAGGCCAAATTCACCGTCCCATTCTGCACCCAGCGCCCCATTCCACTCTCCGAACACGCCCAGCAGGTTGCGCTCCACGTCGTTGAAATTGACCACCCGAAACGCGGCATTATCCGGGTTGGTTATAACCGCATCATGTGTTGCCAGCTGGCCATCGATACCGACCAGCACATCACCACCGCCCAGCGCACGCCCCACGTCGAGCCGGAAACCGGTACCGGTGCCCTCCGCGGTGTTGCGCCGCTTGTTGCCCGCACCAGGATCCGGGCGCAGCACGTAGTTCGCCATTTCGTGAAATACATCGGTGTAGTACAGCTGGCCGTGCACGGCATGGGCACCAAAATAACCGGTGTAATCGCCACTGACGATGTCGGTATCGATCACCTCGATATCCATGGGCAACGACGGGGTACCGGTCAGCCCGGTATCGTTGTGGGTAACATCCAGCGCGAACTCATTACCCGACTGCCGCAAGCCGTAACCGAGCGAATAGTTGTCACGCTCATGCTCACTCGGCCGGATGGTGCCGCCATCGAACTCGATATCGTCGCCCACCTCACGGCTGCCTGCCAGGTGCATGCGGTGGCTGCGATTGGCAACACCGGCCAGCACGCCGGCCGCGCCGGAGTCGTTTACCGTGGCGCCCGACAGGCGCAGCGAACCGTGCGCCTCCATGTCATCGGTGTTGCCGAATGCAGGCCGGATCGATGTCGCGCGCAGGGTGCCCCCCAGGGTCTCCAGACCGGAGCTCACCGGTGCGATGCCGCGTATGACCTCGATGTTGTCGAGCTGTGTGCCGGGGATGTAGGACAATGGCGGGTCCATACCATTCGGTCCACCACCCGGGATAGTGATGCCGTTGATCTTGACGTTGACCCGGTCCGCATACATGCCGCGATACTGGGCAATACCGGTCAGTACGCCGTTACGGTTGACGTTTGCGCCCGGCACCTTCTGCAGCAGGCTGGCGGCATCCGGCGCGATGCCAGGCACCTCCTCGGTCTCGACCTGGTAACCGTTGTCCTCCCCGATGGCTTTGCCAGTCACCGTGACCGTGCCGAGCCGGGTGGCCTCCTCTGCGGACACGGTGGCAAGCGGACATGCGATGAATGGAATAAGCAGAGCGCAGACGGCTGCTGTTTTTCTTTGTATGAACACGATGGATTCCCCACAATTTAATGATTGAACGAGCTTGAATGATTGTTATTCGCCATCGAATGGCTATAGAAAATTATCCGGAAACCGGCGGTTGATTACGATGCGGCCAATTGTCGCAACTGTATGAAAGGCCTAAACCGCGAAGGGCTGGCAGATACCTGGCAGACTCACTGCATCGGCAGCGTCACCAGGTCGACCTTCGTGACACCGGCACGCTGGATCAGCGACATCATCAACGCCATGCGGCCGTAAGCTGTCTGCGCATCGCCATGTACCTGCACGGTCAGTCCCGGATCCGCATCCAGCTGCGCATGCAATTCGGCTTCCAGCTCCTCCAGCGTGACCGGGCGGTTCTCGATGAACGGCATACCCTGCGCGTCCATGCTCACGTGCACATGCTGCGACTGTTCAACGGGTGTCGTGGCCGCCGTCTCGGGCAGCTCTACATGCACCGCGCGCGTCATCAGCGGCGCCGTGACGATGAAGATCACCAGCAATACCAGCATGACGTCCACCAGCGGCGTCACGTTGATCTCGCTCATCGCCTGCTGTTCGGATCTTGTTTGCAGTGCCATGCTAGCCCAGCTCGACGAAATCGGCGGCGAAATTTTCCAGCTCGATCCCCAGGCGGCGTGACTGGCGCAGGCCGTGGTTGTAGGCCAGCACCGCCGGCACGGCAGTGGCGATGCCGACCGCCGTGGCGATCAGCGCCTCGCCGATCGGCCCGGCCACCACGTCAAGCGCGGCCGAGCCACTGGCGCTGATGCCCTCGAGCGCCAGCATGATGCCCCATACCGTGCCAAACAGGCCGACAAAGGGCGCGGTGGAGCCGACGCTGGCCAGCAGCATCAGCCCGCTGTCCAGGCGGCGCTGCTGCTGCTGCACCTCGTCGCGCAGGGCACGCTCCAGCAACATCCGGCCGTGATCGGTGTGCGCAAGCAGGACACCTTCGTCCGCAGGTGACTGCAGCACGGCGAAGCCGCGCCGCGACACCGCCGCGAGCATGCCGCGGCCCTGTTCCGCGCAGCGTTGCGCATTAGCAAGACCATCCGCCTGCCAGAAACCGCGCGTAAAGCGACGGTTCTCGCGACCCGCACGCAGGTACAGCCACGACTTCAGCAGGATCACGGTCCAGCTCGCCAGTGAAAAGGTCGCCAGCAGCCAGAGCGTGAGATGCACGATGGAAACGGAAGCCATGGAATTCATTGGCTGCGGGTGATCTGGAAGGCAATCGGCACATCCACCCAGGCCACGACCGTTTGCTCGCCCTGCCGGGCCGGCACGAAGCGCCAGTCCCTGACGGCCGACAGCGCGGCCTCGTCAAACTGCCGGAAGCCGCTCGATTCCTTTAGCTGTACCCGGCTGCAGCGGCCGTCGTCCTGCACCTGCGCACGCACCAGCACCTCGCCCTCCACGCCGCGCCTGAGCAGCCGCTTCGGATAGGCCGGCGGCGGATTGCGCAGGTAGGCGGCATCGGCACGCGGTGGTTCGAGCGGCGACTCCGCGGTCGAAGGCCGCCCGGCGGCAGTCGGGCTGGCGCTGGCGATCGCCTGCGGCAGCTGCGGGGGCGGCGCCGGCTCGGCCTGCTGTTCGACGGGTCGGGGCGGCGCCCGGTCTGGGCTGTTGGACTGTTTCGGTTTGACCGGTCTGGTCCGTGCTTTCGGCTTCGGGGCAGCAACAACGGGTTCGGGGGCGAACAACCGGCACCACGGGTTGCGGTGCCGGCTCGGCTGGCGCCGGCGCGGCGGTGGTCGTCACCAGGGATACCGTGACCATGGGTGCAACATCGTGCTGGCGAACCGTGCTGTCGACGTGCGTGAATCGCTGGTAGACGCCGGCATGTGCGGTGACGGCGACGAAAAACGCGGCCAGCCAGCCACGCCGTTCTGTCCACCTGCCACTGCATGCGTATCCAGCCATCGGAAAATTACCGTAACGATGTTTTAGTTATTGGGATTGCTAGGAAAATATACCGTTGCCGGGCGTGTGCGAGAATGTGGCATTGTGTCGCGCGACAAGTTGCCGCACCCGCCGCGGTTGCACGGTCTGCAACCGGGCTCGTGGCAGGCGGTATGGTGTCTGGCAGGCCCCCGGGCGGCAGCCTGCCACGTATCAGGAGCGAATCACTTCCAGCCGCTCGACCTTCTGGTAGCCACGCGGCAGCTTGTGGCCGCGCCGGCCACGCTCGCCGGCGTACTCGTCGACCTCTGCCGCGCTCATGGTCTTGTACTTCTTGCCCGCGTGCACGGTGAGCTTCTCGCCGTCCTGGATGCAGTCGATCGCGGCCACGTATTCCTCGCGGCTCTTCAGCTTGGTGGACGGAATGCTGATGATCTTGTTGCCCTTGCCGCGCGGCAGTTGCGGCACCTCGTTGAGCGGGATGACCAGCAGATAGCCCTCGGTGGTCGCCGCAACGATCCAGTCGTCGTCATGACTGCGCACCGTGACTGGCGGCAGCACGTCCGCGCCCTTCGGCACTGACAGGATGGACTTGCCTGCCTTGTTGCGCGTGATCATGTCCGCCAGCCTGGCCACGAAACCGTAGCCGGCGTCGCTGGCGAGCAGGAACAGCTGCTCCGGCTCACCCATCATCACGCCGGCGAAACGGGCGCCGTCGGCCGGTTTGAGCCGCCCGCTCAGCGGTTCGCCCTGCCCGCGCGCGCCGGGCAGGCCATGCGCAGGCAGAGCATAGGTCCGGCCGTTGGAGTCGATGAACACCGCGAGCTGGTTGCTGCGCCCGCGTGCAGCCATGAAAAAGGAGTCACCGGCCTTGTAACTCATCTCCACCGGGTCGATGTCGTGTCCCTTGGCGACGCGCACCCAGCCGTTCTTCGACAGCACCACCGTCACGGCCTCGCTCGGAATCAGCGCGGTCTCGTCCAGCACCTGAGCGGCCTCGCGCTCGACGAGTGCGGAGCGCCGCGCATCACCGAACTTGTCCGCATCCGCACGCAACTCCTTCTTGATCAGTGTTTTCAGGCGCCGCTCGGAACCCAGGATGGCCTGCAGCTCGTCACGCTCGGCCAGCAGCTCCTCCTGCTCGGACCTGATCTTCATCTCCTCCAGCCGTGCCAGTTGCCGCAGGCGCGTATCGAGGATGTAGTTGACCTGCTCCTCGGTCAGCCTGAAGCGTTCCATCAGCACCTGCTTGGGCTTGTCCTCGGTGCGGATGATATGGATGACTTCATCCAGATTGAGGAACGCAATCAGCAGGCCGTCCAGCAGGTGCAGGCGGCTGTTGACCTTGTCGAGACGGAACTCGAGGCGGCGCCGTACGGTGGCGGTACGGAACTGGAGCCATTCCCGAAGGATCTCCAGAAGGTTCTTGATTCTCGGGCGCCCGTCCAGCCCGATCAGGTTCAGGTTGATGCGCACGGTGCGTTCCAGGTCGGTAGTGGAAAACAGGTGCGACATGAGCGTCTCGACGTCCACGCGGCCGGAACGCGGCACAATCACCAGGCGCGTCGGGCTCTCGTGGTCGGACTCGTCACGCAGGTCTTCAACCATGGGCAGTTTCTTCGCGTTCATCTGCGCGGCTATCTGCTCCAGCACCTTGCTGCCAGAGGTCTGGAATGGCAGCGCGGTAATCACGATATCGCCGTTCTCGACCTCGTAGCAGGCGCGGATACGCACGCTGCCGTAACCGGTTCGATAGGCCTCGATCAGTTCGGCGCGCGTCGAGATGATCTCCGCACCGGTGGGAAAATCCGGTCCCTGGACGATCTCGCACAGGTCCTCGAGCGTGCTCTTCGGCTTGTCGAGCAGCAGGATCGCCGCCTCGGCCACCTCACGCAGGTTGTGCGGCGGCACGTCGGTCGCCATGCCCACGGCGATGCCGGTGGCGCCGTTCAACAATACGTTCGGCAATCGCGACGGCAACAGCGACGGCTCATCCAGGGTGCCGTCGAAATTCGGCGTCCACTCGACCGTTCCCTGACCCAGCTCGGCCAGCAGCACCTCGGCATAGGGTGTCAGGCGCGCCTCGGTATAGCGCATGGCGGCAAACGACTTGGGATCGTCCGGCGAGCCCCAGTTGCCCTGCCCGTCGACCAGCGGGTAACGGCAGGTGAAATCCTGCGCCAGGTGCACCATCGCCTCGTAGCAGGCGGAATCGCCATGCGGATGGAACTTGCCAAGCACGTCACCGACGGTACGCGCGGATTTCTTGTGCTTGGCGGTAGCCTGCAGGCCGAGCTCGGACATGGCGTAGACGATGCGTCGCTGCACCGGTTTCAGGCCATCGCCGATATGCGGCAGTGCGCGATCGAGAATGACATACATGGAATAGTCCAGGTACGCCTTCTCGGTGAAGGTCTTCAGCGGCAGCTGCTCGATGCCTTCGTAGTCGAGTTCCAGTGTTTCCATAGAATCAAAACCTGTTATTTAGCATGCTAATTAATAGCCACGGAAACACACGGAAGCACACGGAAAAATAAAACTTCAGGCAGATCTGTGGCCTTTTTTAAGAGTCCGCGCAAACACACCTGTGCGCCTGCACAGCCTGTCTACATAGCCGTGCAGAAACGAATCTGCACGAAAAAGCATTATGTTTTCCAGGTACTTCCGTGGCTATATCCAAATTAACCAGATTGGCACGAAAACACGCAGAAAAGCACGGAAATTCCTTGATGATTTTATTCCGTGTAATTCCGTGTGCTTCCGTGGCTATTCGAAAAAAATGTGCCCAGGCCGACCACAGGCTAGACCTCGGCCAGGTCGCCGCGCGATTCCAGCCAGGTGCGCCGGTCTGATGCCCGCTTGCGCGCCAGCAGCATGTCCATCACGCCATGCGTGTCGTCGTCGGCATCGATGGTCAGTTGCACCAGCCGACGCGACTCCGGCGCTATGGTGGTCTCGCGCAGCTGGATAGGGTTCATCTCGCCCAGCCCCTTGAAGCGCTGCACCGTCACCTTGCCCTTGATCTTTTCCGCCGCAATGCGGTCCAGCACGCCCTGCTTCTCCGCATCATCCAGCGCGTAATAGACTTCCTTGCCGGCATCGATGCGATACAGAGGCGGCATCGCGACATACACGTGTCCGGCCTCGACCAGTGCGCGAAAATGGCGCAGGAACAGCGCGCACAGCAGCGTGGCGATATGCGCGCCGTCGGAATCCGCATCGGCCAGGATGCAGATCTTGTTGTAGCGCAGCTTGTCGAGCCGGCCAGTGCCCGGCTCCACGCCGATGGCGATGGAAATATCATGCACCTCCTGCGAGGCCAGCACATCCGCGGAATCGACCTCCCAGGTATTCAGGATCTTGCCGCGCAGCGGCATGATCGCCTGGTAGGTACGATCGCGCGCCTGCTTGGCAGAACCGCCGGCGGAATCGCCCTCCACCAGGAACAGCTCAGAGCGCTCGCTGTCGGTCGAGGTGCAATCGGCCAGCTTGCCCGGCAGCGCCGGCCCGGCGGTAATCTTCTTGCGCACCACCTTCTTGCCGGCGCGCAGCCGCGACTGCGCGTTCTCGATGGCCAGCCAGGCGATGCGCTCGCCGACCTCGGTATGATGATTCAGCCACAGGCCGAACGCGTCGCTGCACGACGCCGGAGACGAACGCCGCGCATTCGCGCGATGACAGGCGCTCCTTGGTCTGGCCGCTGAACTGCGGATCTTCCAGCTTGACTGACAGGATGTAGCTGCAGTTGTCCCAGACATCCTCGGGGCTCAGTTTCACGCCACGCGGCAGCAGGTTGCGGAACTCGCAGAATTCGCGCACCGCCTCGGTCAGGCCCATGCGCAGACCGTTGACATGGGTGCCGCCCTGGATGGTCGGGATCAGGTTGACGTAACTCTCCGCGACCGTCTCGCCGCCCTGCGGCAGCCATGCCAGCGCCCATTCCGCGGCCTCGCTGTTGCCTTCCATCCTGCCGGTAAATGAGTCCTCCGGCAGCGTGGGCGAATCACCCAGTGCACTGCGCAGGTAATCGCGCAGGCCGTCCTCGTAATACCATTCGAGCCGCTCGTCACCTGCCTCGTCATACAGGCTGACATGCAGGCCCGGGCACAGCACGGCCTTGGCACGCAGCACGTGCTTCAGGCGCGACAGGGAGAATTTCGGCGAATCGAAATATTTCGGGTCCGGCCAGAAGCGCAGCGTGGTGCCGGTATTCTGCTTGCCGACCTTGCCGACTTCTTCCAGCCGCGACAGCTTGTCGCCGCCGGAGAAGGCCATGTTGTATTCCTTGCCGTTGCGCTTGACCCACACTTCCAGGTGTTTCGACAGGGCATTGACCACGGATACACCGACCCCGTGCAGGCCACCGGAAAACTGGTAGTTCTTCGAGGAAAACTTGCCGCCGGAGTGCAACCGCGTCAGGATGACCTCGACACCGGGCACCCCTTCGTCGGGGTGTATATCGACCGGCATGCCGCGGCCGTCATCGCTGACGGCCAGCGAACCATCCCTGAACACGGTCACGTCGACACGCTTCGCATGGCCCGCCATGGCCTCGTCGATGCTGTTGTCGATCACTTCCTGGGCGAGATGATTTGGCCGGGTGGTGTCGGTGTACATGCCCGGGCGCTTGCGCACCGGTTCGAGACCGCTCAGTACCTCGATCGCGGAGGCGTCGTAGATCGCGCTCATGCGCTGTTATTCCTCAGGGCCTGCATGTTTATATCAGTCTCCGATCAACGGTCGGTTCGAGCGCAGCCGGCGCAGGATACGGGCGGCATCCTGGTAGGGTTCGGCTGGCGGGCACATGTACTTTTCGTAGAGCACCTTGCGGTAGCGCTGCGTGCCGCTGCCGCTGATCCGTTGCCAGGGTGTTTCGGGCAGCGCGTGCCATTGCCCGTCGCTGCCATAGGCAATGCGCCGGTAACTCCTGTCGCCGCAGTGCAGTCCCTCGTAGGTGACATTCCAGACGCCGCTTGGTGACACGATTACCGAGGTGAATCGCACAACCCGGTCATCGCCCGCAGTCAGGGATGCGGGATCCAGGTAATAGCGAAACGGATTTGCCCCGGTATCGATATCGAGATCCAGCAGACGCGACTGCTCAGGATAGGCCGGCAGCTCGCCTAGCAGTTCTTTCCATGGCTGGTCACCCGGCAGGTTATCGGGTGTAAACCCGACCGGCCCGTCTTCGCGCGGCAGCGCGCCGGCAAGCACCGGCAATGCCGAACATAGCATCAGGCAGGCACACAGTGCCGGCAGGCGATGCGCGGAGACAAACGACGGCTGGTACATGGGATGCGCAGTTTAATGAAAAAAGCAGTCCACGCCAATTGAAACGCCGGACCGCCGCGCACGCCCCCCGGCCGGCATGGAGAAACAAACGCCGCGCCGGGGAGTTAGCGGTTCAATCAAGGTCGGCAAGCAGTGAATTACGCACCGCTGGCGCGACCGGCTCGAGCTGGTGCCGGTAGGCGGAGTGGTCGATGCCCATGCTCAGGGACGCGCCCTGCCTGAGGCTGGCCACCATCGCAGCAGTGAGTTCGAAGCGCAGAAAGTGCACCGAGGAGGTCTTGTCGGCGGTTTCACGGTCGAGGTCCTCGTCCGCTATGGCATGAACCGGGTCATGGCCATCCACCTGGACCCAGACCCGGTCCTCGATCCCGATCAGGCCGGCCAGCAACGCACGACGCCTGTCGACATCTGCCTCTTCGATCATGAAGGTGGCCTTCCAGTTACTCCCGTCAGGTATCAACGGGTTATAGGCGGCCAGCTCATCCTCGATGCCGCCGGCCTCGAAGATGCGTTCCACGCGCAGCATTTCCTGGATCTGGTAATGAATAGTCTGGCGATCCTCGAAATAGAGGGTGGCGTTTGGTCCGATGTGGACCTTGCGGTCTTTCTTGTGCGCCATTACCCGTGCGCGTATGTCGGCACGGTTCTCGGCATACTGCTCGAGGCTGTAGAGATCGCGGCGCGTGAGCTTGTCCATCAATCTGTCAGCCGTCCAGACCGTATGCCATGCGCAGCAGGGTCAGCGGGTGCACCGGAGGCTGCGCATTGTCCATTCCGTTCTCGATCTGGTGTCCGGCCATGGGACAGTCGCTGCTGTACCAGGCCGCCTCGGCACGCACCACGCGGTTGACCACCGGCCGGCAGATCTTCATCGAGGTCTCGTGGAACTCCTTCTTCACGGCATAGGTGCCGTCGTGTCCCGAGCAGCGCTCGATGGCTTCCACCGTGGTGCCCGGTACCAGCTGCAACAGGTCGCGCGTTTTCATGCCGATGTTCTGCACGCGCAGGTGACAGGCGACATGATAGGCGACCATGCCGAGCGAGGTGCTGAAATCCGTTTTCAGCTTGTTGTGACGGTGACGAAGCATCAGGTATTCGAAGGGATCGTAGATCGCGGCGCGCACGCGCTGCACATCCTTGTCGTCCGGGAACATCAGCGGCAGTTCCTGCTTGAACATCAGCACGCAGGACGGCACCGGCGCGACGATATCCCAGCCTGCGTCGACCAGCCTGAGCAGCTCGGGGATATTGGCATCGCTCGCCGCCTTTACCGAGTCGAGGTCGCCCAGTTCCAGCCTGGGCATGCCGCAGCACTGCTCCCGCTGCGCCAGCGTTACCGCGATGTCGTTGTGCCTGAACACCGCGACCAGGTCTTCGCCGATGTCCGGCTCGTTGTAATTGCCGTAACAGGTGGCGAACAGCACCACCTTGCCGGTGGTCGGGCCGGCCGGCACGGCATCTTCACCGCTGTCTTTCTTCACCCGCTTGCGCAGGGTCTTCGAGTGATACTTCGGTACGATGGCATTCGGATGCACGCCAAGCACCCGGTCGAGCAGCTTGCGGCCGACCGTGCTGCGGTTGGTGGCATTGACGATCGGGGTCACGATCGGAATCGCGGCCAGCTTGCCGACTGCATCGGTCGAAGTCAGGATGCGATCACGTTTCCGGGTTTTGCCCTGTTTGAACCTGATCGCCTTGGCGCGCAACATCAGGTGCGGGAAATCGACGTTCCACTCGTGCGGCGGCACGTACGGACACTTGGTCATGTAGCACATGTCGCACAGGTAACAGTGATCGACGACCTCCCAGTAAACCTGGCGCGGCACGCCGTCGAGCTCCATGGTGTCGGAGGCGTCGATCGCATCGAACAGGGTGGGAAAGGCGTTGCACAGGCTGAAACAGCGGCGACAGCCGTGGCAGATGTCGAATACCCGTTCCAGTTCAGTGAACAGGTTTTCCTCGTCGTAGAAAGACGGGTTGGTCCAGTCCAGCGGATGCCGGGTAGGCGCCTCCAGGTTACCCTCGCGTGTGCCCTCTGTGGTCGATCCCATGCGCGTTACAATCCAGTGTGGCGGGTTTGAATGAGTGGCAATACTACCTGTTTATACACGGGGCCGGATATACCGGCCCCGTGCAGTTACAGCAACCGGCCGTCCGGTCAGTCTTCCATGGAATCGAGCGCCTTCTGGAAGCGGTTCGCATGGGAACGCTCGGCCTTGGCCAGCGTCTCGAACCAGTCGGCGATCTCGTCAAAGCCTTCGTCGCGCGCGGACTTGGCCATACCCGGATACATGTCGGTGTACTCGTGCGTTTCACCGGCGATCGCGGCCTTCAGGTTGTTGTTGGTGGGGCCGATCGGCAGACCGGTTGCCGGATCACCCACGGCCTCCAGGTACTCGAGATGTCCGTGGGCGTGGCCGGTCTCGCCTTCTGCGGTCGAACGAAACACCGCGGCAACGTCGTTATAACCCTCGACATCGGCCTTGGCTGCGAAATACAGGTAGCGGCGGTTGGCCTGCGATTCGCCGGCAAACGCGTCTTTCAGGTTCTTTTCAGTTGAGCTGCCTTTAAGATCCATGATATTTCCTCTCGTCACAAGTTGCGGATTCCGGGGTCGCCCCCCGGTGGATTTAGACCTGGTCTACATGTGGCCATTACATTACTCCGGCCACTACCCTTCGTCAAGACATGCACTATAAGCCGTACGCGAAATTGACCCTTGTCGGCGGGGTGTTGTAACGTAGGCCGAATGTCCGAAAGATTCAAGTTATGACGAAAAAACGCACCACCGCACCAGGATTTGAAAAGGCCTTGGAGGAACTCGAAGCGCTCGTTGAAAAAATGGAGCATGGCGAGCTGAGCCTGGAGGATTCCCTGCAGCATTTCGAAAAGGGCGTGCAGCTCTCGCGGGCCTGCCAGCAGGCACTCAGGGACGCCGAGCAGAAAGTAGAAATCCTGATGCAGAAGAACGATCGGGAAGACATCGTGCCGCTTGACAGTGAAGACGCCTGACGCCGCCCTGTCGGCGTTCATGGCAGACTGCCGTGAACGTCTCGAATCAGCCCTCCTGCACTGGCTGCCAGCCGCCGCCACCCTCCCGGCCCGGCTGCATGAGGCCATGCGCTACGCCGTGCTCGACGGCGGCAAGCGCATCCGCCCGACCCTGGTCTATGCCGGTGGCCACGCGCTCGGCGCCTCGCCCGCCTGCCTGGATACGCCGGCCTGCGCCGTTGAACTCATACATGCCTACTCACTGGTTCATGACGACCTGCCCGCCATGGACGACGACGACCTGCGCCGCAACAAGCCAAGCTGCCACCGGGCCTTCGACGAGGCCACCGCCATACTGGCCGGCGACGCCCTGCAGTCGCTCGCCTTTCACGTCCTGGCACATGCCCGCCAGGACGACCTCGACGCAGCCACCCGCCTGCTCATGCTCGACAGGCTGGCGCTCGCGGCCGGCTCGCGCGGCATGGCCGGCGGCCAGGCCATCGACCTGGCCGCCACCGGGCGCCAGCTCAATATTGCCGAGTTGGAAGACATGCATATCCACAAGACCGGCGCCCTGGTCAGGGCCAGCGTGCTGCTGGGCGCGCATTGCGCCGGCCATGCCAGCGCGGCACAACTGGACAGCCTGGACCACTACGCCAAGTGCATCGGGCTGGCCTTTCAGATCCGCGATGACATCCTCGATGTGGAAGGCGAAACCCACATGCTGGGCAAGCACACCGGGATGGACCTGCAGCGCGAGAAATCCACCTACCCTGCGCTTATGGGCATGGAGGCGGCGCGCCAGCGCGCTCGCGAACTGCACGAAGAGGCCGTGAGCAGCCTGTCCGGTTTCGGTGAACACGCCGATCCGCTGCGCTGGATATCTGCCTATATTATTGAAAGAGAAAGATAATAAGACAGACCACCCCGCCCGGCGGATTGCGCACGCCGACGGCCTCGGCTAGTATCCTACTAATTCACTCAGGAATAGCCGCACAGGACGCTCGCTACTACCCCTTTGGGCGGGTATTCAGGCCCCACCCCGGGCCGCTAGGCTCTCGCGTTCGGGATGGCGCTACAAACCTGGATTCAACGCTATGAAATCAACTGAAATGTCACACAGCGGCACCCCTGCCATCGCCGATGTGCAAGGCAGCACGGATACGCGCCAGCTCCCGATCGACAAGGTCGGCATCAAGGATATCCGCCACCCGGTGCGCGTCACCGACCGCAGCGGCGGCGAGCAGCACACCATCGCCACCTTCAACATGTACGTGAACCTGCCGCACAACTTCAAGGGCACGCACATGTCGCGGTTCGTGGAAATCCTCAACCAGCACGAGTACGAGATCACGGTGGATTCGTTCCGCGAGATGCTGCGGGAAATGACCGGGCGGCTGGAGGCCGAATCCGGTCATATCGAGATGAACTTCAGCTACTTCATCAACAAGGCCGCCCCGGTCTCCGGGGTCCAGAGCCTGCTGGATTACGACGTCACCCTGATCGGCGAAATCATCGACGGCAAGCCGAAGATGAACATCAAGGTCGTCGTGCCGGTGACCAGCCTGTGCCCGTGTTCCAAGAAGATTTCCGAGTACGGCGCACACAACCAGCGCTCGCATGTGACTGTCAACGCGCAGACCAGCGGCTTCGTCTGGATCGAGGACCTGATCGACCTGGTAGAGAGCGAAGCCTCGTGCGAACTCTATGGCCTGCTGAAACGGCCCGACGAAAAATACGTCACGGAAAAGGCGTACAACAACCCCAAGTTCGTCGAGGACATGGTGCGCGATGTGGCCGGACGCCTGAATGCCGACAACCGCATCAGGGCCTACACAGTGGAATCCGAGAATTTCGAATCCATTCACAACCACTCGGCCTACGCGCTGATCGAGCACGTCAAGGACCCGCTCTGAACCGCGCCGCGCGGTTGCTCAGTATTTTTTCCTGAGTGTCATCAGCTGCCCGCTGTTGGTGATCTCGAAACGGCCCAGGTAACTCATCCCCAGCAGCGCAGTTTCAGGCTGCGGCCCCTCGATGATGACTGCACCGACATTGCGCACTTCCAGCTCGCCGACCTTGACGCTGCCCAGCGTCACCATCCATGCAGGCTCCACACCCGAGGCCGTGGTAACCGCAGCCTCGGTGCCGGTTACGCGGTAATCGATACCCAGCCGCCGCGCCTGGGCCGAATTCAGCGCCACCTGCGTGGCACCGGTGTCGACCAGGAACGACACGGGCAGGCCATTGATGCTGCCCACCGTGGTATACATGCCGCTGGTGTTGCGCCAGACATTGAATTCCTGAACCGCTGCCTCACGCTTGCGTGCGGTGACCCGGCCATCCATACGCGCCTCGATCTGTTCTCCGTCGATTTCCAGCAGCGCCGACTCGCTGTCTGCGGACAGCAGCAGGACACCCTGCGGCCCGGTTTCGCCGATCCGCAGCACGGCCTGCCGGCCGTCGATCTGAACCACGGCCCGTCCGCTGAACAGGCCGACCACGCGCACGTCCGGCGCCGCCCGTATTTCAGGCACCGACAACAGCAGCGCGGACAGCAGGAGCATGCGTATAATTGTGGAATTCTTCATCGCGTCCATCTGCGAAATACATCGACCGATTATGAAACCCCTGTACATCTTCCGCCATATCGACTGTGAAGGCCCCGGTTACCTGGCCGAGGTGCTCGAACGGCATGATGTTCCCTGGCAGCTGATCGCCATCGATGCCGGTGACAGCGTACCTGAATCGCTCGCGCACTGTTCCGGGCTGGTATTCATGGGCGGCTCGATGAGCGTCAACGACTCCCTGCCCTGGATTGACAGGGAATTTGCCCTGATCCGCCAGGCGCAGGCGATTGATCTGCCAGTGCTGGGTCACTGCCTCGGCGGCCAGCTTATCAGCAAGGCACTGGGTGGAGCAGTCACCCGCAACCCGGTGAAGGAAATCGGCTGGCACCCGGTGCGCCGCCGCGCGAACGCCACGGCACAGCGCTGGCTGCAGGGTGTACCGGACGAGGCCATCCTGTTTCACTGGCATGGCGAAACCTTCTCCATACCGGCGGGTGCCGAGTGCATACTCGAAAGCGAGCATTGCAGTCACCAGGCATTCGTCATCGGCAACACACTGGCCCTGCAGTGCCATGTCGAAATGCTTGCACCCATGGTCGGCGAATGGGCGCAGCGGTATCGACACGAACTCGATGCGCCCGGCCCCACGGTGCAGAGCGCGGCGCAGATGACAGACGATATCGATGCCCGCATCCGTGGCGCGCAGCAGGTGGCGGATGTACTGTATGAGCGCTGGCTGCAGCCGTTGCTGGAACAATGACCGAAACTCCGGTACGGACAATTACAGAGAAAACCGGATTCAGTGCCGCGTTTTTGCATCGTACAACAAATGTATAGCCACGGGAGCACACGGAACGACACGGAAACGCGCATAAATTCATTCCGTGTCATTCCGTGTGCTCCCGTGGCCATTCATCAATAGTTAACAAACAGGAGTGCAGCATGTCACAACAGGACAACCGGAAAATCGCCGAGGACCTGGTCAACGCGCTTTGGCTGCAGAACATGCCGCTGGCCATCAGCTTCACCCAGGGACCCCTGCCCGGCGTCGAGCCGTTTGCCGATGACATGCCGGCACCCACAGCGGACGGCCGCATATGCAGCAATCTTTCGTCTTGCTATCCCGATCAGGCCCGGCAGACCGGAACCGAACTGCCATGCAGTCAATGCAATCCCGGCAGCGAGTAACTGCAGCCAACACGATGGCGGAAGGCTGTTTCTGACACTATTCCCTGGCGCCGGAATCCGCCGCGCCGGCGCAGTAACGCTGTACCAGTTCAGCTTTCATCCTTGCACCGAATTCATCGATCCAGAGCCATTCATAATAATCCCTGCCCACCGCACTGGGTGGCCGGGGTTCTTTCAGCCAGTTCACTCGCATGCGATGATCCCGCAGATAAATATCCATCGCCTGCTGCACCGGTCTCAGCTGCCAACCGTTTTTTTCAAATTCGATTTGATCCGAGCAGATTTCATCTGCCTGTGTGGCTGAAACCACAATCAGCAGCATGCCTGCCGCGAATACACGCAACCGCAATAATTGCTTTTCCATGGCGAATTCCTCTGGTCAAGCACCTAGCCCGCATTTCTCACCGGGCGGCTGTTGACGGACATAAAGAATTGAAATCATGAAAGTGATGCCCATTCAGTAACAAACGGTGTGTCATCGGGCGGCGCCTATCCCGGCGAGAAATGCGGGCTAAGCAGCCAGGCGCCACTGTTGAAGGCCGGTACTGATCAAGGCGATGCCGAGGACCACCCCGAGCAGAATGGCGGAGCCTGCGCCTCCCAAAACGATTAGCAGTGCGCCAAGTACGATGCTCGACCATAGTTCGATCTTGCGATACACGGGAGGGTTGACCAACCCTGCGTCGCGCAGGTCCGTCAGGCCGGCGATGCCGCCGAGGATAAGACCACCTCCAAGAATGATGGCCACCATCCATAAGGCCAGTCCCGGCCAGATCAGGATAACCACGCCGGCGATCACTTGTACCCACGGGGCGAAAACACTGACGCGAATTCCCTCCTTACGTGCGGCATTGGCGTAGAGCACCGCCACGATGCCGCTGAACAACATCACGCCGCCGAGCATCATCACCGCAAGGGTCCCGAAAAGGTAAGGCAGGATGATCGCTGCTACGCCAAGCAGGATGCTGGTAACGGCACTGAATTTCGTGGAACTCACGGGGCGACCCCTCGAAAAATACGTTATTGATTCGTAAGCAGATTATGGTAATTGAACCCGGGCTGAGATGTCACGCGCAATTGCCGTCGTCCCTGTCAGGACCGAATCAGCCCCCGTCCGGCGAGGTCCGCTTTGCAGTATAGCTCCGCCATTCAACGAATCAGCTCTGTCCGGCAGTAATGGGTCGTTGCCGGTCACCTGACTAAATTACTCGGGTATTTTCCCAGGAGCTTCCGAGTTCGGCCATAATTTGCCGTTCCCCATACCCCATGTACAGAAAGCCCCGTGGCCATGGAGTTGCGACCAGGCGATTACAGGGTACTTCCATTTGATCGTATTACGTCGTTGATGAGTACATGGCACAGAATCGAATCTCTCGCGTTAGTTGGCTGTTGTAAATCTCTGGAAGCACTCTATTCCTGCAAGAGCTTTCATATTGATACAATCCACGATTACAGTATTGGCCTCTGGATTTGCGTTAACCAGGATATTATAAGACTGCCCATTACTACACGTAACATTCCAGTACGCGACATCTTCGCTATCATGGCCCTGCAGAAAGATGCGAAAGACATTGCTGCAATCTCGACCACTTTGTTGCAAAAAACCAGCCAGCGCGTTAGCTCTTTCTGAAGAAGACATTGATTCAAGTTGTTTGCTTACCTCATTCGCGCACACCGGTTGACTCACCACGACTATTGCCATAATCATGTAAATTATTCTCATGTAACCCCCTGGCCGCTTCCAATTTCGTAATAGACTATACGAATAGTATTTATTTATCAGAATTACTTATGCGGCGCGTATCAGTGGATACCGATTGGAAATGCAAATTGTGTCGCGCCCAGCTGCCTGAACAATAGTTAGGAAATAGCTTTTTAAATTTCCTAAATCGGCTATGAGCTCAACCGATCGACGCAACACATGCATTAAAACGTACTGCCTGTGTTTCATAGTTTAGCGTCTAGCTATCCCGATTAACCACAGCAGGCCAGTACCAAACAAATAAAGAGATCCAGGTATTGGCACTACTTGAAATATGTCGCCATCATGTACAGCCCATGCAGAGAGCAGAACACCTTTATCAAAAAATGTCGTCACAACACCATTCTCGAATCTGAATGACCAGGCATGCCTTGTATCAGGTGCATATTCGGTTGCTGACCACGGAAACGCTGGGATATTGTTCAGTGTTATGGAGCCAACTGTCTGGTTACCTGTGCGGTCAAACCCGGCAGTAAGTCCGAAATTCAGATAATATTTATATATAATCCAATTCATTATCTCGACATTCCGACTCGGTAAAAGCATCACAGATAATCACGAGTTCATCACCATTTACATCGGCGCCGGGAAGACGCCAACCTGCCCCCCCAAGAACGAAGTTGCTGGCCCACGTATTCGCATCATCCCAAGACATTTGGCCGGCAATATCGGCATTGTTTGTCCAGGTTATACCCAACACATCGTCGTAGGCGGCTTGGCCGCCCAGCCTGGATATCAGTGCCGCATGGCTTGACAATGAGATTAAGGATAAGACAGTGGCAATAAGTGCACCAATCAGTTGTGATTTATTCATGGGATAATATCCGAAACTCCTTAATTGTTATTATTACCAGTCTTCTTTTGTCATTGTAACCGATTAGTCAAAAACTATACCCGTACGTGGTATTTTACCAAACGCTAAACTTCTGCTTTGGGTCGAAGATTGTCGATCCGTATCCGGTTACTGAACTTCTGACTTCAGTACGCTCGAGACATACACAGGAATATGGGGAATGTCGCCTTTGGGCAGTCGACTTCTGCTGGTTAGCGAAATCTTATATAAGCGTCTCGTGCAGGGCCAGGATCGGCCAGAACCGATCATTCCCGATTTACTCGTGAAGGTCTCAGATGTGCAGCAACTACGGAGCCACACCAACAATGAAAAAAGGCGGCTCAGACACCACCGTATTGGTTGCTTATTACCAGCTTCCTAGAGGATGGTCAGAAAATGTATCCGGCCCCTTATTCGGTGGCCACGGCAATATGATGCGCATTTGTGTAGTAATTCCGGATTGTTCCGATGGATAGTGATTAGCGTTGACCAGACGGTCTGGCCCGGAGCCGCGGGTCTGCCAATCAGTCTCCGGCAGGCAATGATGGGGAAAATACCTGCGGTCCGTATTGCTGTTGCCTGCGCGCCATGGATTTCATCAAAACCTTGCCCGATTGCGTCTGCTTGACCAGGGGAGCGAACAATCATGCCGACCCGTAAACTAGCCAGCTGGAAGATTCTCGGAGATGCCCTTTTCGCGCCATTCGTCCTCGAGGCGGCATCCTGGAAAGCGCTTGCGAGACCCCTGCTCGCACTGGTCATCTCCTGCCTGTTCCCGCTTGCGGGCAACTATTTTCAGTGGGACGGGACGGCGGTATCACTGACCCTGCTGCCTGCATGGGCTGCGATCGCCTGGTGTGCTGCGGACTTTCAACGTCATCTGCTGCTGGGTGCCACGGCTTGCGAGTCCGAGCCAACCCCCTGGCAGCGCTATGGACTCTATCTCCTGGCTCTTGTGATCGTGAGTCTCCTGATGGCCTCGCTCATGGCAATCCTGCTGTACATGGTATTGCCGGCGATATCCTTTTTTCTGCTGGCTATCACCAGCCCGAGTCCCTGGCTTGCCACTGGAACGGTCATACTGTGGATCCTGGTGGTTGTCATTGCGGCATATCCGGTGGTGCGTTTCGCCCTCATGCTTCCAGCCGTAGCAGTGGGGCACGATATCGCTACCGGGCGCATCTGGCGCCTGTCCCGGGGCAACGGGCTGCGACTCCTCTCACTGCTGATATTCATTCCCGGTTTACTGAACGGCATCCTGTACCTCGCCTTTGAAGAAGACACCAGCTCCCTATGGATTGAGATCGTCGCCGATGTGCTGAATACCTATTTCGTGCTGGTGCTGTTGTCGATACTTGCCCTGTCGTACCGGTCCCTGTCGGACCAGCAACTACCGGCCGTAAACCGCATCACGATGGCCCGCCGGCCTGGCCTCAACGCCCGCCGGCTGTGGCCCGCGGCTTTGGTAGTGCTGGTAGGCCTCGGCTGTGTCGCAGTATGGAATGCGATATACCAGGTGGGACCCGGAGAGAGAATCCTGATATCCAGATACGGCAAGCCAGTACGCATCGAGTCAGAGCCGGGTATCCGGCTCAAGATACCCCTGATCGAGGACGCGCAACCGCTTGAAACACAGGACGTGTTCCGTACTGGAGGAGCGGGCCGTTTCCTTACCCTGACCAAGGATATGCTGTCCTTGAAGTACGACACCCAATGGCGAGTGGTGGATACGGATATCTATGCACGAACGACAGCTGGTCAATCACAGCTCGTCGACATGAAGGTTGATGAACTGGTAAATGAGATCCTGCGATACCGGGTTGCGAAGCTGGGTCAGGACGATATACAAAGCCTGCTCAGTACCGGCACTGTGGAACTCGGCGTTGACAAGGAACCTCATCGCACTACTCTCCTTGACGGTGTGCTTGAGGATATCAATTCCAGAGTTACGCAACTTGGCATCGAGATAACTGCATGGAATATCCAAACTGACGAACGCACCGGGACGGAATAACTGCCGGGCCGCTGCCAGCTACTGGCGTGACTAACTTCTCGGAATCAAGTGACCTCAGGGTCGGACCTTAATAACTCATTGAGATCACACGGCACTGCTCCTGATAACGATTGTTTTCAGGGCCTGGAACGCCTGCTTCGCCCCCCAGGAACGTGGCCGGAGATAGTCATGGATGCCCGTCACGCTGCGGTATTTCCAGCAGATAAAACCGTCAGTTTGCGCTTTCGAAATGCTTCATCTTGCCCAGGCAATCCCCCCCACCGAGGCGGGATTGCGGCATAACAGACGGGTATCCGGACGATACTGGAGATTTACGGTCCCAATCCCGATCGGTACTTGTACAACGGCAATCGCCCGACGTGGTCAGCCGTGCCGTCATGCGGTCTGCACGGCATACTTTGTGTTGTAGTACCGCTCCGGCCCCATCGCTTTCAGGGTCACCAGCGTCAGCAGTTCCTCATTGACATCGCCATCGGCGGAGAACAGGTTCTGTATTCGACCCGACTTCGCACCGCTCGCCTGCATGATCCTCGGTGTCAGCACTTCGCCCATCGAGGAAACCATGCAGCCGTTTGGCCCCACGTTCAGCACCACATCGATGCCGTCACGCAACTCCAGGAGTGCTTCACCTACGTAGGGCGCCAGTTCCCCGACCGGCCGTTGTGTGGGCAACAGCTCCTTCGAGATCTCGATCAGCTCGGCGCTGGCCGTGGGCATCTTCAGATTCGCCGCCTTGAACAGAGGGCGCGCCAGTATGTGTCGCAACATGAACCGTTTCAGCCTGATACTGTGCAGCATGCGTCTTTCCCGCTGCAGGATGGCGTCCGGGTCATGCTGCCCGTCCGAACGACCCTTGCGCCGGGCGTCGGATTCGGCTACCTCGATGGCAGCCAGGCTGATCAGCTCCGCTTCGTCGAGCATGTATTCCAGGTAACTCATCAACGGCGTCAGCCCGAGAGTGAAACGCCCGAATCCGAGCGTGGCAAGCAGCATCCGCAGGATATCCTCGGCCTGGGATACCCGCATGTAGACCTCACCGGAGATAAAGATTCTCAGCGGTTTTTCGGGCGGTGGTCGCGGCGTGATCCAGGTATCGGCAAAACGCCTGAGTGGCCTGGCGAACTCCCGACCATGCAAACGATAGAGCAGGTACTTAAACGGAATGCTGAAGGGATTGTCCAGACCGATGGTCCCGAGCAGTCGGCGCCCCGCTGAGCCGGGGCCATGGTAGGACTCCAGCAGTCCGTTGATCTCGCGCTTGAGCGCCCGGTAGTCGGCGAGGAAACGCTGGTATTCCTCGTAATCCCGGCACACAGCGGCGCCCTTGAACAGCAGCCCATGCAGCACCCCCTGCAGGATCGCGCCCTGGTAGGCTCTCAGCAGCACCCACTCCTCGAACCCGGCATTGTAGCCATCGGTCTCCTTGGCAATCAGGAACTGGAAGATGCCTCCGCCGGGCAGCGCATTGCAGGACGGATGGTCTATGTCAGCGGCCTTCCTGCCGGTTGCGGACCGGTAAAGCAGCAGTTTATGGACATGCGGGTACTGGCCCTGACGGCACGGTCCTGTGCCCTGACTGTCATAGAACAGCAGCCGCTTTTTTCCGGCAAGCAGGGGATCACCGGCCTGCTTGCGCCGGACAAAGTCTTCCTGTGACCTAAGCAGGTCGGCATAGATGCTAGCCAGCGGCGTGCAGGCTGAATCACCGGCCACCTTGCGGCCGGCCTTGACCAGCTCCTGCAGATCATAGGTCGCATCGTCATAGTTATCGATGCAGGTATAGCCTGCACCGCGCAGCACGGCGCACAGCGTGCGGTTGTCGGACAGGGTCGGGAAATACAGCACATCAGTCTCGCGGTTGATTGGTTCATGACTCGCCAGGCTGTCGATCTTGCGCATCTCGAAGGTGCCTTCCTGCCCTGCGACATGTAACTTGCCGTGCAAACCCTGCTCGAGCTGCTTCACATAGGTATTTACACGGTTTTCGAGATGCGCCAGTTCCTTTATGACGGCGTCGGACTGGATCAGCAGAAATGGCCGCTGTTTCATGATCTCGGAGATATAGTGCGCGGTGACACTGTCCGGGCCACAGCTGAAGGTCGAGACCTGAACCACCGGTAACAGCTTGTCTCCGGCATCTGTCTCGATGCGGCGAAAGACCTCGCGCAGACGTTCATGGTGCAAACGCCGGTGCAGGCTGCGATGTGACACCGCGTTCAGTAGACTCACGATGAAATGGGGATTGCGCCAGTAAATGTGGCTGAAATCCTCGTCCAGATCCATGTCCAGCACATAAGACGGTATGACAGTCATATGCTTGTCGCGCAGCAGGCGCCGGATATGGCTGTCATAGATGCCGGGATTGAGAATGTACTCACGCCCGACCACCAGCGCCACCTGGCGGCCTTCTGCAAGGGCCTCCTCGGCCAGAGCGGCGGCGAGGTCGGCGGCGTCCCGGCGCAGCTGCTGATGGTCCTCGAGGGCCTGTTCCACGACCGTGTACAACGCGTCAGCCGTGGGTGTGATGCCGTAGAAACGGAACAGCACGTCGAGACGGCCATGCAACTGGGCACTGATATAGCCGGCGTCGAGCTGGTCGAGATTGAGATGGAAGATGTGGAACCGCGCTGCGCGGCAGGCCATTCCCGCGAGATTCATGGCAACCGCTACGCCACCCTGGTTGGTGGTGCAGGCAAGACCGCGACTCTTCCCGCCGGTCGGCAGGGTCTCGATCTGCGGGACGAGGATCATGCCGTGCGCCTCGCAAGCCAGGCGCTGATACTGGCCCACGGCACCGATCTGCGGCGCGCAGGTGTCGATATTCAGGTTGGGTTGGGCATCGGTCAGATCCTTTTCGCGCACCGTGTCGACATGGACCGGAATCCCCAGCTGCACGAAAATCCGCGCCAGAAAAAAGGCCCACTCCGAGACAACGAAACTGCGCGGGATGACCAGCCGGCGCGGATCCTCGCTCCTGGGATGCTGGCTGTCGATGAAATCCCAGATCTCCTTGTAGGCGTCACGCGGCGGTTTGATCGGCGTCTGGTGTTTTTCCTTTCTGCCCAGCAGTTCATTGATCGCGGTGCATCCTCCCAGGGTAAAGGAGATCTTCTCACCATCTGTCCCATGACATTTGAGCGAGCAGCGGTTGCAGCGTGCCGCAGGATCGCCGCAGGCGGCCCCCTTGCAGACGATGACATGCTTCTGAAACCGGGTGTCGATGAAATCATCCAGGCGAACATAGGCAAACCCCGGCAGCGAGGCCTGCTGCAGGGTGCGAATCAGACCGATACAGGCGCGATGCCCCGGATTGGGTGGTACCAGGGCATACGCCGGCTGGCCCAGGTAGGTTTGCAGACGGTGGGTTACGGCCAGCGGCAGCGGTTCCGAGAGCATGGTCTGTCCATGCAGCAGGACCACCGCGTTGCCGGGCAACTCCAGCTGGGTCCACAGGGACCGCGCCATGTTCTCCACGATGGCCCAGTTCGCCGAGGCCAGTATCTGGTCCCTGGGCACTCCCTGGGCCTGGAGCTTGCTGGCATTCTCCATCAGGAACACGGCGCAGGTGGCATTGATGGCAAAGGAACGGGGGGCCAGATACGCCTGCTCACAGGCCTCGGCGATACTGCCACTTTCGAACATGGAGCTGAGCGTGTCCATCAGACTGCCGGTGCCCGCGGAACATTTCAGGTTCATGGCATTATCGAACAGCTCGGCCTGTTCCAGGGCGATGGTCGAGATCTTGGTGTCCTCACCGCCGATGTCGATCAGGATACAGAACTGTTCATTGATGTCGGTGCAGCCCTGTTCCTTGAGCCGGCGGACGTGACGCCGGGCATGCTCGATGGAACCCCGTGCATGGGCGTAGTTCTCCACCAGCACCGAGATCCGCTCGCCCAGCACCGGATAGATGCGTGCCAGTGCCTGCTGTACCTGGTAGCGCGCTGAACCGGTGATGCCGATGCTGCGTATCTGGAGCTGTTCCACGCCGCTGGCACGCAGATCCCTGAAGAGCTGCTTCACGGTCTCGATGGTGTCGCCGGCATTGCTGTAGGCCGTCATGAACAGGCTCTCGCCACTCACGGCGTCGGCCAGCACGGCCTTGGCCATGGTGGAACCCACGTCCAGACCGAGGATGACCGGATGCTCTGACAGCCGCTGTGGTGTGTACGGCGGGAGCGGCTCATCCGCCATGCGCAGATAACGACCATTTGCCTCGTAGCGCGATTTCAGCTCTGTAAAGGATGGATACTCCTCCGGCTCGCCGTGGGCGATCAGGCGCCGGTCGGGCTGGGCAAGACTGTCGGCGCCGATGCGCTGCACCATGGTGCGCAGCGATTCCAGTACCTGCGTATTCTCTGTATCGAAAGCGATCGCCTGCACGCTGTTGGCGCGCAGCCAGTCTTCGGCGCAATCCCTGGCGTACTGCCAGCGAAAGATGCGTCCGGTCAGACAGACCTTCTCGTAACCCCCGGGTAATTTCCTGCAGGCTTTCAGCACTTCCGATTTCAGGGTCGTGGCCAGGGCGATATCCAGGGGGATACCCTGATTCTTGTCTGAAATGGTGGCCGAAGAGGCAAACACCCCGCAGCGGTCGGCTCGTACACTCACACCCTCGCGCCGTTCCCGTCCGGCCTCGCCCAGGTAGGCAGAGAGCAGCGGGTCGACCTCTTCACGGCGCAACGCCAGTTTCTGCAAAACACGATCGAGGTTGATACCGGATCCGGCACCGCAGCGGGGGTTGAGCAGTAGCAGGTCATCCTTGAGCGCCCCGCTGCGATCAATACCGACGAGCAGGTACCCCGAGGCCGACAGGTCAAGCATCGCCAGCGTGGTGACGCCACTGTTTTCGGGTAGCGCGAGAAGATCCCGCGCCGCCATCCAGAACAGGGCCGCCGGGAGTATAACCTTGCCATAGCCCAGGGTATCGTGCACCGTCCCGGCCAGCTTGCCGGTAATATAGACACGCGCATTCGCGCCGTCACCGAAGCGCTCGCCGATCCGGTAGGCAGCAAAGAGTTCACGCAGATCCCTGTTGCCGGGGAGCACGTCATCGAACAACACCGAACCGTCACCGCCACAGGCACGCAGCCTGAGGTGTCTGACCCCCGCATCGATGAACAGATCGGCAGTTCCGTGCTGCTGGTTCCAGACGGGGGGTGCCTGTGCGTCGTTGTGTACCGTGTCGTCCATTTCAGTCCAGGTCAGTCGTGATCGTATCACGGCTCATCGCAGGCAGGTCAGGGAAGGTCGGAGGCACCCATGCAGCCGGGATCGACGCGACGGTCCATCCGGCACATCAGTTCGCACCCTGCCCCGGCATCCGCATGACATGCGATCCGGGGATACCGTGGCTATATTACACGCAATGCCCGACCGGCTTAAGGAGAATGTCCGACTGACGCATACCGGGTCGGACGGATGCGCCGCTGTAATCAACTAGTGCTGTCGTGCGCGGAAATTGCGGGTCCGGGGCATCGATCCGCAGGGTGGCTGGGTTGCCATTCAGCCCTTAACGCGATGACACGCAAGTCAGGCGTAAATGACGATCACAACAGGCAGAGCAGGACTCTGCGCGCACACTGACAGGACTGTATCGATCGGTTTTTTCAACCAATAAACACAAATACTCATGTGGGAATCATCAAATCATGATACGAATCAGGCAACATTGACCCGTATCATGTGCGAGCACAATCGTGTCGTTTGCCGGGGGCTGGACACATGGCCGTACAGGAGAGCGTCCGTGAACGCGACGCTGCCACCGGAGGTTGATATCCATTCCAGCGTGGATTACCGGTCAGCTGGCCCGCCGGAAAGCAACGGTTTGAGCCCTGTCACCGCCTCGGACCAAGCCGTAACTGTGGCATACAAGCCGAGTCATTGACCGGCACGCCTCAACCCCGCTCCAGCAACTCGCGCATGCCGGCGAAGTCCTGCTTCTGCTCGTCAGTGACCACCGGGTAACGCAAATCCAGTTGCTTCATGGTCTCCACGATGATCTCGGCGACACACAGGCGCAGGAACGGCTTGTTATCGGCCGGGATTGCGTACCACGGCGCCCAGGGCCGCGAGGTGGCGTTGAGCGCCGACTCGTAGGCCTGCATATAGCGGTCCCAGTGCTTGCGCTCGGCGACATCGCCACTGGAAAACTTCCAGTTTTTTTCAGGCTCGTCCAGCCGCGACAGAAAACGCCTGCGCTGCTCGTCACGCGAAACGTTGAGCCAGAACTTGATGATCACGGTACCGTTCCTGGCCAGGTGCTTCTCGTGATCACGGATCGACTCGTAGCGCTCGTCCCAGAGCCGGTCATGATCGATCGTGCCCGGCAGTTTCTGGCCCTGCAGGTACTCGGGATGCACCCGCACTACCAGCACTTCCTCGTAATAGCTGCGATTGAATACGCCGATGCGTCCGCGCTGCGGCAGGCGCTGCGCCGAACGCCAGAGAAAATCGTGATCCAGTTCTTCCGCCGAGGGTTGCTTGAACGAGAACACCTGGAAACCTGCCGGGTCGACACCGCTGAGCGCAGCGCGAATGGTACTGTCCTTGCCGGCGGCATCCATGGCCTGGAATACCAGCAGTACGGAGTGACGGTCCGCGGCATACAGGCGCCGCTGCAACTCTCCCATTTCGTCGATCAGTCGGTCCAGCCGTTTCTTGCAGGCCTTCTTGTCCGGTGCATCCGCCGTCCCGGTGAGCGCGCGCGACACCGCGAAGCTGGCATCGAATGGTACCAGCCAGGGACTGTCAATATGGACTTGCGGGGCGACGCTCATCGCTTAACACCCTTTGTTTGTTCTGACTAGACAACTGGGGGGGCATGTCCCCCAGTTGTACCAATCGAAGTCTAGGTCAGCCGGAGCTTGATCTGGTCCACCAGCTCGGCGCAGGCGTCTGCACATGCCGTGCACTCGATATGTTTCTCGTGCTTCCTGCATTCCTTTTCGCAGTCCAGGCACACCTGTTCGCAGACCCCGGCATAGGCCTTCAGGTAGCCTGAGTTCGCCGCCAGCAGGTAGGAAAAGGCGCCGCAAATGGCCTGCATTTCGTGCACCTTCGCGGCACAGTCGGCCAGCGATGTATCGCCCTCCTGGAACGAGACCAGGCAGTGGGCGATGCAGCGCTGCCCCTTGTCGAGACAGTCGTTGGCAGCCGCCAGCAACTCGGGCTGCTGCGCACTGTGCTTGCTGTGGTCATGCCCCGGCATGGCAGCTGCAGCGTTTCCTGCATACGCCACCGTGGCTGCCGCGCCCAGCCCCAGCAGCAGCTCCCTGCGGGTCAGCCCGGCTTTTTCTTGCTGGTTGTTTTGTATGGACGTTTCCTGATCTGACATGGCTATGCCCTCCTGAAATCAGGCACACGCAGCGTATGCCTGTGATATAAGATATGGTTCTGGGTTAAAAATAGCACCATTCCGGACTCTGCAAAACAACATTGGAAAAAATTGCGGACGCGGCCCATTGCGGACGCATCTCGTTGACGCAGGAGCGCTTCGCAAGGCCGCTACAGGCTTCCTGCCCTCTCGCGGCACCTGCACATGGCCCAGGCCAGCCTCTCGACCCGGGCTATGCCCGTAAAAACGGTCTCACCTTCTCCGTGTGCATCGCGCGTTCTTTATCGAGAAAATAATCGCGGACGCGGCCCGCTCTCGCACGTGGTATCTGCACTCCAGGGAATACCTGTTTCCCTGTGCTCTCTGCGCTCTCCGTGGCAATAGTTACTTTGCGAGATCTGCATCTGCGCGCGAGTATCATTCATTCATTCATCACAGACGGTAGATACACCGCCAGCAACTGCAGCACGCCCGCCGCGAACAGGCCGGCGATCAGGTCGTCCAGCATGATGCCGAAGCCACCATGCACGTACCGGTCGAACCAGCGGATCGGCCAGGGCTTGAGTACATCGAAGAAACGGAACAGCACGAAGCCGATGGCGATCCACAGCCAGCCGGCCGGGGCCAGCGTCATGGTCACCAGGTAGCCGACGATCTCGTCCCAGACGATGCCGGGGTGGTCGTGCACACCCAGGCGTGTGGCGGTATGTGCGCAGATCGCGATGCCGGCCAGGAACAGCGTTGCCGTAAGCGCCAGGTAGGCCGGCCAGGCCAGTGTCTGCACCAGCAGGTACACCGGTATCGCCACCAGCGTGCCGGCGGTACCCGGCGCCTTCGGCACCAGGCCGCTGCCGAAACCCAGCGCCAGCAGGTCCACCGGGTGCAACAGCAGGCGCGGCGAAATCGGCTCAGTCATCGAGAAAGTGCAGATAACCGCGACTGACCGGCTGGTAGTCGCTGCCGTCCCGGTAGTGGCAGCGGATGCCGGGCTCCTGCTCGATGACGCCGATGGCCGTGCAGCCGCAGGCCAGCCCGCCCAGTCGCTGCTCCACCTCCGCGCACTGCGGCGGGGGCACGGTAAAACACAGCTCGTAATCGTCGCCGGCACTGAGCGGCAGCTCGTAATAGGACGGGCGCGCGCCCGGGCCCGGTTGTTCGATGGCCTCGAGAAAGGCCTGTGAATGCGGCAAGGTATCGATGTCGATGCGCGCCCCCAGGTCATCGCGCTCCAGCAGGTGCCCCAGGTCTGCCAGCAGGCCGTCGGATATATCGATCACGGCACTGGCATGCTTGCGCAGCGCCAGGCCGGCCTCGATGCGCGGCTGCGGATAATCGAGGCGCTTGCGCAGGCCCTCGTTCGCGGCGCCGCGCAGTTGCAGGGCCAGACCGGCATCGCCCAGTGTCCCGGTGACGTAGATCCGGTCGCCGGGTTGCGCGCCGGTCCGGCGCAGCGCCTTGCCGTTGCGGATGAAGCCGTGGGTCTGCACGGTCACTGTCAGCGGGCCATGCGTGGTATCACCGCCGACCAGCTGCACGTGGTAGTGATCCGCAAGCGCGAAGAAGCCACGTGCGAAATCGGCGAGCCAGACGGGATGGTATTCCGGCAGCGTCAGCGCCAGCGTCGCCCAGGCCGGCTCGGCACCCATCGCGGCGAGGTCGCTCAGGTTCACGGCCAGCGCCTTGTGGCCGATGGCGGCCGGCGGCGTGTCAGCGCTGAAATGGACACCGGCGACCAGCGTGTCCATGCACACGACCAGCTCGGCCCCGGCGGGCACCAGCAGCAGCGCGGCATCATCGCCCACCCCCAGCAGCACGTCCTCGCGCGCCACCGGCTGACGCGTGAAATGCTGATTGATGATATCGAACTCGTCGCCGGCCATGCGCTAGTCCTCGTCCCTCACCGTGACAGGCATCGCCCGATGAGACACTGATGGGTGCAGGTCTTCCATCTCTCTTCCACCTCTTGAATCACCGGGGTCACGTTCCGTCGCCCGGCCAGAACTGCGGGCTAGACCCGGTGCGCGTGCCGGTCGTATTCGACGGTCCTGAGCGCATGCGAAGCCTTGTCCAGCACACCGTTGACGAAGGCGTGGCCCTGCTCGGCGCCGAACTTTTTGGTCAGCTGCACGGCCTCGTTGATCACCACCCGGTAGGGGATCTCCAGTCGGTGGGCCAGCTCGTAGAGGGCGATGCGCAGGATGGCGCGCTCGACCGGGTCCAGCCGCGGCAGCGGACGGTCGATAAATTTCGTTATATTATTGTCAATACTTTCAATGTTCTTGGTGACATTATTGAACAGCTCTATGAAATAGTCCCTGTCGGTTTTCGAGAAATCCTCGGACTCCAGGAACTGGTTGCGGATGTCGTGCAGGGCGGTGCCTGACAGGTCCCATTGATAGAGCGCCTGCATGGCGTAGCGGCGCGCGCGGGCACGGGCATGGGGCGATACGGTCACGGGCTGCAACGGCCCTAGCTTTCCAGGGTACGCAGCAGGTTGATCATCTCGATCGTCGACATGGCCGCCTCCGCGCCCTTGTTGCCGGCCTTGGTGCCGGCGCGCTCGATGGCCTGCTCGATGGTGTCCACGGTCAGCACGCCGAAGGCAATCGGGATATCGTATTTCAGCGACACCGTCGACAGGCCCTTGGTGCACTCGCCGGCGACATACTCGAAATGCGGGGTGCCGCCGCGAATGACCGCGCCCAGCGCGATGATGGCGTCGAAGCGCTTTCCGGCGGCCAGCCGCTGCGCGGCAATCGGCATTTCGTAGGCGCCCGGTACGCGCACGATCTGCAGGTCGCGCTCGTCGGCACCGTGCCGCTTGAGGGTATCCAGCGCACCCTGCAGCAGGCTCTCCACCACGAAGCCGTTGAAGCGCGACACCAGCAGCGCAACGCGCGCATCGCGCAGCACGAGCTCACCCTCTTTCACCGTTATGTCGCCCATGTCATTGTCCCTGTTGATATACCGAATCCGCTCACTTGACGTAGTCCACCACTTCCAGGCCAAAGCCGGCGATACCATGCAGCATCTTCGGCGCACTCAGCACGCGCATCTTCTGCACGCCGACGTCGGCAATGATCTGCGCGCCAACGCCGTAGGTGCGTAATTCGTCCGGCTCGCTGACACCGCCCTGGGCAGTTTCCTGCGGCATATGATACCCGCGGATCTGTTCCGCCAGGGCCTCCGGCCCTTCTTTCTGACGCAGGATAACCACCACGCCCTTGCCCTCCTGCGCGACCCGCTGCAGGGCCTGGCGCAACGTCAGGTGATGGCCCTCGGTCAGCGCATCCACCAGGTCGCCGAGCGTGTTTTGCATGTGTACGCGCACCAGCGTCGGCTCGTCGGCGCGGATCTCGCCCATCACCAGCGCGAGATGCACCGAATCGTCGATGGAATCATGATAGGCATAGGCGCGGAATACGCCATGTTCGGTGGCCAGGTCGCTCACCGCGACCCGCTCCACCGTCTTCTCGTTTTCGATGCGGTAGCGGATCAGGTCCTCGATGGTCCCCATCTTCAGCCCGTGCCGCTGCGCATAAAGTTCCAGGTCGGGACGGCGCGCCATGCTGCCGTCCTCCTTGAGGATTTCGACGATCACCGCGGCCGGCTCCAGGCCGGCGAGGCGCGCCAGGTCGCAGCCGGCCTCGGTATGGCCGGCGCGGGTCAGCACACCGCCGGGCTTGGCCATGAGCGGGAAGATATGGCCGGGCATGACGATGTCAGCGGGGCGCGCGTCCCTGGCGGTGGCCGCGAGGATGGTTCGGGCGCGGTCCTGCGCCGAGATGCCGGTGGTCACCCCCTCGGCCGCCTCGATGGACAGGGTGAAGTTGGTCGAATGCAGCGAATCGTTGCGCTGCACCATCAGCGGCAGCGCCAGCTGCTCGCAACGCTCGCGAGTCAGCGTCAGGCAGATCAGCCCGCGCCCATGACTGGCCATGAAATTGATGTCCTCGGGACGCACCTTTTCGGCAGCCATGACCAGGTCGCCCTCGTTCTCGCGGTCCTCGTCGTCCATCAGCACGACCATGCGCCCGGCACGGATATCCGCGATTATTTCTTCGACGCTGTTTAAGGACATGTTTGCAGCTTGCTGTTTTTCGGTGTTTAGTGACATAACGCCATTATCCATGAAACACGTGCGTGCAGCACGCTTCGTGCGCAGACGGGACTAGTCGTGCTTGCCGGCGAAACCGTGCGCCTCGAGCAGGGCGCGGGTCAGCCCCTCGCCCGGACCCGGCCTGGCCGCGGTATCGCCCTGCAACAGGCGCTCCAGGTAGCGGGCGATCAGGTCGACCTCGAGATTGACCCGGCGGCCGGTGTGGAAATCGCGCAGCGTCGTCTCGGCCAGGGTATGCGGGACGATATTCAGCTCGAAGCTGGCGCCATCGACCGCATTCACCGTCAGGCTCACGCCATCGATACAGATCGAACCCTTCACGGCGATATAGCGCGCCAGCGCGTCCGGCGCCTGAATGCTGAAGCGTACCGAACGGCTGTCCTCCCGCCGTGCCGTGACACTGCCGATGCCGTCGACATGGCCGCTGACCAGGTGCCCGCCCAGGCGCGTCGCCAGCGTCAGGGCCTTTTCCAGGTTGACGGCATCGTTGACCGCCAGCTGCCCGAGCGTGGTGAGCCCGAGGGTCTCGCCGGAGACGTCGGCATGAAACATCTGCGCGCCCTTCTGCACCACGGTCAGGCACACGCCGCTGACCGCGATGCTGTCGCCGAGCCCGACGTCGGCCAGCGGCAGCTTGCCGGTGTCGATCGCGATGCGCAGGTCACCGCCGCGCTGCTCCAGCGCCGCCACTTTTCCTACCGCCTGTATGATGCCTGTAAACATGATCTGAATTTAAATCCTTGCACAGATTTGTAGGGTGCGCTGTGCGCACCGTTGCCGGTGCGTGAAACGCACCCTACATTTGAGCTATCGCGCCACCGTTGCCGTAATCCGCCAGTCATCACCGACGGCGCGGATATCGCTGATCGACAGCCCGATACGCTGGTCCATACGCTCCAGTCCCGGCAGCGTGCACAGGCCGCGCGCGGCGTCACCCATCAGGTGCGGCGCCAGGTAGATCACCAACTCGTCGACCAGGCCCTCCTGCAGCAGCGCACCGGACACGGTCGGGCCGGCCTCGACATGCACCTCGTTGCAGTCCTGCTCTCCCAGGAAGCTCATGACCGCATTCAGGTTGAGCCGCTTGTCACTACGCATGGGCAACACGGCAACCGTGACCGTGTCGCTGGTCAGGGTAGCAATACGGCGTGCATCGCTCTCCGTGGTCAGCACATACGTATTCCCGGGCAATCCCAGCAACCGGGCGGAGGGCGGTGTTTGCAGGCGGCTGTCGAGCACGATGCGCAGCGGCTGGCGCGGCTCGCCCTGCACGTCTGCCAGCCTGACATTCAGCGCCGGATCGTCCGCCAGCACCGTGCCGATTCCGGTCAGGATCGCCGAGCTGCGCGCGCGCAGGCGCTGCACGTCGGCGCGCGCGCCCTCGCCGGTGATCCAGCGGCTCTCGCCGCTGGCCATGGCGGTGCGTCCGTCCAGGCTCATGGCCAGCTTGACCCGCACCCACGGCAGGCCCGTGTGCATGCGCTTGACGAAGCCGCAGTTGAGTTGTTCCGCCTCGGCGGTCATGACCCCGGCCTGCACCTCGATACCGGCCTGCGCCAGCGCCGCCAGGCCCATGCCCGCCACCCGCGGATTCGGGTCCTGCATGGCCGCGACCACGCGCGCCACGCCGGCCTCGATCAGCGCCTCGCTGCACGGTGGCGTACGGCCGTGATGGCAGCAGGGCTCCAGCGTGACGTAGGCAGTGGCGCCGCGCGCGGCGTCGCCGGCCTGCGCCAGGGCGTGGATTTCGGCATGCGGCCCGCCGGCCCGCTCGTGCCAGCCCTCGCCCACCACGCGCCCGTCCTGCACCAGCACGCAACCGACGCGCGGATTCGGGTCGGTGCCATACAGGCCACGCCGTGCGAGCCGCAGGGCATGCGCCATGTGCAGGTGATCGGTTGCAGCAGGCATCTTTCAGGTCGGGCAGGTGGCTATAATGATGAACGGTGACGTCTGGCCACCGCCTCAGTCTTCCGGCAGCAGTGAAATCTGGTCCTTGCGCTCTTCCGCGGTCGGCTCGCTTTCCAGGCGCTCGATCTCCTCGCGAAAGGCATTTACATCCTCGAAGCTGCGATACACCGAGGCGAAGCGCACATAGGCCACCTGGTCGAGCTGGCGCAGCTCGTTCATCACCCACTCGCCCAGCATGCGCGACGGGATCTCGCGCTCGCCGCTGGCGCGCATGCGGTGCTGCAGGCGGCTGATCGCGGCGGCCACGCTGTCGGAATCGACCGGGCGCTTTTCCAGCGCACGCATCATGCCGCCGACCATCTTCTTTTCATCGAAGGGCTCGCGCGCGCCGTTGCCCTTGATAATGCGCGGCATCACCAGCTCGGCGAACTCGAAGGTGGTGAAACGTTCGCCACAGGCCAGACATTCGCGCCGGCGCCGCACCTGGGCGCCCTCGCCCGCCAGCCGCGAGTCGATCACCTTGGTCTCCTGCTTACCGCAAAACGGGCAATACATAACGCGTCCTGCTTCCGGTCAGTTCATCTCGTAGACAGGGAAGCGCTTGCACAGCGCGAGCACCTTGCCGCGCACGCGCTTGATCACGGCCGGGTTGTCGATATCGTCCAGCACGTCGCACATCCAGCCGGCCAGCTCGCGCGCCTCGGCCTTGCCCATGCCGCGCGTGGTCATGGCCGGCGTGCCGATGCGGATACCGCTGGTGACGAACGGCGACTGCGGATCGTTCGGCACGGCGTTCTTGTTGACGGTGATGTGGGCCGCGCCCAGCGCCGCGTCCGCTGCCTTGCCGGTCAGCCCCTTGTCGATCAGGTCGACCAGGAACAGGTGATCGTCGGTGCCGCCGGACACCACCTTGTAGCCGCGTTCCATCATCACGCTCGCCATGGCACGCGCGTTGTCCAGCACCTGTTGCTGGTACGTAATGAAGTCAGGCTCCATCGCCTCCTTGAATGCAACGGCCTTGGCCGCGATGACGTGCATCAGCGGGCCGCCCTGCGTGCCGGGGAACACCAGGGAGTTGAGCTTTTTCTCGATTGCCTCGTTGGCGCGCGCCAGTATCAGGCCGCCACGCGGCCCGCGCAGGGTCTTGTGGGTCGTGGTGGTAGTGATGTCGGCGATATTCACGGGGCTCGGGTAGATGCCGGCCGCGACGAGACCGGCGACATGCGCCATGTCCACGAACAGCCAGGCACCAACGCTGTCGGCGATGTCGCGGAAGCGCTGCCAGTCGACAGTGAGTGAATAGGCGGAAAAGCCCGCCACCACCATTTTCGGCTTGTGCTGTTTCGCCAGCGCCTCGACCTGGTCGTAGTCGATCGCGCCGGTTTCCGTATCGAGGCCGTACTGCACGGCATTGAACAGCTTGCCGGAAAAATTCACCTTCGAGCCGTGGGTCAGGTGGCCGCCGGCATCGAGACTCATGCCGAGGATGGTATCGCCCGGCTGCAACAGCGCCAGGTACACCGCGGCATTGGCCTGCGAACCGGAGTGCGGCTGTACGTTGGCGTAATCGGCCTTGAACAGCGCTTTCGCGCGGTCGATGGCAAGCTGCTCGGCAATGTCCACGAACTCGCAGCCACCGTAGTAGCGTTTGCCCGGGTAACCCTCGGCGTACTTGTTGGTCAGCACAGAACCCTGCGCCTCCAGCACGCGCGGACTGGCATAGTTCTCGGAGGCAATCAGTTCGATGTGGTCTTCCTGGCGTTGACGCTCTCCCTGAAGGGCTGCCCAGAGTTCGTCGTCATAACCGGCAATGCGCATATTTTTGTCAAACATATCGGATAACTTTATGAAGTTGGTAAGAATTAACCGGATCCCGGCTGGGAGTGAATAATAGCCGATTCTGCGTGGCCGTGCTAACGAATCCATACGATGGCCTCGCGCCCGCATCTTCGCACCCACTACGGGTCAACTCGCGATCAGTGCCTCCAGCACCGCGCTCCAGGCCAGCGCCAGGTTGGTGCGGTTGTAGCCGCCACCGCCCATCACCAGCAGGCGGCCCTGGCAGTGGCGGTCAGCCAGCTCGCAGAGCCGCACTGCCGCATGGCGGTGCGCGGCCGGGGTCAGGCGCAGGTCCGTAATCGGATCGCCGTCGATACTGTCCGCGCCGCACTGGAACAGGATGAACTCCGGGGCCTGCGCTTCGAGGTATTGCTCCATGCGCTGCCATGCCTCGAAAAACGCCTCGTCGCCGGCGCCCGGCGGCAACGGGATGTTGAGCTTGCTGCCCTCCGCCCGGCCCGTACCGGTTTCGTTGGCCGCGCCGGTGCCCGGATAGAGCCAGCGCCCGTCTTCATGCAGGTCTGCGAACAGCAGGTCGGGATCATCCTCGAACCCGTAGAACACACCGTCACCATGATGCGCGTCGATATCGACATAGGCGACACGCTGCACGCCGTGCACGCGACGCAGGGTTTCGATGGCGATGCCGCAGTCGTTGTAGACACAGAAACCGGCGGCGCCGTCACGCCGTGCATGGTGCAGGCCGGCAATGGGCACGAAGGCACGCGTACAGCTGCCCGCAAGCAGTCGTTCGACGGCATCGAGCACGCTGCCGACGACAAAGCAGGCGGCCTCGTGGATGCCGGGGAAGGCCGGGGTGTCGCCCTGGTCAAGCCAGCCCTCGCCCGTCGACGACTGCCGGATCACCCGTTCGACATAGTCGCGGTCATGGAAACGCTCGAGCGCCTCGCGCGTGGCGGACACGGGTGCGCACGGCATGATCTTCGCCGCCAGGCCCTGCGCCTGCGCATGGCGCCAGAAGGCGTCGAGCCGGTCCGGCCCGAAGGGATGACTATCGCCGAAACCGTAGCGGGCCAGGTCGGGTCCCACATAGACACATGTGCTTGCCATATAAGCGTTTCCTGTTCTGTTCTGTGACAGGGTAGCGCGCCACCGGCGAGATGCACACTCTCCCCCATCGACGGTGAAACGACAACGAGGAATAAACATCATCAAAAGAGCGTGCTTGTGAACCGCTCCTACTCTGATCAGACGCTCCTGCAGGTGCGGACCGCGTCCGTGAGCTTTTCACCTGCCAACAGCTCGCGCGACGTACAAAGAGAAGGTGAGACCGGGAACCGGTCGAGAAACTGGCCTGGGCCATGGACAAGTGTCACGGAAGGCATGGATCAGGTGAGACCAGGAATCGAACGAGAGGCTGGCCCGGGCCATGCCGGATTATCCCGACACAGCGGACGCACACAATTTCATTTGTTTATCATATTTATTATATAGTTATAAAACATTCCTCATGTGTTGTTGACGACATGGCAGGCAGGTCGCCCACGCGGCAAGGCCTCCGCGGTTGACTTTTTCACGCCCAGACCGGAAGGTCTGGCGCTGTGTTCCCCGGCACCCCTGGCCCATGACCGTGATACTCCAGACCCTGTTCACCGTGTGCCTGCTGGGCATGGCCGCCCTGCCGCAAGTCGCGGCCGATGGCGACGCCTTCATCAGCCCCGAGCAGATCGACGGCATCACCAAGGTCGACGCCGAGGGTCTGATCGAACTGGTCACCCGCACGCCCGGACTGATACTGATCGACTCGCGCATCAGCGCGGACCGCAAGGAAGGCTTCATCGAGGGTTCGATCAGCCTGCCGGACAACCAGACCGATTGCACGACGCTGGCCGCCCGCATTCCGGCGCTCGATACCCCGGTACTGTTCTATTGTAATGGCGTCCGCTGCAGACGCTCGTCACACGCCGCGCAGATCGCACGTGACTGCGGCTATTCACGCATCTTCTGGTTCCGCACCGGCATGGAAGAATGGCGCAGGCAACAGTATCCGCTGGTCCGGTAGCGCCGCGCCGCGCAACGCACACTGCCAGGGAACCGGCAGCTTGCCCGGCTGCGGGCGACGCCTATAATGTGCGCCTTGAATCACGCACCCGGAGTGCCCTGATCGATGGCGCAGTATGTCTTCACCATGAACCAGGTGGGCAAGGTTGTCCCGCCGAAACGCAAGATCCTCGACAATATCTCGCTGTCTTTCTTTCCCGGCGCCAAGATCGGTGTGCTGGGCCTGAACGGTTCCGGCAAATCCACCCTGCTGCGCATCATGGCAGGCGTGGATACCGAGATCGAGGGCGAGGCGCGCCCACAACCCGGCATTCGCATCGGCTTCCTGGAGCAGGAGCCGCCGCTCAATCCAAACAAGGACGTACGCGGCAATCTTGAGGAAGCACTTGCGGACGTCACCGAGGCACAACAGCAACTCGACGCGGTGTATGCCGCCTACGCGGAACCTGATGCCGACTTCGATGCGCTGGCCGCCGAACAGGCCCGGCTGGAAAACATCCTGCAGGCGAGCGACGGCCACAACGTCGAACGCAAGCTGGAGATTGCCGCCGATGCGCTGCGCCTGCCGCCCTGGGAGGCCGACGTCAGCAAGCTCTCCGGCGGCGAGCGCAGGCGCGTGGCGCTGTGCAAGTTGCTGCTGTCCAATCCGGATATGCTGCTGCTGGACGAACCCACCAATCACCTCGACGCCGAGAGCGTGGCCTGGCTGGAACGCTACCTGGCCGAGTTTCCCGGCACCGTGGTGGCCGTGACCCATGACCGTTACTTCCTCGACAATGTCGCAGGCTGGATCCTGGAACTCGACCGCGGCCACGGCATTCCCTGGGAGGGCAACTATTCATCGTGGCTGGAACAGAAGGAACAGCGTCTGGAGACCGAGGAGAAACAGGCCTCCGCGCGCCAGAAGGCCATGAAGGCCGAACTGGAGTGGGTGCGCGCCGGCAGCAAGGGCCGCCATGCCAAGAGCAAGGCACGCCTGGCGCGTTTCGAGGAACTCGCCTCGCAGGAATCGCAGCAGCGCAACGAAACCAAGCAGCTGTTCATTCCGCCCGGACCGCGCCTTGGCGACCTGGTGATCGAGGCCAACCACCTCAGCAAGCGTTTCGGCGACACCCTGCTGTACGAGGACCTCAGCTTCAAGCTGCCGCGCGGCGGTATCGTCGGCGTAATCGGCCCGAACGGCGCCGGCAAGACCACGCTGTTCCGCATGCTGACCGGCAGCGAGTCGCCCGACAGCGGCGAACTGCGCATCGGCGAAACCGTGCAGATCGCCTGTGTCGACCAGAGCCGCGACAGCCTGGATGGCAAAAAGACCGTGTGGCAGGAGATTTCCGACGGCCAGGACATCATCACCGTGGGGCGTACTGAACTCAATTCGCGTACCTACGTGTCGCGTTTCAACTTCACCGGCAACGACCAGCAGAAGATCGTCGGCACGCTGTCAGGCGGCGAACGCAACCGCGTGCACCTGGCCAAGCTGCTGCGGAGCGGCGGCAACGTGCTACTGCTCGACGAGCCGACCAATGACCTGGACGTGGAAACCCTGCGCGCACTGGAAGAAGCCTTGCTCGACTTCCCCGGTTGTGTTGTAGTCATCTCCCACGACCGCTGGTTCCTCGACCGCATCGCGACGCACATCCTGGCATTCGAAGGCGACAGCCAGACCGTGTGGTTCGAGGGGAACTACGCTGATTACGAAGCGGACAGGAAGCGTCGTCTCGGAACCGATGCCGACCAGCCACACCGTATCAAATACAAACGACTGGACAGCTGACCCATGCCGAGCATCGCCGCGGAAGATACCGGGAAACTGAGAGCCTTCGAACAGCGCATGCAGCAGGAAGGCGTCGCCGCCTTCGCCGCCGGCCCCGCCCCCTGGGAACACTGGGACGATATCGGCACCCTTGGCACCTACCAGGTATGGATGGACACCGTGCGACACACCCCCGCGCCGGAACAAGCGCCACGCAAACCGCTGACGACCCGCCTGCTGACCGGACTGGCCCAGCTGGCGGTGCTGGCGCTGCTGGTCGGCACGACCGGGGTTTACCTCTCCGTTGTCACACCGGATCAACGGGTCGCGAGCAGCGGCATTCGGCCGCCGCCCATCATGCTGGCCGGCCGCCAGTCGCTGCAGCAGGTGACCACTGCCCAACCGGTCATCCGCACCCACCCCGGGATCCCGGCACAGGACGGGCCGGCGACAGCGGCAGCGACAGCCACGGACGCTGACGACCGCATGCCGCTGGCCGCCGCCACGATTCCGTCACAACAGGAGCCGCAATCCGCTCCGCCCGCCGACGCCCCGACCGATGCCGGGGACAAGGACCTGGCCATGACGCTGGATGAATTGCCCGGGACGGCGGCCGGGACGATGGCAGGTACGACGATGGCAGGTGACGCAGCCGCGCCCGCTGCCGCGTCGATGCCGGCCATCAACAACGCAGACACGCCAATCAAGGCACCGAATCCCGCCGCGGACGAACCGACGCAGCAGGTCGCCCTGCACATGGCGGCCATCGAGTCCCTGCCCGGCACCCCGGCCAGGAAGTCCGCGCCGGCGCAGGCTGTGCGCGACCTGCAGGGCACCTGGGTCGTCAACCTCGCCTCCTACAATTTCGAATCCATGGCCAAACGCAAGCTGGCCACATTCCGAGACAAGGGCGTGAACGCGGAACTTGTGCACGTCACGGTCAAGGGCAAACCCATGATCCGCATTCGCACCACCGGCTACAGGAATTCCCGCGAGGCCCGCGACTGGGTCGCGCTGCTGGAAGAACGGCTGGATCTGGAAGGTGCGTGGATTGCGAAATACCAGCCGGACGAAAAGTAAACCGGACCGGTCGGGTGCGGATGTCATTGCAGGTGTGATGGAGTGCGGCACCGGTTGACGCAACGCATCGCAGCACTACCCGTCCGGCGCCATCATTGCGCAGAGTAAAACGACGACGCAATCAGCACCCGTCTTGCTCCAGATCACGAAATTGATCAGCCATGCTCGCGACGACGCACGAAGTTCCGGGACCGGTCGTCAGCAGACGTGCAGTTGATACCGTCACCGGTTTTGATACTGCTGAACCTTGCTTCGCAGATCAACCCTGCCTGCCGCTCGCATGAAATGGCAGGCAACCCATGGTCGCGGAAGGCATCCGGGACAGGCTGACCTATTACTTACGTTCTGGAGGTATACCCAAAAGCTGCCACACAGGCACCTGCCTGCGTTTATGAACTGTATTTTTCATAATCATCCGACGACCCCAGAAGATCAAAGCGGATTTTTACAGAATCCTTGCCATCTACCAGTATCATCTGTAGCTGCGCTTCAACTTTAGCATCAATTCCGCTTATCACGAGCTTCCTGGCGAGATCTGCAGGAACATACCCGATGCATTTCCTTGCCCCAAAGAACCAGCCTGTCGATTCACCCATGACCCTGATAGCACTGAAATCAGGTTTGTTCTCAGGTTCGCGTTTCAGATAGATCCTTCGCTTGCTGCGTTTTACGAATTTCCTCGCATAACGGTGGCAGTGATTGTCCTCTGCAACCTCAACACCATGCGCAAAGATTTTCATACCCTCAGGAACAGATGACCGGAATTTCGTAAATTTTGACATTCGATTCTCTATAAAACCACTTCAGTGCATTCTTCACATACAACGGTTACGGACCAACGTCTCACCTGAAACACATCTGCCGCGGCATGTACCGAACGCAGCAAAGCGCATCATTGCGTAACCGTTGCAGTTCGTTACACTCGCCGCATACTACAGGTTGGGTACGTCTGGGTACGGCCTGAATCAGTCATTGCCAGAAACAGAAAACCCCGCCGAAGCGGGGTTCCTTTTATCGGATTATCCGATGCGGTCCTGTCAGGAGGTAACGTTAGTTGCCTGCAGACCCTTGGGGCCTCGCTCCACATCGAAGTTGACCGACTGGCCTTCTGCCAGGGTCTTGAAGCCATCGCCCTGGATCGCGTTGAAATGTACGAATACATCCTCACCACCATCTGACGGGGAAATAAATCCAAAACCTTTGGCTTCGTTAAACCACTTTACTGTACCTGTAGACATATCACTTTTACCTTGAATAAATTAAACAACCGGGTGTCGCATACAGGTAATGAATCGAGAAATTCAGGGGGTAACACGGAGGGAACGACCAAAACCGCCAATCACAGAATCTGTAGCTAAGGCAACCATACAGGAATAGCTCCAGAGTAGCCAGCAATATAATCAAGATATGGCGCAATTGTAATCAGGTTCAGCATCGAGAAGGAGCAGACGCTATATGAAGCCCTGCTTTCAGCAACACTGAATTACACGGAGTATGACGGCTGTTACTTCACGCAGTATTCAGAGCATCGCGATAGAGATGGGCAGATGGTTGCTGATTTTATACTTCGTGAGGCCGAGGGAGATGATTGATAATCTTGTGTATGGTTTTCTCAATCCCTCGTACCAATGGCCAATATACAGCTGGTTAGACCGTCGATATCTTGAAGGTAAGTGAATCGCAAACGCTAACTAACAATAATTACCGTATTGGTTCACAGACACACCCCCACGCTCCCTGTGGGGTGTGTTTTCTTACTTCTGTCTATTAAGCCGCTTTCTTCCTCGCTACTCCAATCAGCCCCAACAAGCCGGAGCCGAACAGCCAGACTGCCACAGGAACAGCTTCATGGCCGCCATAGCACCCCACCTATCGGTCCGATGGGCCGGCTTCGAACTTCTTCCGCTATTCGGTGAGATTCACACCCTTATTATCAGCTGCGGAATTAATTCCAGCGAATATTCCGGGGCGGCCATTGAGTCACATTATTTTGACATGTAATGCTTGAAATGATCTAACCAGTTACAGTCTTGCACAGCAATTTATACAATGCAGGTATGACGCGTGCACATATCCACTCCACCAGAGTGATCGCTTTGACAATCGGCTTGTTGCCTATCCTGGCAATCAACCTTGCTTACATTATTGCCGTCGCGAGCGATACCGTACCGGAATGCATTCCCTATCTCGACGGCTGCACGTCCATCAGTAGTACTGGCAGGAAACCGCCATCCAGCTATGTATTCAAGCCGGCACTGTCTCTGTCCGCCGCGCTGATGATCTTGTTCTGGTTCCGCTCTAATTCGTGGTTGTATGACCTGGGAGAACGGTCGGACTGGTCCAGGCGGCAGCTTGTGTTGGTGGGTATCGTTGGCGCGATCGCGTTGTGTGTCTATATATTTTACCTGGGTTCGGAGGGACCTTTTTACCGGATAATGCGTCGCTATGGTGTGACCGTCTACTTCGGTTTCACTTATCTCGCCCAGTTGCTGCTGGCTAGCCGCCTGTACCGGCTCGCGGTACAGGATGACAACGACGCCTTGCTGCGAGTATCCCGGCTCCAACTGATACTGTGTCTGGTATTGCTGGCCATGGGGCTTGTCAGTATCCCGGTCACTAATTTCGTCGCCGACAAGGGCGACATCCAGAATGTTATTGAGTGGAATTTCTCGCTGCTGCTACATGGGTACTTTTTGCTTTCCTACGCCGCCTTGCGCAGCAGCAAACCGGTATAGCAGAGAACAGGAAGCAAAACCCACGCATCTCGAGAGAATCCACCCGGAAATCTGATGTCTCGTCAAGCATACGCCAGACCTGATTAAATCGTGGATTGACGGCAAAGAGGTGGCTCGCAAGGAAGCCGACAAAGTTGCTAAACTCGAGATAGCCAATGAGAAAGTCGGGCAAACCATATGATTGCTCTGCGACGTATCCTCAGTGAAAACCCGGAAGTACGAGGGCGAAAAAGAGGACAGGTCTATTTTCCAATCACACGCTGCGCGGAACGTCCGGTAAATATTATGAATCGTGGAGTCAGTACTAGAAATTATCGAGTGAATCGATCAAGTACGCTGGCCCTTGATCGCTAATAAGACCCAGAGCATACTTACACGCTTACCCCCAGATTGAAGTCTGTATGATTACCTTGCCGATCCTACTGGCACTTGTCGGATGCCGGAGGTCAGGTTCCGCACTGTCACATACAGCACTGCTGTGTGCGACATACCATCCCTGAAATATAGCGTTGAGGTAATACCGCAAAATAGCTGCAGCCATGGCAAGATGCTTACGCATCGAGCTTTCCGATGGTCTCTATCATGTTACGGCTCGTGGAGTTCGGCAAGAAGATATCCATCTCGAGATGACGTGCTGGCAAGCTTGGTTCAATCTCCTTAGGAAGATACTCACTATGAAACCCATCCATAGCACCCGACTCTTCTGTCTTGTGGCCGGATTGTTTCTATTGTTTACCGGCTGCGCCCACACCCCGAGGACGGATACACGTGCCGAGGCCTGGGACGGGAAAAGCCTGGAAAGCTTCCCCTATCACCCGCTCGTCTACCACCTGGACCTCTCCATCCTTGCCTACCAATTGTACGGACAGTCTTTGGTCTGGCCCTTCGATCCCTACTACGAGGAGTTGGGCGATGACCGGGACCGATTCATCGCGAAGGTTCATGCCTGGACAAAGGTGAAGGGCGCGGAGCAACCGGGCAACACCGTTGGGCTGGACGCATACCGGGGACCCGGTGTCCTCGGTGGGTTCGCGGACAACCCGCACCATGATCCAATCCTGTACAACTATGCTCACCTCCACCCATGGAGCAATAGCATCACCAACGCGGATGGCCAGTGGACCGAATACATGACGCCAGGGGATATCACGGGGCGGATCAGGGACGTCTATGTCGCCTATCGCAAGACGACCGGCGGCAAGGAGGACGCGGTGTCCCTCGATCGGGTCGTGCCCGGGCGAGATGACAGAGCAGCGGACGCCGATGACGTCTTGCTGGCCTTCGAAGGCGGGACGGGCGACAAGGGCGAGGCGGACCAGCCGGCCTCGCAGAGCCTCATGGGTTTTGTACTCCTGCGAACGAAGCCTGGTGGCCACTATGACGTGCACATCGCCTTCCGGGGAAGCCGCAGTGGATCGGCAGGCCGGGCGATATGGCAAGCATTCAGCGACCAGCAAGCGACCGGCAATCCGGATTGGATCACGGACATGGGCTACAACCGCCTTGTTGCAGGTCAGGGCGCAGAGTTCATCACCACGACGAGTGAGGTCAACCGGGGCTTCGCGCGGAGTATGCAGTCCATCTTCCCGCAGGTGTTCCATTGCTTGAACAAGGTCGCTGACATCAATCGAGGCATCAGCCCCGACAACATCTATGTCACCGGACACAGCCTCGGGGGCGCACTGGCACAACACTTTGCCAGCGCCGTGCTGCTGGGCGACCGGTATGGCCCCAACGGAGCCGGCAACGCGATGCCGGCGGCACTCAAAGGCTGGCCATGGAAGCAGATCAAGCTGATCACCTACGGCGCTCCGAGGGCCGGCGACAGGCAATGGGCAAAGACGCTGACCGAGTCAGGTCTAGACTCGGAGTTCTTCTCAAGCGCGCTCAACCCCATCGACAGCCATGCGCTGGCGGTCACGGATCCGCGCATTGTGTCACGATTGCTCGACTCGAGCCGGCCGGCGGGATACCGTGTTTTGATTTCCAGGGATCCTGTCTCGACCGAAAAGGTTGGCGGAGGTGGCAAGCATGTGGGCAAGACGATCTATGTTAATGAGCCGACACTTCGGGACCTCCTTCCCCCGCCCGACCCCGGGGCTCACGAGCCAAAAAACATACGCAAGTATATGGTCGACAGCCTGGCGGATCCGCGGACACCCGCGATCGCCTGGCGCTATCTACAGACGGCTGAGATGGTCACCGATCAGAATGCCACGGAGAGGGGTAGCGTTACGGAGTTGATGAAACTCGCCGCCGCAATCAAGCATTACTACGCCGACAATGGGATCTGGTTCGACAACGCGGCTTTCGACAGGGACGTCGCGCTTCGCTTCACGATCAACGGAGGCGAGTGAGCCGCTGCCGAATTTTACGCGCCCTTCAATGTCTTGCTGAAGAAAAATCGCTGCCGTTGGCGCCGCGAACGCGAGCGGCGTCCCCGCCACCGGATTGCTGCTGCGTCCTCGGGACGATCCACATGCCCTGGACCTCGCGACTGCCGCTCATCGCCCACTCGATCTCCTTTGCGGTGCACTGCAGGACCGGAGGTAGCGATTCTTCCGGGCCGATGGCAGCGCACAGATCGCCCCAGTCCCGAGGCGGATACCAGAAGCGCTCCGGGCCGCCTAGCTCGATGAGCCGGTTGTTCACCTCAATCTGGAACGCCTGTGCCTCCTCCGGTCCGGTCAGCCCGACGGGCTGGATCGCCCTGTCCTTTCGTTTTCTCTCGTAGAACCGCCAGTTGTCGGTCCCCGAGGCACTTGAGAAGCCGGCGGCCGCCCCGCCGGCGGGCCGGGCCAGGACCGCGGTGTCTTCGCGAAGAATGCGGTCGCAGAGCAACCGAAGGACCTTGCCAACCTCCTCGTCGGATCGGGCGCGCTTCGCCTCCGCGCCAGTCTCGGCCCGAACCGCTTTTCTACCGCCGTTCCACAGCTTCATCAGGTCCGATGTGTGCTCGACGAGACAGCTGAACCTCCAGTCGTCGTCTACCGCGTCCGCGGGGGCGTGCAACTTCCACGCGATCAGGTCCATGCTGAAGTGCCACTCGATCTTCTCGGTCCCGCAGTTGTCTGGCGAGTCCTCGGGCTCGGATCGCTGTACGTGCGACGCCGAGAACGTATCACCGATCATGTGCAACATGTTACCGAGCTTGCGGGCGCTCTGCGCGTCGTTCTCGTGGGCGAAAGAGACGCACAGGAACTGGGACGCATTCACCAATATCCTGTTCCGTACTCCCTCGTTTGTGTCGTAGGAGTAGACGTCGAGGTTCAGGCGATCCGGCATGAGCTCGCTGGCCGGCGTCGGGATCGTCTTCGCCTTCTTCGCCTGGTCCTCGGCGGTGTTCTTGTATACTGGCCGGGTTGGGTTCGGACTGCCGTGAATGGACTGGGACGCGATGCGCACGGTAGAGATGTCGCGCTGCCTGCCCCACGAGCCGGGTTCGACCCGCTGCATTGCCATCTGGGAGAGTGCCGGGCTCAGCTTGTCGGGCTCGCGGACTCCTTCGACCATGTTCTCGATAGCCGCAGCCTCGATCGCGGTTCCGTGGTCCGCCTCAAGCCTGGCGGCCCCCTTCCTCACGCTGCGCTCGTGATTGTCGGGTGTGTAGGCGTTGGCAACGCTGAGCGTTCCGATCAACAAACAGACCAACGCCGACCCTCGGAGTGGTCTACG